>JBBRPQ010000023.1:0-73253 GCA_038227825.1 Chthoniobacterales bacterium
CGGTGCTCGTGGTGGATGACGACATTGGGCTGCAAAGCATGTTCAAGCTATTCCTGAAAAAGCAGGGCTTTTCCAGAATCGTCGTCGGCACCGGGCGGGAGGCGGTGGCGGCATTGCACAAGCAGAAATTTGAACTTTGCTTCCTCGACCTCCAGTTGCCGGACACGACGGGCGACGAGGTGTACCGTCAGGCGAAGGAAATCCAGCCGAGTCTGCCGATTGTGATCATCACGGGCTACCCGGACAGCCAGATGCTGGACAACATCCTCAAACTCGGACCAGTCACCGTGCTGAAGAAACCGCTGCAAGTCGAGGCGCTTCAGCAGACGATGCACATGCTCGGTCACAAGGTGAACGAGAAGGCCAGGACGGCCTGAGCCGACGGAACGCTAAATCGGTGCGGCGGACTTGTGCCAGTCGGTGGACTGCTCGTAGGCGTGCGCGAGTTGCAAGAGGCGCGCCTCTTGGAATGGCTGGCCGATGAGCTGAAGTCCGACGGGGAGTTTCTTTCCGTCCACATCTGCGAAGCCGCACGGGAGACTCATGCCACAGGTGCCTGCGAGATTGCACGCGATGGTGAAGATGTCGGCGAGATACATTTTCAGCGGGTCGTCGCTGCGATCGCCGGCCTTGAAGGCGGGCTCCGGTGTCGTGGGGCAGATGATGGCGTCCACTTTTTCAAACGCGCTCATGAAGTCGCGGCGGATGAGGGTGCGGACTTTTTGTGCGCGCAGGTAAAAGGCGTCGTAGTAGCCGCTGCTGAGCACGTAGGTGCCGAGGATGATGCGGCGTTTCACCTCGGGGCCGAAGCCCTGGCCGCGCGTCTGGCCGTACATTTCGAGGAGGCTGGAATTCGTCGCGCGCGAGCCATAGCGGACGCCGTCGAAGCGCGCGAGATTCGCGGACGCCTCGGCGGTGGCGATGATGTAATAGACGCCGACGGCGTGCTCGGTGTTCGGCAGCGAGACCTCGACGATTTCCGCGCCGAGCGATTCGTAGTGCCGGATCGCGGCGCGTACCGCGGCGTCCACCTGCGGGTCTATGCCGCTGATGAAATACTCCTTCGGCATGCCGAGCTTCACGCCTTTCAAATCCTGGCCGAGCGTCGCGGTGTAGTCCGGCACGGGTTCGTCGAGGCTCGTGGAGTCGAGCGGGTCGCGGCCGGAGATCGCGTTCAGGAGGAGCGCGGCATCCTCGACGGTTTTTGTGAAAGGCCCGATCTGATCGAGCGACGAGGCAAATGCTACGAGGCCGAAGCGCGAGACGCGTCCGTAAGTCGGCTTCAGTCCGACACAGCCGCAGAACGCAGCGGGTTGGCGAATCGAGCCGCCCGTGTCGGAGCCGAGCGCGGCGAAGGCTTCGTTTGCGGCGACGACTGCCGCGGAGCCGCCGGACGAACCACCGGGGACGCGCGAAGGATCCCACGGGTTGCACGAGCGGCCGAATGCGGAGTTTTCCGTCGAGCTGCCCATCGCGAACTCATCCATGTTGCATCGTCCAAACGGAATCGCACCCGCGGCGCGCAGCATCCTGATCACCGTCGCGTCGTAGTTTGCCTTGTAGCCGTCGAGGATTTTCGAGCCGCACGAACACGGCTCGCCTATTACGTTGATCACGTCTTTGATCGCGATCGGCACGCCGCCGAGCGGGAGATTCACGTCGGCGTTTTCGGCGAGCGCACGCGCGGCGGCGTAGTCGCGCGAGAGGTAGCCGTGGACGACGGGGTCCACTTTTCCGATGCGCGCCTCGAGTGCGTCGAGTGCCTCGACGGGCGAGGTTTCGCGCGAGCGGAGTTTGCTGCGGAGTGCGGAGACGGAGAGTGATGCGAGTGACATCCGGTTTTGAAAAGCTGGCGTGTGGCTGCGCTACTCGATCACCTTTGGCACGATGAAGAGCCCGTTCGCGGAGCGCGGCGCATTTGCGAGCGCATCCGCAGGCGAGAACCAATCGCGCGGTTCGTCGGCGCGGAAGACGTTCACGACGTGATTCGCGTGTGCGGTCGGCTCGACGCCGGAGACATCCACCTTGTTGAGCTTCTCGACGTGCGAGAGCACCTGGCCGAGCTGGCTTTGGAACTTCGCGATTTCGTCGGCGGACAGATCCAGCCGCGCGAGCTGTGCGATGTAGCGGACGTCAAACTGGTCACTCATGGGGCGCGGATGAGAGCGCAAAAGCCGAGGACTGTGAAAGGAAAACGTGAGGCCGTGCAAACTGCGCCTCCTGCCCGGCGGGTTTCCCCTCGCGCGGATCGCTGCGCGCTTCATTCGGCAAACGAAAAATGTTCGCCCGCATCCGTCCGCACCGGTAGCCTCACCTCCATGCAGGAACTGCGGCTTCTCTTCACTCCCTCGGGAAAGGACACCTTCACCGTCCATCTCGAAGACCAGCCCGGCCACACGGTCGGCGTGCCCGCGACCCTCACGCTGCCCCTCGACGACGGCGACTACGAAGACCTCCGCTGGTATCTCGAAGACTACATGGACCTCCCCGACGGCGGCGCGGTCGTGCGCGCGCGGGGCATCGAGAGCCGCGCGAAACGCTGGGGCCGCGAACTCCACGACGCCATCTTCGGCGCAAAGGAAAACGCCGCGCTTCTCTCGGATCTTCTCAAAAAGCCTGAGCCGCGCGAACTCACCATCGCCACCGACATGGGCGCGCTCCTCCGGCTCCCGTGGGAACTCATCGCCGACGCCGCCGGCAGCCTCGCCCAGCGCGTCAATGTCCGCCGCCAACTCGCCGCGCCCGAATCGGTTCTCCCGCGCACGGTGCGGCTCCCGCTCCGCATCCTCTACATCGTCAGCAGGCCGGGCGACACCGGCTTCATTGACCCGCGGCTCACCTCGCGCGCGCTCCTCGATGCACTCGATCCGCTCGGGGGCGATGTCCGCCTCGACTTCTGCCGCCCGCCCACGCTCCCGCGCATGACCGAGCTGCTCCGCGAAGCCCACACCGCCGGCGATCCCTTCGACATCGTCCACTTCGACGGCCACGGCGCCTACCTCCCCGAATCCGGCATCGGCGCGCTTTGCTTCGAGAAGCCCGACGACGGCTCGGGAAAAAGCGAGACCGACTTCGTCCGCGCCGACCGCCTCGGCGATCTGCTCGCGCAATACCAGGTCCCGCTCGTCGTCCTCGAAGCCTGCCGCAGCGGCACCATCGGAAAAGCCGCCGTCTTCCGCTCCGTCGCCCCGCGGCTCATCCAGGCCGGCGTCGGCAGCGTCCTCTCGGAGGGGGCACGCCGTCCACGTCGATGCCGCGCGCATCCTGCTGAAAAAATTCTACGAGGAACTGGCCAGCGGAACCACCATCGGCCACGCCGTCGCGCAGGGCCGCACCGCGCTGCGCAGCAATCCCGCGCGCTGGATCGAATATGGCCCCGGCGGCAGGACGGTCGCGCTCGAGGACTGGTTCCTCCCGCACCTCTACCAGCGCGGCGCGGACGACCAGCTCCTCAGCGGCCGGGAAAAGGACGCCCAGCCCGCGCGGCAGTTCGACGTTTTCCTCAGCCACAATCGCAACGACGCCGCGCGCGTCGAGGCCATCGCCCGCGCCTTGTCGGACCGGCACGGCCTGCGCGTCTGGCTGCAAAATTGGGAAATGCTCCCCGGCACCACCGAGCAGCAATGCGAGCAGGGCATCCGCGACAGCCGCTTCACCGTCGTCGCCGTGTCCGCGGATGCGCTCGCATCGAAATGGGTCGAGTGGGAAATCAAGACCGCGATCCGCCACGGCCGGCAGCAGCGCCACATCATTCCCCTGCGGCTGGAGGACATCGAGATTCAGCCGGAGTTGCGGCCCCTGCTTTGGATCGACATGCTCGATCCCGCCGACGACGCCGCGAACCTCAGCCGCCTCGCCTCGCTCATCCGTTCGCTCGATGCCGCGGATGCACGCGAGACGCGCGGCTTCCGCCCGCCGCCGACGCGCGGACAGCCCGGCGCGTTTGCGGATGCGCCGCGCTTTGGCTTCCAGGGCCGCGCGCGCGAGCTTTACCAGCTCGAACGCTGCTTCCGGCGCGACCGCGGCATCGTCCTCCACGCCATGGGCGGCATGGGGAAGACCACCCTCGCCTCCGAGGCGGCGGATTGGTGGACGCGCAGCGGGCTGTTCCGCGACGGCGCGTGCTTCGTCAGCTTCGAGCGCACGGTCATGGATGCGGAGCGCATCATCGGCATCCTCGGCGAATACTGCGAGGGGCCGAAGTTCCACCAGCGCCCCGGCTCGGAGCAGCGGAAGCGCGCCATCGAGTTCATGCAGCAGCGCGCCGTGCTCATGGTGTGGGATAATTTCGAGAGCGCCCTGCCGGCGTTCGGAGTTCCGCCTTCAGGCGGCCCCGTTGAGGACCGGCTAAAGCCGGAACTCCAAGCCTACACCGACGAAGTGCGCGCCGGGCTGCGCGCGCTCTTTCACGACCTCACCACCGGCGCGGGCCGCGGCGGCGTGCTCGTCACCTGCCGGCCCGGCGACACCGGGCTGCCCGGCGCGCGCATCTTCGAGCTGCACGGCCTCGCCCGGCCCGACAGCCTGTGGCTGCTCCATCGCATCCTGGAAAAAGGCGGTGCCTCGCTCGACGACGCGCGCCTCGCCCGGCCCGCCCTCGAGCCGCTGCTGGACGACCTCGCCGACCATCCGCTCTCGCTCGAACTCGTCGGCCCGCACCTGCGCACGCTCTCGCCGGAACAGGTCCGCGCCGATCTCGCAAAGCTGGTCGTCACCGCGAGGCAGGAATCCGATCAGGACCGCAACACCTCGCTGGAGCGTTCGCTGGAGTTCTCCCGCCGCCACCTCAGCGAAGCCGCGCGCGCGGCCCTGCCGTGGCTCGGGTTATTCAGCGGCGGTGTGTTTGAGCAGAAGCTTCTCGAAATGTCGCAGCTCGATCCGGCGGCGTGGGAAAAGATTCGCGCCGAGCTGGTGGGCATCGCCCTGCTGCGGATCGAGGACGACATCCAGATCAACGACCGCCCCTTCCTCCGCTTCCACCCCACGCTCGCCATCGCCTCCGCCGATGCCACCCTCGCCGCGCAGCCGCAGACGCGGGAGCGCTTCCTGCACGTCTATCTCGCCCTCATGCAGGCGCTGAAAAAGGCGCTGCGCGGCGACCAATCCCGCGCCGCGCTGGCCATCCTCGACCGCGAGGAGATGAACTGGCGCACCGCCGTCCGCTGGGCCATCGCCGACGGGCAGATCCAGATCGCTGCCGCGTTGGGGCACACGTTCCGCAATTATCTGGAAAGGTCCGGCCGCCTCCGCGAACACGATGTCTGGGTGCAGATGCTCCACAAGGCAGTGACTCAGGCGGGCTTCACGGCAGAAGCCGTCGCCTACGAGCGGCAACACGCCTGGACGCTCCTCACCCAAGGCGATCCGCAAGGCGCGGTGGGCAAGCTCCAGGCCCTCATCCAGCGTCTCCGCCAGACCACGGAGTTCGATCCGGCGTTTCAGTTGGCGTTGGCGGTCGGTGACTTAGGCAAGGTGCTGAGCGGCGTCGGCACCTCCGCCCAAGCCATTCCTGTCCTGCGGGAAGCCGTCGGCCTGTGCGAGCAATTGGTGGAACGCGCCGGCGGACAACCGTGGGAGCCGCTTCTGCAAACCCCCGATCACGCCAAAGCCGCCACCGAACTGGGCAACCTCTCCGCCACGATGGGCGATCTGGCCAATGCGTTGCGCAACGCTGGCCAGCATGATGCGGCGCTGGAGATGGCCGGGAAAGCGTTGCACATTAACGAACGCCTCGGACGACACCGCGAAGTCGCCGCCGCTCATGGGATGTGCTCTCAGATCCTCATGGCTGCGGGCCGCTACGACGAGGCCGATGCCCGCTACGAACTGGCCCTCGCCGCCGCCCGCCAGGCCGGGGACAAGGAACTGGAGGGAACCACGCTCCAGCATCAGGGCGGCCTCGCGGATAATCGCAACCAACTCGACCGCGCCACCCGCCTCTACCAGCAGGCGCTCCAGCGCTTTCAGGAATCCGACGCGAAGGGCCACATGATGCGGACCTACAATCTCCTCGGCGTGGCCGAACAGAAGGCAGGCCGCCTCGCCGAGGCGCGGGCCTGGTATGGGAAATCCCGCGAACTGGCGGTGCAGTTGAAGGACCAGCCCGGCATCGGCCAGGCCGCGCAGAACATCGGCATCGTCTGCCAACAGGAAGGCGAAGCTACCCGCGCGCGGGGCGACGAGGTCGCCGCCCGGCGGCACTTCGAGGAAGCCCGCCGCTCCGTGGAGGAAAGCCTGCGCATCAAGCAGGACTACGACAGCAAACCCGCCGAAGCCACTGCTTGGGGGCAACTCGCCCAAATCCACCTCCTCCTCGGCGACCTCGCCGCCGCCGAGCGCCACGCCCACGCCGCCCGCGAAATCCGCGAATCCCTCGGGCTAAAGGACGTTCACAAGAACTACAACACCCTCTCCGAAATCGCCGCCGCCCGCGCCACCGCCGCGACCGAGGCCGGCGACGCGTCCGCCGCGGAGAGGCACACAGCCACCGCCGCCGAGTGGGCGCGCAAGCGCGACGAACTCCTCGCCGAACTCGAACGCCGCGCCGGAGGCGGCAACTCGCTCCCCGGCGAAACGCTCCGCACCCTCCAGTCGCTCACCATCGCCTGCGCCCGCGCCGGCTTCGGCGGCGAAGCCCTCGCCCCCGACGCCGAGGAAGCCCTCGCGAAGCTGGACACCTTTCCCGCGCCCTTCCCCGATTTCTCCGCCGCCCTGCGCCGCCTCGCCGCCGGCGAAATCCCACCCATCCCCGCCAGCCTTCCACCGGAACTCCACGAATTGCTTTCGCAAATCACCAAGGCAATCCGCGAGCAGCAGTGACCGCACCCCACCCGCCTCCCGCCAAACTCATCCTCCATTTCGAGGATGGTCGGTTTCCCCACGGCCAGGCCGACCTCAGGAACCGCTGATTGAATCGGCGACTCGCGGTCAGGGATTTGGGTGGTGTCCTATTTTGAAGTTAGGAGTTAGGCGTTTGATGTTAGAAGTTAAACGCCAGCGGTCAGGCTTGCCGGCACGTCCAAGGTTTCCGCCGAGTGGATTCCAACATCTAACTTTTAACACCTAACTTCAAAATAGGACACTGCCGGGATTTGTGGCGGGGGATTGATGTCCACGAAAGACACGAAAATCACGAAATGCAGGGTGCCGCATCGCCATCTTTTTCGTTCCTTTCGTGTTTTTCGTGGACACCTCGATTTCATCAGCGGTTCCCTCATGCGATTTCTACAGTGAGACTTCGTGATGGTCGGCGGAACGGCGCAAGGAGCAGGGGCGCCCTCGCCCCGAGTCTATGAGGCGCGGGGCGAGGGCGCCCCTGCTCCTTGCCCTCGCTTCGCCCGCCCGCGCGAGGTGGCAAACCTCGCCTATTTTTCCGCAGGCTTTTGCTCGGGCACAAGACTGTCACCCATCGCCTCCAGCCAGCGCTTGCGGGATTCCTTCATGAAGCTGTCGAAGCGCGGACGCTGCGATTCACGGAGCACTTCGCGCATGCGCTGCGCGGCTTTTTCGAGCGCGGCATCCATCTGCGGGCGGACGGGCTTCGTGGCGTCGCGCAGTTCCGCGCCGGCGTCGTTGAGGATCTGCCAGAACTGGTGGTTCTGATCCTCGTCGAGCTTCAGGTCGTGCTTCGCGCGCTGGATGAGAAGTTTCCGGATGTTCGGCGGTCCGCCGCGCGCGGTCTTGTTCACGAGATCCATGAGCGCCGCGGTGCCGCCGAGCGTCGCGCCGACGAAGACGCCGCACAGGAAAATCAGCACGACGATGAGGATGCCCTTGAGCCGCTTCATGGGAGGTTGAGAGTTGAAAGTTGAGAGTTGAGAGGAAGCGACCGCGAGCGGGGCCATCGCGGGAAGACACCGGGGAGCATTTCAACGCCCAACGCCCAACGCCCAACGTCCAACGCCCAGGGGAAGAATCCAACTTGGGAGCATTGCTTTCCTTGGAAGTTGGGCGTTGGGCGTTGGGCGTTGGGCGTTGATTCCGTGGCAGGCATCTTCCCCCAAGCGCAGAGGTTTCCGTCCTCGGAGCGGCGCGTCATTTTGAGGCAATCGCCCCGAGACTGCGGGCCGTCCTGATGGCTGCCGCTGAAAAAAAGCTCCGCAGAAAATGCGCGCACGGTTCCGCGCCTGCGCCGCTCAACTCTCAACAAACAACTCTCAACTGTGCCTCTCATTGCTCGCCGCCGAGGTAGTAATCGAGCACCGGCACGCCGACGAGGCGCACGGTGTCCACGATGCTTTCGCCATCCGGCAAATCATCCCAGTGCGTGCATGCCCACGCACCCGCGGCGAGCGCGAGCGCGGCGGCGAAGGGGCAGAGTCGCGCGGCCCACGCGAGCCATGATGACCCGCGTTCTTCGCGGATGCGTGCGAGCGTGCGCGTCTCGAAGCCGTATTCGAGCTGGCCGAAGTCGCCCGCATTTTCGCGCGCTGCGCGGAAGAGCGCGTCGAGGCTGTCTTGGTCGTCAGTGTTCATGGCTGTGTTCGATGATTTCGCGGAGCCGCGCACGGGCGCGGAAGGCGCGCACCTTCACGTTGCTCTCGCTCCAACCGGTGAGTGCGGCGATGTCGCGCACGGTGCGCTCCTCGAGTTCGAGGAGCGTGAGCACGAGTTTTTCCTCGGCGGAAAGTTTGCGCATCGCCCAGTCGAGGAGATCGCGTGCGCGGCCGGCGGCGATGGCGTCGTCCACATTCGTGTCGCGGAATTCGAGCGGCGAAGCATCCAGTTCGACATGGCCGCGGTGGCGTTTTTCGCGGCGGAGGAAGTCGTAGCACGCTGTGACCGTGAGACGCGCGAGCCAATGCTCGAATGGCGCGTCGCCGCGAAACGTCCGGAGCTTGCGCCAAGCGCGGAGGAAGACTTCCTGGCAGAGATCGTCGAGCTGATGAGCATCGCGCGCAAAGCGTGAGCAGGTGCCGAAGACGCGGCCTTTGTGACGGCGCATGATTTCCGCAAACGAGGCATCGTCGCCAGCGATCGTGGCGCGGACGAGTGCGTGGTCGCCGGGGACAGCGTCGCTCATCAGCGAGGTGCTATCCGCGGCGGGACCGAGCGGCAAGGCGTGCCAGGCGAGGGCGGTTGCGATCATGATGGAAAATCATCTTTGCGTGACAGGAGAGGGGACGCGGCGGTGCATGCCAAGGTTACGTTTTTCGAAATAAGAAGCGCATTCATTTTCACCGCCCGCTTCCGGTTGAAAAATCACAAGAAAAAAACTATCACGAAGGGCGGCGGGGTGTTATTTCCCGCCGCCATTTTGAAAAAGCAGCCAGCTTTCACAGAGAAAAATCCACGGGGAAATACGGCGCACGACGAAGCGCCGGCACGGGCAATTTTTGGCAGGGGAATTTTTACATCGCAGCACAGCGCCATTTGCATTAATTGATGAATACCCCCGGCTCTTTGCACCGTAGTATAGACAACATCGAAATGAAGAATCAGGGACTTCCGCAGACACAGGGACCAACGCAGAATCAGGGACTGCCAGAAAAGCAGGGTCTCTACGATCCGCAGTTTGAGCACGACGCGTGTGGCGTCGGATTTGTGGTTCACATGAAGGGGAAGAAATCCCACGACATCGTGCAGAATGCCCTGACGATCCTCGTGAACCTCGACCATCGCGGTGCGACTGGCTGCGAGAAAAATTCCGGCGACGGCGCGGGCATCCTCATGCAGCTCCCGCACAAGTTCATGGGCAAGGTCGCGGGCTTTCCGCTGCCTGCTCCGGGACAGTACGGAGTGGGCTGCCTTTTCGGTTCGCCCGATGCGGCGGCGCGGAAAAAGGGACGCGAGCTGTTCGAGCAGATCGCAAAGCAGGAAGGCCAAACGGTCCTCGGCTGGCGCGATGTGCCGGTGGATAATTCTTCGCTCGGCAAGACGGCGCAGGCGAGCGAGCCGTTCATGCAGCAGGTTTTCATTCAGCGCGCGGACAGCATCGCGGACGACGCGACCTTTGAGCGAAAGCTCTATGTGCTGCGCAAGCTGGCGCACAAGGCCATCCGCGGCGGTGGTGTGGATCCGTTCTGGTATGCGCCGAGTCTCTCGTGCCGCACGCTGGTGTACAAGGGCATGCTCATGCCGATGCAGGTCGGTGCGTATTTCCTCGATCTCGCGAATCCTGACATGGAGAGCGCGCTCGCGCTGGTGCATTCGCGCTTTTCGACGAACACATTCCCGAGCTGGGAGCGCTCCCATCCGTACCGCTACATCGCGCACAACGGTGAAATCAACACGCTGCGCGGAAACATCAACTGGATGAGGGCCCGCGAGTCGCTGCTCGCCAGCCCGCTTTTCGACGACATCAAAAAAATCTGCCCGATCGTGAACGAGAACGGTTCGGATTCGGCGATGTTCGACAACGTGCTCGAACTGCTGGTCCAAGGCGGACGCTCGCTGCCGCACGCGATGATGATGATGATTCCCGAGCCGTGGTCCGGACACGAGTCCATGAGCGAGGAGAGGAAGGCATTTTACGAATACCACTCGTGCCTCATGGAGCCGTGGGATGGCCCGGCATCGGTGGCATTCACCGATGGCATGATGATCGGCGCGACGCTGGATCGCAACGGTCTGCGGCCCTCGCGGTACTATGTAACGAAGGACGATCTCGTGATCATGGCATCAGAAGCCGGCGTGCTGCCGGTTGCGCCGGAGAACATCGTCTCGAAGGGACGCCTGCAGCCGGGCCGCATGTTCATCGTGAACATGGAGGAAGGCCGCATCGTTCCCGACGACGAAATCAAGAACAAGATCGCGGCCGAGCAGCCGTATCGCCAGTGGCTCGACAAGAACCTCGTGAAGCTTGCGGACATCGCGGACGGCGAGCCCGTCGCGCCCCCGGATCACAAGACGATGCTCCAGCGTCAGCAGGCGTTCGGGTATTCTTTCGAGGATCTGCGGATGCTCATGGTGCCGATGGCGCGCGATGGCGTGGAAGCGATCGGCTCGATGGGCACGGATACGCCGATCGCGCCGCTCTCGGACAAGCCGAAGCTCCTGTTCGATTACTTCAAGCAGCTCTTCGCGCAGGTCACGAATCCTCCGATTGACTGCATTCGCGAGGAGATCATCACGTCTTCCGTCACCACCATCGGTGCCGAGGGGAACCTGCTCGATCCGAAACCGGAGAGCGCGCACCTCATCGAGCTGAAGTCGCCGGTGCTCAGCAACGAGGAACTCGCGAAGCTGAAGACCGTGACCGAGGGAAGTTTCTCCGCCGTCACGCTGCCGATCCTCTTTGATCCGCGCGGCGGTTCCGCGGCGCTGGAGAAGGCGATGAACGAACTTTTCGCGCAGGCGGATCGCTCGGTCGCGACTGGCAAGAACATCCTCATCCTTTCCGATCGCGGCGTCAGCAAGGACAGCGCGCCGATCCCGTCGCTGCTCGCAGTGGCGGGGCTGCACCATCACCTCATCCGCAAGGGCACGCGCACCCAGGTGGACCTCGTGCTCGAAAGCGGCGAGCCGCGCGAGGTGCATCACTTCTGCACGCTCATCGGCTACGGCTGCGGGGCGATCAATCCGTATCTCGCCTTCGAGACGCTCGACGACATGATCCGCCAGGGTCTGCTCGTGAATGTGGACCACAAGAAGGCGGTCGCGAACTTCATCAAGGCTGCGACGAAGGGCGTGATCAAGGTCGCTTCGAAGATCGGCATCTCGACGATGCAGAGCTACCGCGGCGCGCAGATTTTCGAGGCCGTCGGCCTCAATCAGGCGGTCGTGGACCGGTATTTCACGACGACGGCGACGCGCATCGAGGGCTGCGACATCGGCATCATCGCGCAGGAAGCTATCGCGCGGCATCACCACGCATTTCCGGAGCGCCAGACGAACGGCCACGCGCTCGATGTCGGCGGCGAATACCAGTGGCGGCGCGAGGGTGAGATGCACCTTTTCAATCCGCAGACGATTCACACGCTGCAGAAGGCCGTGCGTTCGGGGAGCTACGAGACATTCAAGCAATACAGCAAGCTCGTGAACGAGCAGGTGAAGAATTTCTACACGCTGCGCGGGCTGCTCGACTTCAAGGCGCAGACGCCGGTGCCGATCGAGGAAGTGGATTCCATCGAGAGCATCCTGAAGCGTTTCAAGACCGGCGCGATGAGCTACGGCTCGATCTCCAGCGAAGCGCACGAGGCGATCGCCATCGCGATGAACCGCATCGGTGGCAAGTCGAACACCGGTGAGGGCGGCGAGGATCCCGCGCGCTACACTTGGACGAATGAGCGCGGCGACTCGAAGAACAGCGCGATCAAGCAGGTCGCATCCGGTCGCTTCGGTGTCACCGGCCTCTACCTCTCGCAGGCGAAGGAACTGCAGATCAAAATGGCGCAGGGCGCGAAGCCCGGCGAAGGCGGCCAGCTTCCCGGCACGAAAGTGTATCCTTGGATCGCGAAGGTGCGGCACTCGACGCCCGGCGTGGGACTCATCTCGCCACCGCCGCATCACGACATTTACTCCATCGAGGATCTTGCGGAACTCATCCACGATCTGAAGAACTCGAACCGGCACGCGCGGATCAGCGTGAAGCTCGTTTCGGAAGTCGGTGTCGGCACGATCGCCGCGGGCGTCTCGAAGGCGCACGCCGATGTGGTGCTCATCTCCGGTTTCGATGGCGGCACCGGCGCTTCGCCGCAGACGTCCGTCAAGCACGCCGGTCTCCCGTGGGAACTTGGCCTCGCCGAGACGCACCAGACGCTCGTGCTGAACAACCTCCGCTCGCGCATCGTCGTCGAGGCGGACGGCCAGATGAAGACGGGCCGCGACGTGATCGTCGCCGCGCTGCTCGGCGCGGAGGAGTTCGGTTTCGCGACTGCGCCGCTCGTCACGCTCGGCTGCATCATGATGCGCGTCTGCCACCTGAATACGTGCCCGGTCGGCGTCGCCACGCAGGATCCGGTGCTGCGGAAAAACTTCACCGGCGATCCGGATCACACCGTGAACTTCATGAAGTTCATCGCGCAGGAAGTGCGCGAACTCATGGCGCAACTCGGCTTCCGCAAGCTCGAAGACATGGTCGGCCGCACCGATATTCTTGAGGCGCGCCAGGCCGTCGATCATTGGAAGGCGAAGGGTCTCGACCTTTCGAAGATCCTCTACCAGCCGCCGGTCGGCCCCGAGGTCGGACGCTTCTGCACCGAGGCGCAGGATCACGGCCTCGAGAAGTCGCTCGACATCACGAAGCTGCTCGACATCTGCAAGCCCGCCATCGAGCGCGGCGAGAAGGTGAAGGCGACGGTGGCGGTGCGAAATGTCAACCGGGTGATCGGCACGATCCTCGGCCATGAGATCGTGAAGCGCCACTGGGAGGGACTTCCCGATGACACGGTGCATCTGCACCTCCAAGGCAGCGCGGGCCAGAGCCTCGGCGCGTTCATCCCGCGCGGCGTGACGCTCGAACTCGAAGGCGACGCGAACGACTACGTCGGCAAGGGAATGAGCGGCGGACGAATCATCATCTATCCGCCCGCCGGTTCCACCTTCCCGGCGGAGGACAACATCATCGCCGGCAACGTCGCGCTCTACGGTGCGACGAGCGGTGAGGTGTTTTTCCGCGGCATGGCTGGCGAGCGCTTCGCTGTGAGAAATTCCGGCGTGGACACGGTCGTCGAAGGCGTGGGCGATCACGGCTGCGAATACATGACCGGCGGACGCGTCGTCATCCTCGGCGTCACGGGCCGTAATTTTGCCGCAGGCATGAGTGGCGGCGTGGCCTACGTGCTCGACGAGGCCGGCGACTTTGCCACGCGCTGCAACACGCAGATGGTCGCACTCGAAAAGGTCGAGGACCGCGCGGAAATTGACGCGCTTTACGCGCTCATCAAAAAGCACGCCGACTGCACGAAGAGCCAGAAAGCCTTCAAGGTGCTCGCGCTCTGGGAGGAGACGGTGCCGAAATTTGTGAAGGTCATGCCGAGGGACTACAAGCGGGTGCTGCTGGCGCTCAAGAAAGCCGAGGCCGACGGCCTCAGCGGAGACGACGCGCTGAACGCGGCGTTCGAGGCGAATGCACGCGATGTCGCGCGCGTCGGCGGCGGCTAGAAAACTGATGCCGCGAGCATGATCCTAAACTAATCTCCAGCCATGCTGACCGAATACATCACAGCCGCCATGCGTGAGGCTCACTATGAGCTGATGGAGAACGGTCGTTTTTTTGGATCCATTCCCAGTTGTCAGGGCGCGTGGGGAGAGGGGGCTAAGCTGGAGGAAACCCGCGAGGATTTGCGTGGTGCCCTTGAGTCATGGATCGCAGTGGGGCTTCGTTTTGGCCACACGCTGCCCATCGTCGGGGGCATCGACGTCAATGTGAGTGACAAGCCGGAATATGCCGAGGTCGATTAGCCGCCGTGAACTCATTCGCAGGCTCCGAACATTTGGATGGGAAGGACCGTATCCGGGCGGTTCGCACATGGTCATGAAGCTGGGCGCGAGAAAAATCACCATTCCGAATTCGCATCGCGGTGACATTGACTGGTCTCTGACGAGCAAAATTCTGGCGCAAGCGGCCATTGACCCTGACGAGTGGGAAAAGCTCGCCGAATAATTTTTCAACAACACGACCATGGGAAAACCAACCGGCTTCATCGAATATCTCCGCGAGATTCCTGCGGATCGCGCACCACTCGAACGCGTCCGCGACTGGAGTGAGTTTCACCTTCACATGCCCGAGCCTGCGCTCAAGACGCAGGGCTCGCGCTGCATGGATTGCGGCGTTCCGTTCTGCCACACCGGCACGATCATCAGCGGGATGGCGAGCGGGTGCCCGATCAACAACCTCATCCCTGAGTGGAACGATCTCGTGTATCGCGGCCTGTGGAAGGAAGCGCTCGAGCGGCTGCACAAGACGAACAACTTCCCCGAGTTCACCGGCCGCGTCTGTCCCGCGCCGTGCGAAGGCTCTTGCGTGCTCGGCATCAATGCCCCGCCGGTCACGATCAAGAACATCGAGGTCTCCATCGTGGACAAAGGCTGGGAGGAAGGCTGGATCGTCGCCGAGCCGCCGACGAAGCGCACCGGCAAGAAAGTCGCGATCATCGGCTCCGGTCCCGCGGGACTTTCCGCCGCCGCACAGCTCAACAAGGCCGGGCACACCGTCACCGTTTACGAGCGTGTGGATCGTCCCGGCGGCCTGCTCATGTACGGCATCCCGAACATGAAGCTCGACAAGGAGCAGGTCGTGTTGCGCCGCATCAAGCTGCTCGAAGCCGAGGGCGTGAAATTTGTCTGCAACACCGAGGTCGGCAAAAATCTTCCCGCGGAGAAACTGCTCGCCGAGTCCGACGCCGTGATCCTCGCGACCGGCGCGACGAAGCCGCGCGACCTGCCCATCGAGGGCCGCCAGATCAAGGGCATCCACTTCGCGATGGAGTTCCTCACCGCGAATACGAAGTCCATTTTGGACAAGCACAAGAACGGCGACTTCATTGATGCGACAGGCAAGGACGTCGTCGTCATCGGCGGCGGCGACACCGGCACTGATTGCGTCGGCACCTCGATGCGCCACGGCTGCACTTCGCTCGTGCAGCTCGAAATCATGGCGAAGCCGCCGCTCGAGCGCGCGAAGGACAACCCGTGGCCCGAATGGCCGAAGACTTACAAGATGGACTACGGCCAGGAGGAAGCCGCCGCGAAATTCGGCGACGATCCGCGCGTGTATCTCCAGACCGCGACGAAATTCGAGGCCGATGAAAATGGCCGTGTGAAGGCCGTGCATGTCGTGACCGTCGAGTGGAAGAAGAACGACAAGGGCCAGTTCGGCCCCGTCCCCGTGCCCGGCACCGAGAAGGTGCTCCCCGCGCAACTCGTGCTCCTCGCGATGGGCTTCCTCGGGCCCGAGCAACCGTTGCTCGATTCCCTCGGCGTCGAGCGCGATCCGCGCTCAAATGTGAAGGCCGCGCACGAAAAATACACCACGAGCATCCCGAAAGTCTTCGCCGCCGGCGACTGCCGCCGCGGACAGAGCCTCATCGTCTGGGCCTTCAACGAAGGCCGCGGCGCTGCACGCGAGTGCGATCGCTTCCTGATGGGCGCGACAGATTTGCCGTAGCCCTGAGCAGGCAGTGCAGTTAATACTGGGTCCGGTTCGGACTTTAATCGGTTATTCTAAGCATCCGAATGCTTGGATTGGGATAGTCACGGAATGGGGAATTTCTACCCAACGCGCGACCCCCAAATGACCTTGCTTCAGCCGAGTCTTCAAGCCTTGGTGAAGCGTTTCCGTTCGCGGAAGCCGACCAGTGCCAAAAGTGCGAAGGAACCGAGCAGTGCCGTCGTGGAAGGCTCCGGAACCGGGACGATCTCGTAATAGGACTGGCCTCCGTTCGCGAAGAAGACCTCGGTCGCGCCACCGAAGCCGGTGAAGCTGATCTGACTCAGCACGGCCGATGGATCGCTGGTGAAACGAAGCTGGTCGGTGCCGCCCCCCGTGGCGGAAATACCGCTCCAATTGTCCACGGTCAGAGTCTTGCCGGATGCGAATGTGCCTATGCCGCTGAACCAGAGGACGCTCGTCCCAGAGCCGAAGTCGATATTTGAACTCTCATTGAGGGTGAGTGCTCCCAGGCCCGCACCAGTTCCATTGCCTGCACCGGCGAACTCCGAGAAACCGCCGCTTTTCAGCGTGCCGCCGGATACTCCCGCAGTGCCGAGCTTCACTGCAGCGCTGTCGTTTATGACATTCGACGTTCCGAGCAGCAGCGTGCCGGCGTTGATATTGACCGAGGACGTTCCGGAGAGGCTCCCATTGACGGTGAGTGTCCCGGCACTAATCGTAGTGCTGCCGGAGTAGGTATTCGCACCTCCGAGTGAGAGTGCCCCCACGCCGGTTTTTGTAATGGAGAACCCGTTCCCGCCATCTGAAATCACGGAGGTGATCGCGATTGTTCCCGCGGCATTGAAATTACCACTCTGGCCCAGAACTAGGCTGAGTGTACCTGTGCCCCCCGAGCCGTTGGGTCCGGTGATGTTGAACGTGGACCCCGTTGCGGCAAAGAGTAAATCTGCCGCCGCTGTTCCAGCAACGCCATTCCCAAGGTTGCCAGCCCCCCCGAGGGTAAGATTGCTGTTCGTCGCCGTCGAAGTCGCGTTTCGAATCGAAAATGTGCCCGTCGAGGCTGTCACGTTAAACGAACCGACAGTCAGATTTCCAGCCGTCAGAGTTCTGATCCCCGTCGTCGCGGTGAATACGGCGTCGTTGGCTACTCCGGGCAGCCCCGCTGACCAATTCCCAGAGGTAAGAAGGCTGCCGGCTGGGGAAGTATGAGTGTCAACGGTGTTCGCCGCCCAAGCTGATGGAGCAAAAGCGACTGCCAACGCGATGAGCGTAAAACGCGAGAGGGGCGATCGAGGTATTTGTGTTGGCTGGGAATTCCGAGCCGGGGCTTTGTCGCACACGAGTGAGCCTGCTGCTTTCATCAAAACTGCGCCCAACGAGGCACAGAACCTTGGCGCCAGATGAGACTGGTAAGAGTTGAGATGTGAACAGCCGACGGGGTTGTGAACGGCGATCATGGAGGACAATGGGCGGCGTTTCACGCGTATGGATAATGTCATGTTGATTGGAAAAAACTCTGCCGCATGACCGTTCCAAAAAGCTGGGAGATGACTTTCTCCAGTCCGAGAGCATTGGACCCGGAATTTGCCGGGAAGCTGGAATGTCGCAAGGGGACGACCTTCGCCAAAGACGCAAGGCACTTCGCCGATTGCGCAATCGGGCGGATGGTGCATTTGTCAGGACGAAATTTCCGCAACTTCCACCACACAAGTCCGAGTGAAGCCAAGCCGCACCGCACCCGAAGCGCTCCTGGTCAGACACTCTGGCATGGCGGTAACCGCTCCGGGTCCGCAGAATTCCTTTGCCCGCCGTCGGAGCCTGCTCCTTTTCATGGACGCTTACGATGCCGACACGCACCGTGGCGTCGTCGAGTGGGCGCGGGAGCACGACTGGGCGCTCGATGTCCCCGGCATCCGCACGCGGGAGCTGCCGAAATTTGCGCGGGTGGACGGCATCGTGCTGAACGTCGCGCAAACGAAGACGCTCGGCTGGATGCGGCAGTTTGGCGCGCCGATTGTCCGCATTCATTCCACGCCCACGCCGGAGTTGCTGAAAATCTGCGGCGGCGTGCCGGCGGTGGAATACGACTTTGAATCCATCGGGCGCATGGGTGCGGCGCACCTGCTCACCCTCGGGCGGCCGCACTTCGTATTTTACCAATTGGGCTCGGGCGAAGACAGCACACGCATCCGGGAAAGTTTTCGCGCCGCCATCCGTGCGGCGGGGCATGCGTCCTCCCTATTCGATTTCTCAGCCGACCATCCCGCGCGCAATCCTCTCCGCCCCACCTCGCTCGAGGATCGGATCGGCTGGCTTGTGGGAAAAATGCGCCGGACGCCGCATCCGATGGCGATCATGACCGAGGATGATCGTTTCGCTCCGGATGTGGTGGAAGCGGCGCGGGTTCTCCATCTCCGAGTGCCCACGGATGTCGCCGTTCTCGGTTGCGACGACAACCACGCTGCACTCGGTGTCTCGCCCGTTCCGATCTCCTCCGTGGATACGAATTCCTTCGGAGTCGGCTACGCGGCGGCGGATTTGCTCGCCCGGATTATCGCGGGTGCCGCGCCTCCGACGAAGACAGTGCGTGTCGCCACTCGCCGCGTGGTCGCACGGCAGTCAACCGCGACCTATGCCGGCGCCCATCCCGGCATCAGCGTTGCCCTCGGACATCTCCGGCAAAATTTTCGCGCACCACTCAATCTCGAGGTCCTCGCGCGCACAGCCCGGATGTCCGTGCGTGCGCTGCAACTCGCCTTCAGGCAGGAACTCGGCTGCACTTTTCAAGAGGAACTGGCCCGCCTGCGCATCGCGGCTGCCGCGCTGTTGCTCGAATCCACGGACCTCAAACTCGACGCCGTCGCGGCCGACACCAACCTCGGCGACGCCAAAAATCTTTGCCGCGTTTTCGCCAAAGTCCATGGCATCAGCCCGACCTCCTGGCGTCGGCAGCATCACCAGCCGCGTTAGCGGTGGTCGCGCAAACTGAGCAGCGGCTGGCCTCGGGCTCACAGTCGCGAAGATCGTAGCGTTGTTTTTTGGCGCAGCGTGATTCCGAGATCGTAGGATCAGCGGTGCGCGCGGTAATGCGAGGGCGTGAGGCCGACGCAGCGCGTGAAGGCGCGGGAGAATGTGAGCGCGCTTTCGTAGCCGACCTCGGGCGCGATGGCTTCGAGTTTGTCGTTCGTTTTTTCGAGCAGCTCCTGGGCCCGCTGTATGCGCATGTAGGAGAGGTGCTGCATCGGGCTGCGGCCGAGTTCGCGGAGGCAGGTGCGGCGCAGGTGCTCGGGGCTCATGTGGACGCGGCGGGCGAGCTGCGGGAGCGTCCACTTTTCCGCGAGGTGCGCGGCGACTTCGATCCAAAGTGAGCCGAGGCGATCGTTGTTGCGCCACGGTTGCGCGAGGCGGCGCGTGGTCGCGTGCAGCAGGCTCACCCAGTGGTGGATCATCTGCGCATCGCGCGCGCCTTCCCACTCCGCGCGTAGGCCGGTGATGATGCGCGCGATTTCCCCTGCGCCGCTGGCCGCATGCACGGGTGAACCTGCGCCGACGAGCGGGTTCACCCACGGCGGCTCGTCGTAGCGCACCCACGCGAAGCTCCACCGCACGCCCGTCGGCGCAAAGAACGCATTCAGCACGCGCGGCGGCGCCATGCACACCGCGCCCGCGCCGAGCCGCTGCCAGCGACCATCGAGCAGGATGCGCCCGTGGCCTTCCGTGCAGTCGAGAAAAAAGCTGCCATCCGGTCGCAGCCGCACGCGGCGGTAAGGTGCGCGCGTTTCGTCGAGGCCGAGCCGCGCGATGCGGCAGGCGGCGAGTTCCCCGCAGTCCTTCGCCTCGATGGTCCAGCGGCGCGTGCGTGGGCCGTCAATGGTGATTTCTGCAAGCTGCTGGTGGGTTTCAGGCATAGTCTGCGGCGGGTCGCGGATGTAGCGTTGATTCAAATTCCCCACGAGATGAAACGCACGAAGCACATCGCATTTTTTCAATTCAAGGACACCTGCACGCCCGAGGACATCGCGGACGTGTGGCGCATCATGGAGGATTTGCCGCGGCAGATTCCAGGAATCCTCGGACTGACTTGGGGTGCAAACACGAGCAACGAGGGACTGAGCGAGGGCTTCACACACAGCTTCGTGATGCTCTTTGAAAATGCCGCCGCGCGCGATGCCTACCTTCCGCATCCTGCGCATCAGGCTGCGGTGGCAAAAGTCGTCCCGCGGCTCGCGCGTGTTGTCGTGTGTGATCATGAGTGTGATGCGTAGCCGCCTCACGCGTGGACTTCGGGACGCAGGCTGTGGATTTCAGTCGGTCCCGGCGCACCAAGACAACTGACACCCGCCGGATTCCTCCAATAGCATCGCACTCATTCCTACCATGAAACTCCTCGTCTCGTTCATCGCTCTTTTTTTCACTGCCGCCGCGCACGCAGCGCCGGTCTCACTTTTCGACGGCAAGACGCTTGAGGGCTGGGACTACGATGCGAAGGTCTGGCGCGTCGAGGATGGGATGATCACCGGCGGCTCCACCACGGAGAAGATCCCCGCGAACTACTTCATCTGCACTCGGCGCAGCTATCAGAATTTTGACCTGCGGCTCAAAATCAAGTGCAGCGGCGATCCGAAGACGGGGCTGATCAACAGCGGCGTCCAGATTCGCAGCCTGCGCGTGCCGGGCGGCGCGCACATGATCGGCTATCAGGTGGACTGCGGCGCGGGGTGGTTTGGGAAAATTTACGACGAGTTCCGGCGCAACAAGGTGATCGCGACGCCGGTCGATCAGGCTGCGCTCGACAAGGCCGTGGATGTCTTCGGGTGGAATGAATACCGCATCCGCGCGGAAGGGCCGCGCATTCAGGCATGGATCAATGGCGTGCTCGCGATCGACTACACCGAGACCGATCCGAACATCGCGCTCGACGGCCAGCTCGGCCCGCAGGTTCACAGCGGCGGCGTCGCGCTGGTGCAGATGAAGGACGTGACCATCGAGGAACTCCCGCCCACGGCGAACGCGCCCACGTGGGAAAAGCTCGGTGGTGTGGAAGGCGCACGGACAAAGGTCGCGCCGCAGAAGAAGGGCGCGGCGAATGAGGCGAAACCGGTCAAGGCAGGTAACGTGACGACCTCAATCGCGAAGACGCCGGAGGAGGAGCGCGCGACTTTCAAACTGCCCGAGGGCTTCGAAGCCGAACTGATCGCGAGCGAAGATCCCGCGAACGGCATCGGAAAATTTGTCCCCATCGCGTTCGATCAAAAGGGCGCGCTGTGGACGACGACCGCGCTCGAATACCCCGTGGACGGCAACGAAAATCCCGCCGCCGCCGATGCGCTCTACGCGAGCAAGGCGAAGGACAAGGTGCTCGTGTATGACCGCGATCCGAAGTCGCCGACCGGCTACGCGAGCAAGCCGCGCGTCTTCGCCGAAGGTCTCGCCATTCCGCTCGGCGTGCTGCCTTACAAAAACGGCTGCTACGTCCAGCACGGACACGACATCGTCTTTCTCGAAGACACGGATGGCGACGGCAAGGCGGACAAGCGCACCGTGATCCTCACCGGCTTCGGAGTGCAGGATTCGCATCTCTTTCCGCATCAGTTCATGCGCGCGCCCGGCGGCTGGATCTGGATGGCGCAGGGGCTCTTCAATCGCAGTGCCGTGAAAACGAAGGACGGCAAGGCGGTCGAGTTCGACATGTGCCGCATGGCGAAGTTCCGCCCCGACGGCTCGCAGTTTGAGGCGACGAGCGTAGGGCCGAACAACATCTGGGGCCTCGTGATGAATGGCGAAGGCGAGGCGTTCATCCAGGAGGCGAATGACTACGGCTTCCCCGTGATGCCCTTCCACGAGTACGCGCTCTATCCCGGCGGCGCGGATCGCCTCGCGAAGAGCTACCAGCCGGAGTTCCCAGCGACCGCGCCGGATTTCCGCATGGGCGGCACGGGGCTCTCGGGGCTCGCGCTGCTCGATGCGGGGTGGGTGGCGTTGTTGGAAAAAGGGAGTGCGCAGTCCTCAGTGCCCAGTGCTCAGTCGGATGGCGCGCAGGCTGCGAAACTGAGCACTGAGCACCGAGCACTGAGCACTCATTCGCAGACGATGCTCGTCGCGAATCCGATCACGAATCGTATCCAATCCATCAAGATGCACCGCGACGGCCCGTATTGGAAATTGGACAAGCCGACCGATTTCCTCGTCTCGGAAGACCCGTGGTTCCGTCCCGTCGCGATCAGCACCGGCCCCGATGGCTGCCTCTACATCGTGGACTGGTACAACAAAATCATCTCGCACAACGAAGTCCCGCGAAACCATCCCGACCGCGACAAAACCCGCGGCCGCATCTGGCGCGTGAAGGCGAAAGCCGCCGCGCCGTTCGAGGTTCCCGATTTTACAAAACTGAGCGGCGACGAACTGATCGCGAAGCTCGGCTGCGATTCGCTCACGCAGAGTCATCTGGCGTGGCAGGCGCTGGTTGATCGCAAGGACGCTTCGCTTCTCGACAAATTGCGCGCGGTGTTAAGAGACGAGAAGGAGAGTGAAGCACGACGAATTCAAACGCTGTGGGTCTTGGAGGAAGTCGGCGCAGCCCCTCGGCACGGTGATGGCGCTCTCGAATTTTCGGCAATCCAGCCGCTAGTCACGACGCACGAAGATAATCTCCGTCGTGAGACTGCTCGATTTCTTTCGACAAACCTTCCGGGCATCTCTGATGGAAAAGGGACACTTCAATCCCTCGATGCGTTGAAAACGCTCGCGACCGATGTGGATCCCCAGGTCCGCGCCCAAGCCATTCGTTCATCCGCTCTCTTCATGGAGCGTTGTGGGATCTCGTCAAATTTTGAGGTTGCGTTCGCTGGAGGTCTGCAGGCGCTCCTGAATCTGTTTGCATCTCCACTCTCACCCCTTTCCGAGCCCAGCGCCCCTAGCACGCGCAACGGCAAGCCGATCAAAGTCCGCGAAGCCTACGACCGCGAGTTCGAGCGTTATCTCGTGCGGATGTCACTCGAACAGCACCCGGCCGCCGTCGCGAAGTTCCTCGACTCCGACGCCGCGAAGCCGCTGCCTATCGAGGCCCGCCTGCTCGCCTCGCTCGCGCTGGAGCCGAAGGCCAGTGCTCCGCGCGTGGCCAAGCTGCTGCCGCAGCTCCAGCGTCCGCCGGGGCAGGAGGAAATTTTGCGCCTCGCGCAATTTCCCGACGAACCCGGTGTCGGCGACGCGCTGCGCGCCGTGCTCTCCGATCCGAAGACAGGCTCCGCTTCGCTGGAGGTGCTCCTCGCTTTGAAGACACGGATCGATGCGAAGAAGCTCACGCCTTTCCTCGCCGGCGCGGCGAACACGCTCCTCGCAAGCAACGATGCTGCCCACATGGAACTCGGAATCCGGCTCGCAGGCGCGTTCCAACTTGCGGCCGCGGAACGCGCGCTCGCTGACGTGACGCGGACACTCCTGTCTGCGAAACTTTCGCCGGAGCAAACGCGGACCGGAATGTCCGCACTCCGCGCGCTCGCCGACCTCGGCAGCAACCAGAGTGAACTGTTTGCGAAGCTCGCTGAATCTTCGCCCGACGCGCTGCTCCGCGACGACGCGCTCAATGCTCTCGCCAGTTCGAAGGCCGCCGATGCGCCCGCGCGCGTGCTGGCGCTGTATCCGAAGCTCACGCCGTCGCAGCGCCGCAACGCGCTGGAGAGGCTCTCCGCGACGAAGACCGGCGCGGGCGCGATTCTTTCCGCGCTGAAAGACGGCAAGCTCGCGGCGTCCGACCTCGACGCCTCGATTCTCGACCGCCTGCAGGCTGTGCTCGGCGCGAATGATCCCACGCTCACGAAGCTCGTGGACAAACTCGGCGCACTGTTCCGCCCCGTGCTCGCACTCGACGGCAGCGACGCCGCGTGGACGCAGACGGATGTGAAGCTGGACGGTCCCTGCACCATCGAGGCGTGGGTGCGGCTCGATCCGGACAAACGCAAGATCAGCAACGCCGACGGCATCGCCGGTGCGCCGGGACAGCTCGATTTCAATTTCTTCGGCGAGACCCCACGCATCTACGCATTCCCTCCGCTCGCCGATGTCGCCGTCGCGAAAAAGCCGATCACGCCCGGCCTCTGGACGCACATCGCCGCCACGCGCGATGCGAAGGGGATTTGGAAAATCTATATGGATGGCGAACTCAACGCGCCCGGCACGAAGCCCGCACCGCGCAAGATCGAGAACGTGCGCATCGCGTGGAGCACCGCGGGCGGCGGCACGCGCGGCGCGCTGAGCGAAGTGCGGATGTGGAATCGCGAGCGCAGTGCGGATGAGATCCGCGTGATGAGTGATCGCAGTCTGCCGGCCAACACGCCTGATCTGGCATTTGCGAGTGCGAGCGGCGACTGGGGCAAGCTGCAAGCCGGGGCGAAGGTCATCAAGACCAGCGACTACCCGCCGATCCTCACGGGCGACGAGGCCGCGGCGCTCGACGCGAAGTATGCGAAATTCCGCTCGCTCGCCGACAAGCCCGGCGACCCGGCGAAGGGCAAGATGGCCGCGCTCGTGTGCCAGGCCTGCCACCTCATGGGCACGACCGGCGGCAACATCGGGCCGAATCTCAGCGGCGTCGGCGCGATGGGCACTGAGGCGATTTTGCGCAACATCCTCCAGCCCAACGCCGCGATGGAAAACGGCTACCGCATCTATCGCGTGGAGTTGAAAAACGGCGACCTCGTGGACGCGCTCTACGTGAGCGAGGACAAGGCCGCGCTGGTCGTGCGCATGCCCGGCACGGACGACCGCCGAATTCCGAAATCGGAAATCCGCTCTGCGAAATACCTGCGCCGCTCGCTCATGCCCGAGGGCCTGCTGGACGCATTCACGCCGGAGCAGGTGAGCGATCTCTTTGCGTATCTGAAGACGCTGAAGTAGCCGGGGCGATCTCAGTGCGTATGGGAAGCGGGGATGCTCTCGGGATAACAAGGAGCATGTGCGACCCGCGGAATATTTGGTCAGCACCGGAATCTCCTTTACCAAAAAGCTTCCGATCGAAATTCTGAATATACGGACATTCGAGCTGTGAGAACGGCGAAGGTCTTTTCGCACACGCACTCTATCTATGAAAATCACCCGCCTCTGCGCCTTGGCGCTGACCTCATTCCTAGCCATCTCCCGTGGGTATGCCGATCAGTTTGGGACAGCGGGCAATACTTTCACCATTGATTTTGTGACGGTCGGCAATCCCGGGAATGGGAACGATGTGGGCGCTGGCGGCGGGCTTTATTCTTCGCCCTATGGCGGGGTGTCCTACGTCTTTCAGATAGGGGTGACGGAGGTGTCGGAAAGCATGATCAGCAACGCGAGGGCCTCCGGCCTGCTGAATGTGTCGGCGAGTGTCACCGGGCCGGACAAGCCTGCGACAAATGTCACTTGGTATGAGGCGGCGGCATTCGTGAACTGGATGAACACGAGCACGGGCCATCAGGCGGCGTACAAACTCAATTCCCAGGCAAACCTGCTTACGCTTTGGAGCAGCCCAGAGGCGTGGCAGGCCGGCGGGGAAAACCTGTACCGGCACAAGGATGCGGTCTATTTTTTGCCGAGCGAAAATGAGTGGTACAAGGCGGCGTATCACAAGAACGATGGCGTGACCGCGAACTACTGGGACTACGCGACTGCGAGCAACACCATCCCAACGGCGGTACCGAGCGGGACCGCGGCCGGGACCGCGGTGTTCTACAACGGAATCAACGCATACTCTTCCCCTGCGAATGTGAGTGCGGTCGGCGGAGCAAGTTCCTACGGGACGCGCGGGCAGAATGGAAATGTGGATGAGATGATGGAGAGCGCCTTTGCCGCTCCGAACGACCTGCCCGGCGAGAATCGCACGTACCGTGGTGGCTACTGGTTTCATACCGAGGATGCCATGCGCTCAGATGGCCGCTTCAGCCGCGTCTCGTCCGGTGAGAGTACGGATGTGGGCTTTCGAGTCGCGAGCGTCCCCGAGCCCTCGGCCGTGATACTGATGTTTGGATCCGCAGTGGCTTTGCTCGCCCGGCGGCGGCGCGGTTCCTCCTTTTGAACGGGAGCCTCCGGGCATCCCCAATTTTCCCGCGAAATTTTCGCTAGTGATTGCGCGGGGGATCCATGCACACATCTTCGCAAAATATGCCGCAGACAAACCATTCCCCGTTCTCCCTCTCAGGCCGTGTCGCGCTCGTGACCGGCAGCACCACCGGTCTCGGCAAGGCGATGGCCATCGCGCTCGGTCGCGCAGGCGCGAAGGTCGCACTCAATTTCCAAAACAACACGGAGCGCGCGGAGCAGGCGTTCGCGGAATTTCGCGCTGCGGGCGGCGAGGGGATGCTCGTGCGCGGCGACGTGAGCAGCGAGACGGATGTGCCGCGCATCGTGGCCGACATCGCAAAGACGCTCGGCCCGGTGGACATCCTCGTGCTGAACGCAACGCCCGCGCAGCCGCAGAAGCCGATCGAGGAATATGACTGGGCATTCTACCAGCAGATGCTCGATTTTTTTGTGAAGAGCCCGTTCCTCCTCTCGCGTGCGTGCCTGCCGCACATGAAGCAGCAGCGCTGGGGGCGCATCATCAATATCGGGAGCGAGGTCGTCGCGCGCGGGGTGCCGAATTTCACCGCCTACATCGCAGCGAAGGGCGGGCAGAATGGGTTCAACCGCGGTCTCGCGACAGAGGTCGCGAAGTGGGGCGTGACGGTGAACATGATTGCGCCGGGGTGGATTCCGGTGGAGCGGCATGAGGACGATCCGCAGGACGTGAAGGACGGCTACCGCGCGATCATTCCCGCGGATCGCTGGGGCGTGCCGGACGATCTCGGTGGCGCGCTCGTCTTCCTCGCGAGCGATGCGTCGTCATTTGTCACCGGGCAGAATCTGCATGTGAACGGCGGGATGACGGTCCACTGAGCGGCGTGTTTTTCCGCAACGATTTGTGGAAGAGCGTTTCAAGAAAAGGCGTAGCCGCGCGGCGCAAGGAGCAGGGGCGCCCTCGCCCCGTCGCTCAACACGGGGCGAGGGCGCCCCTTCTCCATGGAAGGAGCCGCACTTTATGTTGAGCCGCTCTACCGCAAAACTGTTTTCCAAACCGGTGGAGTATGTTCAGCATCCGGCGTCAACCCCATGAATCAAAAAATCCCCACGCGCGTTTTTCTCCTCAGCCTGTCTGCTCTAGTTGCTGCACTTTTCACTGCCTGCGACAAGAAGCCCGAGGGCGGCGCATCACCCGGCTCCTCTGGTGGCAAAAAGAAGTTCGCCTACGTGACGAACGGCGTGGACCCGTTCTGGAACACTGCGACGGCCGGCGTGCGCGCGGCGGAGAAAAAGTTTGGCGTCGAGTGCGAGGTGCTCATGCCGCCAAAAGGAGTCGTGGATCAAAAGCGCATGGTCGAGGGTTTGCTCGCGCGCGGCGTGGATGGCATCGCGATCAGCTCCATCGATCCGAAGAATCAGATTGATCTCATCAACGAGGCCGCGGCGCGCTGCCCGCTGATCACTCACGACTCGGATGCGCCGGAATCGAAGCGCCTGTGCTTCGTCGGCATGGACAACTACAAGGCCGGTCGCGCGGCGGGGAAGCTCGTGAAGTCCGCGCTGCCGGAGGGCGGCAAGGTGATGATTTTCGTGGGCCGCCTCGAGCAGCTCAACTCGCAGCAGCGTCGGCAGGGTGTCATTGATGAATTGCTCGACCGTCCGGTGGAAACAACCGGTGCGACGATGAAGGCGGACCCGAACGGCGCACCGCTCACCGGAGGAAAATTCACCGTGCTCGACACGCGCACGGACAACTTTGACTACGCGCGCGCAAAAGCGAACGCGCAGGACGCGATGGCATCCGTGCCCGACCTCGCTTGCATGGTCGGCCTTTACGCATACAACGCGCCGCAGTGCATGGAGGCCGCGAAGGAGGCGGGGAAAATGGGCACAATGAAAGTCGTGAGCTTCGACGAGCAGGAAGCGGTGTTGCAGGGGATCGTGGAAGGCACGGTCGTCGGGACGATCAGCCAGCAGCCGTACTACTACGGCTTTGAGTCGGTGCGCATTTTGAGCGGCCTCGCAAATGGCGACAAATCCGTGCTGCCGCCCGGCGGATTTTTCGAGGTGCCGATCGTCGAGGTGACGAAGGCGAACGTGGAGAAATTCCGCGTGGATCTGAAGAAGATGCAGGAGGCGGGGAAGTAGCGGCAGCCGCGGCGAACTCGAATGAAACTGGGTTTTGCGAAGGCGAGGGAAGATGTCGCGCAAAGGCGCAAAGGCGCAAAGCGGAGCGGAGTGATTTGCAGTCGTGAGAATGGATGGCGTAACTGTTTTCTTTGCGCCTTCGCGCCTTTGCGTGACACCTCATCGCTGAATCCCGGATGAGTGCCGCCGAGCCGAACGCACGCCCGCTGCTCGAAGTGCGCGGGCTGTGCAAGCGCTTCCCAGGCGTGCGCGCGCTGCACGAGGTGAAGCTCACGCTCGCGCGTGGCGAGGTGCTTGCGGTGATCGGCGAAAATGGCGCGGGTAAGAGCACGCTGATGAAAATCCTCGCCGGCGTGCAGGAGCCGGACACGGGCGAGATCCTCGTGAATGGCGAACGCGTGCGGCTCGACAACGTGCGCAGCGCGGAGCGCGAGGGCATCGCGCTCATTCATCAGGAGCTAAATCTCGCGGACAACCTCGACGTGGCGTCGAACATTTTCCTCGGACGTGAGCCGCAGCGCCTCGGCTTTGTGAACCGCCGCCGGCTTTACTCCGACTCGTCGGATTTCATCTCGCGTGTCGGGCTCGACTGCACGCCGCGCACGCTCGTGAGCACGCTGTCGCCGGGGCGTCAGCAGCTCGTGGAAATTGCAAAGGCACTGAGCACGAATGCGCGCGTGCTCATCATGGACGAGCCGACTTCGAGCCTCAGCCAGCACGAGACCGAGCAGCTTTACCGCGTGGTGAAGGACCTGCGCTCGCGGGGCATCAGCGTGATCTACATTTCGCACCGGCTCGGCGAGGTGAAGGAACTCGCCGACAGAGTCATCGTCCTGCGCGACGGCGTGAATGCTGGTGAATTGCAGCGCGCCGAGATCATGCACGACGCGATGGTGCACCTCATGGTCGGACGCGATCTCGGACGTCACGAGCGTGCGACTCGCGTCCAGATTTCCGAGCGCTCCGGCGATCCCGTAGGCGCGGGCGGAAGCCCGCGTCCGCACTCTTCCGAGTGCGCCTACGACGCGCTGCTCGAAGTGCGTGGGCTTTGCACGCCAGCGCATCCGCGCTCGCCGCTCAGTTTTTCTGTGCGGCCCGGCGAGATTGTCGGCGTCGCCGGGCTCGTCGGTTCTGGGCGCACGGAGATGCTGCAAGTGTTGTTCGGGATCGACCCCGCGATGGGCGGGGAGATTTTTGTTGGCGGAAAAGCGGTGCGCATCGGGTCGCCGCAGGATGCGATTCACGCGGGACTCGCGCTCGTGCCGGAGGACCGCAAGCAGCAGGGCGTGATTTTGGAAATGGCCGTGAGCCAGAACATCACGCTTGCCAGTCTGCGCCGTCACGGTGATGCGCGCATCGGGTTCCGCAATCCCCGCCTCGAAGCCGCGACCGCCGAGCGCATGTCGAAGCAGCTTCGCGTGAAGACGCCGAGCCTCTCGCAGTTCGTGCAATTTCTTTCCGGTGGCAATCAGCAGAAAGTCGCGCTCGCGAAGTGGCTCGCGCTGGAGCCGCGCGTGCTGCTGCTCGACGAGCCGACGCGCGGCATAGACATCGGCGCGAAGCAGGAGATTTACCGGCTCATGGAGGAACTCGCGGGGCGCGGCGTCGCGATCCTTTTTGTGAGCAGCGAAATGGAGGAGGTGCTCCGCATGAGCGACCGCGCGCTCGTGATGCACGAGGGCCGCATCACCGGCGAACTCTCCCGCGAGCAGCTCTCCGAGGAGGCCATCATGCGCCTCGCGACTGCATACACGACATGAGTGAGGCGGGTAAACGATATGGCGTCTGCTCACAGTCGGCTTGCCTGAAATGTGGCGCCGACGACTCGTCGGCACCGCGCGCCCAGACAGAAGCCGGGCGCGGAATTTTACCGCGATTTGAGTCGGCCTTCTCGCCTATGCTCAGCGCGACTTTGGACATGTCTTTTGTTCTCGCACATTTTTGCCGACGAGTCGTCGGCACCACATTTTCATCATGAAAAAACTCTTCGGGATCTTCGGCCTGTTCGTCTTCATCTTTGTCGCGACGGCGCTGCTCAGTCCGAATTTTCTCGGCGCATACAACCTGCAAAATCTCGTCGGGTGGATCTCGCTGTTCGGCATTATCAGCATCGGCGCGATGTTCGTGATCGTCACCGGTGGGATCGATCTTTCCATCGGCTCGACCATCGGGCTCGTCGGCTCGCTGCTCTCGTGGATGCTCATGCAGAAGGGCTGGAGCGAACCGGTGGCACTGCTCGCCGTGCTCACCGTCTCGCTGTGCATCGGCCTTGTGCATGGATTGCTCATCACAAAGCTGCGCCTGCAGCCCTTCATCGTCACGCTGTGCGGACTGCTGATTTACCGCGGCCTCGCGCGCCACATTTTGCACGACGAGACAGGCGGCTTCGGCAGTGCGCATGACGGGCTGCGCAATTTCGCCATTGGAAAGCTGCACGTGGCTGGCGGCTTTTCGATTCCGCTCTCCGTTTTCTTCCTCGCGGCCATCGCGGTCGTCGCCTCGATTTTTCTGAACCGCACCATCTGGGGCCGTTACCTGCTCGCGCTCGGGCGCAGTGAGACGGCGGCGCGTTACAGCGGCATCAATACCGACCGGATGAAAATCACCGCCTACGTCCTCTGCTCGCTGCTCGGGGGCATCGGCGGGATTCTGTTTTCGCTGAACCTGAACTCCATCCAGCCTTCGGGTCTCGGCGAATTTTACGAACTCTATGCCATCGCTGCCGCCGTGCTCGGCGGGTGCAGCCTGCGCGGAGGCGAAGGGACGGTCGTCGGTGTCATCATCGGCACCGCTGTGATGCGCGTGCTCTATAATGCGATCAACATCCTCGGCATTCCGACACATCTTGAGTTCGCCATCATCGGCACCGTCATCCTTGCAGGAGTCATCGCGGATGAACTCGTGAAGCGCATCGCCACTAAACGTCGGGCGATGCGTGCGCTCAGCGGTGACGGCGTGTAGCCGCGCGGCTACTTGATTTCCTTGATTCGGATATTCCGCCAGCGGATTTCCTGCCCGGCGTTTTCGGTCTTCTTTCCGATGCCGTGAACTTGCAAGCCGAGGATGCCTTCCTTCGTCATGCCGTCCTTGATGTCCGCGGCAGCTACGCCGTTGACGAATGTCTTGATGCTCTCGCCCTTGCACTCGATGCGGATGGCATTCCACTCGCCCTGCTTGAACGCCTTGCGTGCTGCTTCGTTGTCCTTCAGGTCCGCAAGCCAGCCGCGGCGCGCTTCGTCATACACGCCACCGGTGTACGAGCGGGCACTGGGATCGATTTCAAACTGGTAGCCGAACACCCGGTCGGCATCGCGCTTCACTTTCTTCCCATTGATTTCCGTCTCAGATGCGGCGCCGTTGATCTCGCTGCGAAACTGCACGCCGGAGTTCATCGTGGGCGCGACTTTGAACTCACACTCAAAGACGAAGTCTGCATACTTGAGCTTCGAGCAGAGGAAGGAGTTGCCGGTGCCTGCGACGGTCTTGCCGACGATCGCACCATCCTCCACGCGATACTCCGCCTTGCCGCTGTGCTGCTCCCAGCCATCGAGCGTCTTGCCGTCGAAGAGCGCGACGAAGCCGTCCTCTGCGGCGAGCGCGAGCGGAGCGAGGGAGATTGAGGTGGCGAGAATGAGGAGGGAGCGCAGGATTTTCATGGGAATGTGGAGGGTGTCGTGATGTCACCCTCGCTGGCGTGGATTCTTGGTGGGAAAAGTGATGAGTGGTGCAGATTCGTGGCTCGCATTCGTGAAGCTGTCTGTGCAGTTTCGCCGCGAAATTTTCGCGTCATGAAAACTCTCCCGGCTCTGCTCCGTCCCATCATCGCGTTCGTCGCGATCCTTTTTTCTGCACCGTTCCTTCGGGCACAGGAGCCCCCGCCGGGAGTGAAGGCGATCCGCGATGTGGATTATGTCGGAGGCGGAAATGCGCGGCAGATGCTCGACCTCTATGTGCCTGAGGCAAAGTCCGGGAAGCCGCGTCCTCTCGTCGTATTCATCCACGGCGGTGGCTGGGAAAATGGGAGCAAGGCGAGCTGCGGTGTGATTTTCGCCTTCATGAAAGGCGGAGCCTATGCCGGTGCGAGTTTGAATTACCGGCTCACTGACCAGGCGATCTGGCCCGCGCAAATCCATGATGTGAAGGCGGGCATCCGCTGGCTGCGCGCGCATGCAGCAGAATATCATTTTGATCCGGATCGCATCGCCGTCATGGGCATCAGCGCGGGCGGGCACCTTGTGAGTCTGCTCGGCGTGACTGGCGGGGTGAAGGAACTCGAGGGCACGCTCGGCGCACATGCTGGAGTGAGCAGCCGCGTTCAGTGCGTCATTGATTTTTGCGGGCCGTCGGACTTCCTCACCTTTGGTGGCAAGGGGAGCATCATCAACGAGAACGACCCGAAAAGTGCGCCGGGAAAACTTCTCGGCGGCGGTGTGAAGGACAAGCAGGACCTCGCGCGCGCCGTATCGCCGGTGACCTATGTCACGAAGGATGCCGCGCCATTCCTCATCGTGCATGGAGACAGGGACAACCTCGTGCCGCTCGATCAGGCCCGTGAATTCCGCGAGACGCTCGTCAAGGCGGGCGTGCCCGTCGCGCTCATCATCGGCAAAGGCGGCGGCCATGTGTTCTTCACGCAGGAACTCGTGGATCGCATGCAGGACTTCCTCGACGCGCGCCTTCTCGGCAAGACCGTGGAAATCGCCGACAAGGAAATCACAGCGAAGTAACGACTCGTCCTCACCCGATCGCACTCAAACACATTACCAATGAACATCCGCACTCTCCTCCTCGCCGCCTGTCTCCTTTTCCCCTCCTTCCTTGCAGCGCAGACTGCGGGGGAAGTCACTGCATTGCTAAAGCGACTCCAAAGCCCCGACGCTGAGGTGCGCCTCACGGCCATGCACGATCTCCAGACTTCGCTCGATCCGCGCATTCCCGATGCCTGTCTGGCTGCATTGGAAAAGGACGGCGACTCCGTGCGCCGACTCGCTGCACGCGCTATCGGCAGTCGCTGGCATCAGATCCCGAAGGATCGCGTCCCCGTCTTCATCGCCGCGCTGAAAGTACACCTCAAGAGCGAGCACGACGGCCTCGTGAACATGGCCCGCCGCGGCATCTCCCTGCTCGATCGGAGCTACGCCGGGAAAATGCTCAGCCGCAGCAAAAGCAAGCGCTGGGTCATCTACGAGCGCCACGGATTGCCCTGCCTCATTGATGCCGCGAATGGCACTGAGGAACTCCTCGGTTTCGGCGTCGGAGGCGATCTCGCCGCCGCATGGGGCAACACAGAAGTCGCACCTGCCGCCATCTGGCATCCGAAAGCGGACAGGGTCGCGCTGGAAATCCTCGAGGGTCGCAAACTCTCGACCGTGTGGGTGTGGTCCCACGGGAAGGGACTGCGCAAAATTTCAGAAGCGGAAATTCTGAAGAGCCTCGGCTACCCGGAAAAGGCCATCAATGGAGCATCCGGCTTCTTCACGTCCGAGGCACAGTGGTCGGGCGAGAACCTACGCTTCCAAGTCCTCTTCACCGTGAGCAAGGGCGACAACCTGATCGATCACGACGCCCGTCTTTTTTGGAACCCCGTGAAGGACAGTCTCCAAGTCGTGTCGGACAAGATCGTCCGCTGACGGCTTCGCTCGTGCGTTTCACCGATTGCGGCGCTACGGCTTTTCGTTCCGCTCATTGCGAAACGCCTTGTGGCACGCGGTGCAGCTTTGCGTCGTCTGTTTCATCGCGCCGTCGAGGCGAGTGCTGTCGTTCGGCGATGTGCGGAGTGCCTCGCGCAGGGCAGTGATCGCGCGTTCCGATTCAGCCAGCAGTTTGCGAAAATCATCCGGGCGTTTCGCAGTCTCATCGGCGCGCGCGAGTTCGCGGAGTTGTTCCTGAAGCTGCGTCGCTACGAGTGAAGGCTGCCGCTCGGAATTTTCAGATACGGCTTTCCAGCCCGCGCGCTGCTGTGCCTTCAGATGATCAAAGTGTTCGTCGATCGCCACCATCGTATCCACGAGTGCGGGCGGCTTCACGACTTCGGGCAATGCGCCGGCACGTGCAGCTTCATCGGGAGTCGGCGCGCGGAATTCACGCACCGCGCGATAGAGGCCGGGATAGTCCGGTGAAGTGCCCGCCTGCTTCAGCCACGCCTCGGCCTGAGCAGGAGTCCATCCGGCGACGGCTTCGCAAATCACGCCGGTGGCCGCGGGGCCGCGATGCAGGCCGTGATGGCAGTGGATGAAAATTTTCCCCGCATCGGGAGCGGCGGCCTTCACGAGTTGAGCGATGCGGTTCGCCGGGATGCCGTCGTAGCCGAAGGGCAGATGCACGTAGCGCAGGCCATGTTTCCTCGCTGCCTCGATGTCGGGCCTGCTGCCGTCCACGCTGATGATCGTCTTCACACCTGCCTTCGCGAGCGCCGCAAAGGACACTTCAAACTTCGGTTGCGAGCCGGCGAGAATCCGGTCCGTGACGCGGAACGCATTCTCGATGCCGTCGAGTTTGAGTGGCTGCGGCTTCGCTGCGTCTTCGGCGATGACGTGCGCAGTGAGGCCAAAGAGGGATGCGACGAGCGCGCAGACCAAGGTGAGAAAATTCGCGGTGCGTTTGCTCATCGGTCGCCGAGATTGAAACGCACGGGAGCATCCAGATGAGAGCCTGGCGCAGCGTCGCGCACGCGGCAGCGCCAGCCGGCTTCGACTGCGGCGCGATCGAGGCGCGGGTAGCCGCTGCTTTTCACGACGCTCACTCCGCTGGGTCTTCCATTTCCATCCACGACGAGCCGAAGGATGACGACCCCTCGTTCGCCCGCCGCCCGCGACTCTGGCGGATACGCAGCGGCAGGGCGCACGACCCAACTCGCCTTCGCACTTCTCCCGCTGCCTGCGCCTGCCGCGGTTGTCCCGGTCGGTGAACTTGCACTGCCGGTGGTCCCAGTTGCAGTCGAGGGATTCTTCGCTGCCGAAATTTTCGCCGTGGTCGCCGACTTTTGCGTGGCCTTCGGCGAAGGGGTCGCGGCACTGGCGGGATGTGGCGTCGGCTTGGGCTTTGGAGGTTCTGGCAAAGTCATTGCCGGCTCCTTTTTCGGTGGCTCGGGCAGAGGCACCTGTGCGGGCACCGGCAGCGGCTCTTGCACCGGTTCCGGGGTCGTGGCGGGAGGCCGTGGTTCGGCGAGCGCCGCAGTCGCTGCTGCTGCGGATTCGACGAGTGACACTTCCACGCTGTCGCCTTCGATGGTCGCCGCAGCGCTTTCCTTCGGCGAATATCTCCACGCGAAAAGCAACGCGCCGTGCATGGCGATGGCGAGCAGTGCACAAAGCCAGAGCGCGGAAGCACTGGTGGAGGGCGGGTGCGATTTTTGAACCGCAGATGAACGCGGATGAACGCAGATATTTTTGGGATTCATCTGCGGAAATCTGCGTTCATCTGCGGTTCACTCCTCACGTCTCACGGCTTCGGTCGCGTCTCGAAGGCCACCTTGCTGATGCCCAGCTTTCGCGTCTCATCGAGCACCGAAATGGCGAGGCCGAGGCGCGCATTTTCATCGCCTTGGATGAACACGCGCAACTCATCGTTCGCCACGTGCAGCGCGCGCAATTCAGCGGTGAGCTGGTCGAGCGGGAGTTCGCGCTTGTCGAGGTAAAGCTGGCCCGTCTCCGCGATGCTCACCGTCACATGGTCCTTGTGCTCCTGTGCGGCGCCGGTGCTCGCGGCGGGGAGGATCACGGGGATGCCGCGATTTTTCACCATCGAGAGCGACACCATCACGAAGGTCGCCAGCAGGAAGAACATGATATCAATCAGCGGCACGATCTCGATGCGCGCGTGCTTGCGTGGGCGGATGCTGGGAATGTTCATGCGCTACTTTTTCAGGTGAATCTCCACGTGACTCGCCGCGTCCTGGATTTCCAACCGTGCCTCCTCCAGTCGTGCATTCAGGTAGTTGAAAGGCAGCAGCGCCGTGATGGCGATGCCGAGGCCGAAGGCCGTCGCGATGAGTGCCTCCGCGATGCCGCCGGTGATGGCCGAGGGCGCGCCGAGTTCCGCGCCGCCGAGCATGCCGAAGCTGCGGATCATCCCCGTCACCGTGCCGAGCAGGCCGAGCAGCGGCGCGAGCGTGATCGTCGTGTCGAGGATCGTCAGCCCGCGGTTGAAGCGCTTCAGTTCCCAATTCGCCGCGCGCAGCATCGCCTCGCTGAACGACCGCTCGCGGTGCGTGAGCGCATAAGCCAGCGCGCGTGCCACGAAATCGCGCGAACTAATTCCCATATTCGATGCTGCGTCGAGATCGCCGCGCTCGACCTGCGTGAGCATCTCATCCACATCCGCCGCCGAGCGCCGCGCCTTTTCGCGTGCGATAAAAATGAGCCGCTCCATCACCACCGTGAGCGCCACGATAGAGAGGACGAGCAGCGGCCACATGATGGGGCCGCCTTTGTGGAAGAATTCGAGCATGAGTTGGAAAGTGTAGGTGGTGTGAAGATGGGTGCCAATCCAGCAAAGGGCGGCGAAGATGCGGAGGTCTATGAACATCACCGCGCCAATTTCGGCCGGGGATTCTTCGCAGCTTGCGCCGCCCTTTGTGGAAAGTTTGGGTCAGATCATCGGTGCAGGTTCAGAAGGTGAGCTTCATCCCGACCACGACGCCGCGGCCGCTCAGCGGCGCGATGTCCTTGAGGAAGGACGTGTGCTCACGCGCGGTGGCGTCGGTGAGGTTCACGCCTTTCACGTAGAGCAGCGCGTCGCGACTGCCGAATGGGAGGCGGTAGCTCACGTCTGCATTCAGCAGGAAGTAGCCATCAGTCTGCGTCTCGAATTCCGCGGTGCGATTCTGCCGCGCGGTGAAGCGTCCCTCGATGCCGGCGGTGAAGCGGTCCTGTCGGTAGTTCAGCCCGATGCTCGCGTGGAAGGGCGCGATGCGCGGGAGTGGCCGGCCGGTTTTCAAGTCGGTGGCGTGGACGTAGTCGGCCTTGAATTCGAGATCGAGTTCCGGGCGCAGCTTTGAGGATTGGGGAGGCGCGATGGATTTTCCATCCTTGCCGGCGAGCACGGGTTCCATCGCCGGCTCGAGCAGGTGGAACGTGACCTCCGCCTCGCCGCCGTAGAATTCCGCATCCGTGGCGCGGTAGGAATACACGGGCACATCCTCCGCGCCGACCAGCCGGGTTTCATCCGTGGGGAACTGCCCGACGTAGTCATCGAAGTGATTGTAGAAGAAACTCAGCGCGCCGGTGACGCGGCCCGTTTTCTTTCGCAGCGAAAGATCGAGGCTGAACGACTTCTCCGATTTCAGCGTGTCGTCGCCGATTTCGAAGGTGCCGGTCGCGAGGTGCGGGCCGTTCGCATACAGCTCTTGATACGTCGGCGCGCGCTGCGTGAAGGCGGCGTTCAGCGCGATCGCGTAGCCATCTGCGGGCGTGAAGATCACCCCGGCGGACGCGCTCACGTTGTTGAATTCGCGGTTGCGCGCAGGACCGATATTCTCGGCTTCCTGCGCGTTGGCGGTGATGTGATCGTAGCGCACTCCGAACTGCAAACGGAACCGGTCGAGCGTGGTTTCCTCGAAGAGGAACGCCGAGTTCGTCAGCGTCTCGGTGCGCGGCACGAAGGCCTCCTCGCCGAGCGCGGAGAAGTCGCTTCTTTCCGTCTGGTAGCCGAAGACGCCCTCGAATGGTCCGAGTTTTTCGTGCGTGATTTCGAGCCGCCCGTCGTAGCCGCGGTTCTTGAAGGTGGTGCCCGGCGTGGTGCCCTCGAACTCGGTGTGCTTGTAATCGGAGATGCCGAGCGTGTAGCGGATTTTTTTGATGCCGGTGACGGGCGTGCGGAATTCCCCGCGGAAATCCCAGCGCCGCTGTTCGAGATCAATGGTCACATTCGGTTCCGCGACGGTGCCGTAGTTTGTGTGCAGCCCGGAGTAGCCGATGCCGAAGAAGCCATTCTGCCAGATGTAGGACGCGCCGCCGCCGAGCGCCTCCGTGCGCAGGTTGCTGTTTGGCAGCGTGCCGAAGACCTCGGTCTCGCCCGGGGCGAGCGGCTGCGCGAGGCGTCGCTGTTCGCTGCGCGCGTAGCCGGGGATGCGCAGATTGTCAGTCGCGCGCTTGTTGCCATCGAGGTGCCACGCGAATCCGCCCGCGCCACCCTCGAGTGTGAACGAACCGCTGCGCTCGCTATTCGCCGAGCCATAGCGTGTGTCGAGCGTGCCGCGGAGGGGCACATTGATCCGCTCCTCGGGGATGCGGTTGTCGGTCGCGTTCACCACGCCGCCGATGGCGTTCGAGCCGTAGAGCAGTGAGGCGGGGCCGCGCACGATCTCGATTTTCCGAATGGTTGAGGGATCGAAGCTCACGGCGTGATCCACGCTCGTGCCGGAGGCATCAATGCTGTTGCTGCCATTTTGCAGGATGCGGATGCGGTCGCCGTCGAAGCCGCGGATGATCGGCCGGCTCGCCACCGGGCCGAAGTAGCTGGAGCTGACGCCCGGCGTGCGCGCGAGCGTCTCGCCGAGCGAGGGCTGCAGCGCGAGGGTGAGGCGGTCGCCCTTGAGGATGGAGACGGACTGCGCCTGATCGAACAGCGAGTGTTCGAGCGGCGCGGAGCTGACGACGGTTTCATCCAGCAGCGTCACGTCGGAAGCGCGAGGCTTGGCGGACGCTGCGGGTTTTGGACTTTGCGCGAACGCCGGAGCGCACGCGAGGAGTGGAATGGCGAACAGTGATTTGAACAGTGAGTTGGATTTGGAATTAAGTTTTTTCATGGTTTTCCTGCGGTTGAAGTTGGGGTCATTGGCACGCGCCGCCGGAATGGCGGCACATGCACGGATCGGGTCGCGGCGGGATACGCCGCAGCCGCGGCGAGAAAACGCCGCAGCAGTCTTGAGGCACTAGGAGTCTAGGCCACCGCAGGAGGCGCGTGCTCCAGCACGCAGCCCGTCAGAAAAAGAGCGGCAATCCACAGCGGATCAAATTCCGCGACACTGAGAAACTGATGCGGCACGATCGCCGCGACCGTGAACGATTGCGCCGGAGCCCCGTCGCCCGTCGCGCCGGAGAGCATGTCCGTGACCGCGCAATGATGCTCCCCGTGTTCCGAGTCGTGATGTGCGAGATCGTGCAGTCCGGGTGAGGCCGCCATCGCCAGCACCGCGAGGAAATGCGCGAGCACCACGGACACGATCACCCGCAGGAAAGCGGGGCGTGCTTGGAGCGTGGTGGTGCTCATCGGGCGTGGCGTCTATTTGCAGCCCATCATTATGGCAAGCAATTTATCCTCAGCTGTGGTGTTGCATTCAAAGCAGGACAAAAGCGTGCGGCAAAGCAGGACACTATGCTGGGGCAGGGCAATGAAGGAGGGGGACGGGGCGTTTGGCCTTGTCTGGAGGAGCGAGGAGGACGGAGTGATCGCCGTTTGGGTGGAGGCATCTGATGACGAGAGTGCCGGGAGGTTTTTCGATGCGGAGGCGTTGTGAGCCGATGGCGATGCGGCCATCCGGGCCGACGCGGGTCTGGGAGCGTGCGCTCCAGATGTAGGGCCACCACGGGCAGCGCGGGGCGGGGCGCAGAAAGGAGCGTTTTTCCTTGAGGGCGAGATTCCAGGCGGCCTGCGGGGTGGAGGCGATCTCGCGATGCTTTTCGTGGGTGTTGTGGTGCATGCGGAGTTGCTCGATCCAGCGGTTGGCCTCGGGGAGAGTGGAGACGTGTTCTGCGGCAAAGAGGGCCGGGAGACGCTTTTGCCAGAAGTCGTGGGCGCGTTCGATTTTGCCTTTGGCCTGCGGTGTGGGCGCGTAGCGCAGGGAGACTTCGTAGAAGCGCAGGGCGGCACCGAGCTCTTGTGAAGGCATCCGGGGTGTGGGTGAAGAAGAAGGAGTGGTAGTCGACGTAGAGGGCGAGCGGCAGGCCTTGAGCGAGGAAAGCGCTGGAGAGAAAATCGAGATGGGCGAGGAGGGTTTGCCAGCACCCTCCGGTGCTGCCCTTCGGGCAAAGGCTCCGCCCTTTGGCTATCTCGCTCCGCTCGGTTCGCGCGGATAGAGCCGGACCAAAGGCAGGAGGCGGCTGTGGTCGTCGATGAGTTCGAGCATGGGTGGCTGCTGGTCGAGGCCGGGGAACCAGCGATGGGGAGAGGCGTCGTATTGCCAAAGCTGGCCGATCTGCTGGACCTGCCAGCGGCGGATCGGCTGGCGTGGCTTCTTGTGGCGGGTGTGGGGCGCGAGCGCATGGGCGAGCGCCCAGCGGCGGATGGTGGCGCGATCGAGTTTGAGGCCGTGGCGGCGATGAACTTCGGAAGCGGCAAAGCTGTAGGACGCAGCAGGGTCGGAGCCGAGGAGCTTGCGCAGCACAGCGCAGACTGCAGGCGGCCACTCCTTGCGCTGGTCGCCACCGGAGAGACCCGGCTGCCACTGGCGCTGGAGGCGCTGGGCGCAAGCGGCGAGGTAATCGGCATAGAGCACATAGAAGCGGCTGCGACTGAGGCCGAGTTCGGCGGCGGCGTCCGCGGCTGGAAGGGACTGCGCCCGGAAGCGCGCCAGGACATTACGAATGAAAGGAGCCGCGTGGCGGCGGCTCAGCTGCTGGTAGTTTTTTCAAGCGCCGACCGTAGGGAGAAAAGACCGCGAGCGCACTCCCGGCGCATCCTTCGCTACGCTTCGGAGACGCCGGGAGTGCGCTGTCCTGTTTTGCCGCACACTCTGTCCTGCTTTGCTTGCCCGCTGTCCTGCTTTGCTCGCACCACGACAGGTCAATCTCGTCTTCACCCATGGCTGATTTGCCGCGATTGCGGCAGCCGCGAGCACCTGTCCCGGCTCACTCCGCTGCGAGACAATCTTGGTGGGGACGCTTATCGGGCACTGACGCGTTCGATCACCCACCACACACCCATCGCTGCGATCAGAAGCGAACCTGGGACGACAACAAACCTCCGGTATTTTTTCGCATCGTGAATCCAAGATGTGGCGATGAATGCGATGAAAATCACGGCCAGTTGGCCGAATTCGACCCCGAGATTGATGCCCAGCAGGCCGACGACCAGCGAGGAGGTGGAATCGAGCCGGGTGGCCATGGCGCCGGCGAAGCCGAGCCCGTGGATGAGGCCGAAGGCGAAGACGATGAGCAGCCGCCAGTGGGTGTAGTTTTTGAAGAAGACGTTTTCGAGGGCGACGACCACGATGCTCGCGGCGATGACCGGCTCGACGATGCCTAGGGAGAGCTTCATGTAGCCTGCGGAGGCGAGCCAGAGGGTGAGGGTATGGGCGATGGTGAAGGTCGAAATCTGGAGGACGAGCGGCTTCCATTTCCGCGTCATGAGGAAGACGCCGAGGACAAAGAGGATGTGGTCCAGCCCCTCGGGGATGACGTGGCCGAACCCGCGTTTGACCTCGGACCAGAAAAGGGAGAGCCAGTCGCCCGAGGTCGCTTTCACGCCGACGGAACCTTCGGTGCGCACGCCTGGTTTCGAGGAGATTCCCTGTTCCGTGAGATCGAGCGTGAAGCTCGTTTCGCCGGGGTAGAGCACGCCGTAGCGCTCGACCTGTCTGCCGCCGATGAAATTGACGAACATCACGTTGAGCGGCGCGCCCATTTTCCCGGGAGTCAGCGGGAGCGCTTCGATCCGGTATCCCGTCATGCCGCCGATCACCTGAGTTTTCCAGGAGCCGACGAGGACGGTTTCGTCGCCTTTGAGCAGGGTCGCGTCGTCCGTCTCAAACGGGATGCCGCCGTCGCCGAGCTTCTTGAATTCCCAAGTGATTTTCGGCTTCACCTCGCCGATCGGGTCGAAGAAGAAACGGAGCCGCTGGCCGACAAAGAGATCGGCGGTGTCCTTCATCTGCCGCACCTTTTCGGGCGGAAGGCTCTCGATGGCCCCCTTCTGAAAATAGTTGATGGCTTCCGGGTTTTCCGAGAAGCCGCGCGGGTCCACCTCGATGCGGATCTCCGCGTTCCCGTCGGATGCGAAGTGCGAGCGAACGGGGAGATCCGGCACCGGATGCGCCCAGGCGTTGGCGGCGCAAAAGAGGGCGAGGAAGATGGCCAGGAGCCGCGACTGGATGGGAGTGCGAGGGTATTTCATGCGTGGGGAGTGGGCAGCTTGGGGATAGCTACCGTTTACTCCGGCGCTCCTTAGTGAAGGCGCGATCCCAAGGCGAGTCCCGTCTTGTCTTCGATGTCCGACCGCCGTGTGGATCCGGTCGGGAATCTGAGTCAGTGCTGGCCGATCGAAAAACGCGGCAGCAGCGAGCGAAAACTTCCGGGTGGAGCACGCGACTCGCGTGCTCCATCCGGGACACCTCGTCGCTTACCAGCGCGGTTTTGATGCGCCAGTGCTGGGAAATAAAGTTGCTAGTGACGGCGGAATATTGGGATTGTATTGGCTGGGAACAGGAATTCCCCTTTTCCCAACTCCAACCAAACCAGAATAGAAACCCATGAAGAAACTCCTTACCCTTGCAGTCACGTTGATGATGGCCGGTGCCTCGTATGCCGGATGCGGCATCAAGGTTCCCGTCACAGGCGAAGTCAAATCCTACGACGCCGAGAAGAAGCAGATCACTGTCGGCACTGAGGCGATCACGCTCGCCGCGACGGTGAAGATCACCAACGCCGATGGCAAAGAAGTGAAGGCGACAGACCTCGTCGGCAAGACGGTCACGGTCTCCACCGACAAGCATAACAAGAAGGGCGAATCGGTCACCGAGAACAAGAAGTCGTAAGGCTTCCCGCTTCCCGATTGATCCAATCAATCGAACGAAAGACCCGGAGGGTGAATCCTCCGGGTCTTTTTCTTTCTGGAGAAGAGCTGCGAGCGCGTCACCGAAAAATGGATCGCGACGCTGCGGAGCCACCTGCAGGTTTCTCCTGCCCGCGGCACGGATGTGGCGCTCCGCACTCGGGTGGAAATTACACACACACTCCTACGGACCGCTCGCGCTGGCTATTTCGCGATCCTTGCGGGCTTCTGTCTTTTGTCCGGGGGTGCCGCTTCGGCAGCCATTGTGGTCGATGTCGCCAGCTCGACCACAAACTGGACCGCGATCACCTACGGGAGCAACCTTCCGGACCCATCAAACGACCAGCAGACGGGAAGCGGCGAGGGTGATATCGTGGGGAATCTCAGTCACCCTTCCAGCTATGCCGCCTTTGGCGACGCCGGCACGCCTTCCAAGACCGATGGCACCCTCGGATTCCGGATACGCCTCGGGGCCGACAGCAATCCTCCAGGCTTCGATGGCGCAATCTTCGTGGGCATTGATGCTAATCGCGACGGCGCGCTGGACATCTTCATCGGCGTCAACAACTCCGGCAGCAGCGCACTCCTCGGAATGTGGAATCCCGGCGCTGGCTCAAACACCAGCCCCAGCACGACCACCATCGGGAACACCGCCCTCGTGCTCTACATCCAGACTGCGTCGAACATCAATTTTTCGCCTGTTTCTCTGAGCATCGATCCCACCGTCGGCACCGCGACTGATCTGAATGCCGATGGCAAGAACGACTACTTCCTCACCTTCAGCGTGCCGTTTGCCGATATTGTCGCCCAGCTCGCCGCGCGCGGCATCACCGGCTTCGATCAGACCACCGCCCTGAACTACGTCATCGCCACCTCGACCCAAGGGAACAGCCTAATTCAGGATCTCAACGGCGTCGCGAAAAATTATGACTCGAACGCGACGTGGGGAACCCTCGGCGCGCAGAGCAACGCCACCTCCGCGGACATCATCGCCGTTCCCGAACTCAGTACGACGGTGCTGCTCCTTAGCGCCGCTCCCTTTTGCTTCGGAATGGTGCAAACCCGCCGCCGCCGATTTGCTCCTGCGGGCGCGTAGGTCATCGAACCGTTCCTCGTTGTGTGGAATGGTTGACGCCAGCCGATTTGCGATCGGGTCGTCGAGAATCCGGGGACGGTGAATAACACTATCACCTTCCCTATTCATTGGTGGATGCGGCTGATGCTTTTCCTCACGCGAGCTACTCAGAAAAGAACCACGCGCTGGAACTTGCGGATTCGCATTCGCCATCACTCCACAACAGTTGGCTGCATCGGCCCCTGCGGGAACCGTGAAATTGCTGTCACTTACGGACAGCTTTCAGGCGTCAGTCCGGCAGCTTCGAGAAGTCGAAAGAGCAGCAGCCGAAATCGAGCGTCATGCCTTCCTTTTGCAGACGTTTGCGGAATGGCTTCGCGATGAAATACTCACGGCGCTGCGCGACGGCGCGCACATCCACGATGCCCGCGTGTTTCAGGATGCGCAGGTGTTTCGACACGTTGTATTGGGAAAGGTCGAGGCGCTCGGAGAGATCGTTCACGCTTTCGTCCTCATCGGCGAGCAGCGCCTTCACCAGCCGCATCCGCGTGCGGTCCGAGAGGGCTTTGAGGATACTCGTGCAGTCAGCGGATGGCATCTCGGCTGGATGCGCCATTTTACCTCCGCCAGCAATCTTTTCCTTGACCGTATATGCCTGAATGCGCATACGCGCACGCTCCCACTCCAATTCATGAAACAAACCATCCCCGCCCTCATCCTCCTCGCCGGAATCGCCACCGCAAACGCGACGCCGACCGGGCTCAACAACATCCCCACCGCAGACACCACGCCGCAGGGCACCTTTGTGCTGCAAGGCTTCACCACCGTCGGCGACGGTCGCGATGCGGATTTCAACATCGGTTTCAAGACCGGGATTGATCTCAAGAAGGTGAAACTCGAACTCGGTCTCTCCAGCCATCTTTACTCTGGCAACGGTGGGCCGGTGACACCGCATGCGAAAATCGCCGTGCCGCTCGGCGAGGGCCTGCCCGTGATCGCGGCGGGCATCGCGAATCTTTCCTTTCGCGATCAGGACCGGCGGCGCACAGGCGATGGATTTGCCTACTTCGTCGTGTCGCAGGATTTCAAATGCTTCCGTCTGCATGCGGGCCTCGCGGTGCAGGACAGCCAGCCGCTGCCGTTCTTCGGCATTGATAAGACCTTCCGCATCGCAAAGAGCGTGGCCCACAGCGACGGAAAATCTGTGAAGAAGGGCGGCAAGCAGGTGGTGAAAACCGAGACTGAATATCGCGACATCATCACGCTGCGCGCCGACGCCATCCAGCAGCCGAACCACGTCTGGCTCGCCTCCTTCGGCGCGCTCATTCCGGTACACAAGCACTTCGTATTCGAGGCATGGGGCAACTTTCCAACCGACGGCAGCGAAGCATCCGCGACGCTCAAGGGGAACTTCGTCTTCTCGTTCTAAGCCGCATATTTCCGACTCAACCAGTAACTAACCCGCAACATCCCATGAAACTCATCAACAGACTCGCCCTCGCGGCATCGCTCGCCTTTCTGATCAAAGGTGCCACCGCATTTGCCGATATCGGCGTCATCTCCGCCGCTGACGCGAAAAAGCTCATCGAAGATCCGGACGCGAAGAAGCGCCCCGTCGTCCTCGACACGCGCGGCGGCTACAAGGACTACTTCCGCGGCCATCTGCCGACGGCGCATCACCTCGAATTCGACACCCTGCGCGGCACCGACAACGGCGTGCCCGTGCAGTATCTGCCCGATGATCTGACGGCCGCCCTGCTCATCCGCGCGGGCGCGGACAAGGATCGCGTCCAGCTCGTGTACGCCACTGGCGCAGAACTTCCGAATGACGAAATCCTCAGCAGCACGATGGTCGTGCATGTGCTGGAAAAGTTCGGCTTCAAGAACGTAATGATCGTGGACGGCGGCCTGCCCGAGTGGAAGAAGGCGGGCTTTGCGCCGACGCAGGACTACTTCGGAAATCCGAAGGGCAGCCTCCCGAAAAAGAAGAGCCCCGAGATCGCGGCGAACGTCGTCGATGTGCAGAAGCACGTCGGCAAGCCGGGCAATTTGCTGGTGGATGCGCGCCCGATCAACGAGTTCCAAGGCGACGACGAAGTCTGGGTGCGCAAGGGTCACATCCCCGGCGCGATCAGCTTCCACTGGGCACGCCTCATGGAGCAAGACAACACGCACAAGTTCAAGCCATTCTCCGAGACGAAGGCCGCGCTCGAAAAGGCCGGCATCACGCCCGACAAAAACATCATCTGCTACTGCGGCACGTCGCGCGAGGGCAGCCTCCTGCGCTTCTATCTCAAACACGTCGCCCACTACCCGAACGTGCGCCTCTACGAAGGCGCGTGGAAGGAATACGCATGGCTCAAGGACAAGTCCCTGCCCGCTGAAAAGGGCGGCGAGCCTGCGGGAAAATAATCCGCGGTTGACTCATTGCGACTGCGCCGTTGCCTCCGGGTGACGGCGCAGTTGTGCTTTAGCACCTTCGCACAAAGCCCTGTCCCAGCCGCTACCCATGCTCATCACGCTCCTTTTTATCGCGGTCTCTTGCGTCGCATTCACGAATGGCGCGAACGCAAACTTCAAGGGAGTCGCCTCGCTCTACGGCAGCGGCACTGCGAGCCTGCGCACGACGATCTGGTGGGGAACGGCGACGACTTTCGCGGGCGCAATCACCGCGCTCTTTGCCGCACGCGGGCTACTCGCTGCCTTCAGTGGAAAAGGCCTCGTGCCGGATGCGCTCACGCAGTCGCCGAATTTCCTGCTCGCGGTCGCGCTCGGCGCTGCCGCTACGAGCTTCCTCGCGACGCGGCTCAGCTTTCCCGTCTCGACCACGCACGCGCTCATCGGCGCACTCGTGGGTGCGGGGCTCGCGAGCGGCGATCATACCGTGCATGTGGACAAGCTCGGGAAGACTTTCCTGCAACCGCTGTTCCTCAGTCCCCTCATCGCGATCGCCGTCGGCGCGCTGATCTATTTTCTGCTCAGAGGCGTGCGCCTGCTGCCCGACCACCGCACGCGCACGCTCGACACGCTGCACTTCCTGAGCGGCGGCGCGGCGAGTTTTGCGCGCGGGCTGAATGACACACCGAAGATGGCCGCATTGCTCATCGTCGCGAAGGCGCTCGACGTGCGCTGGGACTTCGCGCTAGTGGCGGTAACGATGGCTATCGGCGGTCTGCTCGATGCGCGCAACGTCGCCGAGACGCTCGGCAAAAAAATCACCGGCATAAACCCCGGCGAAGGCTTCGCCGCGAACCTCGCGACGGCCATCCTCGTGAACACCGCGAGCTTCCATTCGCTGCCCGTGAGCACCACGCACGTGAGCGTCGGCTCGCTCATGGGCATCGGCATCGTCACGCGGAAGGTGCACTGGAAAGCGGTGGGCGGAATTGTTCTCTCGTGGCTCATCACACTCCCGTGCGCCGCTGCGCTGGCTGCGATTCTCGCAGTGGTGCTGCCGCTCATTTGCCGCGCGTAATGAGCGCTGTCGGTTGCGGACGGCTGCGCGTCGGCACTGTAGCGGCTAAGGTTTGTGGCGGGCGTGCCTATCAACGCGCGGCCTGCGCGGTTATCGGGAGCGCTGGCTTGGGTGATTCATCGTTCCAAGCGATCTCTACGCGTTCTGCGGCCGTGGCGTAATTGCAACGCACCCACCCGGCGCGCTGCGTTCCTTCATGCGTGAGGATGATGACCTCATACACATCCTGTTCCTTGGTGACGCTCGCTGCGGCGAATGGCCCGCGCGCGAACTGCCGGTAGCGCGACCGCACGATGCTGAATCCCTGCTGGGACGCCCATTGCTGGAGGGCCAGGGGCGGCTTTGCAAACCGCTTCACGATACTGAGCACGAGGGCGATCAGAATGATGGCACCGGCAAAGAGGAGGTCGTCACTGGAATAGTTCATGATGGGGGTTTTGAAAGACAGAGGCAGGGGTGGGACTTCAGCGCGTTTCGCTTCGCGGGATCCGGTGCTCGCGGTGGCGGAGGATGAAATGGACCGCGAGCGGCACGCTTGCGACAGCGAGGAGCAATGCGGCCTTAAACGCTCCGGGCATCCGATGCTCGCCAGGGTTCAGCCCGGGTGTGTCGGAAATGAATTCCAAGCTCCCGAAGCAATGCCACCCCGCGTAGAGCACGATGCCGAGCACTACATACGCGATATTTTCCGCGATTCGCGAGCGGGTCTCATTGTGCTTGCGGCGGGGGTAGGGCACGTCCTTCTTGCGAGCATCGTGGAGTCCGGCGGAAGTCATCTGAGTGGGGGGAGGTGTGTTTGGGGAAACACTCACCGCATCGGTGCAGGCAGCATGCTGTCTTGCAGGATGAGTGAGTCTGAGGGGTGACCGACATATAACCAAAAAATCATTTCCGGCTATTCTAATTTTTGTAATTTTTGCGTTTTCTAATTGGAACCGTGGCGCCTGATGCAGTGAACAGCGTCGTTCAGTAAAAAGAAAAAGGCCCGGTCGCGCGAACGACCGGGCCTTTTCTGGAAGATGGAGCGTGAGGACTGGGACTTGGCGGCGAGGCCCTGGGTCTCAGCACGTGGTGGGCTGTCCAGCGAATCGTGTGGGAGTGAAGCGTGCGGTCTGAGAGCATGTCCCGCGAAGTTAGCGCAGCGCATCGAGCGACGTGGCGTCGCGGATGAGGGAGTTGAGCCGGTCCATTTCGGGATCGAATGCGGGGTGGGGGAACCCGAAGGTAAGCGCTGACGAGCCATAGCCGAAGGTGAGCGAATCCCACTGGAGCGAACTGAGCTGCTGACTGAAGCGCGCAACAGCGCGGCCACGGAAAAATGCGCGTGTGCCATCGGGTGGGTAGAAAATGGCGTGGCGAATCTGCTCTTCCGTCACTGTGCGGCGCATCTCACCGGTGCGCGCCAGCTCATAGTAGAGGCCGTTGTCTAGCGAGACGTCGTGGTATTCGAGGTCGAGTGCCTGCAGCCACGGGTGCTCCCAGCCGATATTTTCAGCTTCGCGGAAGGTATCGAGCAGGAAGCGCTTCGCCGCCCAGTCGCACCGGTCGCGGACGGACATCGGATCAGTCGCGAGATCGCTCAGGACGGCTTCCCATTCCTTGAGGACCCAAGAGGCATCATCGTCGCGATCGCAGTGCGTGCGCGCGGCGTCGAGCCATTCGCGCTGAATGTCCAGCGCACTAGCAGTGCGGCCATCTTCAAAATGCACGGGCCATCTCCACTTCTGATCGCGGCTGATGCTTCTCGTCGTGCCGATGGGATCGGCTATCCTAATGTTAGGCGCGTGATTTTTCTCGATGAGCTCCAGCGCGAGCGCCGTGGTGCCGATCTTCATGGCGGTGGCCCATTCGGACATGTTCGCATCGCCGACGATCACGTGGAAGCGGCGGTAGAGGTCGCTGTCCGCGTGAGGCTCGTCGCGCGTGTTCACGATGGGGCGACGGTTCATGGTGTCGATGCTCGTGAGTACTTCGAAAAAATCGCTGCGCTGAGCGAGTTGGAAGACACCGGGCTCGGCGGTGTGATCCTCACATTCCACACCCATTTTTCCCGCACCGGCGAAGAGTTGGCGTGTCGCAAGGAAGGATACGCTGTCGCGCACGATGCGCTCCCATGGCACTTCGCGGCGCATGAGGAAATTATCGTGGCACCCGTAGCTGTGGCCCTGGAAGTCGGTGTTGTTTTTGTAAAGCCGGCAGCGTTGGCCTTCTGGGAGATGTGCGTTGCGGCGGCGCATGCATTCCTCGAGCACGCGCTCGCCGGCTTTGTCCTGCGCGACGAGGTCTGCAAGTGTGGCGCATTCGGGCGTCGAGTATTCCGGGTGCGCGTGGTCGTTGTAAAAGCGCGCGCCATTCGAGAGCACGAGGTCGCTTTTGATTTCCTCGAAGGTGAGGGTGCGGTGCTTGTCGAGTTCGTAGTATGCGGCTTCGTCCGTGTCCTGCCGCAGTTCCGGCGCGCGAAATCCGCGGGCATCATTGTGCGGGTCCTCAGTCGAGTAGTCCCACTTCATCAGCGCCCCGTGCTCGGTGTAGCTTCTCACGATCGCGATGCTCTCGCGCACGACGTCCACATCCGCCATGCCGTCCACGGTGATTCCATACTCGGTTTCGATGCCGAAGACGCGTCTCATTTGTGAAGACGATGGCGCATGGCGCGGGAAGATTCCAGCGCTTCCGCATTTCTCACGCGAAGCGATCACTCCTGCTTGCCTCGCCATGGCAATGCCGTAGAAGCGCGGCGTGATACGCTGCATCCTCCTTTTCCTTCTCCTAGTCTCCCCAGTCCTCGCCGACATGGCGGCGCAGGATGCCCGGTTTAAAAAACTGCCCGCAGGTCGCGAGATCAGTCCGCCGCGTGCGATCGAGGGAATGGCACTCGCGCTCGGGAAGACCAATAAGCACGGCATTGCGGAATTCGTGGATGCAAAGGGCGGGCCGGGTTTTGAAAAAGCGCTGCGGATGACTGTGAAGAAGGTGCCGGAGAATGTTTGGGAATTTCAAACTCACACGAAGTGTTCGGCTGCTGTGAAAAAGGGCGAGGTCATGCTCGCGAGCTTCTGGGCGCGGACTGCGGGGACTGGCGAGGAGGCCGAGGGGAGCTTTGTCTTCGAGTTGTCGCGGCCACCTTACACGAAGTCGTCGTCGTTCCGTTTTGAATGCGGGAAGTCGTGGACCAGGTTCTATGTGCCATTCATTGCTGCCATGGACTATGGCGAGGACGACATTGCGCTGCATTTCCAGGCAGGTGCGGCGAAGCAAGCAATGGAAATTGGGGGACTAAGAGTCATTAGCTATGGAAATGGTGTGGCATTGGGGGATCTCCCCTATACACCGCTGACTTACAAGGGACGTTCACCCGATGCACCGTGGCGGAAGGAGGCGGCGGATAGCATCGAAAAGGAACGCAAGGCGCAACTGACCGTCGTCGTGACCAGTGTCTCTGGCAAGTCGCGGCCGGGAGTCGAGGTGCGTGTCCGGCAGGTGGCGCATGCTTATGGGTTTGGCTCTGCGGTGGCTGCCGCACCTTTGCTCAATGAAGGGGTGGATGCGGACATGTATCGGAGCGTGGTGACAAGTTCCTTCAACCGCGTGACGGTGGAGAATGACATGAAATGGCCGGAGTTTGAAGACAACCGGCAGCGTGCGCTGGATACGGTGAAGTGGCTGCGCGATGCGGGCATCGCGGTGCGTGGACATAACCTGCTCTGGCCGGGATGGACACGGTTGCCAAAGGACGTAGCCTCCTTGGAAGGCAAGCCGGATGCGCTGCGAACGCGCATTCTTGAGCATGTGCGCGATGAGGTCGGGGCGTTCAAGGGGCAGATTCTCGAATGGGATGTTGTCAATGAGCCTGTGACGAATACAGACGTTCAGAAGGTGTTAGGTAACGGAATTCTCGCTGAAGCTTTCAAGGCAGCGCGCGAGGCGGATCCCCAGGCAAAGCTCTTTATCAATGACTACGGCATCCTATCGCACGGCGGAACGGATGCCGAGCATCAGGATGCATATTACAAAATCATCCGCGAACTTCTCGATGCCAAGGCCCCGGTGCAAGGGATCGGTATGCAGGGACATTTCAATGAGCAGTTGACGCCCATCACAAAGATTTGGGAGATTTTGAACCGTTTCGGAGCTTTGGGGCTACCGATCGAAATCACGGAACACGATATCGATGTCTGGGACGACGAGGTGATGGCAGAATATACTAGGGATCTGATGACGGCGGTATTTGCGCACAGTGCTACCACCGGTTTTATCACTTGGGGATTCTGGGAGAAACGGCACTGGATTCCAAATGCTGCGCAGTGGACTGGATCATGGCAGCTTCGCAATCATGGCAAAGTTTGGTACGATCTCGTGTTTAAGAAGTGGTGGACAAGCGTGAACACGGAGACAGCCAAGGGCGGGGTGGCCAAAGTGCGGGGCTTTCTGGGGGATTACACCGTCGAAGTGCGTGTGGGCGCGAAGTCCAAGTCGGTGCCTGTGAAGCTGAAGAAGGGTGGCACTCGGGTGGATATTGAACTTTAAGGGAAGGAGAGGAGCGCTCTGCCTTCGTGAGTTCTCTGTGACTGTGCGATTCCAGCAATGATGTCCCTGTACGCAGAAACGCGCGGGACGTGAGTCCCGCGCGCTGCGTTGGAGGATTAGGAATTGTTGAGGTCGCCTATTGGCTGACCGGGACCGGCGTCGGCGGAGGGTTCGACCCTGGGCGCGGGATGCCGAGGAGCGGCGGGAAGCCGATGCCGCCGGGGTTGAAGCCGCTGTTGCCGGGACCTGCGGCGATTGGCGGTGCGCTGGTTCCCTTGAAGTCGAGACCGCGCGCTTTGCCGGGACCCATTGCGACCGGGTCTTTGCCATCGGAGAGACTCTTGCCGTCAGCCATGCTCTTGCCATCAGCCATGCTGGCTCGGTCGGAGCGGCTGCCGCGGCCGTCAGAATCGCCACTGCCATTTTCAACTGGGCCCTGTGCGAGCGCGGTGGGTGCGCCTGCGACTTCGTGGTCGGTCAGAGCCATGTCGGCGAAGACGTTGAGTTCGCGAATAGCGAGCGGGGACTGTCCGCTTTCCGGAGTCCAGCGCATGGCGAGCGCCGAGGCCTTGGTCTCGGCAAAATCGGCAAAGGCGCGCTGCGAGGTGCCGTCAAAGGTGAGTGTGACGGAAGGTTTGACGCCTTCGAGGCTCACGGGTGTGGCCTTTTGCGGGGCCTCGCTGAGGAGGAAGATGTCCACCTTGCCGCGGGTCTTCGCGTTGGTGAGGAGGGAGAGGCGGGTGAAGGGCTGGGCGCCGTCGAACTTGACCACAAGGCCGGATTCGCCGGTGGAGGCGTTCACGTTCAGGAGGCTCTCCGGATCGTCATCGATGGCGTGCTGCCAGCTTTTCTCGCTGCCGCCGGAATTGGCGAAGGTGATCGCGCCTTTTGCATAAATGCCGGCCATGTTGAAGGCGGTCTGGTTGTTCACGAAGTCACCGAGGAGGTGCTTCACGTCCACGGCCTGCGGACGGGAGATGATGCCCGTGGCAGACGCAGCGCGCTCGCCGAAGACGTTCAGGCTGTAGATGGGCGAGGGCTCAGCGATATTCGTTTCGATGAGAAGGTACTTCGCAAATTTATTGATGCGCTGGGCGAGCTTGCGGTTGTTCACGCTCTCGACCAGCACGTCTTTTGCGACGAGAGTCCAGGACTTGTCGCCTGGGGCGGCGTCGTGGTCTCCTGCGTAGATGGAGATGGTGCCGCTTGGAACCTTTGTGGAGAGCTCGAAATTTGTGACGAGCTGAGGCTCGGCGAACTGGAGCAGATAGCTTTGCTTGCCGGAGAGCGCTGGCCAGCCGGTGGCTACATCATCATCGAGCCAGGCGGCTGCGGCCTCGGTTGCGATGTAGCTCTGTTTGGCGACGTCAAACACCGAGAGGGTGGTCGTGTAGTGCTGGCGTGCGATGTTTTTTGCGTATCCTTGGAAGATGTTTCCTGCGGATTTCTCCGGCGGCGCGGCGAACACCATGGAGGATAGGGCGGTCGCGATTGCGGTGAAAAGTATGGGTTTGTTCATGTGCAGTAGTGGTGTGTTTTTAGCTACAATTGCCGGTTGTGAAAAGGGAAATCAGGCTCGAAATGAAAGAAGTTTACTGGGCGTGCTGAATTATTGCTGTTATGGAAAATGGACTACTTCTCAATTAAGCGCAAGTAGTTTTATGAATATTTTTTGTGGCGATGCGAATTCTTGTGTTGGCTTTTTCACCCGTACAGTTTCAGATGCCACAATTGGGAGGTCGATTCTGGCGCTCCCCTCTCAAGAGTGCGCCTGCGGCATTTGGGAGGGGGTGGCGATGAAGCCAATCCATTTAATCATATCGTGCAAACCATATCACCGAATAACCTGATGCCCGAAAATACGAATACTGAACCTGTCCTCGCCGAAGGGATGAAAATCGGTGGTTGCTACGTGCTTCGCCGCCAGATCAGCAAGCCTGGAGGGCGTCCGGTTTGGGTCGCCAGTGATGAGGTGCTTGGAAAAGATGTAACGCTGCATTTCGTCCCTGCAGCAGTGGCCGCCGATGCTCGGGCGATGACTGAGCTCCGCCAGGAAGTGAAGCGCAACCGGCAGCTCATCCACCCGAACATTCTCCGCGTTTATGACTTTGTGGAGGATGGCAGCCATGTGGCGATTTCCATGGATGAATTTGAGGGAGAGTCGCTGCATGATGTATTGCAGAAGAAGGGGACGCTGGACCCGGCGGATATGAAGCCTTGGATCGCGCAGCTCGCAGAGACTCTCGCGGACGCTCACCGCATCCAGCTTTTCCACCGGGATCTCGCGCCGGAGAATATCTACCTGCGCCCGAATGGCGGGTTGCTGGTTGCAAATTTCGGAATCAGCCGCGTCGTCCTCAATTCACTCGAGCGCGCTGGCATCGCGAAGGGTGCGGATGCGCATCTGGCCTATCTCAGCCCCCAGCAAATCGACGGGGATCGCCCGAATGCGAGTGACGACATCTATGGTCTCGGCGTTCTCATGAACACGCTGCTCGCAGGGGTGCCGCCCTTTTCCGGAGATGACCTCGTGCCGCAGATCCGCAAGGACGTCCCGCCTGCGATTTCGGCGCTCCGCGCCGCGGCGGGAGCTACGGCCCCCGTATCTGCGTCTTGGGAAAAGCTCATCGCTACTGCGCTTGAAAAATCCCCTGAGGCAAGGCCGCGGAATCTCACGGATGTCCTGACATTGCTCGGTCAGGATTCCGGCTCCGCCCGTAAGCAAGTAGTGCAGACTATTCCGGTAGCCGCCGCCGCTGCGGTGGAGAAAGCAGCTGCTGGGCTGGCAGGGCATAATCTCGCAGGATTGGACGCACCGCTGAAGACTCAACTTCATGCCGAAGAGCACACGCTGGCGGCAGTCACTCAAAAGTTGGACGAATCGGCTGCTGCCGTGGAATCCGCGGCTGCATCGGACAAGCCGTTGCATCCAGAGATTCCTCCCGTGGCGGAGCGCCCCCCCGTTCGAAAGCCATCAACAAAGGGCGCATTGTCCGCAAATTTTCCTGACCTCGACAGGCCGCGCTCAAAGGCACCTCTCGTCTGGCTCCTGCTCGCGGCCGGCATCATCGGCGGTGGCATCTACCTGCGGAATAAACCAGACCCGGCCGACGTCGATGAAAATGGCGGTGTGACTCGCATCGATGACCCCGCCAACCCCGATAGCGGGACAGTTCCGCCTGCTTCGCCGAAGAAGTCGGAGGGCACTTTGACGGCATCAAAGTCGCCGGAATCGCTTCCGGATCCAGAGCCCGTGACGCCGAAGAAAATCGTCAGCACACAGCCAGAGGTATCGACACCCGAGGCACCTAAGATCGTCGCGAAGGGCGCAGCCGATAAGACCGGTGAACCGCCAAAAATGGTCGCGACCCCTGGACCGAAGGGCCTGAAGTCCGGGCTGATTGGCAGTGACTCCGAGCCTGTGGCAAAAATAGCGCCGCCGCCACTGACCCTACCTCAGTCTGGGGATGTGGTGCCAAATTCGCTCGCAGGCATCTCTGCGCAGACGGGTGGCAAGTCTGCTACGGAGGTAAAAGTGGCGACCCCGGGGAATCCGCAAATGAAGGCACCTGAATTGATCGGCGGCCAGAGTCCGATCAACATTGGCGTGAGCACACCTGTCACATCCGCCACGCCGCCACCGGAGAGAGCACCTGTGAAGCCTGAGGCGACGCCGCAGCCTGCAGCCGCCACCGCGAAGGCGCTGCCTTTGCCGAGACTGCCGGACCCGGTGCAACCGCTCCAGAAATTGGCCCTTCCTGAGAAGGCGACCGTCGCGCAATTGGACGAAATCAAGGCTCAGCGGGACGCCGCGATCAAGAGTATCCGCAGCACTGGTGCCGTGGCCGAAGCAGCGCACTCAGAAGCCAGCCGCCGTCTTGAAGCTGCAAAGGCTGAGAAGGAAAAACGCCAGAAGGAACTTGATGCAAAACGCAAGATTCTCGCGCCTGTCATCCAGCAGGCCGAAGCCCTTGCTCTGGAACGCAAGAAATATGAGGACGATGCCGCGAAGGCTCTGGCCACAGCCGCTGAGGCGACCAAGCAGGCAGAGGTTGCGAAGCGGAAGATCGAGGAAACTATCGCAAAAGGCACCGAGAAACTTCAGGCACGCCAGCAGGCAGAGGGCGAATTGAGCGCCATGACGGCGGAGTATTCCGCAACGGCAAAGGAAGTGGATGAGATCTCGCAAGTAGTGACGAAGGCGGAAGCCATCCGAATGCAGGCGCGACTTTCGCAGCAGCAGGCTGAGCAGGATTTGCAAAAAATCGGAACCGCATTCGATAAAGCGCAGCGCTTTGAAAAGGAGGCTCGTCGCAAGGCCAATGCTGAGAAAATCGCCGTCATCGACAAACAGATAGCCGATCTCAAGGTGCAGGCCGCGAAGTTCGACGCCACCATCGAGCCGCTCAAGGAGCTTGGTGATGCAGGCAAGGAGGCGATTCGAAAAATCGAAGAAAAGAAGGCCGCCGCGCAGAAACAGATCGGGGAACTTCAGAATGATATCAAGCGAATCACATCGGGTGTGGCTGATGTGCCTCCGGCGAAGGAAGCAAGTGCAGTCGTGGCTACTGTGACCCCCACTGTAGCGGAGACGCCCGTCCAGCCGCCACTTCCGGTGCCGACGCCGGCTCCTGTTCCGGCTCCGGAAGGCGGAGTGTTCACAAATTCTCTTGGCATGAAATTCGTCCCGGTCGGCGACGTGCAGATCAGCGTCTTTCTCACCACAGTGAAGGATTTCGAAGCATTCGCGAATGCCGCCGGTCTGAAATCTGAGTCTTGGAAGAATCCTGGCTTTAAGCAGAGCCCCGATCATCCCGTAGTTAATGTGACTTGGCGGGAAGGCGAGGCGTTTGCCAAATGGCTCACAGATAAGGAGCGCAAATCCGGACTCCTGAAGGCGGGCGAGGCCTACCGTCTCCCGACGGATTTGGAATGGAGCAAGGCAGTCGGCCTTCCGCCGGAAGCCGGCGCGACTCCCGAGGAGCGCGACATGGGCGTGCAGGATGTTTACCCGTGGGGCAGCCAGTGGCCACCGACCGCAGGTGCTGGCAATTATGCTGGTGAGGAGACGCAGACGGAGATCCCGATCCCGGGCTACAACGACGGCTATCCAAACACGTCGCCAGTCGGGAAATTCAAGGCGAATGCCGCCGGTCTGTATGACATGGGTGGGAATGTCTGGCAGTGGGTCGCTGATTCTTGGAATGGTGAGAACCGCGCAAAGACGCTGCGTGGTGGTTCGTGGTACAATGGTGCCATCCCTCTCAGTCTCCTGTCGTCTTGCCGCATCAGTTCGTCACCCGACACGCTGCATGACACCTACGGGTTCCGAATCATCAAGGCCACCGCCAAGGCGGTCGAAAGCGTAAAGCCTCATCGTCGCAACTGAATACCTCACCTTACCGCCCTTACCACCGATTTTTAATTGCCACTACAAAAGGTGGCATGTAAGAAACGAGTAACACCTATTTTTTCCGCAAAATAAAATCATGAACATACTCTCAGGTCGTATCGTCCCGATCATCGCTTCCGTTTCACTTCTTGCCGCTGCAGGCGCGGTTGGTCAGGAATATTTCCGCGATTTCGGAAGCTCGCGCTCTTCCAGCGGCATCGGTCGCCTTGGGCCAGGTGCGGAAATTTTCCTCGGTAATAATCAGAACGGCATAGAACCGGTCACCGAGGACGAAATTGCGAAGGAAGATAAGAACTACAACATCAAGATTGGCATTCTGGAGCTCTCCCTTGCAGTAGGGGTGGGAATTGAATTCAATGACAACATTGCGCTGTCCGAATTCAACCGCCAGTCCGATGTCATCATCCGCCCGCAGTTTGATATCGAAGGCGCGATTCGCTTTTCTGAAACGAGCCGCCTGCGCCTCGGCGTCGGCCTGAGCTACGCGGAGTATCTTAAGCACAGCCAGTATAGCTCGGATTCGCTCCTCATCGCGCCGACCTCTGCGATTACGTGGACCGCCGAGACAGGAGCGTTCAAATTCACTTTCCGTGAGCGTCTCTCCTATCAGGAAGACCCCTTCGACCAGCCGACGCTGAATGTCGCCAATTACCGCCGGTGGGAAAATCAAGCCGGTATCCAAGTGGATTGGGATGCAAATCAGTACACGAAGATCGCTGTCGGTTACGACCGCTACGACCTCTGGACCACCGATCCGACGTATTCCGCCATTGATCACAGCATCAACACGGTTTTCCTGCGTCCTACATTTCAGGTTGGGCCGCGTTTGAGTGTCGGCGTGAATGCGTCGTACAGCATGTTTGACTACAAGGATGTGTCGCACTCCGACGGTCATTCGCTGCTTGTCGGTCCCTTCGTTCGGGTGAAGGTTAACGATTTCACGGACGTCTATGCAGAAGTCGGATTCCAGCAATCAAGCTTTGACAACGCCACTGCTTTCACGATTGTGGACAGGATCACCGGCGCAGCTATTGGCAGCGGTCTTGATACGGAGAATGGCAGCAGTTGGTATGCGAAATTCGAGCTCATCAACCGTCCTGCGGAAAACATCCGCCAAAAGCTCAGCTTCTCGAAAACCGCCGAACTCGGATACCAGTCGAACTTCTACGATCTCTATCACGTGGAATACAGCATCGACTGGTCGATTCACGAGAAGACCAGCATCCGTCCGGTGTTTTTCTACGAGTACTACAAAACCTCCGGCCCTGCGGCTGAAAAAGCGCACCGCTTCGGGGCAGCCCTTGGAATTTATCACGTTTTCAACGAAAATTTCACGGCCGGGCTCGATTATCGCTATCTAGTCAAAGACTCAAACCAGAACGGGGCTGATTACTATCAGAACCTCGGAATGCTGAGCCTTTACTACAAGTTCTGATAATCAAAGCCATGACCCATGCGTAGCTGTCTGTTATTCGGCGTAATCGCCGCTCTCCTCACTTCGTTTGTAACAGTCAGCACGGCACAGTCCGATGTCCTCGGTACTGCGCGTCCTGTGCGTGGCGTCAGTCGTCCTGCGGCACCACCTGCGGATGCTTATTCTCCACCCCCTGCGGACGGCCACTCGTCTGGTGGTATCACCGTTTCACGCGATACAAAGCTGACGGCTGGTGATGAGGTGACCATCAAGATTGTGGAAGACCGTGACCCTATTCCTCTTCGGACAATCGTTGGCGATACCGGCGAAGTCGAATTGAACGGGTTGGGTCGAGTCGCCGTGAATGGTAGGTCGAGTTCCGAGGCTGAGGCCCTGATCGCGAGCTACCTGAAGCAACGGTACTATCACCGTGCAACGGTCGAGGTCGGCGTGGTGAGGAAAGCGATCGGGACGGTTCGCAAGTTCAAGGTTTCAGTCACCGGAAAAGTGGGTCGCCCAGGGCCGCAATTTTTCGATGAGGCAAATCCGCTCACACTTACCGAGGCTGTCACGATGGCGATGACGACAAGCTATTCAAAAACGGAAAAGGTGCGTCTGACTCGCGCGGGCCAGACGACTGAGCACGACGTGAAGGCAATCACAAAGGAAGGCAAGACTGGGCTTGATGTGCGTCTTAGGGACGGCGACCAGATTTATGTGCCGACTGTGGGGATTCGGTTCAACGCAGAGTAAAACACCTCAACCATTCTGCCCAAAATGGACGCTCAAAATTCCAAACCCGGTGCCGCCGGTGAGACCGGTTCTCCGAACGGTGTAAGATTTTACCGCTACCGCGCTGTCTTAAAGCGCTTCTGGTGGGTGCTGCTCATCTCCGTCAGCGTTGGGCTTCTTTATGAGGTCTTCATCCTCGTCACCAAGCCGACGCGCTTTGTTTCTGTTGGAAAGCTCAAAGTCATTGAGGCGGTGAGTGACCAGGACATGAAGAGCTGGACCATGACGAATGGCTGGGGGCAGACCATCGTCGAGGAACTCAAGAGTTCGAGCATCCGCGAGCGTGCGGTAAAAAAGATCGCTGTGGAAAAACCGCAGGCGGGAGCTTTGGCCGAAGGAGTGGAGATCGCGGCGATCAATGAACCGAACACTTTCCTCTTCAGCATCACTGGGCTGGGACCGAATCCGGATTTCACACGCGACTTCGTGGATACCACGATGGAGGCGTTCATGCAGTCGCGTCGCGAGGAAAGCATGATGTCGCGCGGAGCCGCCCTTGCTGAATCGGAAAAGAACGTAGCCAAGGAAAAGCAGGAGATGGATGCCAATCGCGCGATTCTTAACCTCTTCAAGGAAGAGAATAGCGTCCCGTTCATCGAGCAGCAGGCAGAGCAGATCTCCGCTGAACTTGCGGAACATGGCAAGGCCATCGAAGCCCTCCGCGGCGAGGTGAACACTTACAAGAGCCTGAGTGCGACAAGTCTTCTCGACGCCAACTCACCGAAGAATGACAAGAAGAATGCCGGGCAAGGGGGGGATACACTCGGGGGTCGCTGGATTGAAAAGCAGGAGCAACTCGCCATCAAGGAATCCGAACTCAAGGAGCGTGCAATTGTCTGGAAACCGGCCCACCCGCGTTACCAACAGCTTGAGCGCGAAGTCTCCGATTTGCGTCTGACCATCGGGGTGCTTAAGGATGAGGCATCAAAAAATCTGGATGGTGTCCTCCGCCGCCTCGATGCGGAAATCAAGACGAAGCAGGCAGCGATCGAGGCCCTCAATGCAAAGGCATTCGATTTCAGCAAGATTGTCGCGAAGTACTCCAATTTGAAACAGGAAGTGGACCGCAATGAATTGGCTTATAACCAATCGCGCGCCAACCTCGACAAGCTTCGTTCCGGTTCCGTCGCCCAGGAAGTGCTCGCGATTCGCCAGCCTGCTTCCACTCCAATCATCGAAAACAAGGGCGTGGTCCGCCATCTTCTCACCGGGCTCATCGGCGGGTTCCTCCTCGGCATCGGCATTCTCTTTCTGCTCGACCGCTCGGATGATCGCCTCGCGTCATCTTCCGAGATGATCGAACAGTTCAACGAAGCTATCGTCGGCCAGATTCCTGACGTCGCATCGAGCCGTACAAATGCCGGTCTCCCATTGCTTCAGGAGGAGGACCAGCGGTTCATGTTTGCTGAGGCATTCCGTAGCTTGCGCAGTTCGCTCATCTTCATGCCGAACCAGACTGAGCTAAAGACGCTCATCGTGACTTCGGCCATCCCAAACGAAGGCAAATCAACGATCACCAGCAATCTCGCCATTACAATGGCAAACGCCGGTGCGCGCGTTCTGCTTGTCGATGCCGACCTGCGTCGCGGAGACATTGCTGCGCTTTTCGACATCGACGGGCGCCAGGGGCTCTCAAACATCCTTCGCAGTGAGGTGAACTGGAAGAATTGCATCCAAAAGGGCCGCAAGGACAACCTTCACATCATCCCGCGCGGTCCGACGACGAATCAAAGCGGCGAACTCCTTTTGCTCCCGATTTTGCCAAAGCTTCTCGAAGAATGGAAGGCAGCCTACGACCTCGTCATTTTCAACACGGCACCGATCCTGGCGACCGATGACACGCCGACAGTTGCTCCTAATTTCGATGGTACGCTGATGGTGATCCGGGCTTCATTCACCAGCGCCCGCCTCACGCGAAACGCTCTGAATGCGCTCTACCAGCGGCAGGTGAACGTGCTCGGACTGATCCTAAACTGTGTGGATACCGAGGTGCCCGGATACTACTACTACCAGTATCCGAAGTACTACACGGCGCAGTGAACGCAGTGGGAATCTGCTGCGAGAATGGTGGGTCGACTGTTGGAAAGTAGCGTCCGCGTTCAATCGGGCTGCTTCCAAAAGCTGAGAGATCCCGACACGCATTGACCCCGATCTGGATGACTTGCAGCCGCGCGATCGTCCGCCGCATTTGAGCGTTGCTGGTGTGCCTACTTCACGTCGGGATTCGGCGTCGCATCGCCTTTCGCGAGACCGAGCGCCCACTGGATGCCGCCGAGAATATGCGCCTGATACTGCTTCGCCGTCTCCGGAGGATTCACGCGGTTTGGCAGCGCCGGATCCGCATTCCACAGGTCCTCACGGTGACCGAGGCTCGTGTAAAAGACGCGGCCTGTGCCTGCCATGCGGCACCAGCTTACTGCGGCGTATTCCGCTTTCTCGGGCTCCTGCGGCGGGTGCTTCAGGAACCACAGCGCTCGCAGCTTCGTGCGGTCGTGGCTTCCGTCCTTCATCTCGTACATCTCCTCCTGCTTGATGTCCCACTTGGTGCCGATGCCGCCATTCGCCGGATGCGCCGGGTCTCCCGCATGGAGGTCTGCAGGCACCTGCTTGCCGTGCGTCTTGAACTCGCCTTGCAGCATCTCACCGTAGCCTTTGAACTGGTGGAATGTGTCGCTCGCCGAGTGCATCCCCATGAACGCGTGGCCCTCCTCGATCCACTTAATGAACCCCTCCTTGTCCGGCAGCGGCAGGTCACCCGTGGTGTTTGCGAAAATCACCCCGTCGATTTTTGCCTCGCGCAGATGTGCAGGTGACAGCGCTTCGAGACTCTTCTTCACGCCGGCGTCGAATTGTTCCTTCGCCGCCTTTTCCTGCGCGATGACTTCAGGTGTCCACTTCGCCATCTCGGCATCGAATTTCTTCATGTCCTCCGCGTGGCGCGACTTGTCCTTGTCGTTCGCATTCGCCGCAAGATCCTTCGGCTTGCGCGGGCGCTGCGGCACCTTCACATCCGGCTGCCTTGCGAATCCCACGATTTCAAAAGCACCGCTGGTTTTGGAAAGCGCTTCCAGCGTCTTCTCTGCTTCAGCGATGGAACTGTGGCGGAAGCCCGTGGTGACGGTGCAGACGATCACCCGCTTTTTTTCCGCGGCAAAGGACACACCGGCGAGACATGCGAGGACGAGGGTGAGGCTGAGGGATTTTTTCATGGGAAACGATGCAGTGGGTTTGAGGGGATTGGTTTGGAAAATGGCGCCTGGCGCAGTGGTTCACCTTCGGTGCGTTATGAGCGGACAACCTGCCACCAGCGCGATTCCTTTGAAGGAAAGTGCCTCGCTACAGCATCGCCTCGGCGAACTCCCGGCTGTCGAAGAAGGCGAAGTCTTCCAGCTTCTCACCGGTGCCGATGAAGCGCGTGGGGATGCCAAGTTCATCGCGGATGGCGACGACCACGCCGCCTTTGCCAGAGCCGTCGAGCTTCGTGCAGATGATGCCGGTGAGCGGGCTCGCGGCATGGAATTCGCGGGCCTGACTCACGGCGTTCGCGCCGGTGGTGGCGTCCACCACGAGCAAAGTTTCATGGGGCGCGGAGGCGTCGGTCTTTTGCAGCACGCGCTTCACCTTGCCGAGTTCGGCCATGAGGTTGTGCTTCGTGTGCAGGCGGCCCGCGGTGTCGCAGAGGATGAACTCGATGCTCTCCTTGTCCGCCTTTTCATACGCGTCGTGGCAGAGCGAAGCGGGGTCAGCGTTGTATTGCCCCTTGATGATCGGCACGCCGATGCGCTCCGCCCACACGGCGAGTTGCTCGATGGCGGCTGCGCGGAAAGTGTCGCCCGCGACGAGCAGCACGCTGTGCCCGCGCTTTTTTAAAAGGGCCGCAAGCTTCGCGGTGCTCGTGGTCTTGCCGGTGCCGTTCACGCCGACGACGAGGATGACTTTCGGCTTCGAGGGGTGGGGGCGGAGTGTCCACGCGTCCACCGGGAGGACCTTGATGATTTCTTCGCGCGCCACTTTTACGACGCTGTCGGCGGTGGGCGCGTCCTTGCTTTCCTGTAGCGTTTTCAAGATGCGCTGCGTCATGCCGAGGCCGAGGTCGGCGCGGATGAGTGACTCCTCGAGTTCGTCCCAGTCCACCGGTTTGCCGGTGAATTTGTTCCAGATCTTTTTAAGGAAACCGAATGCCATTCGCGTGGAAAGGGGATCAGGATTTTGCGCCGGGGCGGGGGATCACGGCGTCGCGGAGAGGCCGCGTGAGTTCGCCTTTGATTTTATCGAGCACGCCATTCACGAAGCGGCTGCTGTCTTCGCCGCCGAATTTGCGCGCGATCTCGATGGCTTCGTTGATCGCGACGACGGGCGGCGTTTCCAGGCAGTGAAACATCTCGTAGATCGCGAGCCGGAGGATGTTGCGATCGACTGCGGCGAGACGCTCGATGCCGAAGTTCTGGACGTATTTCACGATGCGCGCATCCACCCCGGCGAGGTTCGTATTCACCCCAGCGATGAGGTCCTCGGCATACTCGCGCACGGATGCCTTCGTCTCGCGGAATGCCCAGAAATCCGGCCGCAAATCCGAGGTGTGATCGCCGTGGATGTCCTGCTGGTAGAGGAATTGGATGGCGGCCTCGCGGCCCTCGCGTCGTTTGCTCATGAAGGTCTGCCGCTAGGTGCCGCGGATGGCGTCGAGGGTCTGCAACATGCGCACTGCGGCGCGCGCGGCTTCGGTGCCGCGGTTGATTTTTGTGCCGAGGCAGCGCTCGCGAGCCTGCTCCTCGGTCTGTGCGACGATGACTTCGTGAAGCACGGGCAGCTTCAGCCGCAGCGAAATATCGAGGAGCGCATTCGTGACCGCCGTGGCGATGAGGTCTGCGTGGCTGGTCTCGCCTTGCCACAGGAGACCGAAGGCAAAGACCGCGTCCACATTTCCACGCTCGGCAAGCGCCTGCACGCCGAGCGGGATTTCAAAGGAGCCGGGGACGCGGTGGACTTCGATCGTGGAGCCTGGTGCGGTCAAGGCGAGTTCATCGCTCGCACCGGCGACGAGACCGTCCACAAACTCCGAGTTATAAATGCTCGCGACCACGGCGAAGCGTCTCGCACTGGCGAGGGGCGCTGGTCGGTCTGGCATTGCGGTGGACATCGGGGCGCGGAGAGTAGCGGGGGATGCGGAGTGCGCAAGGGCGCGTCTTCGATCCTCAGTGCTGCATCGCCGGGGATACGGCACTGCAGATCACTTCGTCGCCTTCACCTCGATGATGTCGTGCGGCGCGCTTTCACGCTGGCCTGCGCTGGTGACGCGGATGAAGCGCGCGGCCTTGCGCAGGGCAGGGAGATCGCGCGAGCCGAGGTAGCCGAGGCCGCTCTGCACGCCGCCGGAAAGCTGTGCGAGGACGAGTTCGACGGGCGGGCTCACTTCCTTCAGCGCCTCGATGCCTTCGGCGGCGACCTTGCGCGTGGAGTCCTTTGCCGAATGCCCGTAGCGCGCGGCGCTGCCTGCGGTCATCGCGGCGGCGCTGCCCATGCCGCGGTACTGTTTGTAGAGCTTGCCGTTGATCTCCATGATCTGTCCCGGTGCCTCGGGGCAGCCTGCGAGCAGTCCGCCGCAGATGACTGCTTGTGCGAGTGTGAGCGCCTTCACGATGTCGCCGCTCTTCACGATGCCGCCATCGGCAATCACGGTGACGCCGCATTTTTCCGCCGCACGGCTCGCGACGTAAAGTGCGGTGAGCTGCGGGATGCCGACGCCGGCGACGACGCGCGTCGTGCAGATCGAGCCGGGACCTTGGCCGACTTTGATTACATTTGCGCCGCACTTGGCGAGGTATTCGACGCCGGAGCCGCTGGTGACGTTGCCCGCGATGATGGGGAGATCGGGAAATGCGTCGCGGATGAGCTTCACCGTGTCGCCGACTCCCGCGCTATGCCCGTGCGCCGTGCTCACGGCGATGACGTCGCAGCCGCGTTCGACGAGCGCGCCCGCATGGCCGAGGATGCGATCGCTATCGAGCGTGCCGTCCGCTTTCCTCAAGCCGATGATGCTCGCGCCGCAGAGCAGGCGGAATTTGTCATCGCGTGCCGGTTTGAAATGCGAGCTGTGCTCGTGGAGGATGTGCTCGATGTCGCTGAGCGTGAAGAGCCCGCGCAGCACGTCGCCGTCACCTACGACGAGGAGCTTGTGGATGCCCATGTGCGCGCCGAAGAAACTATCCGCGGCCTTGATGGGCTCGCTGCCGAGTTCGCGTTCGTGGATGGTCTGGACCTGCGCGCGGGGCATCATCGCCTCGATGACCTTGCGCGCGGCATATCGCTCGCGGACTACGTTGCCGGGCAGAAGGCCGATCAGCGTATTCTTTTCATCCACGACCGGGAACGTGCTGAAACCGAAACGCCGGTCGTCGATCATCGCGAGCACTTCGCCGATGAGCTGATCGGGGCCGACTTTGATCGGCTCCTGGATCAAACCGTGGACGTTGTTCTTCACACGGCTCAGCTCGGAGAGCTGCTGCCGCTCGGGCATGTTGCAATGGATGAGGCCGAGGCCACCAGCGCGCGCCATGGCGATGGCCATCGGGGATTCGGTGACGGTGTCCATGTCTGCCGAGATGATCGGCAGGCGGAGCTGGAGCCGCTCGTGGAGTTGCGTGTCGAGATTCGCGTCGCGGGGGATGACTTCGCTGTAGAGCGTCGCGAGCGTGACGTCGTCGTAGGTGAGCCCGATTCCGCTGTGGGCCGGGAAAAACTTGTCGGCCGGCTGGTAGAACTGGTCGTCTTGAGGTGCCATGTCGAACCTTGCCAGATGCACCGGGTGGATGAAAAGGCGGAAGTGCGGCAGTGGTCTTATTCTTAATCCTATTCTTATTCGTAATCTTATTCCCTCACGGCGGGCGCGCGCTGCGGAGGAATAAGAATAAGATTAAGAATAAGAATAAGATGGGAACCCCCGCCTCAGAGCCGCGAGAGCCTCGTGCGACTCGTGCGACTCGTGCGCGCGCCGCAGCACGGGCATTTAGGAAGTTCGTCGTCGGTCGAGTCGCGGAATTCGAATGCGCAGAGATGGCACTTCACGAGGTCGCGGACTGCGAGCGACTCACGGCGGTTGCGGCGGACATTGTGCAGCACGGAGGCGAGCAGCACGATGCCGAGGCACAGGCCGGTATAGACGAAAAGCAGTTCGTGAAGTTCGAGGCGAAACATGCGGCTATTTTTGCGCCGCTGGCGCGAGGATGTCGTCGCCCCAAGCGAACGTGATGGTGCCCCACTGCATCGCTTCGCCAGACGGGGCGAAATGTAGCGAGCGAGCGAATGAAAGCGCATCGGCGTCGAGCGCATCGTCGCCGCAGGCCTGCTGCACAAAGGCGAACCTCGTCTCGCCATTGCGATTCACACCCGCGAGGACGATTGTCGGCTGCACGGTGATGTTCGTCTTTGCGCGTGGCGCAAAAGATGGTTGGTTTTTGGCACGCGATTGGAATGCATCCGAGAGCCGCAATTGCGTGGTCTGCGGCACGGGTTTCGCCAGCCCGATTTTTTCCGGGGGAGAGAGGCTACGAATCAGCGCGAGCGGATCGCGTGCCGGCGGAATTTGAATCGTCGGCGGCTCGGGAGGAGCTCCGAGTGGCTGTGTGCGGATGGTCTGGAATGATGGACGGTAGCGGATGTCGAGCAAGCCCGTTGGTTCGATGGTCTGCACCTTTGCGACGAGCGCGGGGTCGTGGGTGGTGATCCACTGCAGCAAGGCTTCGGCCTCCGGATTGCGAGTGGCGGAGTCGCCGGACGGGGAAAGAATCTGCACCACGGGCGCGGTGCGAATGGCGCGAGGAGGGACAGGATTTTTCCCTTGGAAAAGGAAGAATGCCGAGCTGTGTGCGAGGAATGACAGGAAGATGAAAACCGCGAGCCACCACGAGCTGCCATCGCGGTCAGCCCACGTGAAAATCACAGGCGTCTCGCGTTCCACCTCTTGGGCAGTCCCTTTCATTTTTTCGGGATGTCGCCCGCGAGGATCACCGAGTAGCTGCGGCGCAATGCCTCATCGGTCACTGCTGCGACGACGCCCGACGGTGTGCCGTTGTCGGCCTTGATGATGACCCACTTTTCGGCCGCCTGGTTTTCGGAAAGGCGAGCGCTCAGCTCTTTCATCGTCACCTCGCGGTCACGGTGGTAAATCGCCGGAGCAGGGCCACCGGTGATGCTCACGATCTCCGCATTACGCTGTGCTCCGAGGGCGAAGGACGTGACTGGCAGGCTCACTTGCACGCCAGGAGTGAGAGTGAATTTCGACCCGAGCACATAGAAGACGAGCACGAGCAGGAGCACGTTCATCAGCGGCATGATGCCGAACAGCGCGAGGTGAAAGTGGTAGCTGCGTTCGAGCTTCACGTTCAGCGGTTCTCGGAGCGCTGGCGGGCTTCCCCAAATTCGATGATGTCCGTCTGCTGCCGGCTTTCCATGAGGAGATTCACCACCTCGATGCCCGCCCGCTCCATGTCGTGCATGACGGCATTTGCCCGCGCGCTGAGGTAAGCGTAGCCCATCGCGCACGGGATGCATACGGCGAGGCCCGCCGCGGTGGTGATCAGCGCCTGGTAGATTCCATTCCCGATCTCCGCCGTGCTCGTGAGGCCCGTCGTCGCGGCCATGCTTTGGAAAGCCTCGATCAATCCCGCGACGGTGCCGAGCAGTCCGAGCAGCGGTGTGAGAAAGGCGAGCGATGCGAGCATTCCGAGACGGCGTTCGAGACGCGGCACTTCGAGCTGGCCGGCTTCTTCGACGATGTCCTTCAGTTCCGTGCGTGGTGCGCTGTGCCGGATGATCGCGGCGTGGACGACTCGCTGCACGGGGCCCTTTGTCGCCGCGGCTTCCATCTGCGCTTCCTGGTAGCGCCGACCGTGGATGAGATTCGACAAGCCGCGCATGAATTCGCCCACGCGGACGCTGATGCGATGAAAGTACATGACGCGCTCCAAGAACACGGCACTTCCGAGCACGCTGCAAACCAGAATGAACCACATCACAGGTCCGCCCTTTTGCATGAAATCGAGGAGCATATCGGAAGTCTAAGGTGTGACGATTGCGTCGCGAAAGGACGAAGTTTCGATTTCGCACCGCACCGCATCCGCGTATGAAGTGCGCGTGCGAATCATCGCGATCGATCCATCTCTCCGCTGCAGCGGCTTTGCCGTGCTGGAAAAAATATCCGGCAAAGTCCGCACCATCGAATACGGCGTGGTGAAAAATCCCCCGAAGCTGCTGCCGAGCGGTTGCCTCGTCGCGATTCGCTCGCGCATTGCAGAGCTTATCGCTCAGCACGAGCCCGAGTGCGCGGTGATCGAGGGCGTGATTTTTGTGCAGAGCCACCGCACCGCGATCACACTCGGTGCCGCGCGCGGTGCGGCATTGCTCGCGGCGGCGGAGAAGGGGCTGCCGATTTACGAATACGCGCCGCGGCGTGTGAAGCAGAGCGTGGTGGGGCAGGGTGGTGCGCAGAAGCAGCAGGTCGGCTTCATGGTGCGTGTGCTGCTCGGGCTGAAGGAGACTCCTTCGCCCGACGCGGCGGACGCGCTCGCGATCGGCCTCACGCATTTCCAGACTGCCGAGAGCGCACGCCACGGTGCAGTCGTGCTGGAGCGGATATGAACGCACGCTGGCTCGGCAGGATCAGCTACGGCGACGCGTTGGCATTGCAGGAAAAAATCGTGGCGCAAAAGGCGGAGGATCTCGATACGCCGGATGAACTGCTGCTGCTCGAACACGACCCGATTTTCACCATCGGCCGCACGAGCGATCACTCTTCGCTGCGTGATCCCGCTGCGCTGCCCGCGCCGCTCATGGCGATCAACCGCGGCGGCCAGGCGACGTGGCACGGGCCAGGGCAACTTGTCGGCTACCCGCTGCTCGACTTGCGCAAGCGGGGTTCCGATCTTCATCGCTATCTGCGCGACTTGGAGGAGTTCCTGATTTTGCTCTGCGCGGAATTCGGCATCACCGCCTCGCGCCGCGAAGGACTCACCGGCGTGTGGGTGGGCGAGAAAAAGATCGCGAGCCTCGGCGTCGGCGTGCGGCGGTGGATCTCGATGCACGGCTTTGCGCTGAATGTCTGCGGCGCGCTCGACGGCTTCGCGCACATCACGCCATGCGGAATCGCCGGAGTGGAAATGACGAGCCTCGAACGCGAAGGTGCGGCGGGTGTGAGCGTCGAGAGTGTGGCCACGAAAGTTGCGGAGCGCTTCCCCATATTTTTCGCAGATCGTCCGGCCCCACGAAACCGGTAGGCGCGGAGGTGGCACTGGGCGCGGCGACATTCCTGTCGCCGACCTTCGATTGCGCCGGAGGCGTACGCTTTTTGGGAAAGGTGGCGGCTGTGCGTGCGTCATCGCACCTCCCGCGAAGCCAAAGATTGGTGCGCCTCCGGCGCAAACGACGACGGCGACAGGAATGTCGCCGCTCCCAGTGCTTCAGCAGCCGAAGGTCTTTCGCAGGTATTCGCGGCTGCGCGTCGCGATGGCCTCGGGTCCTTCGTCGAAATTGAAGACCTCGACGGAAACGGTGCCGTCATAGTTTGCATTGCGCAGTGCAGCGGCGATGGGCGTGAAGTCCATATCGCCAAAGCCGGGGCCCTTGAGGTTCGGATCGTTTGCGTGGAAGTATTCAAACTTACCCGCGCTCTCCTTGATGATCTGCGGGATAGGCGTTGGTTCAGAGCTCATCGCTTTTACATCGAGAATGATGCTCATCGCGTTGCTCGCAAATTGCGCCGCAAACCTCCGTCCCTCCGCCGCGGTGTTCACAAAATTCGTCTCGCTCGGCGCGAGCGGCTCGAAGCACAGCACGACACCGCGTTCCTCTGCGCGCTTCACTGCTGGGCGGAAGACTTCCGTCGCCCACGCCCATGCCTGCTCGTAGCTCACGCCGTCCATGAGGTTCCTCTGCTTCGGGGACCCGACGATGATGCGCGTGCCGCCGAGGTCTGCGCAGCAGTTCACAAGCTCGACAAAGTAGTCCGACGTGCGCTCACGCACTGCGGTATCGGGATGTGTGAGGTAGATGCCGTCCGTGCCGACGAGCACCCAGTGCAGCCCGCTGATGCCGATGCCGATTTTCACCGCGAGCGCTCGAATGCGCGAGCGCTCCTCAGTGGAGATCGCGGTGACATTTTTTGCGATGGTGAATGGCGCGATCTCCACAAAGTCGTAGCCGGCCATTTTCGCGAATGCGAAGGTGTCCTCGAGCGACCAGTCCTTGAAGATCTCATTGCAGATTCCGAATTTCATCCGCGCAGGATGCCGTGCGCGCGCCGCGTGGGGGAAGCGGAAAGTCAAAGTAGTCCCGAGCTTCAGCTCGCCCTGATCCACCTCGGGCACACGATCTGCAGGGAACAGCAGGCCTTCGCCGATCCCGAACGCCGCTGCGCGCTGAAGCGCGGGACTACATTACCGGATTCCGCGCGCGATGTATTCGCGGGAAAGTGTCACGTAGCGCTCGGCCCACACGCGGATGCCGGCCTGCTCGTCGAGCGGGAGCGTGCGGACGACCTTTGCCGGCGTGCCTAGGATGAGTGAGCCAGGCGGGAAGACTTTGCCGCCGGTGACGACCGCGCCTGCGCCGATGATCGAGCGCGCGCCGATTTCCGCACCATCGAGGACGATCGCGCCCATGCCCACGAGCACCTCGTCGCCGATTTTGCAGGCGTGCAGGATGGCCTTGTGGCCGACAGTGACGAGTTCGCCGACCTCGGTGCCGAAGGCGTCCGAAAGATGAACGACCGCTCCGTCCTGGATGTTTGAGCGCGGACCGATGACGATGCGATGGATGTCGCCGCGCAGAACGCACTGGTACCACACGCTAGACTCCTCGCCGAGCGTCACGTCACCGATGATCGTGGCATTTGCCGCGGTGAATGCCGTCGGGTGAATGTTGGGAGCGCTGTCGAGATGCGTCGCGATACGCTGTTGGAAATCCATGGAGCAAGCTGTGCCATCGCGGGGTGAAAAATCAATCGCGGAAGCGCGCCCCTCCGTTCGTGTCGGGAGTGCTTTTGAAAACCATTGACTCGCTGATTTTCGAGTGACACACAGCGACCCGAATCTGGCGGGTAACATTCCTGTTAGGCAACCACCACCACTCAGAACTCGTAGCTCAAGATGAACAAGGCAGAACTCGTTTCCAGCGTGCAGAAAAATCTCGGCAAAGACGTGAGCAAGGCTGCCGCGGAAAAGGCCGTGAACGCGGTGATCGAATCGATCGCGGGATCGCTCCGCAAGGGGAAGAATGTGCAGTTGATCGGGTTCGGCACGTTCAAGGTCGTGAACCGCAAGGCGCGTCTCGGCGTGAATCCGAAGACCGGGGAGAAGATTAAAATCAAGGCTTCGAAGGGTGTGAAATTTGGCGTCGGAAAAGAGCTGAAGTCGAAGCTCTGAGAGTGTGTGCCAAAAGTCGCTGCACGCCGCGCAAAGTAGTCCCGAGCTTTAGCTCGCCACACGCTGCCTTGGTCGCACGATCCGCAGGCAACCGGGCAATCCCTCTAAGTATGCACGCGATGACGCGCTGAAGCGCGGGACTACTTCGCGCGGTGCGGCTCCCCAATATCACCGCGAACTGCGTGCGGGTTTTCCCTGTGCGGGTGGTTTGCATGGCGAAACTGCACCGGCTTTCGGGTTCACACTCTAAGAAGCGCATCGCCCCGCAGTTCCCCTCTCTGCCATGAATTCCCCACTTTCCCGCGGCCTGTCCGCTTTCGCCGCACTGTGCTTTGCGACGTCCGTTTCATTTTCCGCCGCGCCTCCGAAGAAGGAGGAAGTCGAGGATCCGAATGCTCCGGTGAGCTATTTCAAAAAGGTGCGGCCGGTTTTTCAGGCGAATTGCCAGGGCTGTCACCAGCCCGCGAAGGCGAAGGGCGGGTATGTGATGACGGATTTTGTGCGTCTGCTGAAGGGTGGCGACGATGCGGAGAAGGAAGGCGCGGCCATCGTGGCGGGGCAGCCGGAGAAGTCGCATCTCGTGGCGCAAATCACGCCGGTGAATGGCGAGGCGGAGATGCCGCCGAAGAAGGCGCCGCTCGCGGAGAAGGACATCGCGCTGATCAAACGCTGGATCGCCGAGGGCGCGAAGGACGACACGCCGGAGAATGCCAAGCAGCGGTTCGACGCCGAGCATCTGCCGGTTTACTCGCGGCCTCCGGTGATCACGTCGCTCGATTTTTCACCCGATGGATCGCTGCTCGCGGTCGCGGGATTTCACGAGGTGCTGCTGTGGAAAAGTGACGGCAGCGAGCTCGTCGCGCGGCTCGTGGGTTTGTCGGAGAGAATCCAGTCGGTGCGATTTTCACCCGATGGGAAGAGGCTCGCGGCCGGCGGCGGGCGTCCGGCGCAGATGGGCGAGATTCAGATTTGGGACGTGGAAAAACGGAAGCTGCTGCTCAGCGCGCCGCAGGGATTCGACACCGTGTATGGCGCGAGCTGGTCGGCGGATGGGAAGCTCGTGGCGTTCGGCTGCGCGGACAAGACGGTGCGCGCGATTGACGCGGAGACGGGCAAGCAGGTGCTCCAGCAGGCTTCGCACGACGACTGGGTGCTCGGCGCGGTCTTCACCGGCGACGGCTCGAAGCTCGTGAGCGTGGGCCGC
>JBBRPQ010000024.1:0-72925 GCA_038227825.1 Chthoniobacterales bacterium
AGAAGGTCTCGATGGAGTCGAAGGCCATGAGCTCTGCGACGGCGCGGGTGGGCGGGATGGATGCGGCGAAGCATTCGGCCTTGAGGGTGGCCACGAAGCTTTCGGCCATGGCGTTGTCGTACGGGTTGCCGGTGCGGCTCATGCTCAGGGTGATGCCGCCGGTGGCGGCCAGGCGCGCAAAGGCGGCGGCGGCATACTGCACGCCGCGGTCGCTGTGATGGAGCAGGCCGGGCGGCGGCGGGTGGCGCTGCAGGGCGAGGGCGAGGGTTGCGGTGGTCAGTTCGCCGCGCATGTCCGCGCGGCAATGGTGGGCCACGCAGCGGCGGGTGCAGGCGTCGAGGGTGAAGGCGAGATAGAGCCAGCCTTCCGCGGTTTCGACATAGGTAAAGTCGCTCTGCCAATCGAGCGGAGCGAGATAGCCGAAGGGCGGAGCCTTTGCCCGAAGGGCAGCGCCGGAGGGTGCTGGCAAACCATGCCCGGAAGATCCGGCGCGGGCACGCGGGCCAGCCAGCTCGCTGCGATGGGATGCTCGTGGCGGCTGTCGGTGGTGCGCGGGCGGAAACGCCGGTTGCCGCTTGTTATTGGAGGAGAAAAGTGAGCGGCTGTCTCGCTACGCTCAGCTCTGCCGGGCGCACAGCCCCTGCTCGCGCATGAGCCGGGCGATGCGGTTCTTGCCGCAGCGTTCACCCAGCTCGCGCAGGTCGCAGAGCACGCGCGGGCTGCCATAGGTGCGGCGGCTGCGCGCGAAGCTCTGCGCGATGAGCGGCGCGAGCTGCGCATCGCGCACGCGGCGCGGGCGGGCGGGCTTGTGCCGGTGCGAGTAAAACCCGCTCCGGCTGACTTCGAGCGCATCGGCCAAGGCGCCCACCGGGTAATGGGCGTGGAGCTTTTCCATCACCGTGAAGCGTTGCGGGGCATTTGCCAGCGCCCTCCGGCGCTGCCCTTCGGGCAAAGGCTCCGCCCTTTGGCTATCTCGCTCCGCTCGATTGTACCGCACAGATGCCCAAGGCTTTTTTTAGGATTTGATGCGCGCCTCCGCGCGCACCCTTCGGGCTGCCTGCGGCAGTCTATCCCGCTCCGCTCGATTCACGCTGCTCGCGCAGATATTCATTTTCCTGCCGCCGCCGCCGCAGCTCGCGCTGCTCACTGCTCTCGGCATCGAGGGTGGCTGCCTGAGTCGGAACGTGGCCGGCCTTGGCCTTCTTGACCCATTCACCCAGCGACCAGGCCGAGACACCCAGATCGCGGGACACTTCGCCCTGGCTGCGTCCACCGAGGACGAGCGCAACGGCTTTCTCTTTGAACTCACGGTCGTAGCGCCGACCGAACTTGCTGATTTCTGACATGGCTTTGTTTTTCGTTCTCCAAACCCCTGTCCGAAATTCAAAGAAAGCTCATTTGCTAACCCAGCCCTGCGCTCGTTCCTCGCTTGAGCTGGGCTGGCTTGTGGACGGGCTTTTGGCCCTCAATGCGTGCAGGAATCGAATGGCGTAGGACGGGCAAGTACGCGGGAGCGTAGCGCGGGCAATCCTGCCCGCGGAGGCACGTCCGGAACTCAGGGCCGCGGAAGGCGGACGGGATTCGCCGGCTTCGGCGGGCGGGAGGTGGTGATCGCGCGCGTGGCCTCGATCATCTGATCGAGGATGCGGAGCTTTTCGCCGACCTGCAGCGCGGCGAGTTCCTTGCGCCTGGCGCGTTTGCTTTCGATGATTTGTCGCATGAGGTCAGTCATGACTGCGGATACATTTGCTGGAGTTCGATCCACTTTTCAAGCAGCCCATGACGGCGGAGGATGGCTTCGAATTTCCCGGCATCGAGGACGCCCTGCCCAATGAACCGCGAGATGTGGTCGTGATCCTTTGCGCGTCCAATCTGGAGGCAGATGGCGGCGAGATGTTGCGGTGAAAACGCGCGTGGCGACACCGTTCACATCGCGCTCGACGGCCTCGGCCAGCGCCTACTCGACGAGCGGCGTGCCCGGCGGGACAAACCCGACGGCCCAGCCTTCGATGATGCGAGGCAGCGCGGTGGCGTGACAGTCAACGGCGCTGCGTGCGCTCAATGAGAAGCACATGGACTTCGCCGACCGGCACGTCCACCCACCAGACGACACGCCATTCGCCGAACCGGCGTGTGTGGGTCGGCTGCTTCCTGCCTTCGCCCTGCAATTCCTCGCCATCGTACGGGAACAGGGTGGTGGCATCCATGAGGTTGAAAAGCGTGAGCCTGCGGCGGACGGGAATGACGGCCAGCGACGCGACCGCCTCACGCGAAAAGAACAGGCCGAAGCGCCGCGTCAGCGCGCGGCGGCGAGGTCGCTTTCCGTAATGCCGAGCAGGCGCATTGCCTCCTCACGGCCGATCTTTTTTCCGGCCTTCATCTCTTTTTTCCGGCGATCAATCTCGGCAAGCCGCGAAGGATTGTCCGTCTGGTCGAGAGTGGTGAGAAACGTCAGCAATTCGCGTCGCTTTGATCGCGGCATCGTGCGGATGGTTTTCTTCACTTCGGCGAAGCTCATGCGCGAAAAATAGCGGCTCGCGCGGGCGACGCAACTTTCCAGATGCGCGGCAGGTGTACCCCATGCGCTCCGAGGGGCGTGAGCCTGGTCGCCGCAGTCACGCCGCGCTTGATGCCGCTTCCGTCGTTTCTTCGAGCACTGTGCCCGCTTCGACGACCAGCGCAGGCGGTAGCTCCACGGATTCCAGGCGCTCGCGTAATTCGACCGGATCGAGAAGGCTGGCGCGGAGCAGCGCGGCAACGGCGTGGATGTCTTTCGTGCCGCGGTCGGCCGTGCCACGGCCCATGCGGCGGTTCAGGCGCGAGAATGCGGTGGCGAGGAGTTTTGCCGCAGCGGTGTCGGCGGTGCTGAGGGCGAACACGGCGGCGAAGCCTGTGAAGGGCACAAGGCGCTGCTGCCAGCCGAGTGGAAAACAGTCGCGGGCGATACGGGCGTCCACGAAATCGGCGTGGAAGCCGTGGGCGGTGTCGTATTCGCTGTCGCTCCCGAGCGCTTCGTCAAGCGTGCGTCGCGCGGTCTCGTCGTCGGGATCGAGGAGCAAATCTGCGTCGAGGGTCGTCTCGAGGCCAAGCTCCGCAGGTGTGGCGCTGGCGAGAGAGACGAGCAGCGAGGACGAGCCGAAGATGACAATCCGCCGGTGGCTTTCACGACCACACACGGCTGCGAGGAGCGACCTCAGTGCCTCGATGTCCATCGGAGGCTGTCGAGTTCGTCGCGGGTCAGCACGCCTGCAAACGGCGAGAACGCTTTCCATTGTTCCGCCTCGGCCGAGTCTTCGCGCAGCAGTGACACGAGGCGGGTGAGGCCGGTAGCCGAGTCGCGGGCTTCCACAAGCATCGTCCGCCAGCCTTCGAGGCGTTCGCGCGCGGAGTGTCCCTGTCCAAGCCAGCGGGTGATGTTTGCCAGCGGGATTTCGAGAAGGCCCGGCTCGCGTTCGATTTTTTCCGCGATGCGCTCGAAGCGGAGAAGAGCGATGCGGTCGCCCGGGGCGGTTCGGATCGAATCGAGTGTGGCGGACATTTTTCGGAGATTACCGGGATGACGGCGCTGGCGCAACTTTCCAGATGATGCGCGCGGTGGTAGAGGCTTACGACTTTCAGCGATGGCTTCGTCGCAACCCGAGCCCGGGACGACTTGCGCAGGCGCTGCTCGGAGACGCGGTGCCGAAAGGAGTCCGAAACGATGTGACGGGCGTATGTAGTTTTCAACCCCAGACCTCCGATAGTTCGAACGCTACCCCAAATCATGAAACGCAAAATGCCCCTCATCACCGCCATCGTTGTGCTGGTCGCTCTCGCAGCGTTCTGGCTCGTCTCCACGTCGCGTGCCGCGACAGAGACTCCGGAATACAAGGTCATTCGCACCGATGGGAAGTTTGAGATCCGCGACTACCCGGCGCTCACCATCGCGACGACACCGATGGAGGGTGCGGAGATGAATGGCGGCTTCGGAAAACTGTTCCGCTTCATCACTGGGAGCAACGACGCCAAGGAGAAGATCGCGATGACCTCGCCGGTCCTCATCGACACGACGAAGGACAAGAAGACGATGAGCTTCATCATGCCGAAGAAGGCCGTGGAGAAAGGCGTGCCGAAGCCATCGGGTGAGAGCGTGACACTCGGCAAAGTGCAGGCGGCGAGATTTGCGGTGCTGCGGTTTGACGGTGGTCGCACGGCGGAAAATGAGACGGCGGCCATCGAAAAACTCAAGGCGCGGCTCGATGCGGAGAAGCTGACGGGAAAAGGCGCGCCGACATTTGCCTACTACGATCCACCGTGGACGCCGACCTTTATGCGCCGCAACGAAGTGATGATCCGCATCGAGCATCGCCAGGAGTAGCCCGATGGGTGGCTGGTCGAGCGCGGACGTCACTCTCCTTCGCCAATGTCAGTTGCCGCGAAGCGATATCCGATCCCCGGTTCTGTTTTGATGAGCACCGGCTTGCTTGGTTCGCGTTCGATCTTCTGCCGGAGGTGCGTGACGTAAACGCGCAGATATTGGCGGTGCTCCTCGGATTTCGGTCCCCAGACTTCGCGCAGAATTTGCCGGTGGGTGAGGACACGACCGGCGTGGCGCACGAAAAGACGAAGCAGCGCGTATTCGGTCGCGGATAGTTTGATTTCCTTTCCGGCGCGGGTGACGCGGCGCGCAGCGAGATCGACGGTGAGGTCGCCGGCGACGAAGACGGGCTCCTCGTCCGCGGGGCGCGATTTGCGTTGTGCGGCGCGGAGGCGGGCGAGGAGTTCGGCAGTGCTGAAAGGCTTGGTGACGTAGTCGTCGGCACCGGCGTCGAGGGCGGCGACTTTGTCTTCGTCGCTATCCCGCACCGAGAGGATGAGCACGGGGATTTCGCTCCATTCTCGCAGGCGCTTCAGGACGGTGAGGCCATCGATGTCGGGCAGCCCCAAGTCGAGCAGGATCACATCGGGGCGGCGATGCGCGACTTCGGCGAGTCCCTGCTGGCCGGTCTCAGCTTCATGCACCGCGTAGCCGGCGGCTTCGAGCGCGACGCGGAGAAGGCGGCGGATTTGGATCTCGTCGTCGATGATGAGCGCGCTCGGTTTCATGCGGTGGCTTCGCGGGGGAGTTGCATCGGTTCACCGAGCGGAAGGCGAATGGAAAATCGCGCGCCGCCTTCGGCCCGATTGCGTGCGGTGAGCTTGCCGCCGTGCGCTTCGACGAGCCGCCGTGCGATGGAAAGGCCGAGACCCAACCCGCCGGCAGGCGCGCCGGGTCCGCGGTAGAATTTCTCGAAGACCTTTTCCTCTCCACCGGGCGGCAGGCCGGGTCCGCGGTCGGCCACATAAATGATGAGAAACGACCCGTCGCGTGCGACGCTCACCTCGATGGGCGTGCCGGGCGAACCGTAGGTCGCTGCGTTCGAAATCAGAGTGAGGAGAGCTTGCTGGAGTAGGCGGGCGTCCACGGAAATTGGCGGCAGGTCCGAGGGCACGCTCACGCGCAGGTCACGATTTTCAATGGCGGCCTGTTGCACGGTTTCGCGGACGAGTTCGCCGGGGTCGCACCATTCGGGAGCCGGACGGAGGAGGCCGGATTCGAGGCGCGTGGCATCGAGGAGATGGTTGACCGTTTTCGTGAGCCGACCCACGGCCTCACGCAACTCGGCGTGATCGGGCTGCGACTGCTCCAAGGTGGCGGACATCGCGGCGAGCGGGGTCTTCAGCTCATGTGAAACGGAATCGAAGAGCGTCTTCTGCAGCTTCTCGGATTGGGCGGCGAGCATCGCCTCACGGCTCGATTGCAGGGCGCGTTCCTTTTCCACAAAGACGGCCAGTTGCGCGGCAAAAGCGTCAAGGAGTTCGCGCTGGTCCATCGTCAGCGGGCCGGAAAGCTTCACGGCAAGCACGCCCTCGGCGCGGCCGGCGGCGAGCAGCGGCAGGTGCAGCGCCTCGGCGTCCGGCAGCGTGTCGGTGAAGCGCCCGGCAGGCTGCTTCTTTTGAAATGCCCACGCCGCGACACCCTCCTCTTTGGCTGAAAGCGCGAATGTGCCCCCGGGATGTGGGCTGATGCCCGAGGCGTCGCGCAGCATCACTGCGGCCTCGGCCGCGAAGGTTTCGCGAAGGAGCGAGAGCGTGATGCGCAGGGCTGCGTCGAGATTTTCGCTCGCCGCCAGTTCGCGTGTCAGGCGGTAGAGCGCAGTGGCCCGCATCTCGCGTTTACGCTCGGACTGCTCACGCTCGCGCAGCCGCGTGGTGAGGTGCCCGACGACCAGCGCGACGACGAAGTAGGTCGCGAACATCATGAAGTCGTGGACCTCCTTGATGTAGAAAGTGAACCGCGGCGGGATGAACAAATAATCCCAGAGCAGCGCGCTCAATGTCGCCAGGAGCAGCGTCGGACGGCGGCGCAATCGCGTTGCGGCGAGGACGACCGCGAGGAGGTAAATGAGAGCAATCGCCCAGTATCCGGTAAATCGGAACACGGCGAGATTGAAGCCGCTCACTGCCGCCACGAGGCCGGCAGCGATCCAATACTCCCGGCGATCCATCGGCGCGGAAACCCCGATGACACTTGGTTGCGGAGCATCCGCATCGCCATCGGAGCGGATGAGATGGATGTCGATGTCACCGCTGTGCCGGATGAGCCAGTCCGTCGGCGAATTGCCGCGCACCAGGCGTGACCACGCGACATCGAGCGGCTTACCGAGAATGATCTGCGTCACGTTGTGCTGGCGTGCGAGCCGCAGCAGTGTCTCGCCGACATGGACTCCGGGAGCGGACACGACCTCCGCGCCGAGCTGCCGCGCGAGTGCGAGGTAGCGGGTGAGCCGGGTCTGCTCCGCTTCGTCGAGATCGCGCGGCGTGTCGATATTGACCGCGATCCAGGACGCTTCCATCGTCGCAGCGAGACGGCGTGCATAGCGGATGAGCGTCTCCGAAAATGGACTCGCACTCACTGCGACAAGCAGGCGGTCTCCGGACTTCCACGGGCCGGCAATGCGCTGCGATTGCATGATCTCGCGCAGGTCGCGATCCACATGCTCTGCGACGAGGCGCAGCGACATTTCGCGCAGCGCCGTGAGATTGCCCTCGCGGAAAAAATTGTCCGCCGCCGCTGCCGCGCGCTCGCCGAAATAGACTTTGCCCTCGGCGAGTCGTGCACGGAGTTGCTCGGGTGTGAGATCCACGAGCACGATCTCGTCGGCTAGATCGAGGATCGAATCGGGAAAGGTCTCGCGCACGGTGACGCCGGTGATCTGCCGCACAGTATCGTTGCGGCTCTCGACGTGCTGCACATTCACGGTGGTGAAAACGTCGATGCCGGCGTCGAGCAATTCGAGCACGTCCTGGTATCGCTTGGGATGGCGCGAGCCTGGTGCATTCGTGTGGGCGAGTTCGTCCACCACGGCGAGGCCCGGGTGCCAGAGCAGGATGGCGTCGAGATCCATCTCGTCGAGCGTCGCGCCGCGATACTCCAGCTTCGCGCGCGGCACGATCGGCATGCCTTCAAGCAACGCCTCGGTTTCTTTGCGCCCGTGGGTCTCGATAATGCCAACGACGACCTCCACACCTTCCGCGACCTTTTGCCGCGCCGCCTGAAGCATGGCGCAGGTCTTGCCGACGCCAGGACACATGCCGAAGAAGATCTTCAGCCGCCCGCGCTTTGCCGCCTCGCCTTCCTTTTTGATGGAAGCGAGAAGCGCGTCGGGATCGGGACGGACGGGTTCGTCGTACACGTCGTTACTGAAGGGCGTCCAGCGCCCGGTTAAGAGCTAAAACATTCACGCGCGGCTCGCCAAAGATGCCCCACTGCGGCGGCTCCGTGGTCCTTTCGACGAGAGCCAGCAAGGTCTCCGGCGGGAGTTTTCGCTCTGCCGCGACGCGCGCGACCTGATGCTTTGCGGCGGCTGGCGAAATGTGGGGATCGAGTCCGCTGGCGCTCGCGGTCAGCAGGTCTGTCGGCGCGTCCTTTCCAAATTTCGCGCGGCGTTCCGCGATGGATTTCACGAGGTCTGCGCTGGTCGGCCCCTTGTTACTGGCGCCGCTCGGCACGGTGCCGAAGTCCGCACCGGAAGGCCGCGGCCAGAAATATCGCGGGCTGTCGAAGTTCTGCGCGAGCAGTTCCGAGCCGATGATTTTTCCGCCATCGGAGACGAGCGAGCCGTTCGCCTGCTTCGGGAACGCGAGCAGCGAGACGCCGGTGACAACAAGCGGGTAGAGCACGCCGGTGAGCGCGGTGAGCACGAGAAGGATGCGGATGGATTGGAGTGTCGTTTTCATGAATCGTGAACGTTCAGGCGAGGTGCAGTGCCACGAGGGCGACATCGAGCAACTTGATGCCGACGAACGGCGCGAGGAGCCCGCCGATGCCGTAGATGAGGACATTGCGCCGGAGCACTTGCGCAGCCCCCACTGCGCGATACTGCACGCCGGCCAGGGCGAGCGGGATGAGCGCGATGATGATGAGCGCATTGAAGATGACCGCGCTGAGGATGGCACTCTCCGGGCTGTGCAGCCCCATGATATTCAGGGCGGAAAGCGGGCCGCGTGCAGCGCCCGTGGCGAGGTAGAGCCCGCCGAACATCGCGGGCAGGATGGCAAAGTATTTGGCCACGTCGTTCGCGATGCTGAAGGTGGTGAGCGCGCCCCGCGTCATCAGCAGTTGCTTCCCGATTTCGACGATCTCGATGAGCTTCGTCGGGTTGCTGTCGAGGTCCACCATGTTGCCGGCTTCGCGCGCGGCCTGCGTGCCGGTATTCATCGCGACGCCCACGTCGGCCTGGGCGAGGGCGGGCGCGTCGTTCGTGCCGTCGCCGGTCATGGCGACGAGTCGGCCGGCGGCCTGCTCCTCGCGGATGCGGCGCAGTTTGTCCTCGGGAGTCGCTTGCGCCATGAAGTCATCCACGCCCGATTCGGCGGCGATGGCCCCGGCAGTCAGCGCGTTGTCGCCGGTGATCATCACGGTGCGGATGCCCATCCTGCGGAGTTGCGCGAAGCGTTCCTTCATGCCGCCTTTCACCACGTCCTTGAGTTCGATTACGCCGAGCGTTTTCCGCCCTTCGGCGACGACAAGCGGCGTGGCACCGCGGCGCGAAACTTCCTCGACGATCCTCGTCACCGCGATCGGGAATTCACCGCCGAGCGACTCGACGTGATTTTGCACAGCCTGCGCCGCGCCTTTGCGAATGCTGACCGCGGGCTGCACGTCGCTGGCGGGAATCTCCACGCCGCTCATCCGCGTCTGCGCCTTGAACGGGATGAACTCGGCGTGCAACTCGTGCATCTCGCGGGCGCGGAGGTTGAACTTTTCCTTCGCCAGCACGACGACCGAGCGGCCCTCGGGAGTCTCATCGGCGAGCGAGGAAAGTTGCGCGCTTGCGGCGAGGTAGCCCTCCTCGATGTCGGGCGCGGGATGAAAGGCGACGGCCATGCGGTTGCCCATCGTGATCGTGCCGGTCTTGTCGAGCAGCAGCACATCGATGTCGCCCGCGGCCTCGACGGCGCGGCCAGACGTGGCCAGCACATTGCGCCGCACGAGCCGGTCAATGCCGCTGATGCCGATCGCGCTGAGCAGGCCGCCGATGGTCGTCGGGATGAGGCACACGAGCAGCGCGACGAGCACGGGGATCGTCACGTTCACCACGCCGCTCTGTCCCGCCGCCTTCTCGCTGTAGTGCGCGAACGCCGGCAGCGTGAAGACCGCCAGCACGAAAAGCGCGGTGAGACTCACGAGCAGGATCCCGAGCGCGATTTCGTTCGGGGTCTTCTGGCGTTTCGCGCCTTCGACCATCGAGATCATGCGGTCGATGAATGCATTGCCCTGCTCGCTGGTGATTCGGATGACGATGCGGTCGCTGATGACGCGCGTGCCGCCGGTCACCGCGCTGCGATCGCCGCCGCTCTCGCGGATGACGGGCGCGCTTTCACCAGTGATCGCGGATTCGTCCACGCTCGCGATGCCCTCGGCGACTTCGCCATCGCCGGGAATCACATCGTTCGCCTCGCACACCACGAGGTCGCCCTTTGCGAGTTCGCTGGCCGCGACTTGCTCCTCGCGGTCTTTCACCAGCCGTCGCGCCAGTGTGGTGGTGCGCATCTTCCGCAGCGTGGCGGCCTGCGCCTTCCCGCGCCCCTCCGCCATCGCTTCCGCGAAATTTGCGAAGAGCAGCGTGAACCAGAGCCAGAGCGTGAGCTGGAGATTGAAGCCCGTGAAGTGCGCGAAGGTGAAGAACGTCGTGAGGAGCGAGCCGACGAGCACGACGAACATCACGGGATTTGCCCACTGCACGCGCGGGTCGAGTTTCTTAAACGAGTCGAGGATCGCCGGGCGGATGAGCGCCGGGTCGAGGATGGATGATTTCGGTTTCATGGGTTTCAAAAAATGCGGCCGGCTTGAATGAGGAAGTGCTCGACGATCGGGCCGAGTGAGAGCACCGGGAGAAAAGTGAGCGCGCCCACGATGATGATGACTCCGAGGAGCAGCAGCGTGAACGTCGCACCCGTCGTGGGGAATGTGCCCGCGCTCGGCGGCGACGCTTTTTTCCGCGCCATGCTGCCGGCGATGGCGAGCACGGGGATGATGATCGCGAACCGGCCCAGGAACATCACGGCGGCCAGCGCGCAGTTGAAGAAATTCGTGTTCACGCCGATGCCCGCGAAGGCGCTGCCGTTGTTCGCCGCGGCGGAGGTGAAGGCGTAAAGGATTTCACTCAGGCCGTGCGGACCTTGATTGTTGATCGTGCCCGGCCCCGCTTCGCACGATACCGCGATGGCCGTGCCGATGAGGATGAGCACGCACGGCGCGAGCACCGCGACGACCGCGCACTTGATCTCCGCGGCCTCGATTTTTTTGCCGAGATATTCCGGCGTGCGCCCGACCATCAGCCCCGCGATGAAGACCGTGAGGATGACGAACATCAGCATGCCGCAGAGCCCCGCGCCAACGCCGCCGAAGACGACTTCGCCGAGCATCATATTCACCATCGTCACGAGTCCGCCGAGCGGCGACAGGCTGTCGTGCATGGTGTTGACCGCGCCGCACGAGGCATCCGTGGTCGCGGTGGCAAAAAGCGCACTGCCAAATTGCCCGAAGCGGACCTCCTTGCCTTCGAGCGAAGCGGCGAGACCGGTGGCTGCATTGGGCTGCAACTCCGCCCACCACAGGACCGCAAAGCCCACTAGGAAAAGCGCACACATCGCCGCCCAGATCGACCACCCCTGGCGTCGATCCCCGGCCATCACGCCGAACATATAAACCAGCGCAGACGGGATGAGAAAGATCGCGAGGATTTCCAGGAAGTTGGAAACGGGTGTCGGATTTTCAAACGGATGCGCGCTGTTCTGCCCGAAGTAACCGCCGCCATTGGTGCCGAGCTGTTTGATGGCGATCTGGGACGCTGCCGGGCCTTGCGGGATGACCTGCTCGGTGACCCTCTTTTTCTCCATCACCGCGTTGCCCTGGGCGTCCTTGACTGGCTGCCCTGCGGCGTCGTTTTTCGCCACTTCGGTCTCATACGGTGCGACCAGCGTGGCCGTGTCGTAAGTGCGGAAATTCTGCACGACGCCTTGCGAAACGAGGACGACCGCGAAGATCAATGACAACGGGAGAAGCACGTAGAGCGTCGAGCGAGTGAGATCCGCCCAGAAGTTCCCGAGCGTGCCCGCCTGCCTGCGCGTGAGCCCGCGGATGAGCGCTAGCACGACAGCGACGCCGGTCGCGGCGCTGGTGAAATTGTGCACCGCCAGCCCGGCCATCTGCGAGAGGCAGCTCATCGTCGATTCGCCCGAATACGCCTGCCAGTTGGTATTCGTCATGAAGGACACCGCCGTGTTCAGCGCGAGAGGAAATGGCAGATTCGGCAGATGCTCCGGATTCAGCGGCAGCCACGCCTGCGTCATCAACTGCACGAGCGTGAGCACGCAACCGACCAGATTGAAAACCAGCACCGCCCCCGCATACCCGGACCACGACATCTCACGCGTCGCATCCACGCCCCCGAGCTTGTAAATGCCGCGCTCCACCGCTCCGAGCGGCGTCGAGAGCAGCGTGCGTTCGCCATTGAAAACCCGCGCCATGAACCGCCCGAGCAGCGGCGTAAAGGCGACAAGTGCCAGAAGGTAGATCCCGAGTTGCAGAAAATCGCGTTCTTCCATGCCGAGACCATGGAACAAACTGAGGCTGCGGCGGTAATTAAACGGAGGCCGAAAGGTGTTAAAAAAGCATTAAAGGCCGCAGATGGCCGCGCAGCGAATCCCGCTGCGCCATTGCAGGCGCGATAGCCGGGATGATTGCATTCGAGTCGGACGTGCGAGCGTTGCGAGCTGGGAAATTCTGGAAGGCACGAGCGGTGGCATGGAGCCCCGGCATGACTTGCGATCAAATTCGGCATTTGCGCCGCGGGGCGTCCCACAGTAAGTGCGTCATCCCGAAATTCGCATCTTTTGCACACTCACCACACCAAACATCTGAGCCGCTGACCATCATGCCGACACTGCAATTTACCAAGATGAACGGAGCGGGAAACGACTTCGTGATGCTCGACAACCGCGACCTGTGCCATGCGCTCGACAAGGCTGCCATCGCACGGCTTTGCGACCGGCATCGCGGCGTGGGCAGCGACGGGCTCATCGCGGTGGAACCGGCGCAGAACGGCGCGGACTTTCGCATGCGCTACTACAATGCGGACGGCGGCGAGGCGGAAATGTGCGGGAATGGCGCTCGGTGCTTTGCGCGCTTCGCGAGCCGTGTCGCTGGAAAGGATGGCGCGATTACTTTCGAGACGATGGCAGGCGTGATCGGTGCGCGGCTGATCGGCGATGAGGTGCAGCTCGCGATGTCCGCGCCGCATTCGCTCGCGCTCGGTGCAGAAGTGCAGGCGGCGGATACTCGGCTGACCGTGCATTTCCTGAATACTGGCGTGCCGCACGCGATCGTCTTCATGGAGGATCTGGAAAAGACGGACGTGCTGCGTCTCGGCGCGGCGCTGCGGTATCACACGCATTTCGCGCCGAAGGGGACGAATGCGAATTTTGTCGGCAAGCTGCCGGATGGCTCGATCGCGATCCGCACTTACGAGCGCGGCGTGGAAGGCGAGACGCTGGCGTGCGGCACGGGAGTGACGGCGGCGGCGCTGATTTTTGCGCGTCTCACGGGCGCGGCTTCACCGGTGCGTGTGAAGGTACGCGGCGGCGACACTTTGCAGGTGGGCTTTGAGCGCGACTGTGACGGATGGAGCAATGTGACGCTCACGGGCCCGGCGGATTTTGTGTTCAACGGCGAAACAACGCTTTGACCCACAGAGATTTCACTTTGCCTGTGTGCGGAGTGCAGCCTAGTTTCTAAGCAATCAAATCCCTCCCACTATGATCGAACTTGAGGTTTATGCCGCTGGCGTCCGCAATCTGGAAAAAATCCTGGAACTCGACCATGAGCTCGAGGCCATTCCCGGCCTGCACTACAAGGTGGATAGCAATCACGACATCATTTACCTCGAATTCGAACATGCATCGGTCTCGGTGCAGGAGATAAAGGGCATCTTTGCGAAGCTCAGGCTGGACGCAAGATTCGTCGGCACGATCCCGCCGGAGCTGAATCCGAAGAAGACACGCACGCAACCGATCCGCCTGCCTGCATAGCAGAGCAGACAGCGCAGCCGTAGTCTCGCTTGCGCCCCCCCCGAAGGCCGAGCCGGTCGTGCAGAGAAAATGTTTCACCGCACGCACAAATGATTTCCGCCATTGGACGCAGGACGCTGCAGGCGCTCACCTATCTCGGTGAGATCGGGATCCTCGCAGGCGAGACGGTCGCAGCGATGTTCGTCGGACGGATCCGGCTGAAGCTGGCGCTCCAGCAAATCGTCGAGACGGGTGCTCGCTCGCAGATTGTCGTGATCGTGACAGGCGCGTTCACCGGGGCGGTTTTTGCGGCGCAGATCTATTTTCAGTTCCACCGATTTGGGATGGATTCGGCGGTCGGATCGGTGGCTTCGCTCGCTCTTTTCCGGGAGCTTGGCCCGACTCTCACTGCCCTCATGGTTGCGGGGCGCGTGGGCGCGGCGATCGCGGCGGAGATCGGGACGATGAAAGTGACCGAGCAGGTCGATGCCTTGCGATCGTTTGGCGTGAGTCCGATCGACTATCTCGTGGTGCCACGGGCGATCGGGCTGATGGCCTCGATGCCGTTGCTCGTGGCTGAGGCGTGCGCATGCGGCATCCTCGCGTCATACCTCATCGCCGTGCAAATGCTCGGCGTCGCGGAGGCGCCTTACATGCGGAATCTTACCTTTTACACGCACACGAGCGACATCGCCATCGCGCTCATCAAAGGTTTCGTCTTTGCTGTCATCATTGTCTTCGTGAGCTGCCACGAGGGGCTTCAGACCTCGAATGGGGCAGAAGGCGTCGGACGCGCGCCGACACGGGCCGTCGTCATTTCCTCACTCGCCATCCTCGGCATGAACCTGGTCCTCACGTTTGCGCTGAACATCATTTTTCCATCCGGCCAATGATCAAAGTCCGCAAACTCTCGAAGAGCTTCGGTGGCCGACAAGTGCTGCGTGAGGTGGATCTGACGATGGAGGAAGGCAAGACTCTCGTGGTCCTCGGGCGATCAGGCTGCGGCAAAAGCGTCGTGCTGAAACATCTCATCGGTCTGATGAAGCCTGACTCCGGAGAGGTGCTCGTGGATGGCGAGAACATCATCGGTCTCCCGGAGCGCGATCTCATCAGCGTGAGGCGAAAGATTGGGATGCTTTTTCAGAGCGCGGCGCTTTTTGATTCGATGAGCGTGGAGGCGAATCTCGCATTCCCCCTGCGCGAGCAAGGGGTGCGCGATGAAAAGGAAATCGATGCCCGCGTCGCCGAGGCGCTCGATATGGTGGAGCTGTCTGGCGAGCAACATAAGATGCCAGCGGATCTCTCCGGCGGGATGCGCAAACGCGTCGGGCTCGCCCGCACCATCGTGGGCCGGCCACGGTGCGTTCTTTACGACGAGCCGACGACCGGACTCGATCCGATCACGACCGACAGCATCAACCATCTGATTCGGCGCTTGCAGCGGCGTCTCGGCGTCACTTCCATCGTGGTCACTCACGACATGAAGACTGCCTTTCACTGCGCGGATCGCGTCGCACTTCTTCACGAGGGGCGTGTTCATTTTGATGGCTCCGTCGATGATCTGAAGGCATCCACCGATCCGGTGATCACCGATTTCATCCTGGGCCGCAGTGGCGAGTCCGACTAAATTTCATGAAGAACGAATCGCGAGGCATCGAATGGAAAGTGGGCGTCTTCATGCTGATCGGCTTGGGCGTGATCGCGTTCATGGCCGTGAAATTTGGAAAGCTCAGCCAAGGGCTGAAAAAATATTATGCCATCACGGCTGAGTTCCCGAACGCAAGCGGACTCCTGAAAGGCGCGGATGTTTACATGGCTGGGGCGCGCGTCGGCTTCACCGCAGATGCACCGGAATTGATCGAGGGACGCTACGCCGTCCAAGTGATCCTGAAGATCAAAGACGTCGTCAAAATTCCGCGCGGTTCCAGTTTTCTCATCAGTTCCTCCGGATTTCTGGGCGATGCATTCGTGAGCATTAATCCCCCCTCAAGCCCGAACATGGACGACCTTTTCAAGGATGGTGAATATGTAAAGGGCACGCGACTTGAGGGATTTGGCGATCTCGCGGTGAAGGGAGGCGATGTGATGGACGAGCTGAAGAAACGACTCCAGGAACTTGAGGCCCCCATCAAGGACATCCGCGAACGTGTGCTGGCTGAGAACAACCTGAAGGCGATCGACGAAACATTTGCGTCGCTAAGCGTGCTCACGAAAGATCTCAAAGGCAGCGTGAAGGGCATCGATGATGTCATCGCAAAAGCCAAGGAGGCCGTGGAAACTGTAAAGGAAACGCTCGGCTCGGTGAAGACGCCCATCGCGAAGATCGATGCGGCGGCGGCGGATTTAAAAACCACGCTCGAAGGAATCCGAAAAGCGGCGGCTACCGCAGACAAGGCGCTCTCATCCACCAGGACTCTCATGGAAAAGGCGAACACCGGACGAGGTGCTCTCGGGATGCTGCTTGGTGACAGGGAGACCGCCGACAACCTGAAGGCCCTCATCAGCAACCTCCGCGAACACGGGATCCTCTGGTATAAGAACCGGGCCAAGTAGGCAGGCGACCCATATTCTCCAGGGTTTCCTTCCGCTGGCTTGGCGTGCTACCTGCTAAATGATGCATGGACGGCACGCCATGAATTCCGCTCCCACCATTACGCTATTGCGAGTGCTTTTCATTGTTTTCACCGGTTTCCTCGGTTCGGAAATCGGCGGAAGCATCTGGGGACTGCCAAAGCTCGGCACCTGTGGCGGCGTAGCCTTTGGCCTGTCTGTGGTACTCGCCGACCGTCTCCTCAAGGGCTTCTCATTACGCCTGTTTTCTTCCGCCACTTTGGGCCTCCTGCTCGGTCTCGCCGCGTCGCGCCTGCTGCTTGCCTCTGGAATTCTCTTTCGCACTTCGGAGGATGTAAAATGGCTGATCAGCATCACCGTCTATGCCACGTTCGGCTACATCGGGATGATGCTGGCAATGCGTAGTAATCGTGATGAGTTCGCGCTCATCATCCCCTACATCCGTTTCCGCGAGCAGAGTCCAAACGACACGCCACTCCTCGTGGATTCGAACATCATCATCGACGGCCGACTGCCGGAACTCATCACCACCGGCTTCCTGTCGCGCTCCCTTGTCGTGCCGCGTTTCATTCTGGAGGAATTGCAACTCCTCGCGGATTCGCACGATCCGGCCCGGCGAGCAAAGGGGCGCCTGGCCCTTTCCAGACTGCAGGAACTGCAGCGCGATCCAGCCTTAACGGTAACCATCCACGAGGTGCCCGTGGATCCCTTTGCCGCAGTGGATTCCAAATTCATCCAGCTCGCAAAAATGCTGAACGCCAGGCTCATTTCAAACGATGGCAATCTGTGCAGTATCGCGCGCCTCCAGGGAATCACTGCGCTGAATCTGAACGACCTCAGCAAGGCTCTCCGCCCGGTCGTCGAGACAGGCGACGAGATTTCTCTGACGCTTACAAAGGAAGGCCGCGAAAACCATCAGGCGGTGGGATACCTGCCGGACGGAACGATGATCATCGTGAACAACAGCCGCTCACAGGTCGGAAAAAATGTCCGTGTCGCAATCAGCTCCGTTCGGCAGACGACCGCTGGACGGCTCTTTTTTGCGGAACTCGCGGCGTAGTCAGCCGCCGGCAAAAAAGGACAAGCCGGGGTGGAATCCGGACAAATTCAGGGTTTGCGTGCGTGCCGATGGCGACTATTTGAAGCGCCTCCAAACTTATGAACCTCACACGCACAGCCTACGGCACCTGGAACGGCGGACGATATATGCACTTCGGTGAAGCCATCGATGAGGCGCGCTTCGACGCCTGCATCCGCCGGGCATACGACCAAGGCATCCGCACCTTCATGACGGCCGATGTGTACGGCAGCGGCGCCGCCGATGAGGCCATCGGCCGATCGCTCGCCGGCGTACCGCGCGACACGTACTGCCTCGTCGGCATCATCGGTCACGATTTTTACGGCGGCGCGCGCGACGGGCAGAAAGGCTTCCCGCGCTTCACCGATCCGCGTCTCCGGCAGCCGCGTGACTTTTCCGACTACGTGCGCATGGCGACCGAACGCTCACTCGCGCGATGCAAGACGGATCATTTCGACTGCCTCATGCTGCACAATCCGGACAGCATCGGCTACTCGCAGGACTCCGTGTGGAAGGCGATGGCTCGCGTGCAGGACGAGAAAATGACCGAACTCATCGGCGTCGCGCCCGGACCCGCAAACGGCTTCACACTGGACCTGCTGATGTGCTTTGAACGCTTCGGCCCGCTGCTCGACTGGGCCATGATCATCCTGAATCCACTCGAGCCCTGGCCCGGCAACATGGCGCTGCCTGCAGCCTTGAAAAACGAGATCAATCTGATCACGCGCGTGGTCGATTACGGCGGACTTTTCCACGACGACGTACGCCCCGGCCACACCTTCGGCCCGCGCGACCACCGCACCTTCCGACCCGCTGGCTGGGTCGAGGCAGGCAGTGCAAAAATTGAGGCCATCCGTCCCATTGCAGAAAAACACGGCCTCACCATGCTGCAACTCGCTTGCGCATGGAATCTCAGCCAAGCCCCGGTGAAGAGTGTGATTCCGACCCTCATGCAGGAAGTTGATCAGGTGAATGGCGTCACACCGAAGACCATGGAACAAAAAATCGACGAGCTCGCCGCACTGCCATCCGTCACACTCAGCGAAGACGACGTCGCGCAAATTTTGGGAATCGGCGACAACAAAGGCTGCATGGAACTCAAAGGTGGGAACCCTGGCCACACCGGCGATCCGCTCCCGGACCGCTGGCCGCTGAACGACGAACTTCTCGAAATCGCCGCGCGGTGGAAAATAGAGCCCGCAAGGGATCTCGCCTGCACTCACGGAAAGGCCGCTTAACCAGAATTTTCGCCTCTCTCTTTTCGATCACGGCATCTGAATTCGGGTGCATTAATTCGGGAATTTCGGGAATTTCCAGACTGTGAGCATTTTTCCATCATGGAGAATCGCCCCCCTTTTTGAACAATAACTCCATCCGGAATCCGGGATCCATTTCCGCCTCCGCACGAGCGGCCGGGGTCATTTTTTGCAACGACGCATCATCCATTGCCCCATCGCGTTAGATGACACGCCCATCGCCAAATCCGCCCAAAAACACGCGCTAAATCCTATTTGTAAAAGCAGGACCGCCTGCACCCATTTCCGTCGCAAAAATTCACTTTACAGCGACATGCAAGAAGGTAAAACTTACAACCTTGAAAAAGACCGCCATACAGTCTTCACTGGCTAAAATTGCCATGCTTTCCGGCATGCTGATTTTGGCTTCTCAGCCTATTCAGGCAGCCATCGTATTTTCCGATGATTTTGAGGCCGGAGCAGTGAATACGTTCACCCCGGCAGTCGATGGACAGTGGACTACCCCGAGTCTTTCGGGTTGGACTTCGGGAGGCACCCTAGACGTGAGCGGGACAGATTTTTATTCCTTCTCAGGCAGCACATATGTGGCTCCACACAGCGGCCATATCACCGCCGCTTTCTTTTCTGCGGGCAATAGCTCAGACCCGAACACGGCATCCATAGAGCGAACCATTGCGACATCCACAGCACCGGGCTTCACCTATGACATTCATTTTTGGATCTCGAACCCGATCACGAATACCAGCGCAAGGCAGAACCTCTTCTCCGTCACGTGGGGCAATACAGTGCTGAATCTGAGCAGTTACGACCCGCTTTTCAAGACCCCCGACATTTTGTTGAATGAGTTGCAAGGCGGGCCAAATGAATACGTGCTGGCCCCCAATACGAACTGGTTTGAAGTGACTCTCACGGGACTGACGGCCACCAGTGCAAACACTGTTTTGAGGTTCACGGGCCAGAACAACAACTCTGCTACTTTGGTGGATGACATAACAGTCGTGGAAACACCTGAGCCTACCACAATCGCCTTGCTGGGAGCGGGCGCAGTTTTGGTAGGAATGCGTCGGAAACGCCGGGCGCTTTCCTAAATCCCCTTCCTTTTCCGCATTGGAGGGTCACTGGACTACCCGCCGAGGGCAGCCCGGATTTCTGACTCCATTGCACGATGCGAGACATCGTCCATGACCGGAGGACATTCGATCCCGTCTGGCAATTCCGGCAGTGGAATCCAAGAACGGCATCCGCCGAACTTTGGAGAATCGGGAAAGATAAACGGTCTGCTCAGCTTTTCCACGCGTACAAAGGCCATGCTCACACCAGATTGCCCACTTTCATCGCCAGTGCGTAACCCCTCACGCTTGATTGACGGCAGCTCATAGTGAAAACGCTTTTCGATCTCGGCGTCGCGCCAGATGTGAAAAGGAGCGAGCCGCTGAACGATCGAAAAATCTTCGACGTCCTGCGTCCATTCCACCCGGACCCGGAGCGATACTTCGTGATACCCGTCATCACGTTGTGCGGGTAAGGAGGTATCGGTCGGGAGTTTCAGCTTTGCCACCTGCTCGTGAAAGAGGGTGGGGAAAAGGTAAAACTCCGGATGCTCAAAACGGAATCCGGCACGTCCTTCAGAGATGCCGCCCTTACGAATGATGATGCTTTGAGTGCCGCTCCCAAGGGCGTCGCACACCAGTGTCCATTCCTTGAATCCGATATTCATGCACTTCACGTAACGAATGCCGCACCTTCGATGCAAGGATTCGCATCCATGATGATCGCACGCGCCACTTGCATCCGATGCCCCTTCCCCGGCATCTTCTGCATGTGCCCCTTCATCTAGACCTCCATTGCCATTCGTGGTTTTCCGGCGATGGCGTGAGCAGCCCAGAGGCGCTGATCGCCAGCGCACGGAGCAAGGGCCTGCATGGATTTGCCATCACCGACCACAATACCTGCGACGCATTCCACTACATGGTGGACCACGGCCTCGCGAGCACGGATGGCACGCCGGTCGATGGCTTTCTCATCGTGCCGGGAGTGGAAGTATCGACCGCGGAGGGCCACCTGCTCTGCCTCGGCGCAGTCCTCCCGCAGATGAAAGGCGAACCCGCGGCCGAAGTCGTCCGCGCCATCCAGGCCGCAGGCGGCATCGCCATCCCTGCGCATCCGTACGACCGATTTCGCGCCGGCATCCGCGAGGATTCGCTCGATGGCCTGAATGTGGATGCCATCGAGGTCTTCAATGCCGCCATCTCCCATCAAAGCTTCAACGACAAGGCCCGCACCTATGCCGAGCGCCGCGGATTGCCCATGATCGCTGCGAGCGACGCGCATCACGAAGCCGCCATCGGCACGAGCCGCATGATTTTTGAAAAGGATGACTTCAATGTCTCAGGCATCCTCGCCGGGATCAGGAAAGGAGCGCGCCGCCACGAACAACTCCTTTCCTTCCAGGACAAACTCCGCAAGACGCTGAACAACTGGTTCCGCCTTCGCCGCCGCCGCACCTACTCGCCGAAATCCTGACCCAGCTAGCCCAAACGAACCGCGCGGGTCTTGTCGAGTTTCAGGACGTCGCCAGCATTCATCACCGGCGTCGCCTTTGCATCGCTCAATTTTTCGCCACGAAGCTGAATGCTCCCCTGCTCCACCAGCCGCCGCGCGTCACCGCGCGATTTGGTGATTTGGAAGCATTGCCCGTAGGCTGCCACGACCACGCTTACGATATCAGGCTGCAGACCCTGCAGTGACATGACCGGCAGGTCCGCGTGATCGAGATCCCTCTTCGAGAAACGCGTCTCAAATTCCGCACGTGCCGCCTGCGCCGCTTCCTCGCTGTGGTAGCGCGCCACGATTCGCGCCGCGAGCTGCTTCTTGGCCTCCATCGGGTGAATGTCCGGCACCGGCTCGCACAGCAGCAGCTCGTAGTAACGCGCCATCAGCGCGTCGCCTATGCTCATCAGTTTTCCAAACATCATCTCCGGCGGCTCCGCCACGCCGACGTAATTGCCGAGGCTCTTCGACATCTTGTTCACGCCATCGAGGCCTTCGAGCAACGGCAGCAAAAATACCACCTGCTCCTGCTGCCCCTCCTCGCGCTGCAGCGAGCGGCCTACGAGACAATTGAATAGCTGATCGGTCCCGCCAATTTCCACGTCGGCCCTGATCATCACGGAATCCCACCCCTGCATGATCGGATACTGGATTTCATGCAGGTGCACCGGCTCTCCATCGGCGATCCGCTTTTTGAAATCCTCCCGCTGGAGCATCTGCTGCAGCGTCACCCGCGCATTCAGCTTCATCACCCCGTCAAACGTCATCATCTCAAACCATTCGCCATTGAAAACCACCCGCGTCTTCGAGGCATCGAGGATCTTGAATGCCTGCTGCTTGAAAGTCGTCGCGTTCTCCAACACTTGATCGTGAGTAAGTTGACGCCGCGTATTCGACCTCCCGGACGGGTCGCCGATCATCGCCGTGAAATCTCCGATGATCAAAATCGCCTGATGCCCGAGATCCTGAAATTGCCGCAGTTTAGAAAGCCCTACGGTGAATCCGAGATGAATGTCCGGCGCTGTCGGATCCACTCCGAGCTTCACATTCAGCGGACGCCCGAGACGGAGTTTCGCCAGCAGTTCCTCATCGGAAATGATCTGCGCGGCACCGCGCTTCAGGATGGCGAGTTGTTCTTCAGGTGATGTCATCGGAAAAAATCAGCGCGCCTAGATAGACGTGCTGCGACTGACTGCAAGGCCGGACTCAACCGCATGCCCAGCACTTCAGTTTTTGTTCAGCAATTGCTTCACATCCTGAATGGAAAGCGGCCGCGCGTCACCAGACCAGCTTTGGCCGGAATCCCGATCTCCACCCATGGTCAGCTTCGGCGCTTTTCCTTCTGCGCGATCCGCATCGTACTCCGCCTGTCGCCGACCCCGCGCGAGGAATTTCTTCTCCGAATCTGGCAGCGCCTGTGCATGCAGACCCTTGTTCGCATCCGACGTCTCACGCGTTGCATAGGACTTCGTCAGGGCCGTCTTCCGTGCGAACCACGACTCCTTCGTCTCCGCAGTCTTCGTCCCATATTGCGAATCCGCGCCCCAGGCCGTCTTCGTCGCAAAAGTGCCGGTCTCAAACGGCTTGGTCCGCATCTTGTTAATAAAATGAAATTCACTCGTCGCGGCCTTTTGTCCGGTGATCGAGCGTCCGCTGCCGAAGTTCGCCACCGCTGGATTGAACTCCTTCGTCAGGTCCGGCTTCATCACCTGCTCCTCGCGCGACGTAGGCTTCGGTGCGGTCGCCGCATTCAGCCGCTGCTGCTCCTTCGTCCGGCTGTTCCAGAAAAGTGGAAAGCGCCGTGCCTCCTTTTTTTCCTGCGCACTCTGCTGCCCCTGCCCCATCTGCCCCTCCGTCGAACGTTTGCTCCAAGGCCAGTGGAACGGCTCTGCCATGACACATGTCGGGCACACAGCCGAGACCAGCAGCATTATGACGGGGAGTCGCATACCCCGACCGATGCCAGCGGAGCACCATGCTTGCAAGGCGAACTTCAGCACGTCACTCCGATGAGTCGTCCCTCGCGCGCTCCCATAAATCGAGCGCAGACTCGCGTTCGACAGGCGTCTGCGAAACCGTGAGAAACCGTTCGATCACTGTGCGCGCCTTCGACTTCCCTCCCCGCGCCAGGAGCATCTCCGCCGCGCGGCGAGCGAACTCCCACGATGCGGGCCGCATCTCGGCCGCCTTTTCTGCATGAGGAAGCGCGCCTTCGTGATCTCCACCACGCTCCAATGAATCCGCACGCAGCGCCTCCAGTTCTGCCGGTGCATCCGGCTGGCGCAGCGAGGCGAGGCGAGTGAGCAACCTCGCACCTTCCTCCAATTCACCAGCTCTCAAAGCGACACTCCGCAGCCGCGCAGCACTCACCCGCGGCACGCCGCCATCCGCCACATGGGATCCCTCCACACTGCTCACCAGGGACGGGCGCTCCGCGACCATCGCCAGCGCCTCGCGCACCTGCCCGCGTTTTTCGTGCTGCGCAAAAATCGCGAGCTGCAACTCCTGCATCGCGGCGGCTGAGAGGCTGAATTCCGCAGCGACATCACGCCAGCGTGCGAGTTCGTCACTTGCGAAAAGATACTCCGCGAGCGCCTCATATTCATGGCACACCGGCTCTGCGAACGCGCGCCGCAGCAGCAGTCTGGCAGTTTGAAATTTATTCTCCGCCGAATGCACACGAGCCATCGCGACGAGCACCGATGGCGCTGGATTGGGCGCACCCTGTCTCATCGCAATCGAGAGAAATTCCCGCGCCTTTTCCGCCTGTCCGACGGCAAACCACGCGCGTCCCATCACCTCAGCACCACCCGAAAATCCTACCAGCCATGCGTGCCGTGACAGCACCTCCTTCACCCGGGCACGAGCGCCATTCCCATCGAGCAGGCGCAACCATTCCAACATTTCATCCCCCATCGGCGAACCACGAAGCGCCATCCGCTCCGCGACCAGCAGCCGGAGATCCGCACGACCGGAGATCCGCGCGACTGACCGCAAGGCATCGAAGGTCGCATCGGTGACATCCGCGCGATTCAGCAGGGACGTGCAAATGCGGAGCGCGACGTCCACATGGGCATCCACGCATGCATGCCGCAGCAGCACGATCCCCGCCGCCTCGCTGCCTGCGGACCACGCGCCATCCAGCTCGCGCTTCCATTCATCCACCATCACGAGACGTACCGAGTAGCGATCGAAGAATTCAAAATACGCACTGCCCAGCGCGGAAAAATCACCCACCGCATCACGCATTCGCGCCTGCATCCGGATCCGAAAAATCTTCGACGGCGGATAACCTGGGAGCGTCAGCAGCTTTGCTCGCACCTGCATCAGCGCGCGGGGTTCCGTCGTCTTCGCCGCTGCGGCCACGAGCACACTGCGAGCGAGCGGGCCATCGCCCTTGATTGCGAGCACCTCCGCCACCGCCATCGCAGCCTGCACCGCACCGCTGCCAGTGAGGCGATCGAGCGCCGCCAGTGCGTCTTCCGTCTGCCCGTTCTTGCAGAAAAGCTCCGGCAACGCCGTGTCGCCCGATGCACCCGTTCGATTTCTCACCTCGATGGCTTCGGAAAATTGCCCGCGCAATTCCAGCACACTCGCAAGAGTGAGCCGCGCGGATGCACTGCCACCCTCACTCCCGGCCGTCTTCTTCCATGCCGCAGCCGCGTCATCCATCCTGCCGCACTTTTCGAGAAGCTGCGCTCGGCGCATCAGCAGCCGCAGCTCTTCCGGGTTGCGTTCCACTGCTTTTTCTATCATCCCGAGCGCATCTTCCGCAGCTCCCCGAGCTTCGAGCAAATCGGCAAGCTCCAGCGCAAACTCTCGCGGTGTCGTGTCGTTTCCCGGATTGATCCGCTCCTCGATGCACCGCCGCCGTATCGCCTCCGCCGTGGCGACATCGCTCACCGCAGAAGTGGCATCCACGAGCTTCCTCAGTGCGGCGGGATTTTGAGGATCGAGCTCCCACTCCAATTTCCGGATCGCAACCGCGTGCGGTTTTCCACCTGGGAGAGCTTCGAGAGCATCAGCCAATCGCGACCACACTGCGCCTCCGCCGACTTCGCCGTTCCTCGTGAGCAGCGCTTGCCGCTCGATCGCTCCGCCAGCGAGATAGGCCAGCGCATCCCTCTGCGCACGCGCACGATTGATTGCATCATGCAGAAGTGGCAGCTCACGCGGCGTCTGGCGACCGGGCCCCAGCTTCAATTCAGCCGAAATCGCAACGCACGCCTCGCGCAATCCGAGAAGGCCCTCGTCGGACAGCGCCAATTCCAGCGCATGGCGCGCGAGATCCGACATCCCCCACTCGATGAGCTGGCTCGCGGTGGCATTCAGAAAATTCAACTCGCGCAGCGCAGACGTCGCACCTTCCCCCTGGACTGCGGCTCCGCCGAGAGGCCGCCGCTCGACCAATCGGGAGAGCGCCGCATGCGCATCGTCGCCTCTGCCTTCCAAGGCAGAAAGAAGCACGCGCATCTGCAAACCGTGGACCGTCCCCTCCTCCAGGGCGTGCATGCGCTGACTCACAAACGTCTCCCGCTCATCCTGCGGAATCAGAAAATACAAATCCCTCACCGCGCCATAGGCTGGTGATTCGAGAGACTCACCCACGCCATCGCACGCCGCGGTGAGCACCATGCGTGCATCGCCGATCTCGCCAAGCGCGAGGTGCCAGCGCGCCAGTTCACGCGCAGTCGCCGCATGGTCGAATCGCGGATCATCCAGCACACGGCGCCCGAGCATGGTCGCCTCGCGCATCCGCTTTCCACGCGCGAGTTCGACTGCGCACGGCCACAGTTCCGCATTTGCAGCTTCCGGGAAAAGCCCGCGCATCATGGCATCCGAGACCGTTTCCGGACGCATCCGAACCACCTCCGCGAATGCCTGCGAAAACTGTTCCAATTCCGCTGCCGTGCGATCTCCAGAATTCAGCCATGCCCCGAGGCGTGCGAACCTTCCGCTCTCCATCGCCATCCCGATGAACGCCTGACTGTGCGCGATATTTCCCGCGTCCTGAGCCGCATTCACCTCCACGAGCGACAGCGCCGCATCGTGAGCGCCGGAAAAATACAGCGCCCAGATGTTCTCCGTCGCCGCCGCAGATTCCCGTGGCGTCCACTCAGCAATCCATTTTTCCAGCATCACTCCCCCACTCCTCCGCGCGATCTCCGCGAGCCTTCGCAGAGCACCGAGCCGGAGCTGCGCATCACCTTCCGCACCGCCGCGGGATTTTGCGGAAATATCGAGCCCTGAGCCGCCCCGAACCACGCCACCGACCACAGCCTGAAATCTCGCATACGGAGCGCCCGCCGAATGCAGGGCATACCCCGCAATCTGCCGGCCGGATGTCCCCCAAGTGCGCTCAGGTGGATACGGGAGATGCATCATGGGCACGGTGAGATTCATCACACGGCGGAAAGCCACCTGCGCCTCGGAGAGCTTTCCGGCGGCGAACTGCAACTCACCGAGTTCATGCGATGCGCGCACATCAGGAACATCGATGGCGCAAATTTTCCCCAGCAGGAGGGCTAAAGTTTCATTCCCGCCCCACTGACGATGAAACTCCGCGGCCCCGCGCAATACGTCCGCATCCCGCGGAAATTTCGCGACAGCCTGCGTCCACGTACGCTCGGCGCCCTCCAGGTCACCGCCGGCGAGCTGGAGTTTTGCCAGTCGCAGCCATCCGTCGGAATGCTCGACCTTCGCAGTTCTCACAAATTGCTCCTGCAGCCGCACCGCCAAATCGAGCTTTCGCAACTCCTCCGCCTCGCGCACGAGTTCCGGCAGCGCCTCGGAATCGGGCGGCATCGCCAGCGCGGCATCTGCAAAAACCTCGGACGCCGCATTCTTTTCGCCCATCACCTTCAGCACACCACCGAGCGCGATCGCAGCGACATAGTCATCCGCCCTCTCCTTGCGCCGCCTCTCGAAAACGCCGCGCGCCCACGGCAGCCGCGCGTGCCGCTGGCAGTAAAGCAGCAGTTCATCGAGCCGCGCGAAACGCGTTCTTTCATCCGTTGCCTCATCCGCACTTCGCAGTATCAGTTCACCCGCCTCGTCATGCGCACCGACTTTTTCCAGCACCCGCAGCAGCGACGAGACGACCTCGCGCCGCCGCGGAGCCGTTGCGAGTGGGAGCACCTTTCGCCACGTCCCCACCGATTCCTGGACTCTGTCCGCGCGTTCCTGCGCCAGCGCGAGGTCGGCGAGCGCATCCATGCTCCCGGGATTTGACTTCGCAAGCTGCCCGAGAATTCCCAGCGCGTCCGCGAAATCGCCGCGCATAATCTCGATCTGGGCAATCTCGCGCAAATAACCATCGCGTCCCGCGGGGTTCAGCGCGATCAGCTCCCGCAGATAAGCGACGGCATATGCGCCCTCGCCATTCGTCGTCGCATGCTTCGCGAGAAATTCCATCGGCGCGGAATTCTTCGGGTCCATGTCTGCGGCTTTTGCCGCAAAGGTGACCGCGCTCGCCTTGTCCCCATTCCACGCCTTCCACCGAGCGACCCGCAGCCAGCCCGCGGGAGACTTTGCCTCACCCGCCTCGCGCATCAGATCGCGGATGAAGCCTTCGGCAAGAGCCGCTGCGGATTCCCCCTTCACCCGACCCGCGACATCCGGCATGGCTCCGGCGCGGATGTTTTCGAAAAGCTTCCCGTCCACCTCCAGCCTCTCGGCATCGCCGCGACTCACCGCATAGGCGCGCAGATACGCCGCTTTGGCATCGTCGCGCTGCGATAGCGCCGCACGCAAATCCCCGAGCAGGAGCAGGGCCTCCCGAGAATCCGGCACGAGACGCGCAGCAGCCTCCGTCTGTCCGACGGCGGCAGTGAGTTCCCCCTGTCCCTTGAAGTGCAGCGCGATGAGCATCCGGCGGCGCGCCTCTTCGGCAGGCGCATCGCCTTCGCGCACAAGCCGCATCAGGGTTGCTCGCGCGTCATCATTTTTCCGCTGTGAAAAGCAGAACTCCGCGAGTGCAAGCAATGCACTCTCCTCCCCCGATTCCGCATCCGCACGCAGGTGCTTCTCGACGGAAGGCCACATCCGATGATCCTGAAAAAAAGCGAGCGCCGCCGCGCGGAGTAGCGCGTCATCTCCATGCGCACCGAGCAGAGCCTCGATCCGACGCAATGCAGCAGCGCCGTCGTCCCGACGCAGATCGAGCTTCGCCCTTTCGAAAGTCACGTCGGTGTTCTTCGGATGCGCTGCGATCACTTTGTCGAACTGCACCCCTGCCTCATCGAGTTCATCCATCTGCGCGAGCAGCCGAGCGAGCCTGAGCTGATGTTCTGAATTTCCCGGCACCAACGCGGTGATCTTCTCCAGCCACAACCGCTCCTGCTTCGGATTCCCGATTCGATCGTGGAATTCCACGAGCTGCAGATACCCGGCGAGGTCGCGTGGATTCGCATCCACCTGGCTCAGCCACTTCTTCTCCAGCGCGTCCTCCGAATGCGTCCGCCTCGCGAGACGGATGATCTGCCCGAGCAATTCGGCGCGCAGCCAATTCCCCGGCGCGACTCCCCGCACCGCGCGCTCCAGTGCCTGCATTGCCTCCTCATTGCGCCCCGCCGCGGTATGAATGGCGGCCATCTGCTGCAATGCCTTCGCGCGCTCGGCTGGCTCCGAGTGAACGGAAAGGAATTCAAGATGCCCGATGGCGATTTCCGGCTGCCCCGCATCCGCACTCGCCTGCGCGAGTCGGCGGCGCACTTCGAGATCGTCCGGCGCGATCTCGATCATGCGCTGCCAGGCCTCCGCAGCTTTTCCCTGCTCGCCAGCCGAGCCCCACGCCGCGCCGAGTTGCATGAGCGTCTCCTGCACGCGCGCATCACCTCGCTGAAACTTCGCCAGCGCCTTTTCAAAAAACGCGGCGGCCTCGCGCGGCTTTCCACGGTCGTTCTCCAGCCGACCCAATGCGAGCAGCGGCAATGGGCTGACAGCGTCCACCTGTGCCGCTGCCTCAAACGCCGCACGCGCATCCCCGTCGCGATCCGCTTTTCGCATCAGCATTCCGAAAATCATCCGCCCGGAGAAATCATCCGCCTTCGCGTAAGCAGCGAGCAACTCCTCCGTCGTGCCACCGTCGAGCGCACCTTTCCACAACCGCTCCAGCGCGATGCCCTCATTGGGATTCGCAGCGAGCATCTGCCTGTAGCGTTCCGCCACCCGTGGCGAAAGCGGCTCCGCCTGCGCCAGGGCGGAGGCAAGCAGTGCAGCGGTGAACATCCGGCGGACTCGCATCGGCGCACTATTCCCGGCGCATCCGAAAACACAACCCCGCCGCCCGCAAAGCGGTCATAATCTTACTCATAATCTTAATCCTAATCACTCTCCTGTGACGGAGTATGCGGGGAGAATTAAGACTATGATTCAGCCTGACCGCTCCGGGCCTTTCCATTTTCAAAGCCTGCGCTACACTCGCGCACAATGCTCGCAAACATCTCACGCCGCGCGATGCTCCGCGGACTTGGCACTGCCGTCGCGCTTCCCTGGCTGGAATCCATGGGCAGCCTCACCACATGGGCCGCGGGCACTCCCGCGAAACGCAGCGCGCCGAACCGCCTTGCATTCCTCTACGTGCCGAATGGAAAGGACATGGCTCACTGGACGCCATCCGCCGAAGGCAAACTCGGCGACCTGCCTGAGATTCTCTCCGCACTCAGCCCGGTAAAAAATGATCTCCTCGTGCTCAGTGGACTCACCGCCGACAAGGCTCGGCCTCACGGGGACGGCGGCGGCGACCACGCGCGCGCGATGGGCGCCTACCTCACCGGCGCACAGCCGCGCAAGACCGACGGCACGGACATCCGCGCCGGCACCTCGGTGGACCAGCTCGCCGCCGGGCGCATCGGCGAACAGACGCGCCTGCCTTCGCTGGAGATCGGCTGCGAGGCCAGCGCGATGGCGGGGAACTGCGACTCCGGCTACTCGTGCGTGTACAGTTCCACGATGTCGTGGAAATCGCCCACACAGCCGCTGCCGAAGGAAGTGAACCCGCGCATGGTCTTCGAGCGGCTCTTCGGCTCCGCTGGCACCGCCGAGCGCGCGCACCGTTACGCTTCGCGCAAGAGCGTCCTCGATTTCATCCGTGACGACACACGTGCGCTCGCGACGAAAATCAGCAACAGCGACAAGCAGAAGCTCGGCGAATATTTCACCAGCATCCGCGAGGTGGAGCAGCGCATGGATCGCGTCGCGCAGATGCCCGCCATCCAGCCGCCCGCCGGCGCGAAAGCTCCCGAAGGCGTGCCGGGCGAATACGGCGAGCACCTGAAGCTCATGTGCGACATGATGGTGCTCGCATTTCAGTCCGACATCACGCGCGTCGCCACGTTTGTCCTCGCCAATGAAGGCAGCAACAAGAACTACCCCGCGCTCGGCGTCCGCGAGGGGCACCACGAGCTTTCGCATCACGGGCACGACGCGGAGAAGCTCCGCAAGATTCGCGAGATCAATAAATTCCACGTCTCGCAGCTCGCCTACCTCCTTGGGAAATTGAAATCCATCCGCGAAGGCGACGGCACACTGCTCGACCACTGCATGATCGCCTATGGCAGCGGCAACAGCGACGGCGACCGCCACAACCACGACGACCTCCCGCTCCTCCTCGCAGGCCGCGGCGGCGGTACCATCCAGACCGGCCGCCACGTCCGCGTGGCCAAGGAAACGCCGATCACCAATCTCTGGCAGTCGCTCCTCGAACGCATGGACGTGCGCGTGCCCTTCGTCGGCGACAGCACCGGCGCGCTCGGCGGGCTGACGTAAACCGTAAGCGTGGCCGCCTTTCAAGGAACAGGGACGCCCTCGTCCCAAGTTTCCCTTAGGGGCGAGGGCGCCCCGGACCCTTCGGCCGCGACAGTTCTTGAAGCGCTCTAATCGAGCAGCTTCCCCGGCTGGTAGCGGTAGAGGAGGAAGACCTTCACTTTCCGCAGGGGCAGGCCGCGGCGGGCGAACTCATAGGTGGTCTTCAGCTCCCACTTCGCGAAGGTGCGTGGGAGCGGATCGCCCGGCGTGGCATCGTCGCGATCCGTGATGTAGATCGCGGTGCGGCCGGCGAAGCGGCTCAGGCCGTATTCGGTGGAGTCGGCCTGGTCGTTGATGACGGGTGCGGTGCGCTCTTCGAATTCGTCGTAGCGGCCCCAGAAATGAAACGCATTTTCCGCCACCGGCGATTCAGCCACATACACGGCGGGATGGCCGGGGGCCTCGATTCGTTTCTCGGGAAGGTAAAAGCACAGTTCGGCGGCGGTGCCGTAGCTGTTCGCGATGAGGAAGGTCTTCTGGCCACTCTCGCGCTCGATGGTTTCGCGAAAGGTGTTCACCTTTTCCGCGACTTCACTCCAGCCGAGCATCCGCGACCCGGGATCCCGCGAGTATGGAAGCTGGATGCCGATGACTCGGAGGACGTCGGTATTCACCATGACGATGCTGATGACTGCACCGAGCGCGAACGCCGCGATGGTGAAGCCACGTGTGCCACGCACGCCGCGGAGCACGCGGTCGAGGCCATACGCGGTGGTGAGGATGGCGAGGGATACGATGCCGGGGGCGGTCCAGTTTGGCTGCGTTTTATGGTGCAGCGCGATCCACGCATAGGCGAGCAGCAGCGGCAGGGCGAAGGCGACGAGGAAGCGCGACTTCCAATGGATGTTCGCGGCGTCCTTGTGCGACCCGATGAAGAGGATGCCGGCAAGCACTGCGAGCCAGAATGCGACGCGATTCGGGATGCCGGTCTCGAAGAAATTCCCGGCCATCCAAAGCGCGAGCAGCACCATCGCAAGCAGCGCCCAGCTCGCCCACGAGGTTTTCAGACTGGCAGGCAGCCGCACGACGGAACGCCCGACGGCAGCCGCCCATCGTGCAATGGAAGGCGCGGTCGTGGCGACGAGCGCCATCATCATCGTGAAGAAAATGAACGGGGAATAGACGCCGAACTGAAAGGCGACGAATTCGCCAAATGCCGTGAAGTCGAAATCCCACCACGGCGCATCGAGACCGCCGCGCGCGGCGAGATGCGTGGTGGTCGGCCACCCGCGCGCGCTGTTCCAAGTGACGAAGGGAATCAGGAACGGCAGGAAGACGAGCAGCATCGACCAGAAGCCGCGGCTGATGAGTTCGCCGCGGTAGCGCGGGGTCATCACGATGAGCAGCAGGACGGACGCGAAGAAGGCGGCGTTCGTCATTTTGCAAAGGAAGCCGAGACCAGTGAGCAGGCCGGTGAACACCCACCACCACGAGAAGGCCGGGCTTTTCTCCAGCGCGAGCCAGATCGTGCAGAGCGATGCGGCCCAGAAGAAGATGGATGGGGCATCAATGGTCATCAGGAGCGCGCCTGCATTGAAGATGGGCGAGACGCTCATGACGATCACGGTCCAGAATGCCACGCGGGCATCGTAGATTCGTTTCGCCAGCCAGTGCATGAGCAGTGTCGTGGCGAGGCCGAAGATTGGCGCGAAAAAGCGCACGCCGAATTCCGTATGGCCAAACAGCGCAGTGCCGATGCGCATGATGAATGCGATGCCGGGCCCCTTGCTGAAATACCACCAGTCGAGCCGCTGGCTCCATTCGTGGTAATACGCCTCGTCGGGCATCAGGCCCACATTCCCGATGTGGACGAGACGCAGGACGGTGAGGACGATCAGGGATGCGAAAAGGCGGAAGTTCATGCGACAATCGAAAGCAGTGAGGGAAAGCGCGCGGCCAGTGAAGGCGAGAGGCGCGCGGCGTATCGACGCCAGAGCGATTCCACGATCAGCAGCGTGAACATCGCCATGCCGAATCCGAGTGCGATGCCGGCGAGCACATCACTCGGCCAGTGCGAGCCGGTGTATACGCGCGAGTAGGACACGAGCAGCGCGGGGAAGAATGCGAGCCATCCCCAGCGTCGGAAAAAAATCGCTGCCAGCAACGCCGCGCAGGCGGTGTTTGCGGAATGGTTCGACGGAAAGGAACGCCCTGCGGACTCCGTGGCGTTTCCGAGCGACACTTCTTCCCGCACCGGCTGGAAAATCCCGCGCAATGCCGGTGACGCGAGCGAAAGCTGCCGCACGCCGAATTCACTCTCGTGCGGACGCATCCGGCCGGTCGCCTTTTTGATCCCGTAGCCTGCGACGGAATCGCACAGCACCACCGCAATCAGCACGACAGCAGCGAAGGACCGTGCCCGGAATCCACCACGCACGAGCACCGCGATCACGAGTAGCACAAAGGGCACCGTCCAGAGCGACGAACTCGATACGGCGGCCATCAGCCGGTCGAGCACCGGACCGGTCCATTCACGATTGATGAGAAAAAGTAGCTTTTGATCCATCCGGCATTGGAGAAGATTGGCGAGCCTATGGTCACACTCCTTCGTGTAAAGAGCATCCTCGCCGCTGCCTGTCTCACCATCCCGTTTGCATTCACCGCGCCACTCCGCGCGGAGGATCCGCCACCTGCCCAGGAACTGCTGAAGTCCGTCCGCATCGCGCAATCCTCACAGGATTGGAGGCTCAGTGGCCGCATCCGCACTGGGAGCAGGAAGATCCCGTTCAAGCTCACGTTGGAGAAAGGCGCGATCCGTTACGAATTTATCGACAACGGCGACACGCTCACGCTGCGCCTCGGCGAGAAATCTTCCACGCTGGAGGAAACAAAAGGCGGCAAGACCGGGCGTGTGACCGCTGCAAAATTCGACGCACCCGTGCACGAAACTGACATCAGCTACGAAGACCTCGCGCTGCGTTTCATCTATTGGCGCGACGCGAATGTCGTCGGCAGCGACATGATCTCCGCGCACCGTTGCTGGAAAGTCGAAGCCCGTCCCGTCAACGACAAGGACTCGCAGTATGCTCGAGTGATGCTGTGGATCGGCCGCGAGGATGGAGCACTCATGAAAGCCGAGAGCTACGACGCCGCGGGAAAATGGGTGCGGCGATTCACCGTGACCAGCGTGATGAAGCGCGAAGGCTTCTGGATGCTGAAACAGATGCGCATCGAGAGTTCCAACGGTCGCAGCGTGGACCCGAAGCCCACGTATCTGGAGATCGAGGAAGTGGAAAAATAGCGCGCTGTCCGCGCAGACTACTTCACCGGAGTCGCCGAAATCTCGCTCGCCACGCGACGGTCGATCCGCACGGCCACGTCAATTTTGCGTCCGTCGAACTCCTCGGTCCCCGCGGCGTCCACCTCCATCTTCGCGAGCCCCTTGGTGCGTCCGGCAGTCGAGGAAGGATCCACCGGCACATCCATCTCCACAGTGTATTCGGTGTGGAATTTTTTCCCCTTCACGTTCTCCGGCAGGCTCGAGAGCGTCACAGCGGTGCCGTCCACCTTCGCGGCCATGTGAACGAAAAGCGCCGGCTTTTTTTCAAACTCCCCAAGCGAGACGAGCTTCGCATGACCGCTCACGCCGGAGGGCTTCAGCCCGAGCACACCGCTGCGCTCGACGGATGCCACAGCGGCCTTCGCATTCACCGGCCATTCCGCACCCACGGCCACCTTGTCCTTCGTGCCAAAGATATCCTCATCGCTCACCTCATCCTCCGCCTGCACGGAGAGCAGCGACTCGATGATCTGCGCCTGCATGTCGTCCGCGGCCTCGCCATTCACCTGCGACTCATTTTCCGGGTCATCGCGGCGGAGGGAAAGCTCGTCATCCACTTTGAAAAATTCAGCAGGCTTCCCGCCATTTACGCAATCGACGCTCTTCACCTTGATCTTCAGCGCGCTCGGGAGGCCCTTCTTCGTCACCGCCAGCACCGTCAGCGTGCCCGTCATCCTGCACGCCACGATCGTCTCCTCCGACTCCACCTCCTTGCCATCGAAGCTCGTCTTCATCTTATCCTCATACGCCACCTTTGCCGAGACATCGAACTGGTCGCCCATCTTCACCGGACGCAGCAGCCGGATCTCGTGCAAGTCCTCCGCAGCAAGTGTGGAAACGAACAGGCACAGGACGAGGAACGTACGAGTGAACATGCGCACTCCATCGCAGAAAACGCGCCATGCGCCAGCGCGGAAGTTGTCGCATAGCCGCGCTTGCAAATGCGCGGGCACACTTTGCTTCAACACCGCGGCAATCAGCCCGCGCTTTCACAAGCGCGGCTACGAGCTATGCCAACGCAGGCTGCGCGCTAGCGTATTTCGCCATCCACTCGCGATGGACGCGCGGTGAGATTTCGCTCGGCTTGATCTCGCTGCGTCCGCCCCAGAAGACGTTCGTGTAGTCCACTGGGATGCCGATGCTTGCGAGGTGCGCGTCGATGGCGGCCTTGTGCGCGAAGACGCGCTCCTTCTCCGTGCCGTGGCAGACGGCCATGATGTTCACGTTGTTGAAATCCGGCCCGCCTTCGCGCCAGTAGCAGTGCGTGAGGATAGGATGCCGTCCGACCTCGCCACCCGCCTCGATCTCGCGGCCCGCGGGCACCCGCCAGTGGAAGAGCGCGTTGAATTTCGTCACGCGCTGTCCCGTTGCGCTCGGCTTCACGTGTTCGAGGAAAGTCGAAAACCGCCCGATGACCTGACGCGCATTCAGGTCTTCGGCCACGCGGCAGAAGGTCTCCAAATCCACACCCGCTTCCGCCGCGCGCGATGCCCACAGCCCCGTGCGCACTTCGTCGAGCGTCAGTTCACGTTTCAGAGCGAGGAGGATTTCCCATTCGAGATCCGTGAGCTGCACGATGCCGACACGGATCATCTTCGCGAGATCGTCCGATTTGTCGCCGGGCTCGATCACTTTCCGCCGCACGTGGCCGACGCCGAGCGCGAAGATTCCCTTCGCCGGCATCAGCTTAAATTTCGTGCAGCCCGTGTGGCGCATGAGCACCTCCGCGTGCTCTGCCATGTTCGTGCCCGTCGGCGTTTTCAAAGTCGTCCACAGGCGATACATGCTGCCCGTCGTCTGGTTGTCCGTGCTGCGCACGACGACGTGGCCGCTGAACGGATCGTTCTGAAACATCCAGTCGAACGCATCGTTCAGCTTTTCCTCCGGCACCTGCCACGCCACGAGCGCGCCCTCGGCAAGATTGCTCGCCACGAGCGTCTGCCGCACGCGGCGAATCGTGCCGGCGGCGAGCATCGTCTTGATGCGATCGAGCACCGTCTCCAGCGGCAGCCCGCACTTTTCCGCGATGGCGACGAAGGGCTCGCGGACGAAGCCGGAGATTTTGTCCTCCGAGACGGCGAGGATCTGCGAGTTGATGGGATCAGAATGTTCGATGCTGGACATGGGGTGTGAGTTCTAAACCACCACGCCACCCCGCGCCACTTAGGAATTGCGGCAGCGGCTCAATTTGAAATCGCGAGAATCTTTCGAAAGACCAAAAGGAAAGCGATAGCCAGACGCGTGCTCGTCGCGCCGACCGACCGTCCGGAACTCGCCGTCACCGCGCAGCCCTGATCGGCGTTTCGCTCCGCTATACCAGCTACTTCCCGGCGGGAGCCTTCATCGCGGCGTTGAGTTTGGCGCGATCCTCGGGCTCGAGCTTGAGCTCCGAATCCTTCACGACTTTCGCCTGGTCGGCTTCAGGCAGCTTTTTCAGCCACGCCGCGGCGCTTTCGGGCGATCGCCAAATGAGCCGCTCGGTGACGGTCATCAAGGCGCGTTCGCGCTCCGGGCCGGCAGGAAGATTGCGTGCATATTCCGAAGCATCGGCGGGGCGGATATCCAGCCAGCTATCGAGGACGGAATTGCGCGCCTTGGCGATCCGGTCGGCGGGGAGTTTCGTGGTCCACTCCAGTGCCGCCTCGGGACGTTGCTTGGCGAGCGCCAGGACGGCGACATTGATCAAACTCGGGGAGGCGAGTTCTCCATGGGGGCCCGTGATGAATTCCCGCAAACCGGCGGGGTCTCGGTTGGCCCAATCCCACTGCACTCGGTCGAGGGCGGCGGTGCGGGTTTCCTTGTCCGGCAGTGCGGCGAGCCAGTCGAGCGAGGCGGCGCGCTCGTCCTTGCCTTTCGTGAACCATGTTTCAAAAAGGGTGCTGGCCGCAGTGTTCTGGGCCGCGCCGGGCTCCATGCTCACGACGAGTTCCCCGGCGGCGACGACGTCTTTTCGCGCTGCGGTTTTGACGATGCTGTAGATGGCCTTCGTGTAGGCATTGCCCCGGAGGTTTTCTCCACTCCATTCGAGCGCGGCGGCGGGATCTTTTTTGGACCACTCGTCAACGAAGCCTTTGGCGATTGAGTTGCGAAAGGCTAGGTCGGTCTGGCTGCTGATGAAGCGGGCCGCAGCATCGCGGTCTGCCCAATTACTGAGGATGGCGGCGCCGAGAGTGGCCCGTGATTTGGGATCGAGTGAGGCCGCGATTTGCAAGCCAGCCTCGGGGTCACTGGTGGCCCAGGCTTTCCCGACAAATTCGAGGGCCCTCTGCCCGGCGGATCCGTACCCATGCTTCGCGACGAATTCGGTCGCATGACGCGGGTCGCGCGCAGCCCACTCGGCGACCTTGCTCTTCTCGGATATGTAGCTGTGCGTCTTCCAATCGCTGAGCGCCAGGAGTCCGGTCTCGACGTCGTAATTCATGAGAAAGCTCGCCGCATATCCGCGCAGGCTGTCGCGGGCGGAGGAGCTGGGCACTTCGGTGAGCGCCTTCCGCAACCCTGCGGGGTCGCCCTTGGCCCATTGCTCGGCCAAGGCCTCGGTCAGGGCCTCGGTCAGGGAACTCCGCTGAGGCAGCACATTCGGCGCGTCCTCGGGCTGGAGGTATTCCGCGAGGAGATAGCCGAGCATGTCCTTCGGATCGAGTTCGGCCCAGCGCGTGCCGAGCAGGCGCACGGCGGCTTCATCATTGCCCAGCGCGCGGATGATGGAAGGCATGTCCCTGACGGTCGCATGCTCCGCGATGGAGACCGTGAGCAGCCAGCGCTTCGCACCGGTCTCGCGTTCCAGGGCGCGTGCGAGTGGCTCGTAGGCGGAGGTGAGCCGTGCATTGGTGGTGGAGGCAGTCGTGCCCGCCGCAATTTTCCGTGCGGAAGACGGGCGGAGCGCGCCGGCGGCCACGCCCAGAACGAAGACGAGTGCGCACGCAGCAGCGGCCTGGAGTCTCGCGCGGTTCATCGCCGGAAGATGTCCTGTTCCATGCCGGGTTTGTAGTAGCTGCGAATGTCCTTGAGTGCGGCGGCCGGCAGGTTCGCGTCGGTCAGCGTCTGTTCGGCCACGGCGGGGTCTTTTCGAATGAGGCCCACGTAAGCCCGCTTCAGCGCGCTGATCCGCTCGGCCGGCGACTCGATGGAGGCCGCCCATTCCCAAGCGCTCTCGGGCTCCTTCGCGCTGAGAACGTAGGCGAGACCCTGGGCGGCATTGTCCCGTGCCTTTCCCTCGGGGATGGAATCCACCCACGCCGCTGCTTCCCGCGATTCGGCGGTCGCCCACGTTTTGGCGATGGAGCCGAGCGCACGGTCGCGCGTGGCGCTGTCGGAAAGTGTGGATGCCCATGTGATGGCGGCGGCAGGGTCGGTCGCGGCCCAGATGCCCGCGAGGCGGGAGGTATTCTCGGCCCGGCGTTCGGCGGGGATTTCGTCGAGACGCTGGATCCAGCGCGCAGGTTCACTGGAGATGGTTTCGGCGGCACTGTTCGAATAGCGGGGGTCGATGCTGATGCTCCACTCGCCGTTGCTCAGGGCTTTTTCAATGAGTTGGGAGCGGAGGCCAGGCGGAGCCTGATCGAGGATGCCCTCGACGCGGTTTCCACTGCGGGCGCCGTTGAAGAGGCTCGCGGCAGCGCTTTGGAGGAGGTCTTTGTTCTGAGGTGTGTCTGGAATCTTTTCCACCATCCCGAGCGCGACCTCCGGTTCCTTGTAGGCCGTGGCGCTGATGATTGATTTGCGGAGTTCGTTGGTGCGTTCGCCGGGCGGCTGGCCGTCGAGCCACGACCACATCACATCGCGCTGCGCGTAGCCGTCATTGCGAACTGCATTGTCGAAAACGCCTTCGAGCCCCGGGATCACTCCTTTGAAGATGAGGCTCATCGTGCTCACGGTGTCCGTGGCGAGCCGGTGTGTCAGCCCTTCGCGCATGCTTTCGATGCAGTCGGAGCCGAGCTTGCCGGGATGGTCACGGAGCCACGCCACGGTGCCATCCCAGTCCTTCTTCGCGGCCTCGCGCAGCACTTCGGAGCCGGTGTCGCTCCCTCGCGTCGTCTCGTCAACACCCGGTGGCGCGAGATCGAGATTCCCCAGTGCGGCGACCGGATCCGCCTTCGCCCAGCCGATGAGCACGGACCTGAGAGCGAGATCGCGCTCCCTTCCCGCGGGCAGCCCCTGCGCCCACGCGAGTGCCGAAGTGCTGTCCTTCTCCGCCCAGCTTTTCGCGACACCGGCCAGCGCCTGGCCGCGCAGATCCCCGGTCACTGATTCCGCAGCGGCGCGCGCGGTGGCCGGATCTTTCGCGGCGAAGATCGCGAAGGCATCGATCGCGCTGGTGTCGTCGCGATTGGCTTCGGTCGTTTTGAATGAGGAGACGACTTCCGCCAGGCGCGAAGGCGCGAGACGGGCGACGTCGTCGAGCATGTCGCGCAGTCTGGTGCGCGTCTTGTCGTCACCTGCGAGCAGCGCCGTCACCGCGCTCTGCGGATCACGCCGCAGCCAGTCGCGCAAGAATTGGAAGACTTGGCGCGGGTCTTTTTCCGAAAGATACCGGAGCCCCGCTGCCGGGTCGCGCACCGACCATTCCGCGATGAGCGCCGAGCGAAACGCGCGACGCCGGAACCCGTCATCCATGTCCTTGATCGCCGCATAGAGCGTCGCGGGATCGTCGCCGTGCGTCGCGTGCAGCTTCTCCCATTCCGCAGTGAAAGGGCTGTCTGCCGCCGTCGGCATTTTGATTTCCACCACGGGCGCAGGCGCTGCGACGGCCCTCGGCTCCGGTGCCGCCGTGGGCGAATCAAAAATGCCGCCGACGAAGTAGCCAGCAGCACCGCACACCACGAGCATGAGAATTCGCGCAAGCATCCGGGGAAGACGCGGGATGCTGCCCCGCGCAGCAGTGGGATGGAAGGCTAGAGTTGCGCCCCGCCAACGTCGGCGTGCCCGACTGATGGACGTCAGCAAAAGTGCGCGCCGGTCGCCTCGACGTACACGGCGTAGAGCGACTGGCTGGCGGCCATGAAGAGCCGGTTTCTACGCGGGCCGCCGAAACAGATGTTCGCGCAAATCTCCGGCAGCAAGATGAGGCCGATGCGCTGGCCCTCGGGTGAGAAAATGTGAACGCCGTCATACCCCGCCCCGACCCAGCCTGCGCCGACCCACACATTGCCTTCGGTGTCGCAGCGGATGCCGTCGGCCATGCCGGCGAAAAAGTAATCGGTCTCGTCCGGCGGGGATCCCGTCGCACGAACGATGCCTGGCGGTGTGAGCGCTGGAGGAGGCACCAAGCCGGCACCTTTCTTCGTCACCGTGATCACTCCCGCATTGTCGATTTTCTCCCCGTGCTCCTTCGCATATTTCCAGACAAGGTTCGCGTCCATTTTCATCGAAATGTATTCGCGTCCGTTCTTCAGCTTCGCGCCTTCCACGTCCCACCTCTTGATGTTCTTCGGCGCATCCTTGTAGTGCGAGGAGCCCGTGTCGGCGATGTAGAGCTTCTTGTAGTCGGGCGAAAAGCACAGGCCGTTCGGTTTGAAAATTTCGTCCGTCACTTTCTCGATCTTCGCCGTCGCGGGATCGATCCGATACACGGCTTCCTTCTGCTCCATCGGCTGCTTTTTCCCCTCGTATTCAAAGAGCGCGCCGTAGCCGGGATCGGTGAACCAGATGCCGCCATCGGGATGCACGACGATGTCGTTCGGCGCGTTGAAGTGCTTCCCGTCGAATTTCTCCGCGAGCACCGTCACCTCACCATTCGCCTCGTAACGCACGACTCGCCGCGTGCCGTGCTCGCACGAAAGCTGGCGGCCCTGCGTGTCGAATGTATTGCCGTTGCCGAACTGCGCCGGCTTGCGCAGCGTGCTCACGTGGCCGTCGTCGGGAAGGTAGCGGAGCTGTGTGTCATTCGGGATGTCGCTCCACATGAGATACTGCCCCGGCCCGCTCCACGCGGGGCCCTCGGCCCAGCGCATCCCGGTATGCAGACGCTCGATGCTCGCGTTGCCGATTTTGATTTTCTTGAACGCATCCTCCAGCGCGATCACATCCGGCTCCGGGTAGCGCACCGGTGCGGCATTCTTGCCAAAGTCGCGCGCAAGGAGTGGCGCGGTGGCGAGGGTTCCGAGTGTCGTGAGGAACGAGCGGCGGGAGGTGTGCATCAGGCGTTTGTCTCCCGTCCGCGCGCAGAATGTCAAACCGCAGGAACCGCCACCCGAGCCGCTACGATGTTGCTTTGCCCCGCAGTAGCCCCATCAGCGCGAGGCCCGGCAGCGCGAAAAGATAGCGCCAGCGACCGAGGTGAAAATTCCAGCGAAACGTGTGCCGGTAAATCGCCAGCGCCTCGCGTGGCAGCCCGCGCTTTGCACACGCCACACTGAGCGGGCGCGTGTGAGTGGTGAGCACGCGCAGGCGATCGTCGCGTCGCGATCCTCCACCGGGGTAGCCATCGCGCTGCTCGCACTCGATCATCGCCATGATGCCCTTCACACTTTTTTCCAGTGAAGCGACGGCACTCTCGGCGTGACGCCGGTATGCAAAGACCGGCGGCTGCGCGATGTGGACGAATCCCCTCGCCACTCCGAGCCGCAGCCACAGATCGCAGTCCTCGGCATTGAACGCATGCGGAGTGAATCCGCCCGCGACTTTCAGCACCTTCGTGCGAATGGCCGTGCCGCTCGGCCAAAGCGTGACGCGCGGCGATGCGAGGTAGTCGGCGGAAGGCTGAATGTCGAAGGAGGCAGGCTGAAGTGAATCGGGGTTCGGCGGGCCTTGCTCAGTATCAAACTCGACATGCGCGCCCTCAACGATCGCGGGGTTGGCGTTCTTGTCGATCACTTCGCGGTAAAGCGCGAGCGTGTGCGGGAACCATAGGTCATCGCTGTCGAGAAACGCGATGTAGTCGCCCGTCGCGGCTTTGATGCCCATATTCCGCGCAGCCGCCGGGCCGGCGTTTTGCTGCGTGAGCACCTTCACGCGGTCCCCATATTTTTCCAATACGGCGAGCGTGTCATCCGTCGAGCCGTCGTCCGCGACGATGATTTCAAAAGGCTGCACCATCTGCGCAAAGACCGACTCCAGCGCCGCGACTAGCCACGCCGAGCGATTGTAAGTCGGGATGATGACGGAGAACCGGATCATGGCCAGAGTCCCGTGCCGTGCATGATGCGCTTCACCAGTCGCCGCGACTTCGGCTCGGAAAATTGCGCGCGCACTTTCTCCTCCACGATCATGTCGCCGCCGTCGCGGTGCAGGTCTGAGCGCGGCACGAGCATCGAGCGCCAGTCCTCCTCCTTCGCATGGTCCCATCCTTCGAAGCCCCGCGCGCGGTTCGCGCGCCGCACGTCGAGCCGCATCTGGATCTGCTGCGGGCTGCGATAGCAGAAGTGCCGGAAATGCATCGCCTGCTGAAGTATCACGCCCATGTGCTCTGGCCACGCGGAATTCACGTCCCACTTCAGCCGCTCGCGGTAGCGGAAAAATCGCGGCTCCGCGCAGGCCGCTGAGTAATAGTGAAGCCGTTCGCGATCCTTCGCAAAGTCACCCGTGAACTCCCCCTCCGCCACGTCTTCGTGCGTGAGGTAATATTGCAGATTCAACGCCCACACGACATGGTCACTCTTCGGCACCGCCTCCAGAAATTCGCGCGGCTTCTCCACGTAGAATTCGTCCGCATTGAGCTGGCACCACCAGTCGCCTTCGTGCGAATCGGCGCGCCGGTCGGCAAAGACCTCCGCACGCAGTCCTTCGCGAAAGACCGCGTCGTCGCTCCGCCATGGGATGACGCGCTCGCTCTTCATCGCCTGCACGCGATCCCAAGTGCCATCCGTGCTCGCGCCGTCATAGACGTAAATGCGATCCGCCCAAGTGGCCGCCTCGCGCAGACAGTGTTCGATCACGTCGGCCTCGTTCTTGGTCAGGCAGATGGCATGGATTCTCATCGCGAGCAGTCTGCTAAAGCGAACCGCGGGCCGCGAACCAATCAAATTTCCCGCTCACGCACCGATTGATGAAGTGCCCGCGCTTGCGGCGCATCACACAAACCGCCAGACACCGCCCATGAAATTCCTCGCCGCCCTCCTGCTCCCCGTCGCCTTCGCCATCACGGCTGTCGCCGAAGATGTCCGCCCCGTGCCACCGCCGGGCATCGGGATTCCTGCGGCGGATCGCGCGGAGATCGAGGCGGGCGTGAAGAAGCTCGGCGACGAAATCGCGAAGCTGCATGAGCTGGGAAAAACAAATCCGCTCATCGAGAAGGAACTGCCGAATGTGGAAATTTTCCACAAATCCGCCGACTGGGCCGTGCGCTACGGCGAGATTTTCGACGTGAAGCAAATCGCCACCGCGAAGGATCACATCCTCCAGGGGCTCGACCGCGCCGCCGCGCTCGCGAAAGGGCAGTTGCCCTTGCCTTGGAATTCCGCCACCGGCCTCGTCGCGCGCGGCTACCGCTCGAAGATTGACGGCTCCGTGCAGCCGTACGGCGTGCTCGTGCCCGAAACGTGGGGCAAACTTGGCGCCGACCTACCGCCTTTCCCGCTCCACTTCTGGTGTCATGGGCGCGGCGAAAAGAACACCGAGCTTCCGTTCATCAACGGCGTGCAGAACAGCAAGGGCGAGTTCACGCCCGAGGGCGCGATCGTCTGCTACCTCTTCGGCCGCTACTGCTGCGCAAATAAATTCGCCGGCGAGAGCGATCTCTTCGAGACGCAGGCGGACATCGCGGCGCACTACCCGATTGATGAAAAGCGCGTCGTCGTGCGCGGCTTCTCGATGGGCGGCGCTGCCGCGTGGCAGTTTGCATTTCACTTTCCCGGCTCCTGGGCCGCCGCCGCACCCGGCGCGGGCTTTGCGGAGACGGAGGAATTCTTCGGCCGCACGCTCTACGCCGAGGGCGCCACGCCGCCGCCGTGGTGGGAGCGCCAGCTCTGGCGCTGGTACGACGTGACCATCTGCGCACGCAACGTCGAGGGCCTCTCGCTCGTCGCCTACTCGGGCGAACTCGACGGACAAAAGCAGTCCGCCGACATCATGCTACGCTACGCCTTGCAGGAGAAACACAGCTTCACGCACATCATCGGCCCCGGCGTGCCGCACAAATATCACCCCGACGCGAAGCCGGTCATCGAGAAGTTCATTGATGTCGCGCTCGCGAAGGATCGCACGCAGGAGCCAAAGTCCGTCAGCTACACCACCTACTCGCTCATCTATCCGACGCGCGCGTGGGTTACGATCACCGGGATGGAAAAATCGTGGGAGCGCGCGGATGTGGATGCGGTCTTGGAAAAAGACCGCATCGTCGCAACGACAAAGAACATCACCGGCCTTCGTTTCGTATCGCCGCTCTCCGGGCCGGCGAGCGACGTCATCAAGACCGTCGTGCTCGACGGACAGACCCTTCCTGCAGGTTGGAACAAAGCAGGCGCGCGCTTTCAAAGGCAAAACGGCACCTGGCGCGCAGAAGCCGGCATGGATGCCACGCATAAAAGCCCCGGCCTCTGCGGCCCCGTGGATCACGCCTTCATGTCGAAGTTCCTCTTCGTCCGCCCCACCGGCAAGCCGCTCAACGACGCCATCGGCAAATGGACGAAATCCGAGATGGAGCACGCCATCAAGTCGTGGCGCGCGGTCTTCCGCGGCGACGCGCCGATCAAGGACGACACCGCCGTCACCGCCGACGACATCGCGAACAGCAACCTCATTCTCTGGGGCGACATTTCCTCGAATGCCGTGATCAAGCGCATCGCCGAGGAGCCGATTCCCTCGAAAACGCCTGACTTCGATACGGCCAAGCCGACACCCGAACGCGAGTCGAAAACAACGAACAGCACGCAGAAGAACACCGCCCCGCTCCTCCCGATCCTGTGGGGAAAAGACGAACTCAACTTCAAGACCTACCGCCTCGACCCCGCTCGCTACGCGCCCATTTTGATCTACCCTAACCCGCTCAACCCCGCGCGCTACGTCGTCCTCAACAGCGGCCACACCTTCCGCGAATTCGCCCTGCTCAACAACAGCGACCAGACGCCGAAGCTGCCCGACTGGGCCATCGTGGACATCACCGTCCCCGCCGATGCGAAATGGCCCGGCCTCATCTACGACGCCGGGTTCTTCGACGAGCACTGGAAGTAGCCCCGGAAGGCAGGCCGACTTGCTGACAGGCGGCCGAAAAGGCACCAAAGACCCCATTTTTTCGCGAAAAACGCCCCTATTTGCAGAAAATGGCGCAGCGATAGCGGCAATACCGCCGGCGGAATCCACAATGGGGGTGCCCCCTTTCACGAAGGGAGCCCGGGAATTCAAACCGGGGGCGACCACTTTTTCAATGCGGCTGGCTGTTTTTGCATTAAGGCGGCGGAATCGTGGCCAGCACCACTGCGGTCGCGGTGCCGCTCTCCACGCTCGTGCCGAGGAAACCGAGATTGGCATACTCCAGCGGCGAAACTCCCTCGCGCGTCTCCGGCGCCTCGACCTTCTCCACGGGCACCGACTCCCCGGTCAGCGCCGACTGCGTGATGAAGAGATCCTTCGCCGCGATGACCCGCACATCGGCGGGAATCATGTCGCCCGCGGAAAGCGTGACCACATCGCCGGGCACCAACTGCTTCAGCGGGATCTCCTGCTCCTTCCCGCCGCGCACCACCGCCACCGTCACCGTGATCATCTCTTTCAGTTTCGCCGCCGCCGCATTCGCGCGCGACTCCTGCACAAAGCGGAGCATCACGCCGAGTATCACCATGATCGCCATCACCGTCCCCGCCCGCGCATCGCCGGTCGCAAATGAAATTCCGGCAAGCACGACCAGCAAAATTACCAGCGGATTACGCGCCGCCGTGAAGAGCCGCCATAGCCACCCGCGATCCTTTTCCGAGACAACGACATTTGGCCCGACTTCCTCCAACCGCCTCGCCGCCTCGCCATCGGTTAATCCTTCGGCAGCCGACTTCATCCGCGCAAAGACATCGCTCGTTCCCATCTTCGCAACCTCGGCGAGGATCGGCGAAAAGTGGATGGCCTGAATCGCGGGCTTTACTGGCGCAGCACCGGATGCCGGCTTGGGGATAAGATTCGGGAGCATTCTCGTTGGGTAATCGCCCACGACATGCAGGCTGCGCGCTTATTCCTTCGGCCGAACAAAGCCGGTGCGCCAGATTTGCATGAGCATGATTGTGATCGTGAGCACCACGGGGCCCACGATGAGACCCGACGGGCCGAAGACCATCAGACCGCCGACCACGGAGATGAACGCGAGGATGGTGTGCAGTTTTAACCGGTTCCCGACGAGGATGGGATAAAGCATATTATCGATCCCGGCCACGACGATCCCGCCCCAAGCCGTGAGGATGAGCGCTTTGCCCCAACTGTCTTCCAATGCGAGAAAGATGGCTGCGGGAATCCAAACCACGAAGGCCCCGAGCACCGGCACCACGGCCAGCGCACCCATCACCACGCCCCATAGCAGCGGTGCCGGCAAGCCCAGCCACCAAAACATCAACCCGCCCAGCAGTCCCTGAACAGCGGAGACGGCCAGTGTGCCATAGACCGTCGCAAGAATCGTATCGGAGACCCGATCGAACAGGCGCTTCATTTCCGCGTGCGAGAGAGGCGAGAGCTCCCGCAGCGAGCCTAGTGTCGCGCGCCGGTCGCGCAGGAAATAGAAGAGCAGATAGAACGTCAGGAGCACTTCAATCAATTGCAGCACGGAGCCCCGCAAAAACCGCGCTCCGGTATTGGTCAGCCAGCCCGCAACAGTCTGGATGGTGCCCTTCAAATCCACATGCAGCTCGATCCAAGCACCCACAGGGGCGATTTTCGGATGCGCATCGATCGCGCGTCGCCATTCACCGGACTCCACTTTCGCACGGATGACTTCGGCACCATGCGCCGCCTCCTCGATCAACCGCCCACCGACAAGCGTCACCGGCACCACCACAATCATTGCGATGACTAATACAGAGACGGCGGCTGCGAAACTCGGGCGCGTCAGCCTTGCCTCAACCCACCGGTGCGCGGGAGCAAACAACACCGCCAGCGCCAGCGCCCACGTCAGCGCCGGGAGAAAGGGCACGGTGAGCTGGTAGCAAAGATAGATTCCAACCACTGTGACCGCCATGAGCACGAGCACATGGACTCGCCCGCGCCCGCTCCAATCGTCCGTGGCCGGCGTCGTCTCAGGCTTGTTTTTACGTGCGTTCATGGGAACCGCTTTCGCTCACACGTGAATCAAAGGTAATCGTCGAGGAAAGGTTCGGAGAACGCACGTAATGTCGGCGAAACTGGAACTCACGTCGAGACGTTTGGCGAACCGGGAGCCGCCCCGCACCATGATCGTCCATCTCTCATGCGTTGGCTGCGACCGCTCGAAAAGCGGTGAAACGCCCCGACGTAACACGGATATTCGCACCCCTGGCCCTTTTGCGTTCTGGGAAGACTGGCGCGTTGGGATCATTGGCGCGTCTTTTCGGACAGCCTGTTACGCATTTTTCCGCATGGCTCCGAATATCAGCAAGCCCGCGCCGCCGGCGACCAAGGACCATCCCAGAATCGGCGGGAGGGCCACGGTCTTTGTCCGATCCGCCGTCGCTATGATTGGGCCGATTTCGAGAACCGTCTCCCTCTTCGTATAGCTAAAGTAGCCGTAGCTGAGGACGACTGCGCCGGCGATTAGGAGTGCGAGTCCGAGAATGATGATGCCTTTCATGGTATTAAATCTTGGGCTTGCGGCCCATGACGAGGGTGATGACAAACAGGATGAGAAAGACGAGGAAGAGCACCTTGGCAATCCACGCGGCGGTGCCGGTGATAAAGCCGAAGCCGAGAACTGCGGCGATGATCGCTCTGATAAGGATGCTTTCGCACGGTCTTGCAAACGCCCTTTGCTCGCTGGATGGCGTTCTCTTCAACGCGGCCAAAGGCTTTCATCCCTGCATCAAGTGCAGCAGGGAAACCCTTGCGATCTTTGGTCACGTTGATTCCGAGCATATCAGCACTGGTGCCTCATGGCTATTTTTGCTCGCGAGCGTTCTTGGCCTTTTCTTCGAGCGCTTTCGCATCCTGCTCGCCTGACTTGCGGATGCGCTCGGCGGTTTGCTCGGCACCTTTCTTCTCCGCCTCAGCACGTGCCTTGGCTGCGTCTTTGGCCGCCTCCGCGTCCAGTCCGGCCTGTTTCGTCAAGTCCGCTGCATCCGTCTTGCTGTCCTTGCGGACGGTCTTGGCCTGGTTTTCCAGCGCTTCGGCTTTGCTATCGAGGGCATCTTTGCGCGTCGACTCGGTTTTGGAATCGCAGGCGGCCAAGCCGAGGAGAACGAGGGTGAGAGAGGTGAATACGGTGAGTGTTTTCATAGGAGTTTGGTTTTTGGGGTTTTCGATGACTGCGTTGATGTTCGGAACTCTCGGCGCTACGTGAGTGGTGCGCATGCGAAAGCGACCGAATCGGAGGGAGTTGATCGCCGGTTCAGATTTTGCCAAGCAGGATCAAGATGATCACAATGACCAGCACCAAGCCCAGTCCGCCGCTCGGGGCGTAACCCCAACTCCTGCTGTGAGGCCAGCTAGGGATTGCGCCGACTAGCAATAGAATGAGGATGATGAGTAGAATGGTTCCTAGGGACATATGGTTTCCTTTCGATGGGTTTGTTTGACGTGTGAACTTCTCGCTATAGTTCGCACCTCGCGCTATACCGGCCTTGTTAAATTGCGCCTCCTTTTTGGCAAATTTGCCACCAGGACTTCAGGACAAGCTTACCGGCTGTCAACCGATGCAGTTCGCGCATCGCTTTTCCCCAAATTGACGGCTACCATTCAAGAAGCGGATTACCGGGCGGAAAACAAGGGACAAGGTATGCTCCTTGGTGATAATTTCCGACGGCTGCCACCGTTGCGAAAAGGCGGTGAGACCAGGCAGGCCGTTTACTTTTGCTTCCCCATCAGCTCCGCGAGATGCGCGATCTGATCGGCCTCCGCGCTGCTGCCATCCTTGCGCAGCTCGCGCGCCTTTGCCTCCAGCTTCGCCTGCACACTGCGCCGCGCAGTGTCCGTGCCGGCGGCGAGGCGCTCACGCGCGCTCGCGGAAAGATGCCCCAGCTCCGCCTGCACGGACTGCCACGCGGCCTGCGCCTTCGGCGAATCCAGCGTGCGCTCGGCGAGCGCGGTCCATTCGCGCGGCAGCAGTTCGGCGCGATGCTCCCATGTGTCGCGGAGGAACCAGAACGCGCCCGCGAGCAGCACGATCACCAGCACGAGCGAGAGCACTTTCAGCAACCCGCGCAGCAGCAGTGACAGGACGAAAAGCGCGACCGCGGCGGCACCGCACGCGAGCACTTTGTCGGACACCCAATGCCGCCAGCCCTCCGCGTTCGGTGCCGATGCTGCCGCGAGATTCACGAGGCAGACGCCGCAAAGCGCGATGCAGGTGGAACGCGCGCTCCGTCGCGCGTTCCCGGTGCGGGATTCAGGAATGATGTGCGTTCTCGTTTGAATGTCGCGATCCTCCAACATCGGGCGCACGCGCGCAATGATTCGCAAGGGCCATTACCCCCCGCGTCTGAAAATTATCGGACTGCTGAGGGAGCACGGCACGAATCGTAGGCGCTCTCGTGAGAACGCGGACGTGGGCTTCCGCCCACGCCTACTCGGAGCACGCGATTAGAATTTCAGCTTCAAACCGCCCCAGAAAGTGCGACCGAGCGAGGGATAGCCATTCGCCTCCTCGTAGCGTTCGTCGAGCAGGTTCTCGACGCGACCGAAGATTTCCGCGTTCTTGCAGACCTCGGCCGAAAGCGCGACGTCCCACTTCGCATACGGTCGATTTTTCGCGGGGCCGAAAGTCGCCGCATCGAAATCCTGGCGCGCGCTCACGAGCGACAGATTCGTGTTCAGGTTGAAGCGCTGGAGGAAGTGCCAGTTCGCGCCGACGGTGCCGGTGTGCTCCGGGCGGCGCAGCAGGCGGTCGCCGGTGCCGAGGTTCTTCGCCTCGGCGAGCCACGTGTAGCCGAGCCATAAGGTGAAGTCGTCGGTGACTTTCACATTCAGCGAAGTCTCGATGCCCGCGGTGCGCGCGCGATCCACATTCGTCTGCGTGAGGTCAAAGCTGACGCTCGACGCGGTGATCAGATCGCGGATGTCATTTTGAAAATACCGCATGCTGAGCGTCGCGCGCTTGCCGAGGTCCTGCTCGAAGCCGATGTCCCAGCCGACGCTCTTCTCGGGCTTCAGATTCGGGTTCGCGAGGAACGCGCCGAATCCCGTGTCCGGGAATGTGAGGTAGAGATCGTTCAGCGAAGGTGCCTTGAAGCCCGTGCCGATGGATGCCTTCAGGCGAGTGCCTGTCTCATCGAAGCGCAGCACGCCGGTGCCCTGATACGTGAACTGGCTGCCGAAACGGGTATTGTCGTCGTAGCGCATGCCGGCGGTGAGCGTGAGGCGCTTAAAGAACGTCGCCTGGTCCTGCGCATACACCGCGGTGTTGCGCACGCTCTTCTGGAACGGCGTCGCACCGGCAGTTTCATACTGACCCTTGTTCACGTACCAATCAATCCCCGCGGTGAAAGTGTTCGTCTTGCTGAGCTTGATGTTGTTCTGCCAGCCGATCTGGAAAATGTCCGAGCGCGAATCGGAATCGGAGAAACCTCCACGGTCGAAGATCTCCTCGTGTGTCTCGGAAATCGAGAGCGTCTGCTGCCAGATCTCGAAGAGCGTCCAGTCGAGCGCGACGCGTCCGAAGATGCTCTCGTCGCGCAGATGCTCCGTGAGGTTCGGTGGGAATGCGCCCACCGGTCCGGGCAGGCCGTTGCGGCCATTCGTGTAGCGGAACGTGCCAGAGAGTTTGAGTTCGTCACTCGGCTTGAACGTCAACGAACCGCCGACCGTCGTGTTTTCATACTGGTCGTTCTGGTAGGCGTTCTTTGTCGAGTCGTGCGAGAAGGACAGCGTGCCGAAAACCCTTTTGCTGCCGCCCCAAAGATCAACTGCCTGACGAAATGCATCGTGCGTCCCGCCCTCGATCGTGGCGCTGCCGCCGAAGCTCTTCCCGTCCTTGAGCAGTTCGTTGCCTTTGCGCGTGACGATATTGATCACTCCTCCGAGTGCATCCGCGCCGTAGAGCGTGCTCTGCGGCCCGCGAACGACCTCGATGCGCTCGACCTGATCCGCAGTGAGATTCGAGAGCGTGACAAGGCCGTTCAGAGGACTCGCGATGCGCGCGCCGTCCACGAGGAAAAGCGTCTGGTTCGAGTTCAGCCCGCGCGTGAACACGGACACCTGACCGCCAGTACGCCCCGACTGGACGACGTTAATGCCCGGCACCTTGCGCAGCAGATCGGGCACATCGCGCACCTGCGATTTTTCGATCTCGTCGCGCGAGATCACCGTCACGGCACTGCCCACATTTTCCAACTCCGTGGGCGTGCGCGTGGGCGTGATGACCGTCTCATCGAGACGGATGTGCGGCTCATTTTCCGCGGCAGCGGCGAACGATGGGATGACGGGGGCGGCGACGGCAACACCCAACGACACGAAACGACGGCAAAGGCCGCCAACAGTATTTTTCATTCTGATACTCCTGGTTTCGAGAGACCGAAACGGAGTGCGAGCAAGCACGCCTTTTGGACCCCTCATTCTTCTTTTTTGCGAAGAAGGTTTGTCGAGAACACCCGCACACGCGGGGTCACGAATGAGAACGACCGGGGAAATATTCTGGCTCCTGGCTTGCGGCATCACCAATCGGTTTTGCCATCCTTCTTCCCGCCTTCATCCCGCTTTCGCAGGACTGGCATTGGGAAGTCGTATCCAGTTACAGCAGCGCAACTGCCCCCGGATTTCACGGGGTTCCTTCGCACCGGTAGTTATCGTTGAACTCGCAAAGAACTGAGCCGCGCCTTGAACAGCGGGCGGCACAGCGCGGCAAGGAAAATCGCGTTCAGCGTTTTTTTCGCGGGGCCTTTTTCGGGACCGAATGACGCGCAGCCGCATTCTGCGTGAGTTGCGTCACAATGCTCTCCAGCGATGCCAGGCCAGAGCTGATCTTTTTGAAGAAGGATCGGTTGTGCCGCACTAGGATAAATCGGGGGTGCCGTGACCAAACCTCGCGCAGTTTTCGATCAAGTTCTACAGCCTGCTCGATGGTTTCATTCCGAATCGGATTTCCACCCTCGATCCGATCGCCGCCGACGGCCGCGCTCTCGAAAAATATGACCGCATCGTAGCGATTCATCTCTGCATCGAGCGACGTGCCAACGGCTTCAAAATACTCATCCGGCGAGCCGGGCCAATACGCCGCGCCATCCACCGTACCACGATCGCAGAGTAGGATACGCTCTGGAAATCGCGCGCCCTGCACATCCTCCAGCCCGCGCTGCATGTGAAAAATCGCCCGCTGCGCCGCGCGAACCGCAGGCGGCTCATGCACGCGCGGAAATCCACCGCTGAAAAGCAGCGTCGCCGCCTCGGGAACAAGCACCACGCGATCCCCAATTTCCCTCCGAAACAAATCGCCCGCCGTCGTCTTTCCACCACCGGGACCGCCGGTGAGAACGATGCGACAGCGTCCGTTGTGTGGGGAATTCATATGCGAATCGTAGCGCGCACTTGCAGCGCCGAGCAATCCTACTTCGGCGACTGATCTACCAGACGCACGATCACATTGTCGCCGGACCACACGGGCGGATTTGAATCCTCCCAGAATTTGTAATGCTCCCAGTACGATGTCCACTCACTGCGACGGAATGCGAAGATGGCCGCACCATTCTTCTTCAGGAATGCGCCCAGATTGTTGTCCCGCTTCGCATCCGACGGCTTTTTATCGTCGTTTGCGCACACGATCACCGGCAGATCGTGCTGGGTCCACTTGAAGGGCCTGTCACTCGTGCCGATCACGGTCATCGGCTGGTGCGTGTAGAAATGGATTCCGCGCACGAGAAAAATTCCCGCGACGAGCGGTTCGTTGCCTTTTCGCATCTGCATCATTTTCTCCGCAGCAGGACGCGCTGAGCTGTACGACTCGACATGAGCGGCGGAAAAAGTGAGCGCTCCAACGACTAGGGCGATCGTCGCCGCGGCATTCGCCACGAGCCACGCCCCAAAGCGTCCGCGCCACACGAAGATCAGCCCGACTGCAAGGCAGCCCGAGAATAGCAGTGCCGGAATCTGGAAGGGCTTTGCGATTTTGATGAACGGCGCAGCGATGCCGATGGCGACCTGTAGCACGCAGAGGATGATCGTGACGACACGCTCCTTTTGATCGCGGAATCCCTTTGACCATAGTTCTTCGAGCGCAACCGCAACGATCAGCGCGAGCGGCACGAACATGTAGAAGCCGTACGACGGCAGCTTCGACTGCGCCGCAGTGAGGAGCACGAGGCTCGTGAGCAGCCAGCTCCACAAAAAGACGAGACGGGCATCGTGCCGGATGCCGGTACGGATCGCGCGCGAACACGCCAGCACGACACCGGGCATCCACGGAATCGATCCTCCGAGGAGGATCGCGAGGTAATACCAAAAGTGGTTGTTCGCATGATGCTCGGCGCGGAAGAAGCGCATGATGTTTTCATGCACCACGAACGCATCGAAATACGCCCAGCCGTATTTCCAAAACATGACCGCATACCACGGCGCGGCGATTGCGAGATACAAGGCGATGCCGGCCCAGAGCGCGCCACCCCGGTAAGGATGCGGGCGCTTTGCCAGCAGTGAAAAAGTGATCGTGGCCAGCAGCGACGCAATCGCACCGACCGGCCCCTTGATGAACATCGCGAGTCCGCCGAAGGCAAAGTGCAGCACCACCCATCTCGTCCTTTGCCTCTCATCCTCCACTGCCAGCCAGTAGCAAAACAGCGAGCCGGCGATGAACAGCGCGAGCGCGATATCCGTGAGCATCAGCCGGGACATGATCGCATATTCAAGCCCGGACCCGAGCACGACTCCAGCGAGCAGGCCGGTGCGCCTGTTAAACACGCGCGATGTGAAGGCATACGCGAGCAACACCATGAGTGTCGCAGGCAAGGCCGATGGAAGTCGTCCCGCCCATTCATTGATGCCAAAAACCTTATACGTCGCCGCGACCAGCCAGTAATAAAATACGGGTTTTTCAAACTGCGCCTCTCCGAAAATCCTCGGTGTCACCCAGTCGCCACCCTGCAACATCTCCTGCGCAGTCACAGCGTAGAAAGGCTCGTCCGGATCGATCAGGCCGATGCGCCCGAGATTCACCCAAAACACCAGCACACAAAGAACGAGGAGGATGAGAAGGTCGCGGGATTTCAAATGTGGAAATGGGTCAGTGGTTATGCCGCGCCGTAGCCGCGCGCAGGCCGCGAGAAGTCGGGGCAAATGCGGAACTCGTCAACCCGGAAAGCAGGGTGCGACAGATAGATCTACCCGCATTCCCACGAGCGCGGCTACGGACTAGAATCCCTCGGCAATCCCCGGCACACGTGGGTCACTCGCGCCGGTGAAGCCCTTGCCATCAACGGCGCGACCGACTCCGTTGCACGCGCCGAACGGACCGCCTGCGGACAATTTCTGCCCGCGCGACTTCAATTCGCCGAGCACTGGCGCGCCGATGCGCGACTCGATTTTCAACTCATCCGGACTCCACTGGTGATGGAATCGCGGCGCGGCAATCGCATCGGGAAGATCCATGCCAAAGTCGAGGACGTTCACGATCGCGAGCAGTGTCTGGCTGATGATCGTCGGCCCGCCTGCCGCACCGATCGCGAGCACGGGCTCGTCGCCTTTCAGCACGATCGTCGGGCTCATGCTCGAGAGCGGGCGCTTGCCCGGCGCGACTGCATTTGCCTCGGCACCGATGAGACCGAAGTGATTCGCGACACCGGGCTGCGCGGAGAAGTCGTCCATCTCGTTGTTCAGCACGATGCCTGTGCCGGGCACGACGACTTTCGAGCCGAATCCCGTGTTGATCGTCGCCGTGCATGCGACCCAGTTTCCTTCGGCGTCCACGGTGGAAAAGTGTGTCGTGTGCTTGCCGAAAATTTCGTCGTATGCGCGCTCAGGCACACCGTGACCCTCGACGACTGACGCTTGATCCATTTTGATTTTTGCGGCCAATTTTTCCGCATAGCCGCCGCTCACGAGTCCGCGCGGCACTTTCGCAAACGCAGGATCGCCGAGCCAGAATGCACGGTCTGCGAATACGAGTTTCATCGCCTCGGTCGTGAAGTGGACAAAGTCCGCGCTTCCCGCGCCCATGGTCTTCACGTCGCGAGTCGCGAGGATGTTCAGCATCTGCGCGACGTGAACGCCTCCGGAACTCGGCGGCGGAAAATTTGCGATGCGCCAGCCACGATACGTCGTGAACACCGGTTCGCGCAGCTCGATGCGATAGTCGCGGAAATCCTGTTCGGTCAAAATCCCGCCATTGTCCTTCATCCACGACGCTGCGGCTTTTGCAAAAGCACCCTCGTAAAACCAGCGAATCCCCTCCCCTGCGATGGCCCGGTAACTGCGCGCGAGGTCCGGTTGCCGCAGCGTGTCACCCGCGGCGTGCGGGGTGCCGTCCACATTCAGAAATGCCGCACGCGATGAGGGAAACTGCGCGAGATCCTTTGCCGCACCGGCGAGCTTTCGCGCGTACACTGGATCAATCGCGAATCCGCGCTCCGCGATGTCCGCGGCGGCATTGAGGTGCTCACTGAGCGGGCGCTTTCCGAAATTGCGAGTCGCGTGATCATACGCCGCAAGTGCGCCGGGCGTCGCCGATGCGAGCGCCCCGGTCTGGCTCAGCGTCGTGTCCGCCTTGCCATTGCGAAGGTACATGTCGTGCGTCGCCGCCTTCGGCGCGGTCTCCCGTCCGTCGATCGCCACAAAGCGCCCGTCCGCAAGCCGGATGAGCATGAAGCATCCGCCGCCGATACCGGAATTGTGGCCGTCCACCACGCCGAGCGTGAGCGCAGCGGCGACCGCAGCATCGATCGCATTTCCCCCGCGCTGCATCGCCTCCACGCCCGCGTGCGTCGCGAGTGGATGCACCGTGGCGACCATCCCGTGCTCCGCAGTCGCAGCGACTGCCGGAAAAATTGCGGCAGACAGAACGATTGCGATGGCGGCGAGGGAACCGGATTTCGTGTGCATGGCGATGCCTCGATGCGAGCAGCCACCGGCACGTGCTCCAATCCAAATCGCCAACTATCCGATTATCGACCGCCTTCTGCCGCCATCGCCGCTGCAGCGGCGGCGCGCTCGGCATAGGCACGCTTGCGGCGTGTCTTCACCAGCACCACGGCGAGATAAAGCACGAGCGCCACATTGAGCACGAGCAGTGTGATTTTCCCAAACGTCACGCCATAGGTGATCCAATAGATCTCAAACGGAAGATATAGCGCGGCACCGATGAGCGTGAGCCATTCACCCCAGCGCCGGGCAAGCCACAGGCCGTAGGCTTCCGCGAATCGCACGCCCGTGTAGGCCAGCGCGATGACCGCGATGACCTTCAGCGGAAACTCCTCCGGATGCGCGAGCACTTCGATGGCGCGACGAGGAGCGAGAGCTGCATCCGCAAAATGGAAATGCTCCACGAGCCAGCGAACCCACGGAAAGACATGGTGAAACACCAAACCTCCGAGCCCAATCACAAAGGCAAGCCCGATCGCGCCTTTCGCAGCTTCGAAAAGCGCGATGGCTCGCAGGCCTTTGGTCGGTTTGTTCGGTTCGATCACCATGATGACATGATTCTCACAAGTATGTTCGTTTCACAAGCCCGCCACGGGCAGAATGTTGGTGAATTTTGCGCGGCTGGTGTTCCGCGCGAATCATCCATGCGCAGCGAGCGCGCCCTCCAGCCACTTTGCGGCAAAGATGATTTCCTCATCAGAAATGCAGAATGACGGCGTGAAGCTGAGCACATTTGCGGAAGGGGAATCGGCGAGAAGAATCAGCCCATCCCTAAGCGCGCGCTGTACCAAAGAGAGCGCGAGTTCCGTGGCGGGCACATTTTTGCCGGGCTCGACGATTTCGACGCCGAGCATCAGGCCGACGCCTCGCACATCTCCGATGTGTGGCGAGCGGATTGCACGCAGCGCGGCTTTCAGCCTTGCGCCTTTGTCACGCACGGCGCGGGCGATTTCCGTGTCGGCGTGGATTTTCATCGAGGCGAGCGCCATCGCGCAGCCCATGGGATTACCGAGAAAGGTGCTCGTGTGCAGCGCCTCGCCGGAAGATGCCGGCCATGCATCCATGATGTCCGCGCGCCCGACGCATGCGCTCAGCGGGAAGCCTCCGGTGAGCGCCTTGCCGAGGCAGATGATGTCCGGCACGACGCCGGAGTGCTCGCAGGCAAAGAGCGCGCCTGTGCGATTGAACCCGGTGAGGATTTCATCCGCGATGAGCAGGATTTTTTGCTCGTCGCAAATGTGCCGCAGCAGCCGCAGGAAATCACGCGGCGGCACCACGCAACCGCCACGGCCCTGGATCGGCTCGACCAAGATCGCGCCGATGTCGCGCTGGCGGATCGTGGTGTCAATTTCAGCGCGCAGCTTTTCGAGGCAGGTGGTAGAGCAGTTTGGAAAATCGCGTCCTTCGAGACGGAATCCCTCGCAAGCGCCATAGGGGCAACGGTAGCACCCGGGATATGGGAGTAGCGCAGCGAAGTCCTTCAACTGCGCGCGGAACGGTTCGCGGAAAAACGGAATGCCACCCGCGGCGAGCGCGCCGAAACCCAGCCCGTGATAGCCGCCACGAAAGGCGATCACGCCCGGTTTTCCCGAGTGCAGCAGCGAGGTCTTCAGCGCGGCTTCGACCGCCTCGAAGCCGGAATTGCAAAGGATCGTTTTTGCGCCGCCCACTTTCCATCGCTCAAAAGTGAGCGCGCTCAACTGCTCGCAGACTGCCGCCTTCAACTCCGTCGGATGCACATCGCCCATCGCGTGCATGAGCTTCGCGGCCTGCGCGGTGAGCGCGTCACGGATCTCAGGTCGAGTGTGCCCGGTCGCGGCGACGCCAAATGCGGATGTGAGATCGAGAAAGCGGTTCCCATCCGCATCCCACACATTCGCGCCCTCGGCGCGCTCCCAGAAAATCGGCCAGTCGTCCGCGGTAAAAGTGACGTTCCGCGACTCGACACGACGGAGGCGCGCGGAAAGCTCACGCGAGCGCGGGCCGGGAATTTCACTCTGGAGATCGGGAAGCACACCCATGCCCATCTTCAAAACATCTCCGTAATGAAAGCCCGAAGACGCGGAGATTGCCGAGATCGCGCTTGCCACATTGAATGCCACACCTACGCTCCCTCGCCCAATCTTCGCACCAAGAAACGCATGACCTTAGGCAATCTCCTTTCGGCAGAAACGATCCTCCCGGAGATGCAGGCAAACGAACGCTACGCGGCAATCGCGGAACTCGTGGGCCTGCTCGTCTCACATGGGCAAATCGCCGAAGAGGACAAGGAATCCGTGCTTTCCGCGCTGCGTGCGCGAGAAGAGACGATGAGCACCGGCATCGGCTTTGGCATCGCGATTCCGCACGCATCGAGCGACAAGGTGACGAAGGTCGTCGCGGCATTCGGGCGTTCCAGCAAAGGCCTGGAGTTTGAGGCGCTCGACAATTCGCCGGTCAAATTTGTCGTCCTGTTCGTAGTGCCGAAGGACCAGTTCCAGACGCACCTGCGCACGCTCGCGGCGATCGCAAAATTTCTCAACGACCGCTCCGTCCGCGAGCGCCTCGGCACCGCACCAACGGCGGCGGACATCCTCGCGGTCTTCGAGAAGAGTCAGCCTGCGTAGCTTTTCGCACACTGCACGGGTTTGGGCGAAAGTGCGCGCCTTCGGAAATTCCGCACGCTTTCTCCGTGCCCTCCGCCTCGCCCGCGGGTAAATTCCCTGCCCTTTTTCCATGGAAACCATCCAAAGCATTCTCGCATCGCGACTCGCAGCCGCAGCCGGTGAAACCGGTGGCATCGAAGTGACCGTTCACGCAGCGCAGGACACACGCTTCGGCGATTACCAGTCGAACATCGCGATGCAGCTCGCCAAGCCGCGCCGCGCAAATCCGCGTGCGGTGGCGACGGAGATCATCGCGGCGTTGAAAGTGGACGACCTGTGCGAGACGCCGGAAATCGCCGGCGCGGGGTTCATCAATTTCCGCCTGAAGCCCGCCGCACTCATCGCGCATTTTTCCGCACTCGCGGCGGATGATCGCCTCGGCGTGCCGCCTGTCCCGCATCGGCGCATCGTGATTGATTTCTCCTCTCCGAATGTCGCGAAGCCGATGCACGTCGGCCACATTCGCAGCACGTTTCTCGGCGACTCGCTGGCGCGCATCGGGCGCTTCCTCGGGCACACCGTCGTGACGGACAATCACATCGGCGACTGGGGCACGCAGTTCGGCATGCTCTGCCTCGCATGGAAAACCACGCTCGATCAGGACGCGCTCGGACGCGATCCAATCGGCGAACTCGAGCGCATCTACAAATTGCAGAACGAACGCTGCAAGTCCGACCCCGCGCAGCTCGACGCCGCGCGCGCGGAACTCGTGAAGCTGCAAGCCGGCGACGAGGAAAACCTCGGAATCTGGCGCGAGATGATCCGGCTTTCGCAGGTGCAGTTCGACACGATCTACGCGCGCCTCGGCATCCGCTTCGACCTCACGCTCGGCGAGTCTTTCTACAATCCCTGGCTGCGCGACGTGGCGAGCGATCTCACGGCAAAGGGCATCGCACGCGAGAGCGACGGCGCACTGTGCGTCTTCAGCGACGGCTCCCTGCCGGAGAAGGAGGATCCATTTTTGATCAAAGACGAGAACGGCTGGAAGCCCGCGCCGGCGCTCGTGCAAAAGGCCGACGGCGCATCGAACTACACGACGACCGACCTCGCGACGCTCGACTACCGCAGCCGCGAAATCTCGCCGGATGAAATCATGTACGTGACCGACGGACGACAGCAGCATCACTTCCGCCAGCTCTTCGCGATCTGGCGGCGCTGGCAACCGCGCGTGCAGGTGAAGCTCTCGCACGTGTGGTTCGGCAGCATCCTCGGCGAGGACGGCAAGCCTTTCAAAACACGCAGCGGCGAGACTGTGAAGCTCACGGGCCTCCTCGACGAAGCCATCGAGCGCGCCGCAAAAGTGATCGCGGAAAAAAATCGCGAGATGCCCGAAGGCGAGCGCGCGGAGATCGCGAAGATCATCGGCCTCGGTGCCGTGAAATACGCCGACCTGCTGCCGAACCGGCAGGGCGACTATGTTTTCTCATGGGAAAAAATGCTCAGCTTCCAAGGCAACACCGCGCCGTATCTGCAATACAGCTACGTCCGCATCCGCTCCATTTTCCGCAAGGCGCAGGAGGCTGGCATCAGCACGCAGTCCGGGGCCCTCAGCTTCACGGAGGCTGCGGAATTCGCGCTCATGAAAAGGCTCGCGCAGTTCGGCGAAGTGCTCCCGACGATCCTCGACGACCACCGCCCGAACGTCCTCTGCAACTATCTCTACGAACTCGCCAGCACGTTCCATTCATTCTTCGAAGCCTGCCCCGTGCTGAAGGCCGAAGAACCCGCACGCAGCTCGCGCCTCACGCTCAGCGAGACAGCCGCGCGCGTGCTCGCAAAGGGGCTCGACCTCCTCGGGATCAGCGTGCCCGAGCGGATGTAGTTCCATTCCGCCCGGCGCGCCATTCGGGCAACAATGCCTGCTCTTTCCCAAGTGCGTCTTGGGAAGCAGGCCAATCACGCTTGGTATGGCTCGTAGCTGACTCCCTCTACTCAGTCCACGACATCGCCATCGTGCGCTTCCAGAATGGCGATCTGCGTAATGGGAGCACTAGGCGATACGCCGGGCCGGTGAATCTCTGCGTTCAATTTCAATGGCTTCGGTTTATTCGGATTTTAGCGAAGCCATATCTATGGAGAAGCGATACTTCACATCGCCCTTGACCATCCGCTCATAGGCTTCGTTGACCTTCTGGATCGGGATGACTTCGACATCGGCAGTGATGTTGTGCTGGCCGCAAAAATCGAGCATCTCCTGCGTCTCGGCGATGCCGCCGATGAGGGAGCCAGAGAGGCTGCGGCGTCCGAAGATCAGGCTGAAGGCCGAGACGGAGAACGGCTTTGCCGGAGCGCCAACCAGCGTGAGGTCGCCGTCGCGGGTCAGCAGACCGAGGTACATGTTGATGTCATGTTCGGCGGCGACGCAGTCGAGGATGAAGTCAAAGCTGAGCGCGTGCTTTTGCATCTCATCGGCGCTGGTGGAGAGGACGACATCATCGGCACCGAGGCGCCGCGCGTCCGCCTCCTTGTCCGGCGAAGTGGTGAAGACAACGACGTGCGCGCCCATCGCGTGGGCGAGTTTCACGCCCATGTGGCCGAGCCCGCCGAGCCCAACGATGCCGACTTTTTTGCCCGGGCCGACTCCCGCGCGACGCAGCGGCGAGTAGGTCGTGATTCCGGCGCACAGCAGCGGCGCGGTCCCGGCGAGATCGAGATTGGAAGGGATGCGCAGGACGAAGTGTTCATCCACGACGATGCTGTCGGAGTAGCCACCATAAGTTACCGGAGCGGTGCCGTGTTTGTCAGGCGAGTTATAAGTCATCGTCCCGATCGGGCAGAGCTGCTCGAGATTTTCGCGGCAGCACGGGCAGGTGCGATCGGAGTCCACGAGACAGCCGACGCCGACGATGTCGCCGACATTATGCTTCGTCACCCCGGAGCCGAGCTTCGTCACGCGGCCGACCATTTCGTGGCCCGGCACGCAGGGATAGACCGTGGGCATCGCGCTGCTCCACTCGTCGCGGACCGTGTGCAGGTCCGAATGGCAGATGCCGCAGAAGAGGATTTCGATTTGCACATCGCGCTCAGTCGGATCGCGGCGCGGGATGACGGTGAGACCGAGACGCGAGGTCGCGCTGGCGGCGGAGTAGGCTTTGGCTTTGGACATAAATTGGATGCTTCCTGAGTTTCGTTTGCTGATTGTTATCGCGCGCCGGGATCATTCTGGCTGTGCAGAGCATGAGCGCCGTTGTTTCGTTTAGCCATCGCGACGAACATTGGGCAAACCGGAACCCGCACCCGCCCTCTCTCCATGAAAAACCTCCTGCTCCTCCCGGCGCTCATCGCCACCGCCTTTCTCGCCTCGCTCACCGGCTCGCAAGCAGCCGCGCCTCTGCCTCGGAGCACGCCGGAGGCGCAGGGGATTTCCTCGCAGAGCATCGGCGAATTTGTGGCCGCGGTGGAGAAGATCAACACGCTGCACAGCTTCATGATCGTGCGCCACGGGCAGGTCATCGCCGAGGGCTGGTGGAAGCCCGACGCGGCGGACAAGCCGCATGTGCTGTGGTCGCTCAGCAAGAGCTTTAATTCGACCGCCGTCGGCCTCGCCATCGCGGATGGGAAGCTGGGCCTCGACGATCCCGTGCTGAAGTTCTTCCCCGCCGAAGCGCCGTCCGATCCTTCCGAAAATCTCAAGGCCATGAAGGTGCGCGACCTCCTCACCATGACCTGCGGCCACGACGCCGAGTTGAAGATTCCCGACCACGCGCCCACCGCGAAACAATTCCTCGCCCATCCCGTGCCGCACCCGCCGGGCACGCATTTCAAATACAACACCTACGGCAGCTACATGCTCTCCGCCATCGTCACAAAGGTGACCGGCCAGACCACGCTGGATTTCCTGAAGCCGCGCCTGTTCGAGCCGCTCGGCATCGAAGCCCCGAAGTGGGACGCCAGCCCCGAGGGCCCCTCCCTCGGCGGCTACGGCCTCTATCTTTGCACGGAAGACATCGCGAAGTTCGGCCAGCTCTATCTGCAAAAGGGAAAGTGGAACGGCAAACAGTTGCTCCCGGAGCAGTGGGTCGAACAGGCCACGAGCAAGCAGGTGCCGAACGACCAGGAAGGTCACGCGAACATCGGCATTGATTGGAAGCAGGGTTACGGCTTCCAGTTCTGGCGCTGCACGCACAATGCCTTCCGCGGAGACGGTCGCGCCGGCCAGCTCTGCGTGGTGATCCCCGAGAAGGACGCCGTGATCGCCATCACCGCCGACACGAACGCGTTTCAAAACGAGCTGAACACCATCTGGGATCACCTGCTCCCCGCCTTCGGAGCCGAAGCGCTCCCCGCCGATGCCGCCGCTCAGGAAAAGCTGAAGCAGGCCGTCGCGAATCTGGTGGCCCATCCGGCTCCGGCAAAGAAGTGAGCGGGGGCACGGTGCGCGCCAGAAAATGGAGTGCCTATTTTTTTGGGCGGCTCCTCGCGCACCACGTTGACCCCATGCCTGAAGTTCCAGCTTACGAGGTATTCGATTTGCGCCACGGTGCAGGCTGCGACCTGCCGCGCATCCACCAAACCGCATCTCTTTTCTGCAATCACACGTCACACATCCTCACCACAGCATCCAGCAACGCCCCCGAGAGCGGTTGCACGCGCAGGTCAATCGGAGCCAGCAGCCCGTCATCCATCAGAATCAGGTTTCCCCGGTGCGTATCTGAGATAGCCACGCGCCGCACGGGATCGAAAAACGCCACGTCACCATTCACCATGAAGCGACGCCAGCCGTTCCGCGTGAAGAATTCCTCTATCTGCCCCACCGTCGCCGGCACTCCGGCGATGGCCGGCTGACGGATCACCATCCGCAACTTCCCCGCCTGCTCCAGCACAGCGAGAAAGCACACGCCATCGCCAAAGAGTTCGTTGTGCCACCGCCAGCGCTCCAGATACGCGATGGGGGAAGCCCTCTCCTCTTCATCCGGCCGGTGAACCACCAGCAGCCCGAAGAGCTCCGGCCACGTCACCTTCAGGAACGACGCGGACTCCGGGAGAAACCACACCTCGTGCTCGTTTCCCTCATCATCGGGAGGGCGGCTCAGTGCTTCCGGCGGGCGCGCGAGGAAAAGCCCCCGTTCATCGGCGTATTGCCGGAAGATGCGGAGTTCTTCGAGGTAATGGGTTGAGCCGCCTTGAACACGCGCAACTGCTTCGCAGCGGCTTCGGCGTCCTTCAGCAAGTGCCTGGCGCGCGATTCCCGGAGCTGCGTCATCTGGTTCATGGGCGGACATTGGATGGGTCTGGCCTAAATATCAAGCGGGGCAGCGCAGGCCAGTTGCATCGAGCATGGTCGGCGCGGTGGGGCATCTCGGGATGACCGTTTCGACGTAAAGAGGTGCAGGGTCATCTCGATGGATGATGCCGGGTGCCGCTGGCAGCGTCAACGCGATCAGCGGGCAGGGCAAAAGAGTCGAAGAAGTTCGTGAGACCCGAGGTGGAATTGAACGCCATTCGCATTGAGGCGAAGCGAAACACCTCCAAATGCTGGAACAACAGCCAGAGGGCTTCAGCGTATATGAATGCAACACTCTCGGTGCAGTCCCCCTCGGTCTTCATGATGAGAACAGGTTCAATTGTTACCGGCTGTAGTCGCTTGGTTTTCTGATATTGCCGTCGATAACCACCGCTGCGATTCGCACCGGGAATGGCGGCTGCGTTCCGCCGAAGCCGTGCAAGGTCGGTGTAAGCAGTTGCACGTTGTTCTGCGGAGGAGCAGGAGGTAACGTCTTCTCAGTCAGATCGAGCACGCAGAGGATACCGAGCTGTGCGCCCGTCGCGCCCGAATACTGCGTCGGCTGATTTTGGTAAGCCTGTAGCATTTCTTCCCGGTCGGCGATATCCTTCTCGACCTTCAATTCGGCAATGACAGAGCGGTACCGAATGTCGGTGATTCCGCCTCCTAATTTAGGTGCTTCCTGCACGTCTTCGCCAAGCTGGCCTCGCAGGTGGACGAGCAGATCGCGCTGGAAATCTTTCTCCAGAATCTTGCTGCCCGCACGATACAGCGCCTGCTGCGCGCAGATTCCCATGTAATTCAAGATTGCGCTCAGCAATTCGATGAAGTCACCGAGGTGTTCTTGCCCAAGGCCGGGCAAATCGCGCACTTCGTCCACAATTGCGACCAAACGCTGGTCGAGCATGCGGAATTTGGAAAGGAGCGGGGTGGCTTTGGGGTCAGAGACTCGTACACGAAGTTTATGATAACCGATGATCGTGGCCGTTTTTGCGAACGTCGCGTCCGCAGCCGAGAGAAAGTTTGCTCGCATCTGGAGCAACGCGGGTTCGGCGAGCACGCTCTGACCTACAGGAAACTCGATGTGGCCCGACCAAGCGATTTCCGCCTCCGAATCCGCGTGAGAGCGAAAAACTTCGATCAGGCTGACCCGACGATGCTCAGGAGGAAGAGTCGAGATGAAGTCGAGCACCAGCCGATCCGAACCTGAAGGCCACGCTGGGGCAGTGATTTTCGCTTTGAGGTCATAGACAGTACCAGCGCGCAGCATTTGCGGGTTTGCCCAAGGACGCCCATCAAGCGTCAACATCACTCTTACTACGAACGGTAATTCGATCACCGGCGAGGAAGGTGTCGCCTCTTTAGCTTCCGTCGGTTTTCCAAATGGATTCTCGCATAGGATGAGAAATGGCGGGACGGGCACGCAACTGAGCAATCTTGCAATATCTGGCAAACTGCTCGTCTCCGTCGTTGCTGCAATAGCTTCAGTGACCGGCCCAACGGCATCCCGCAAAGCGGGGAACGCCACCTGAGCCAATTGCTTCGCAGCCGCCGAGGCATGTTCCTTGGCCGCGTCCAAGTAGCGCACGGCATTCGCCTCAGCGGACCGCCGTGCTGCGGCCCAATCACAGAGGCATCGGAAAGCAGTGCCGAGTTCGCGAATTACTTCCAGCGCTCGACCCTCTTCATCGGCAAGTAACGGAGCTATCTCTTCGAGCGTCGTGATCACGGGGCCGAGTGCCTTGGCGATCTCACCCGCACGGGTGACTTGAAATTCACTCAATGCGCTCAGCAACGCGATCCGCCACTGAAAGTGCTTCATTGATAGTGTCGGGCTCGTTTCGGTTCGAGTGCGTGTCATATTTTGCAAAAATCGATTCGGCAGTGCGGAGTTCGGCCAGCGCTGTGGTGGAATCCCCGGTGATGATTTTGGCTTCTGCGCGAGCCATTGCGGCAGTGAGTTCGGCCTGCAAACGCAGCCCATCATGGCGTGCCCCTGGCGGAAGCGCTGCCGCGACTTCCATTGCCGCTGCCGACGCCTCTAGATAGTGTTCATGATGTAGGAGCACGGAGATAAACTGGAGGGCCTCAAAAGGCGCAGCCTTCGCAGCGGCGCGTATTGTTTCCCGGAATTTCGCAAGGTTTCCGCTAATGGCGGAGGCAGGCTGCTCAAAGAGTGAGAGAAAGAGCTGATGCTCCAAGGAGTAGGGCCACCGATCGTCGTTGTGCCCCGGAAAGCGCGCGAAGAATTTCAGAAGCTCGCTAACATAAAGTGCCGCGAGTATCGGATCGTCGTGCGCAAGCTCACAAAGGTTTTCGATAGCGTCCCGGGCGTTATAATACTCCGTCTCCTGACACTGCTTGAGCACGGCGAGTAAAGCGAAGTTGACCCGTAAGTCGGCATAGTCACGGCACACCTTCGTCAACTCATTTGCCAATTCACGGCAGTGTTGCGATCCCGATTCCTGCTTCGCGTAGGTTTGAAACTGTGCGAAGAGCCACCGCGCGACTTCCGTTGCCTGCGCCTTCGATGCCATTGGCATGATGCTTACTGCTCGTCCCGCCGCGCGATGCACGGCAACATAAATATCGCGGAGATAGACAACGACAATTTCCCGCATGTCATCAGGGATGAGTTCTGGGCTATACCGCAGGAGATCCTCCACCACATCGAGCGCGGTGACGCGCACAAGCACGGAGTCCATAGCCATCAGCGCCTTGAACAGCTCTGGCACCAACTGCGGAGCCGTCGTGTGGTTTCGAGAAAGCGGAACAAACAGCGGCAACAAGCGCGCCTTCAATGCTGCCTCCGTTTTATCTGTGGTGCACAGTGATTGGAAGACCGGTGCAACCGCCTTCCACACCACTGCGGGCGAATCCTCGGCGAGTTCTTTCAGAGCTGAGGAAAGATGATGGCCGATCATGTCGTATTCCTGCCGCTCTGCTCGCGGAAGGCCTAACAACACTAGATCGCCACCGGGGTTTGCCGCTGCGAAATCGATTTCCTCGCGGCTCACGATGGCCATAGCACCGAGCAGCACGTCCGCCCGAGGTAGTAATGTTGAAGGGTGTTTGCGTGCAATGGAAGCGACCGTCTCCGCAGCATCCTTCCGGACCTCTAGTGGCACTTCACCAGAAGTGACAGCGGGAATGAGCACGTCGAGCACAACCGGGAGGCACTTCACCGCGAGGGATGTATTTTCAGACTCCTTGTCCGAGTGCCCGGCCGCTTCCTCCACTGATCTATAAACGCGGAAGATCAACTTCTTCACTTCCTCATCTGCGCTCGCAAACGCTGTGGCGAGCTTCGTCTGTGTGAATTCCGGGTCGTGAGCAAAGATGTCGGCGAGGGCGCGCGAAGCTTCCACATCCGCCGAGCGGCCAAAGCGCTCATCATCGAGCGAGAGAGATGCGAGGAGCGCATTTGAGAGAAGCGGTCCCAACGCAGGAAGCGCAGGGAGCAGTTTTCGCAACGTCATTGAGGTTCCGACGCGGACATCCCTTGAGGGGTTCTCCAACCGCTTCTCGCAGGCATCAGCGAGACGCTCCAGATCACGCCGGCCAATTTCCAAGAGCGCGTTTGTCTGCCCGGGATAACGGCGTTCGATTCGGCGCGGTGGGAAGCCATCCGCACCATAGGTCTGATGCCCGATAATGCGTGCTATCACGCCGGCGTGAGGCAACTCGCCGCCCGTGGCAAAATGATCGGCGAGCAAGGCCAGCGCTTCATCCTGACAGAACGGCAGCTCTGCGCATTGCAGTGCAGCCCGAACTGCTGCGGCAGGAAGTTGGCCGCGTTTGGCACCGAGCGTTCTCAGCGTCTCTGTGCATTTCTGCCCGTTACTGACATCCGCCATGTGCTCCGCGATGACTTCGCAGGCGATGTCCGGAAAAAACTCCGGCGCAAGCTCCGCAGCTTGGCGCAGTTTTTCAGCGGCGCCATCGGCATGCGCCTCATCATCGAGGAGCGCGACCAACTCGATCACCGACTGCTCTGTGGTCGATGCAGAGCGCAACGCCGCAGTAAGGTCGCCGGAAACCAAGCCGCGCAGGCGGAGTTTCGCTGGGGACGCCGCGCTGTCCGCTGAAGTTGCGCGTTCCTCCCGCACCTGCTCGGATTCGCGCAAGATCTCGCGACCGGCATTGTCCGCACTGAGCTCCTCATGGTGCGGGCAGTTGCGGCAATTCTCGGCGATGAAGTATGCCGCGACGCGCTTGAGATCCATCGCTTGCAACCCTTTTGTCGCGTGAGGGCAGACGATCTGCAGCATCCCGATCGGCAAACGATACATGTCCGCAAGCATCCCAGCGCTCACTTGTTTAACGCCCAGATGACTGCACCAACGCTGAACCCGTGGAATAAGTGCGGCATTCGCCTCACCCGTACTGACGAGAGCTTTGATGCGTTGTTCTTCAGCGTGTTTTTGTGCCATGGAGCAAAATCCAATTTTAACTCATCTCGTTCACCGTTGATCAAAATTCACTCAAACTCCGCACAGTGCTGCACACAGGCGAAGTTGAAACTGGCGTCCTAATGGAACCTGTCAACAGGGTTACTTCTGCCGCCCCGCGTGGATTTTGACATGGAGATGGATGAGGCCCGGGGAAAAGTGTAAAGGATGAATGTCGAAGTGGAGACAGGAGGAGCAATTATGAGGGTTTGGACGGTTTTCCCAGCAGGCGGGCGCCGGGCGCTGCGAGGAGCGTACGCATCTGGGTGATGGCGATTTCGTTGAGCTTCAGCAGGCGCTCGGGCGCGGGCAGGCCCTGGCGGATGAGGACGGAGTTGAGGCTTTCGAGATTGGTGAGGACGACGAGTTGCTCGATGGGGGTGTGGTCGCGGATGTTGCCGTCGGCATCGGGATGGGTGTCGCGCCACTGCCGGGCGGTCTGGCCGAAGAGGGCGACATTCAGCAGGTCGGCTTCGCTGGCGTAGATCGCGGTCGCCTGCGCTTTGGAGACGGCGGGCGGGATGAGCGTCTCTTTGATGGCGTCGGTGTGGATGCGGTAGTTGATCTTCGCGAGGGTGCGCTGGAGGTTCCAGCCGAGTTGGAGGCGGTCATTTTCGTCGTCCTTGAGACGTTGGAATTCCCGGATGAGGTAGAGCTTAAACTCGACCGAAATCCACGCGGCGAATTCAAACGCAATGTCCTTGTGCGCGTAGGTGCCCCCTTAGCGTCCCGGCTTGGCAATGATGCCAGCAGCCCCGGTTTTCTCGACCCATTGCTTGGGACTCAGGGTGAAGCTGTTCAATCCGGCCTGGATTCTAATCCCGTCGAATTCGACGGGGTTAAAAGCCGGGTTGTTGAGGCGTTCCCAAACACCAAGGAACTCAACCGTGTTGCGGTTCCGCAGCCAGTTGCGGATGAGATCGTCAATCCCGTCAGGATTCTTGAATCGGGCGATGTCGGTCAGCGAGATGAAGTCCTGCTGGTTTTGAGAGAGCACGGCGACATCGGCTCCTTGGACTTCGATGGTAGTTTTCGTGGGCTTTTTCATGGCGCCGACTGACTTCTTATTGCGGCGAATTCGCCATCATTTAAAGCCGGGGTTTCTCCTCGTGGATTTTGACATGAAGATGGATGAAGTCGTTGACGGGGTGTTTTCCGAGGAAGCGGAAGGGATTGCCGGAGCCGTAGTGGCTGCCGCAAGTATTGCGGTCGAGTTCAAACTGGCTCGGGCCCTTGAGGCTCCTGTTTGCGCAAGCGATGTAAAAATCATGCACAACATGATGGGCAGCACTTTCAAAACCCATCATGTAATCATGATGCGTCACTTTGTTGCTTGATATGGCAGTTTCTGTTGCTCTATTTTCCCCGCCATGCACCCGCTCGAATCCCTTCTCCGCCAGCGCATCGCCATCATTGATGGCGCGATGGGCACGACCATCCGCACTTATGGGATGACGGAGGCGGATGTGCGCGGGGAGCGGTTCAAGGATGTGCAGAAGGACATGCTGAACTGCGGCGACTTTTTCTCGCTCACGCAGCCGAAGATGATCCGCGACATCCACCGGCGCTTCCTGGAGGCGGGCGCGGACATCATTGAGACGAACACCTTCGGCGTGACGAGCATCGCGCTGAGCGATTTTTTCGTCGAGGATCCGCGCGAGCATGGCGGGCGGAAAGACCCGGAGTTTTTCCAGAAAATCATCGAGGACAAATTCCTGAACGATCTCTCGTGGGAGATGAGCGAGACCTCGGCGCGCCAGTGCCGCGAGGAGGCGGACCGCGTGGCGAATGCGACGGGGCGGCCGCGGTTCGTCGCGGGCGCGGTGGGGCCGATGCAGGTGTCGCTGAGCAATTCGCCGGATGCGGACGACCCGGGGTTCCGCGTCTGCACTTTTGACCAGGTGAAGACGGCCTACATGCAGCACATCCGCGGGCTCATCGCGGGCGGGTCGGATGCGATTTTGGTGGAGACGATTTTCGATTCGCTGAATGCGAAGGCGGCGCTCGTCGCGTTGCAGGAGGTCTATGAAAAGGACGGCGTGGTGCTGCCGGTGATGATTTCCGCCGCGGTCGGCATGGGCGGTGAGACGCTCGTGTCGGCGCAAAAGGTGGAGGCCTACTGGAATGCGGTGAAGCACCTGAAGCCGCTGTCCGTCGGGCTGAACTGCTCGCTCGGGCCGGACCTCATGCGGCCATTTCTCGCGGAGTTGGCGGAAAAATCCGGCGCGTTCGTCTCCGCGTATCCGAACGCGGGGCTGCCGAATCCGCTTTCGCCGACGGGCTTTGATCTGAAGCCTGAGGACATGGCGCGCTACCTCGGCGATTTCGCGGAGAGCGGGTTCGTGAACATCGCGGGCGGCTGCTGCGGCAACACGCCGGAGCACATCGCGGCGATTGCGAAGGCGGTCGCGGCGAGCAGGCCGCGCGAGATTCGGGAGGAGGTGAAATTTTCCACCGGTGCGGCGCTGCCACTGCGGCTCTCGGGATCGGACGCGTTCACGCAGCAGATCGGGAGTTTCCTGATGATCGGCGAGCGCACGAATGTCGCGGGGTCGCCGAAATTTGCGAAGCTGATCAAGGAGAACAAATACGAGGAGGCGGTCGCCGTCGCGCGGCAGCAGGTGGAGAATGGCGCGAACATCATAGACATCTGCATGGACGAGGGGATGATCGATGGCGTCGCGGCGATGACGCGCTTCCTGCAACTCCTCGGCAGCGAGCCGGACGTGGCGAAGGTGCCGTTCATGGTGGACTCGTCGAAGTGGGAGGTCATCGAGGCCGGGCTGAAATGCCTGCAAGGGAAAGGCATCGTGAATTCCATCTCGATGAAGGGGGGCGTGGACGCATTCCGCGAGCAGGCGCGCACGGTGCTGCGCTACGGCGCGGCGGTCGTGGTGATGGCGTTCGACGAGCAGGGGCAGGCGGCGACTTACGCGGAGAAAATCCGCATCTGCGAGCGTGCGTACCGCATCCTCGTGGACGAGGTCGGCTTCCCTTCGGAGGACATCATTTTCGATCCGAACATCCTCACCGTCGGCACCGGCATCGAGGAGCACAACAACTACGCGGTGGATTTCATCGAGGCGACGCGCTGGATCAAGGCGAACCTCCCGAACGCAAAAGTGAGCGGCGGCGTGTCGAATGTGTCGTTCGGTTTCCGCGGTAACAATCCCGTGCGCGAAGCGATGCACAGCGCGTTTCTTTACCACGCGATCAAGGCCGGCATGGACATGGGCATCGTGAATGCGGGGATGCTCGAAGTGTACGAGGAGATCGAGCCGGAGCTGAAGGAACTCGTCGAGGACGTGCTGCTAAACCGCCGCCCCGATGCGACGGAACGCCTCGTGACCTTCGGCGAAGCGCTGAAAGCCAAGAGCACCGGCACGACCGCAGCCGACAAAAAAATCGAGGAGGAATGGCGCAAGGGCACCGTCGAGCAACGGCTCTCGCACGCGCTCGTGCGCGGGATCGACATCCACATTGATGCCGACACCGCCGAGGCGCTGGAAAAATACGGCAAGCCGCTCACGGTCATCGAAGGCCCGCTGATGGACGGCATGAGCATCGTCGGCGATCTGTTCGGCGCGGGGAAAATGTTTTTGCCGCAAGTCGTGAAATCTGCGCGCGTGATGAAGAAATCCGTGGCGTATCTCACGCCATTCATGGAGGCCGAAAAAGCCGCGATGGCCGCGCGCGGCGAAGCCGTGAAGGCGCAGGGCAGGATCGTCCTCGCGACGGTGAAAGGCGATGTCCACGACATCGGCAAGAACATCGTCGGCGTCGTGCTCGCGTGTAATAATTACGAGGTCGTGGACATGGGCGTGATGGTCGCGTGCGAAAAGATTTTGGACAAAGCTATCGAACTCGGCGCGGACATCATCGGCCTCAGCGGACTCATCACGCCGTCGCTCGATGAGATGACGCACGTCGCGAAAGAAATGAAACGCCGCGGCTTCAAGCAGCCGCTGCTCATCGGCGGCGCAACGACTTCGCGCGCACACACGGCGGTGAAAATCGCGCCGCACTACGACGGTCCCATCGTGCATGTGCTCGACGCCAGCCGCGCCGTGCCGGTCGTCAGTTCGCTGCTGAGCACTGATGGTCGCGCGGATTTCGTCGCGAAGAACGCGATCGATCAGGAAGCGCTGCGCCAGCATCACGCAGGCAGCGCGGCGAAGCTAGTGAGCATCGAGGAGGCGCGACTGAAAGCGCCGAAGCTGAATTTCAACGAGTTCGCAAAACCCGAGTTCCTCGGCGTGCGCGTGCTCACGTCCGATGTTTCCGGCGAGACGCCGGAAACGGCAGGCGAGACGCCCGCGCTCTCCAAAACAGCAAGCGAGATTCGCACGATCCCCGTGTCACTCGCCGA
>JBBRPQ010000025.1:0-71448 GCA_038227825.1 Chthoniobacterales bacterium
AAATGCACGCGCGTGAACGGCGTCGTGTTCGCGAGCTTCACGGTGATCGCATCCGCCGTCGTCGCGACATCCGTGATGTGCAGCGGTGCCGCGCCCTTTGCTTCAAGGTTGCGGCTCGCGCCGAGGAACCAGCCGTGTGTGAATTTCCCCGCCGTGATTTTGATCGCGATTTCGCGTTTCTCGCCGCGCAGCCGCAGCGCGTAGTCGCCGGGGGCGAGTCCCTCGACGACAAGGAAGCCGCCATCAAGTTTCACTTTTGCCGAATCATCTGCGATGAAAGTGCCCGCAGTGAGTCGGAGCAGGGAGACTTCCTGCGCAAGCCAGTCTTTCGGCAGGAATCCCCATTCCTTCAATCTGCCGCTGATGCGCGGTGCGATAGGCACGCGGACCGCCTGCCCTGCGCCCGCGTGAATCACCGCAGGCCACGTGCGTTCGAAATCATCGAGATTCCAAGTGCTCTGCCGCCCGTTCGGAATTTTTACGTTGAAATGCTCGATGCCCGGCAGCGCGCCGAGTGCGACGCGACCGCGCTCGTCCGTGCGCAGCGCGATGTTCTGCGTGCGTGCGAAGTCGCGGTTTTTGAAAGTGAACACGGCCTGCTGATCCGCGAGCGGTTCGCCGTTCCGACCGAGCAGCTCGAAGACATAGTCGGTCCCAAATTTCGAGAGATGCCCGTCGCTCGCGGCGTCGGTCTTCTCGATGCCGTTCAGCGTCCATGTGTGGTTCGCCGAGACATCGCGCTTCTCGCCGCCCGCGCTGAGGATGTCCACTTTGCCCGAGAGCGTGACGGTGAGGCTCACGAGCCGCTCTGGAACGCTGAGCGAGTGCGTGAGCACGCCGCCGGCGGTGAGCTTGAGATCCTTCACCTCGCGCGTCGTCGAGATGCCGTCGAGCGTCGTGGAGGTGACGGTGAGCTTCGGCTCCGTTAGCAATGCGGGATCGAGGTGCGCCTCGCCGAGCATGAGCGCGGTGCGAATGGCGAGCGTCGCCTCGCGCCGCGCGAGGAGTTGCTCGCGCTCGATGTGGAATTTTGCATCGAGCACGTAGTTCTCCGCGTGATGCTCGAACTGTGTGAGCGTCGCAAATGTGCCCTCCGCATCCGCGACCACGAGTTGCTTCGCGCCCGGCTGCGCGGTGAACGGCACCACGATACGGCCAAGCTTCTCGTCGCGCACGAGCTTGCGCCCGTCGAGCCACGCCACGGCGTCCTTCACCTGCTCGCCGTGCTCGTCGAGCACCGTGAGCAGATCGCCGCTCGGCCCGGTATTCTGCAGCACCTGCCACTGGCCCACGCGCACGAGCGCGCGACTGCTGCGCCCGCCGCCGATGAACTCCACAATCCACGCGCCGCGCTTGCCCGTGAGTGCGGGGAACTTGAACGTCTGCCGCGTGCGCTTGAACGGCCCGCCATCGAACGTGTGAGTCTGCTCGCTGTTCGCCACGAGGCCGTCGAGATTGAGATCCGTGTTGAGCTGGCGGTGCTGCGTGAGGAAAAAATTCAGCGCGTTCACCTCGTAGATCCGCACGATGAGCTTCGGCGCGTTCTTCACGACCACATCGAACTGCACATCGTCGCCCGCCGCGTCGCCGCTCTTCGGCTTGAAAAACTGCGCGTCCGTCGAGGGAAACTCGATGTCCACGCGCTCCTTCAATTTCTGAAACTCCGCCGGCGTGAGCAGCGATGCCCACTGCTCGGGATTCCCGTGCCCGCCCGTGATGAGCGCCTCGGCGAGCACCGGCTTCAGCCACGAACTGCGGATGGTGTCCGTGAAGGGCGACATCATTCCCGGCCCGATGTCGCCGAGCTTTGCCGTCGCTGCCTGCTGGAAAATGTGGATGAAAAACTCGCGCACGAGCGGCTCATCGTCGCCGATGGGCTGAGTGCGCAGCAGAGGCTCCGCGAGGTCAGCGTTCAGGTCGCAGGGCGACTGGCGCTCGAGCAATTTCTCCAGCCACTTCGGATTCACGTAGTCCGTCTGCCGGGGGAGTTTCAGATACTCCATGAAGCGCGCCTGATCATACACGCCCTTCTTACGGTCGTGATCGAGGCGGCGGAAAAGGATGTGCGCCTTCTCGGTGTTGAACGCAGTCGGCAGCGTCTTCGCGTAATTCCACAGCCGCTCCAGCCACGCCTCGCGCTCCGCGCCGTCAAACTCCACATCCACATCCGCCGACGGTGCGAGCTTGCGCATCTTTACGAAGACGAAGGGGCGGAAGCCTTCGAGCGCGAGCTTCGGCGTGAGCTTCACCAGCGCATCGAGTTGCTCCGGCAGCAGCGCACGGTGGATGGCGAATTCGCCAAAGCCGCGCGACTCCTTGGATTTCAAATCCGCCGCGATCAGCTCCACGATTCCCGGCACGTCGGGCCGCTTCAATTTCCCCAGCACCGCGCGGCGCTGGTGCTCGTCGAGTGCGACCTTATTGCGCACGAGGGACTCGATGGCCTCCTCGGTAAATCCGCCCATGCCGCGATCATGCGTGAGCGAATCGCCCTCGAAGACTTCACGCGCCACGCGCTTCGGGTCGAGCGTGCTCGGCAGGTTCGGCTTTTTGTCGCGCGCCTCCTGCTGGTGGTTGAAATGCAGGCCGAGCCTGTCTTTCAAATACGCGAGCGTCTGCTGCGGCGTCGCATCGTAGCCGAGGATCGCGGCGCGATTGAGGATGATGCGCCGCCGTTCATTTTCGCCGGGAAACCGCTTGCTCCACTGTGCGAGGATGTCCGCGAGCTTCGCCGCGTCGCGCGTGTTTTGAAAATGCAGCGCGTGGAAAAAGTAATAGTCCTCGGTGCCGGGGACGAGTTCGCCGAGCACCTTCGCGCGGTCCGGCGCGAGTGCGAATTTCTCGATGAAGCCGATCTCATTTTCCGCCCACGAGCAGACTGGGAAGACGATTGAAGTGACGAGTGCAAATGCTGCGGGGAACGACATGCGTGTGTTCATAGGATGACGGGGTTAATTGAATCGTGATGTGCCGCAGTGCTGGATGCAATGACGTGGAACATGGACGAAACCTTAGCCGCCCGCGCCGGGGCAGTTGTGATCGTTTTGTAAAAGCGGTGTGAGTTCTTTGCGAAGCCACCGCGCCGATCCGTCAGGAAAAAACGACCGTCTTGTTGTGATACACGAGCACTTTGTCCACGACGTGCCACCAGAGCGCCTTCGATAGCACCGTCTTTTCCAAATCGCGACCGAGCCGCACGAGATCGCTCACGCTGTCCTCGTGCGAGACCGGCATCACGTCCTGATGAATGATCGGCCCCTCATCGAGTTTCTCCGTCACGTAGTGGCTCGTCGCGCCGATGATTTTCACGCCGCGCTCGTAGGCCTGGTGATACGGCTTCGCCCCGACGAACGCCGGGAGAAACGAGTGGTGGATGTTCAGGATGCGATTCGGAAAAGCCGTGATCATCGCGCTGCCGATGATCTGCATGTAGCGCGCGAGGACCACGGTATCCACGCGCTCTGCCGCGAGCAGATCCAGCTGCCCGCGCTCCTGCGCGTCGCGGTTCTCTTTTGTGATCGGGAAATGATGGAACGGAATCCCGAACCGTTCCGCCGCCGGGCGCAGCGTCTCGTGATTGCTCACCACCATCGCCACCTCTGCAGGCAGCTCGCCGGCCTCGTGGCGCGAGAGCAGATCGTAGAGGCAGTGGCTTTCCTTCGAGACGAAAAGAGCGAGCCTTTTCCGCTCGCTGGAAAATTGCAGCCGCCACCACATGCGCCGGCTCTCCGCTAAGGGGGTGAAACCTTCAGCGATCTCTATTTTCGCGATGGCGAATTTTTCCAACGACCATTCCACGCGCATGAAAAAGACGTCGTCCTCATGATCGATGTGCTGCTGCAGATCGAGGATGTTCCCGCCGTGTTCAAAGATGAACCCGGTCACCGAATGCACGAGTCCGGGCTGATCCCGACAGTGAATGAGGAGGACTGCAGTGTCTGCGGGCATCGGTGAAATTGTAGCGGGGGTTCAACCGCAGGATTCAGTTCCGAGGATGGTTGCCTCACTAGGATTTGAACCTAGACAAGCAGATTCAGAGTCTGCTGTGCTACCGTTACACCATGAGGCAGTGCGGGGCGAGGAAAGTAGGCTTGGGCGAGGGGATGTAAATCGTTTTTTGGTGGGAATGGGTTGATTCGGCCGGGGAGCTTGGGTGTCGCCCGGACACGGGCCTGCACGCATGGCTCTCGATCATACAAGGCTGCCGATCCGCAGAAGCCGCAGCGCCGGCTCTCCATTGATCCTGGAAAGGGAAAGGTCGGCTTCAAATTCGGCGACCCAGTCGTTTGCGTCAGCGGGGTCGATGAGCATCTGCTGGATTCGCCAACGGAGCTTGTCCTCCGAGGGAGTGACGTAGGTGTGACGGAGATTGCGAGCCTCGGGATCGAGGCGGATGCGACCGCGAAGTGTGTGATGGGCGGCCAGAGTCTGCCTCATTCGTTCAGCGGTCCATGGGCTTGTGTCGGCATCGTCTGAAGACGGAATGAGCGCGAGCGCTTCTTCAAATTCGCCGCGGATGATTTCGCTCAGGAATGCAAAGATCCGATTGCGGACGGCGGCGGTGAAAGTCTTCGGATCGCGGGTGATGTCGCGGAGCGCTTCATCGGTGCCGGGCGGGCGCGCTTCGGGCTGTTCCGCGCCGGGCTTCCAATTCGGATCACGCATACGCTCCCATTCGTCGAGCAGGCTGGAATCCACCTGGCGCAACATCGTGCCGAGATAGACTTCCATCTCGCGGACGGTGTCGTCCTTCGCAGCGTCAGGCACACTTTGCGTCAGCGTCTTGTGAACGCTGGAAAGATGGCGCAGCAAAATTCCCTCAGAGCGCTGGAGGTCATACACTTTGATGTAGTCCGAGAAGGAGCGGAACTCCTCGAACATCTCGCGAGCGATGGACTTTGGGCGGATGTTTTCTTCACCGATCCACGGGTGCCGTGCGGCGAAATCATTGAATGTGGAATAGACAAAGTCCCGGTTCGGCTTTGGATGTTCGAGCTTCTCGAGTTCTTCCATCCGCGCGTTGTAGTCGAGTCCCTCCATCTTCATCTGCGCGATGGCCTGGCCCTTCACTTTGTCGAGTTGGCGACGGAGGATGATGTCCGGATCTTCAAGGATGGACTCGACGAGCGTGAGGAGCACGAGTGCGTAGTCGGGAGCCTTTGGGTCCATGAGCGGGATCGTGTCGTGGAGGAAAAGCGACAGCGTCTGAGTCATCGAGAAGTCGTCCTGCAGCGCGACGTTCACGCGCAGCTTCGCGCCCTCTTCAGTGCGTGGGATGAATTCGACGATCCGCTTTTCCACCAGCGCACGAAAGAGCTGCCAACTGCGCTTCGTGTGATCCTTTTTCGCGCGGGCGGATTCGTGCGAATTTTTGATCAGTTCCTGCATCGCGCGGCATCCGTCTGTGCGCCTGCCCAGCACATTCAGGAGCATCGCGTGTGTCACTTGGAATTGGCTGGTGAGCTGTTCAGGCGGTGCCGAGACGAGGCGCGCGAAAGTCTGGCGATCCCAGTTCACGAAATTGCGCTCGGGTGGCTTGCGTTTGACGAATTTTTTCCCGCCGCCCGACTTCTTTTCCTCTAGCAGGAGGTTCTCGATCACGTGTTCCGGCGCCTGCACGATCACCCAGCCGCGGTCGTCAAAGCCCTTGCGTCCCGCGCGTCCGCCGATCTGGTGAAAATCACGCGCGCTCAGGATGCCTGTCTTTCGTCCGTCGTATTTGCAGAGCTGAGTGAAGAGCACCGTGCGGATTGGGACATTGATGCCGACACCGAGCGTATCCGTGCCGCAGATCACCTTCAGCAGTCCGCGCTGCGCGAGTTGCTCCGTGAGCACGCGATACTTCGGGAGCAGTCCGGCGTGATGCAGGCCGATTCCGTGCCGGAGAAACTTTTTGATCTCCGCGCCGTACGGGCTGGAAAATCGGAAGCCTTCGAGCGCATTCGCGATGGCGGCCTTTTCGTCCCGCGTGCAGACATTGATGCTCGTGAAATCTTGTGCGCTCTGCGCCGCATCGAGCTGCGTGAAATGCACCACGTACACGGGAGCCTTTCCATCGGACAGGATGCCTTCGAGTGTTCGTGGCAGCGGCGTTTCAGCGTAGCTGTATTCGAGCGGCACAGGGCGCTCCTTCGACGAAACGGTCACTGTCTCGCGTCCGTTCAGGCGCGTGAGTTCCCTCTCGAAAAAGCCGGTGTCTCCGAGCGTCGCAGACATGAGGAGAAAGCGCGAGCGGGGCAAAGTGAGCAGTGGCACTTGCCAGGCGACGCCACGATCGCGGTCTGAGTAGTAGTGGAATTCGTCCATCACCACGTCGTCGATTTTCGCATTCGCGCCGTCGCGCAGCGCGATGTTCGCGAGGATTTCCGCAGTGCAGCAGAGGATGGGCGCATCGCGATTCACCGAGGCGTCGCCGGTGCTCAGGCCGACATTCTCTGGCCCGAATTCACGGCAGAGCGCCATCCATTTTTCATTCACGAGCGCCTTCACCGGGCAGGTGTACACGGAGCGGCGGCCTCGCGCGACGGACTGAAAATGAAGCGCCGTGGCGACGAGCGATTTCCCCGATCCGGTCGGCGTGTTCAGGATGACATTGCGATCGTCATACAGTTCGAGGATTGCATTTTCCTGCGCGGGATAGAGTTCGAGTTTCCTGTCCGCGACGTAGTCTAGGAAACGATCGAGCAGGATGGAATTCCCGGTCTCACGATCCTGCGGGAGCCAGTGGTGAAGAGGCGAGGGCACTTTGAATGACGACAGCAATGTGCTGGTGCAGTCCACTAATGTTTGCGCCCGGCCAGAATCTTCCCGCGTCCCGCGAGATAGAGAATCACGACCATCGCCACGAAAGGAATCAGCGCGAGCAAGTCCGGCGAAATCTGTGACGGCGTGAGCGCGGCGTAGAACGGGTTGCTCGCAGACGCCCACTTTTCCAGCTTGTCGTAGAGTTCACTGAAGACTCCCGCCATGAATGCGATGGCGATGCCGGCGATCGCTCCGCCCGCGATGTAGCCGGAGGCCATGAGCACGCCGGGACTCTTGTCACCCTCGGCGATGTGCTCCTCTTCGGTCATGTGCGCGTAGTCGGCATGCTTGCGGCGTTTGGAATCCACCAGCCACCGCACGGCACCGCCGATGAAAACTGGCATCGAGGTCGCAAGCGGAAGATACACGCCGACGGCGAACGCGAGCGACGGGATGCCCGAAAGTTCCAGGACGATGGCAATCATCACGCCGAAGAGCACAAGTGCCCACGGCAGTTTCTGGCTGAGGATGCCCTTGATGATGTAGGAGACGAGCGTAGCTTTCGGCGCGTCGAATTTCTTCACCTCGCTGCCGTCGGGGCGCTTGGTCACGGTGCCGTTGATACCGGGGTCCACGAGATAAACAGCTTTGCCGGTGTCATCGACGAGATACTGGCGAGAAGACCCGCTGGCCTCGTCTTCCTGATGCCACACGAAGTAGCTCTTGGAGTCTTGCTTTGCCTGCGGACCGACGAGGGCGATCTTTGTGGTGAGCTTCGAGACGTCCGTGGTGATTTCAGTCGTCACGGGCACATACACTTTTCCGACATCATTCAGCTTCAGTAAAATCGGGCCGAGCACGAGTGCCGAGGCAAGCGCGCCGATGAGGATGGCGATCTGCTGTGAGCGAGGCGTGGAGCCGATGAGATGGCCGGTCTTCAAGTCCTGCGATGTGGTGCCGCCATTCGATGAAGCGATGCACACGATGCCGCCGACGGACAGAGCGGTGATGTAGAAAACGCGATCCGTCCAGCCGAGCGCGAGGAAGGCGAGGCACGTGATCAGCAGCGTGGCGATGGTCATGCCCGAGATGGGATTGGAGCTGGAGCCGATTTCACCGGTGAGCCGCGACGAAACGGTGACGAACAGGAAGCCGCAGAAAACGATCATCACCGCGCCCGCGATATTCATGTGCAGGCTCGGTGCAAAAAGGATCGCCGCGACGAGCGCTGCGATGCCGGTGAAGACGAACTTCATCGAGAGGTCGCGGTCGGTGCGTGGCACCGAATGAGCCTCTTTCTTTTTCCCGCCGATGTCGCGGAGTCCGCCCCGGATACCGTGCCAGATGAGGGGAATCGACCGCAGGAGACTGATGATGCCGCCCGCCGCGACCGCACCCGCTCCGATGTAGAGGATGTATGAGCTGCGAATCTGATTCGGGCTCATGTCCCTGATGAGCGCGGTGCCGGGTGCGAGCGGGCTGGTGAGTCCTTCGCCGAAAAACTGGATCAGCGGAATGAGCAGCAGGTAGGAAAGCACGCCGCCCGCGGCCATGACGGCCGCGATGCGCGGGCCAATCACGTAGCCGACGCCGAGCAACTCCGGCGTGATCTCGCACGCGATGGAGCCGCCCTTGAGCGGGGCCTTGAAGACTTTCTCGGGCGTGTCTTTCCAAAGGTAGAATGCCTTCATCGCGACGTTGTAGAGCACGCCGAGTCCGAAGCCGGTGAAGATGGTTTTCGCGCCGACATTCGCGGTCTGCGCAATGGAATCCACTGCCTTTCCTCGGGGCCGCGGCGACCTGCGATTCGTGCGATGCGCCAGCCTTCAGCACTTCGGCGCAGGCGGTCCCCTCGGGGTATTTCAATGTGCCGTGCTGTTGCACGATTAGCGCTCGGCGCAGCGGGATCATCATCAGGATGCCGAGCAGTCCGCCGAGCACTGAGACGAGGATGACGCGCGTCACTTCGAGATCAAAGCCGAGGATCAGAATCGCAGGCATCGTCACGCCGACGCCGAATGCGATCGATTCACCGGCCGAGCCGGCAGTCTGCACGATGTTGTTTTCGAGCACGGTCGCATCGCGCATCCCGAATTTCGACAGCACTCGGAACAGCGCGATGGAAATCACCGCAACCGGAATCGACGCGCTCACGGTCAGGCCCACCTTGAGCACGAGATAGAGCGACGACGCGCCGAAAATCATGCCGAGGATCGTGCCGATGATCAGCGGCAAGGCGCGCAGTTCGGGAAGGTTCGAGTGCGCCGGGATGTACGGCTCGAAGTGGTCTGCTGGTTTTTCGGATTTCGTGCTCATGGCGGGATCGGGTGGGTGTGCTCAGTTCCCGCGCTTGCCTGCGCTCAGTTCGCTCACGAGTGCGTCGGCGGCATAGACTTTCCTCAGCGCCTCCACGATGCCGCGCGAATCCACGGAGACCGCGCGCGCCTGCGCGTCGGTGTATGCAAAGTCGAGCACGAGGGATTGAATATTGCCGTCGAAAATGATGCCGACGAACTCGCCTTTGCGATCCACGACCGGGCTGCCGGAATTTCCGCCGATGATGTCCGCGGTGGAGACGAAATTGAACGGCACTGACAGGTCGATCTGTGACTTCTTCTCTGTCCAGATCTTCGGGAGATCGAATGGCGGCTTGTTCTCGTGTTCCGCGGCACGCGCGTAGAGTCCTCCGAATGTCGTATGCGCTGGAATCTGCTGCCCGGCTTCCTCAAAGCCTTTCACCGTGCCGTATGCGAGTCGCAAGGTGAATGTCGCATCGGGGTAGCTGCTCGTGCCCTCGAGCGCGAAGCGGGCCTTCGCAATTTTCGCGTGCGACTGCTGCTTTGCCTCGCCCTGTGTCTCCATGATTTTTCGCAGCGCTCTGGATTCGTCGTCCACGGATTTCACGAGCGCGATCATCGGGTCCTTCTCCGCATCCACTGCGGCCGCACCGCCCTCGTAGAGTTTCCTGCGGAACGCGACTTCGCCGACCTTTGTACCTTTGATGAGTTCGACGGCGCGCGCATTCGGCGATTTTCCAGCGAGAATTTTTTGCACGAGAGCGGACGATGCTCCCAGTTCCTCGCAGAGATAGGTGAGCGAATCGGTGAGCTGCAGCTCCTCGAGGTCCGGGTAGATCGGCTTGTCGGAAAAGAGTGCAAGCTCAAGCGACTCGCGTCCTGCCTCGTTGAATTCACGCAGACGCTCGCCGTTCGCCTTTGGCCGTTCCGCTCCCGCACGGACTAGTGTGCGGGCGATTCCGAAAAGCTCGGAATGAAACGCACCGCTGCCTTCCAGTAGATTGAAAGGGCGGGCATTCTCCGCGATTACCTTTTGCGCGGCAGCGATGCGGTCATACGCTGCCAACGCGTCCTTGAGATCTTCGCGTGCGGCGATCTTTTCCCGGAGCGCCTTTTCATCAGCGGCTTTTTTTCCAAACAGCTCGGGATCGAGCAGACCTGCGAGGCCGCCCTTGCGTGCTTTGCGACTGTTTTGCACGCCGAAGAAATCCTCTTTCGCGCGTCGCGCGTTCTCCTTGCTGCGGTCGCTGTAGGAATTGAGCACCACTTCCATGCGGAAGAGCCGCTGCAGTGAGCGCGGCATCTGCACATCCCGCACGTATTCGAGTTCTGCCATCGTGAAGAGCCGGCTCGTGCGTCCCGGATGGCCGGAGACGAAAACGAGATCACCGTCCTTCGTGCCCGCCTCGCTCCACTTCAGGTAGTGCTGGATTTTCGCAGGCTTGCCGTCCTCGTATGCGCGGAAGAAACACACGTCTAGGTCGAAGCGCGGATATTCGAAATTATCCGGGTCACCGCCGTAGAAAGCGATCTGCTGCTCGGGTGCGAAGACCACGCGGACATCGGTGTAGCGCTTGAAGCGGTAGAGGTGATAGCGCCCGCCCTGGTAGAGCGTCACCACATCGCTGCGCTCGCCGGTCTTGTCCTTCGACTCCTTTTCGATCTCCGCCATCACGCTGCGGCGCGCTTTGAACGACTCCTCGTCACTCGCTTCGGATTTCACCGCGGCATTCACGCGCGCCGTCACGTCCTCGATGCTCATGAGCACGTTCAGTTCGAGGTCCGGCGCCTTGATTTCGTCGGCGAGCGACTTCGCATAGAAGCCGTCCTTCAGGTAGTCGTGCTCCTTCGTGCTGACCTTTTGCAGCGTATCCGCGCCGACGTGGTGATTGGAAAGGATCAGTCCGTCCGCGGAAATGAATTCACCCGAGCCTCCGCTGTTAAAGCGCACGGAGGATTTTTGCAAATGCTCCATCCACTCAGGAGTCGCATCAAAGCCGTAACGTTCCTTCAACTGCGCACGCGGCGGATCGCTGTAGAGCCACATACCCTCGTCGGCGTTCGCCGCCCCGGCGAGAAGCAATCCCAATCCCAAGCACAGCAAAGTTTGTTTTATTTTCATGATCTGGAGTGCCGTGAGTATTCCCAGTGCTGATGGTGGCAGCAATTTGATTCGGGACAGGCCGCCCTACAGCCCGCCGAGAGTTGCAAGGCGCTGCGCGGAGACGGGGATGGGTGTGCCGAGTTCCTGGGCGAAAAGCGAGACGCGGAATTCCTCCAGCATCCAGCGGAAGTCCGCGTGGCGAGCTGGGGCGACACGCTTTTCCCATCCATGAAATGACATGAGCTGCCGCGCTTTCTCGGCGTCCTTTGCCGGAGCGAGTTCTGCCCGTTCTGCGCGGAGTTGCATCGCGCGGAGGTAGCGGGGGATGTGGGCGAAGTGGGCGAAAGGAAGCGCAGCGGGAAAATCCGCGGGAAGGAGGCGCGCGAGATCAGCATCGAGTCCGGGGTAGCGTCGCAGAGAGGTCACGATCCCGTGCCGCAGCGCAACGATCTGCGCCATGCCTTCGATCACCTTGCGCGCAAGTGCCGGCATGTCGCGGTGAAAATTGGCAAGCATCGTCTTGAATCGTTCTTCGGTGAGCGGCAGGGCGGGGGACAGGCGCAGCGCGTGTTCTGTGAGCATCGCGATGGCACCGCGGGCGAGTGTCTCGGGCGCACCCCATGGCGTTGCAGTCCCGACGAGCTTTGCGGTGGCGACTGTAAATGCGTCGCGGAGATTTGCAGGACTTGCGGCCCGTGCCGGCGCGAGGCCGAGCGTGCGGAACTCCTTTGCGAGCCACGCGAGATCCTTTTCCGCAGCATGCTCCGCGAGGCGGCGGACTGCTGGGATGGACGTTTGCTCGGCCTCCTCGCGGGAATGGCAGAGGCGGATGGAAGCGCCGATTTCCGCATAAACGAGCGACGGCCATGCGAAAAGCGGAGTGCCAGCGATCTGTTCGACGGTGATTTTCTCCGGCAGATCGCCGAAGCTCCACGTCTTGCCGACGGGTCGTTCCCATTCGCGCACGGCGCGATCCCATGCGGGTGTGCGGGCGGTGCCGATCTCGTCGTGCAAGACGGAAAGATCGCGGCCCGACGCGATCACGCGTTTGCGATCATCCACGATGTGGATGCGGGGCATCAGATGCGCGGGCAGGCTCTCCGGTGGCCAGTCCTGCGCGCGCAGAGGCACGCGATACGTGCGCTGAATGTGCGCGGCCAGCGCGGTGAGGAAATCCTCTTTACCCGGATCAAATGCCGCCGAAATCTCGCGCACCTTTGGCTCCAACGGTTGCAGCGTCTTGCGGATCGACTTCGGCAGTGCGCGTAGCAGCGTGCTGATTTGATCGGCGCGCATGCCGGGCACCATCCACTGCAACTGCCCTGCTGTGAGCGTCCGCGCGACGGGCAGCGGGACGTTTACGGTTACACCGTCGTGTTCGTGGCCTGGGTTGTATTGATACGAGAGGGGAAGGACCGTATTCGCGAGTTTCACCTGTTCGGGGAATGCATCGCGATCGTAGTCCGCGCCGGAATCGCCAAGCAGATCGGTCTCGGTCGCGCAGAGGAAATCGGGCTCCGTCGCGAGGCGTGACTTTACGAAACGCTGGAGATCATGTGTGGACGACACGCCCTCGATGCGCGCGGCGTAGAAACGATAGAGCATCTCATCGAGGACGAGCGCGCGATGGTTGCGCACCCGCGTGAGCGCGGTCTCCATCTTCACGCGCAGCTTCTGGTTCTCGGCGAAGAAGCGGAGTTGGATCGGAGTCGCGGCCTCGATGAGTGCGCCGCGGATGAAAATCTCGGTCGCCTCCTTGGGCTCGATGCGACCGTAGTCCACGAGCTTGCGACCAACTTCGAGCCCGCTCAGCAGTTTGCGCTCGGTTGCTAGCACGCGGCCCGCCTTTGCATCCCAGTGCGGATCGCCATAGCGCTGCGAGCAGAGGTGCGCGCCGAGTTCCACGATCCACTCGGGCAAAATGCGCGCCGCGGTGCGTGCGTAGAGCGCGGATGTCTCGACGATCTCCGCGGCCATAATCCATTGTGGCTGCGACGGAGCCTTGCCCTTTTCCTCCGGCTGCTTTCGGGCACCCGATGGCGGCTTCTTGCCGCGTGCAAAAAGTCCACTGCCGGGGAAGATCGTCGTGAGCCTGTTGCCGGTGGCCTTGTAGGTGTTGCGCTCTTCGCGCAGGGCGACGTGGCCGAGCAAGCCCGTGAGCACCGAGCGGTGAATCGCCGAATAGTGCGGGTCGCGATCCGGAAGCGTCGCTCTTACATCCATCGCATCAGCGAGCTGGCTGTGCAGGTCGCGCCACTCTCGGAGACGGCTTGCGTTGTAAAAATTCCCCTTCGCCCATTTGCGCAGCGCGTTCCGGCTCTCGGCAGGCGGCATCGCGCGCCAGATTCGCAGCAGGGTGAGAAAGTCCGACTCCGGATCCGCCATCGCGCGGTGTGCGGATGCCGCGGCCTCCTTTGCATCCTCCGGTCGCTCGCGCGGATCGGGGATGCTCAGCCCTGCCGCGATCACCAGCACCTCGGGTAGCACGCCTTCCTTTTCCGCCTGCAGCATCATGCGTCCGAGCGTGGGATCGATCGGGAGGCGCGCGAGTTCGTGGCCGAGGGGCGTCATCTCGTTCTCGTCGTTCAGCGCGCCGAGTTCATGCAGCATCGTGTAGCCGGCCTGGATAGCGGCGTTCGATGGCGGGTGCAAAAATGGAAACGTCTCCACGTCGCCCAGGCGGAATGCCTTCATCCGCAAAATCACCTCCGCGAGATTCGCGCGCTGGATCTCCGGCTGCGTGAATTGCGGCCTAGCCGCAAAATCCTCCTGTGCGTAGAGCCGCACGCAGATGCCATCCTGCACACGGCCCGCGCGACCAGCGCGCTGGTTGGCACTGCTCTGCGCGACGGGCTCCACGGGCAGGCGCTTGGTGCGCGTGCGCGGGTTGTAGCGGCTGATGCGTGCAAGACCGGAATCAATCACGTAGCGAATGCGCGGGATCGTCAGCGAAGTCTCCGCGACATTCGTGGACACAATTACCCGCCGTCTCGGCCCCGGTGAAAAAATGCGCTGCTGGTCCGCCGACGCCATTCTCCCGAAAAGCCCCAGCACCTCGTAGCCGCTCCCAAGCGCCCCGGTGAGCGCATCGCACGTGTCGCGGATGTCCCGTTCCGTCGCTAGGAAGACGAGCACGTCCCCATCATTCGATTCGATGAACGCCTCCTCAACCGTCGCCACCACCTCCTCCACAAGTCCTTCGCCCTCCGCATCGCCAGTATCCTTGTAGCGCACCTCGACGGGAAAAAGCCGCCCGCTCGCCTCGATGATCGGCGCATTTTCAAACGCCGCCGAGAACGCCTGCGTATCGATCGTCGCCGAAGTGATCACCACCTGCAGGTCCGGGCGCCGCTTCAGCAGCCCGCGCAGATGGCCGAGGAGAAAATCAATATTGAGCGAACGCTCATGCGCCTCGTCCACGATGAGGATCGAGTAAGCGCGCAGCATCGGGTCGCTCTGAATCTCCGCGAGCAGGATGCCATCCGTCATGAATTTCACGAGCGTATCGCGGCTCGTGTCGTCGCCAAAGCGCACCTTGCATCCCACCTCGCGGCCCCACTGCACATTCAGCTCTTCCGCCACGCGGCGAGATACACTCGTCGCCGCCATGCGCCGCGGCTGCGTGCAGCCGATGCGCCCGCGCGCCTTCGTCACCAGCAGCCGTTCGAGACACATCTTCGGGAGCTGCGTCGTCTTCCCCGACCCCGTCTCGCCCGCGACCACCACCACCTGATGCCTCTCCAGTGCAGCGAGAATCTCCTCCCGCTTTCCGGAAACAGGAAGCTCGGGCGGATAGTGGATGCGTGGTGCGGGTCTTGGTGGCGGCGTGTGCAAAATCGGCGCGCAAGGTAGCGAACCGCTCGCGCGAGTAAACCGGCGAACGATTGCCGGATTTCCCGGCAAGTTTGCAAATCGTCCTATGCCACCACTGGCGGCTCGAATCCGGCGCGATATTTTCGCGATACGATCTCCGCGTTCGCCTTGTCGTGATTCGTGAAGCGGCACGTCGCGCTGTCCCATCGCAGCTCCTCGCCGGGGAACCGCGTCGCCTTCACCGCCAGCAGTGCCGGCTCCGTGATGCGCCAGCCGATCGTCAGCGGCGTCCACAGCGTCTTGTTGCCGCCGAGGCAATTGTCCGCCCAATCCTTCCAGTGGTCACGTGGCTCCACCTTCGGCATCGGCTCGTTCTCCACCACTTTGCCTTTGCGGAAAATGGTGATCTTTCCATCCGCCTGCAGCAGCAGCGTGCCTTCTTCGCACACGACCATCGTATGATTCGGTCCGAGCTGCATGTCCGGCAGACCGAGTGCCGCAAAGGACGGCATCAGCCCGCTGTCGTTGTAGTGCACCACGAATTTCTCCCGCGTGCATTTCCCGCCTCCGGCGAAAGTGAGCGTGCTCTGGCAATACCCCGCGTGCCCTGTTCCTGAGGGCTTGATCGTATTCGTCATCACCGCCTCGGGTGATTTTAAATCATACGCAAAGAATAGCAGGTCCAGCAGATGGCAGCCCCAGTCCGCGAGTTGTCCGCCGCCCGTCTCCCAAAATGTGCGCCAGCGCCGCGGCGCGAGGTCTTCGCTGTAGGGCAGTTTTGCCGTCAGCGCGCCGTGCCACAGATCCCAGTCCATCTCCTGCGGCACAGGCTGCGCCGCCGTGTAATCGCTCCACGGATCCACAAAATGCACCCCGCGCTCCACTTTTCCCGTCCACACATAAGCCTCCACCGGGCGCCCGAGCTGATTTTTCTGCAGGATCTCCACCGCCTGCATCCGGCCCTCCCTGCATGCGCGCTGGTTCCCCATTTGCGTGATCAGTTTCGGCCTCGCCGCGAGACCGTCGCGGATCATCCGCAGTTCATCGAGCTGCTGCACGAGCGGCTTCTGTCCGTAGAGATGTTTGTGGTGCTTCAGTGCGGTGAGCATCATCGGCGCGTGATGAAAGTCCGGCGTGTCCACGATCACTGCGTCGAACTGATCCACCCGCTTCGCGAATGCCTCGCGATAGTCCGCCAGCGTCCACGCCCCCGGGAATTCCTTCACGATCTTCTCCCGCTCCCTCCCATCCACATCGCAGAACCCCGCGAACTCCACCATCGGATGTCCCTTGAGCCCGGAGCGCTGCATCTTTCCGATCCCTCCCACGCCGATTTGGAAAATGCGCAGCCTGCTATTCTTGTTCACCTGCGCCCGGGCCTGCGGCGAGAGCCGGACCAGCGGAGAGAGGGTAGCGATGCCCGCAGTGAGGACCGCCCCCTTCCGCAGGAAAGCGCGGCGCGTGATGAGGGAGTGGCGAGGGGATGTCTGGGGAGTTTTCATATTGGGATTCGCTCTAGGATGCACGGCAAAGGCGCAGTCTCAAGCTCCCGCTTTCAGAATTCCCAATGCGGCCGATCACTCTCCACGGAAAGTGTGCCGCCGTGCTTTGCCAGTCCCCGAACTCAATCAAGGCAGTCAACCCTCCACGAAGATTACCGTGATGAAAGACCATATGAGCGCGCCGTTCGTTGCGCTCGGACGGACGGTAATGTGGGTCGCTCCCTACTAGTGTCGCACCAAAAAGAGTAAAAAATGCTCTCTGGGCAAAAAAAGTGCTTGTAAGCGTTTTCTACATGGCTTATCCGCGTCTCTTCATCCCCAGACTATGAATGCACCCCTCAGCAGTTCCGGTGTCTATCGCCGTCCATTTTCCTCAAGGAGGAATCAGTCATGACTGCATTTTTTCTATTTGTCGGCTTCGCCTACGTGGTGAGCTGTGTAATAGCGGTTCGAGCTTATCGTAAAGCGCCGGTTATCGAACAGGCATTTGCTTCAGCGGATGAAAGTGCTGCAGGGGACCGCGTGCGTCGGCGGGAGTTGTGCACTGGCCGTTCGAGGCGTGCATTTCGATCGAGTCGCATCGGCGCTCACACCCATAATCTCCGCGCGACGCAGCCAGCTCTCTGAGTTTGACTTCGGTGCGACGGGATGAGCTTTTCGCTAACCCGGATTTTGCGCTGGATTCGATCTTGGTCTGTAATGCAGTCATTGGAGGACTTGGTTTCTGAATTTTGTTTTCAAAGCCGAGTTGGAAGGACTTTAAGTGGATTGGATAAAATTGTCAGAAATGGCTTGTCCGACAGCCGCGGCTTCCGTAGCAGTTAAGGCTTGTCGCGTTTGAGCGACGAAGGTTGAAATCGATCTCCAAGTCTATTCTTGCAATTTTCGGGTGCACTTCCGCTCTGGCTGTGGGTCAGGAGAGCCCTCTTCCAGTCCTCCCTGTTCCATCTGAAAGCGGACCGATGATTCAGCTAAATGCTGGTTCCGAAGTGCCTCGCGAACCGGTTTTCCCAGAGATAATTCCTGCTTCGGATGGGATCTCTCCCTATGGACCTTTCCCGTCCGCTGCTCCGCCTATAGCAATTCCACGCGCTATGGTAGTTCCGTCCTTGGAAAAGCCGGAATATGAGGATCGGAAGTGGAAAGTGATCCCGTTTGCAGGATTTGAGGTGTCGTGGACGGATAATCTTTTCATCAGCGCCACAAAGAGGCGGTCGGACTTCTTTACCATGATTTCACCCGGATTGGCTGTCGGGTGGGGTGATTATGGCGGTGAGGTTCGGCAACTCGGTAGCTACGAGCGCCATTTCGAGCCGTTGGACCTTGATCCCGAGAATCTTCCGAAGGCTTTCGTTTTCGGAAAATACAATTTAGACGCGTCTTTCTTTGCGAATAACAGCGACCAAAATGCCGTCGATCACAATGCACTGATCGCGGCACGTTGGGAGGGTGCGAAGCTCACCATTGCAGGGCGTTTTTATTTTCAGACGCTCTCGGATCGGGACATCGAAGTCGGCAATCGTGTAGATCGGGCGGTTTATGGGGCAGAAATTACTTCGAACTATGCGTTCAGTGGAAAAACTTCCTTTGAGCTGAATTTCTACAATCGGAGTTATGACTATGCCAAGCAATTGGACTGGCAGGAATGGATGTTCGAAGGATGGATGAACTACCAAGTTTTGCCGAAAACCAAGGTTTCGATCGGGACGCGACTCGGTTTGGTGAATGTGGAGTCGTCCCCAACGCAGACTTTCGAGCAGTTGGTGGGGCGAGTGGCATATACGCCGGGTGCCAAATTGGGCTTCAGCTTGGATGGGGGGGTGGAATGGCGGCAATTTGGAAGCGGTGGAGGGGATGATGTATTCGCAGTGTTTAATCTCTCAGGAACTTACGTTCCATTCGACGGAACAAAAATTGCGGTAGCGGCTTATAGAAAAAATTCCGCCTCGGTAGTAACTAACGGTGCAAACATTACTACAACAGGCGTAAAAGCTGTCATTCAGCAGCGATTCTTGCAGCGGTATTTTTTCTCACTTGAGGCTGGGTATGAAGATTCTAGTTATCGTTCCCGAGGCATCGGTTTAGGTTCCGACCGCAGCGACGAGACGACTTATGTTCAGGCTGGCGTCTCTTTTGAGGTGACGAAGAACCTGAGCGTTGAGACATCTTATCAGCATCGTCAGAATAATTCTTCCCGGCCTGACTTGAGTTTTACAGAAAATGTGTTTATTGTGCAATTTAAGCTGCGTCTCTGATGAAAATTGATTGGCAAAGTTATTCGCGGGCAGGGTTCACCTCACATTTTGGCATCGTCATTTTCCTGCTGGGTGTGCTGATCGCGGGAATGGCTGTCGCCCAAGCTCCTCGGGTGGAGGCAGTTCGGATGCCAGTAAACGGCAGCTATCTTCTCTCTGCAAATGACCTGATCAAGATGTCTGTCTTTGAGGAGGCTGACTTGGAGACGACAGTTCGCATATCAAGTGATGGAACGGTGACAGTCCCTCTCATCGGTTCTGTGAAAGTTGCTGGAAAGACGCCTCAGGCTGCCGCGAGTCTTGTGCGGGAACTTTACGCGAAGGATTATCTCGTGAATCCGCAGGTGAATCTCACGGTCATGGAGTATTCGAAGCGGCGATTCATCATCCTCGGGCAGGTGCAGCGTCCGGGCACGTTTGACATGCCGGATCGAGACTCGGTGACACTCCTGCAGGCAGTCGGAATGGCGGGCGGCTACTCTCGGATCGCGGATCCGTCCAAGATTACCGTGAAGCGGAACAGCAACGGCAAGGAGGCCGTGATTAAGATCAACGGAAAACGGATGGCGAGCGGCGAGGAGAATGTGAATTTTGAGGTAGTGCCGGGAGACATTATCAGCGTCGGGGAAAGCCTTTTCTAAATGAAGGCTTCAAAATTTTCACTTCGATACTTCGGAATCCCCTGGGCAGTCACTTTCTGATGGCAAACCAACAAAAATCCCGCGGAGACGCACCGGTCGAGGTCGATCTTCGCGCTCTTTACTATGCGTTCCGTGAGCGCCTGCTCGGCATCGCTTTTTTCGTCCTTGCGGCCCTTGCGGGCGCCCTAGTTTACCTTTATATCACGCCCAAGTTGTATCGCAGCCAGGCGATCGTGCAGATTGAGCAGGCGGAGCGAAAGGTGGTCAAGTTCAACGATGTGGACATCCAGGATATGCAGGGTTCGGAAACGCTGAAGACTATCGAGGCAAACCTGTCCAATTGGGGCCTCCTTGCCCGCGTGGCGAAGAGTTCGGAACTCAAATTGACACCGGCGGCACTTGCCATGTCTGACAAACCTGAGCGCCCGTACGATGAAGGGCAAATTTTGAATCGTTTCTCCAAAAGCGTTTCAGTGCATCTCGTTCGTGGCACTCGTTTGATTACCATTGAATGCGAGGCAGCGGATCCGGTCGTTGCCGGCAAAGTTCCAAATTTACTCATCGATGAGCACAAGAAGATGGTGATCGAGGAACACGAGGCGATGAGCAGAGATGCGGTGAAATTTTTGGTGAGCCAAGTCGATTTGCTTAAGGTGAAGTTGGATAAGTCCAAGCAGGCGCTCCAAAAATACCGGGAGGATACGAAGGCCGTCGCCTTGGAAGATTCTCGCAATACGATCGACGCGGGTCTCCGCGATCTGAATGCGAAACTTACGGACGCGAAGACTGCCCGTGTGCGCCTGGAGTCCGACTATGCCCAAGTGAAGGAAATTGGGCGGGAAACTCCGGAACAATTGCTCACCATTCCCAGCATCTCGACGGCGGCGCAGGTGCTTGAGCAAAAAAAGAATCTTACCGCGCAGGAGGCTGAGCTTGCGAATCGCAGTCACCGTTATCTGCCAAAACATCCGCGCTACATTGAAGCCAAGGTACGCCTCGATGAGCTCAAGGCCGGATTGAACCGCGCCATTCTCGATGCGGCCGATGGCCTCGCCACGGCACTCCGTGCAGCGCAGATCAATGAGACCAAGATCGCGGAAGCGACGCACGAGCAGGAAAAGAAATCACTGGAACTCGGGCGGCTTGCCATCGGTTATGAGGCGTTGTCGCGCGAGATCGATTCGGATAATGCCCTTTATCAGAACGTGCTCAACCGGATGAAGGAAACGGATGTGCTGAGCGGAATTCAGCCGGACGTGGTGCGCATCGTTCAGCGTTCAGATACTCCGGTCAGTCCAAGTAAGCCGCGCAGGCTTTTGATCCTCGCAGGTGCGCTGGCCGGTGGTCTTGCGCTCGGCATTTGCATCGCACTTCTGCGCCTGGTGCTCGACCGTTCGTTGAAGACGGTGGATCAGGCGGAGAGTTTCCTGCAATTGACGGTTCTTGCTGCCATCCCGCGCCAGTCATTGAGAATTGGCCGCAGCCGGGGACTGGCCACGATCTCGGAGCCGCAAGGGGCGATCGCCGAGAGTTTTCGCAGTCTGAGGACGTCCTTGGCGCTGCTCGGTGAGCCAGGCCAGCGGCGCACGTTTCTTTTCACCAGCGCAGTGCAGGGTGAGGGGAAAAGTTTTTCTGCCAGCAATTTTGCGGTCTCCCTCGCAAGGCAAGGACTGCGCACGCTAATTATCGATGCTGACCTGCGTCTGCCGACGATCGAGAAGGTATTCTTTAAGAAGCCGGCAGCACATCCTGGGTTGGCAGATGTGCTCGGTGCAGACCTTGCTGTGAGCAATGCCTGGCAGGATTCAGAAATTCCGAATCTCGCAGTGATGACCGCAGGCAATCGTCCCCAAAATTGTGCGGAATTGCTGGCCGGTCCGGCATTTGATCGGGTTCTTCGCCAAGCCCAGACTTCCTTCGATGCGATCGTGATCGATAGCGCGCCCATCAATGCGGTCAGCGACACGCTGCTCCTTGTGAAGTTGGTGCAAAGTGTCTGCCTGGTCGTTCATTCCGCCAATACGCCGAGAAATGCCGTCGCCTGTGCCGTTCGGAAGCTCCGCGAAGCCGGAGCGCCGATCGCAGGTGTGGTAGTCAATTTCCTGCCACAGCAGTCCGGCAGCGCCTATCACTACCATTATTCTACCGGCGCCTATGGAGAGGGTGTTTACGGGGCGCCTTCCAGTGCTGCGCGGAAGTAGGCTTCCTTCACTCGGGAAAAGGACGCTTCCAGAGAAAAAAGTTTCTCTGCGATGGCCCGGTGATTCGGAACTTCCGGGCTGTCCAGTCTTTTGCGCCAACTGCGGATGGCCGCGGCGATCGATTGAACGTCACCTGGCTTCGGCCACTCGAAGTGGGAGAACGCGTGATCTGCGAAACTTTCATTTCCCGGAGCGAGGGTCAGGACCATCGGCAGATTTGTGGCCAGCGCTTCGAGGACGGCGTATGACATTCCTTCGTAGCGGGAGGTGAGAAGGAAGCCATCGAGCGCACGATAGAACGGCGACGTGTCATTCATGTATGGCAGAAAGTGGCAGCGGTGTGCGATGCCGTGAGCGGCGATGATTGCGTCCATCTGCGGCTGGAGTTCCCCTTGGCCCACATGCGCGATGTGCACATCGGGCAAATCGCGGGCCGCCTCGGCAAATGCCTCGTACATGGAGAGGGGATCCTTTTGGGGGGAAAAGCGGCCGACTGAGCCAATGATCTTTGCGTCGAGTGGCAGGCCGAATTTTTCACGCATCTGCCGCCGCGTATCCGCGGTCGCTGGATGATATGCGGAATAGTCCACACCATTTTCGCTAAACAACTGATGGGAGACCGGCACGCTGACCACGTCTGCGGCGAAGTTTGATTCGCACCGCGACATGGTGATCGTGGTTCCGAGTCTGCCGAAGATGCGTTCCAGAAAATGAAAGACCTTCGCCTTCGGTTTCTCTGGCGCATGCATCAGGTAGTATGAATGAGGCGTGTAAAAAATGGGGGCGCGTGTTCCGAGCAGACCAATCAACCCGAGACCACGAACGAGCGCGCCTGCCTTTGAACTGTGCGCGTGAATGACGTCTGGCTGCACTTTCCGGATTAAGGCACGCAATTGGAATACAGCCTGCAGATCGCGCGGCTGTGGGGCATTGCGCACTCCGAGATTGAGGAGCTGTCCTCCGGCTTTTCGGACGCGCTCAATCAGCGCATGAAATTGTTCGCTTGCGTCGTAGTCGCTGTAGGCGAGGTGGACGCGGTCACCATGGGCCAGGAGAAAATCGACAAGTGCTTCAACGTGACGGAGCACGCCGTCGCGTGCGGGTTGGGAGACGAGGAGGATATTCATGCAGCGAGGACGCGATCGTAGAGTTCCGATAATTCCCGGGCGTGATTTCGCGAATCCCAAGGGTCCGCCCAGTACCAGTCATACGCCCGCTTTCCCAAACGTGCCGCAGTATCGCCATCTCTCATGCGCTCGATCTGCGCGCACAGTGAGTCGATGGAGCCGTGGGAAAAGTGCAGGCCGCGTTCCCCGTCTGCGAGAAATTCTGCCGCGGCGCACCGATCGGAAACGATCGCTGGAACTCCTGCGGCAGCCGCTTCGACCACGACGAGGCCAAGCGTCTCGTACCAGAGCGGTGGAAAGATCAGCGCGCGCGTTTTGCGCAGCCAACTGCGGCTTTCCTCCGGGCGCAACCAGCCGGTGAAATGCGCATCGGGGTAAATCTCGCGGGCTCGCCCTGCCAGCTCGCCATCTCCGATGAAGACCGCAGGCACCTGAAGTCTGCGGCAGGCTTCCGCGGCGAGCAGCACTCCTTTTTCCTGGGAGAAGCGGCCCATGAAAAGGAACGGCTCATTCGTGCCGATCGGTGCAGGGCCGTCATTGATGCACTCCGTGGGATTCCGGACCATTGTCACGGGAGAACCGTGCGGCAGATGCGGGCGAAGGATGGAACTGCTGAATTCCGAAACCGCGACAAAATGCGCGATGCCGCGTGGCACTTTTAGGATGTGGTTTTGATAGATGGTGCGCGCTGTCCGCCAGAGTTTGTGCAGGTAGTTGCGTCGATCGCAGGAGCACGTCACGCAGGAGAGCGAGAGCGGCACTCGTTCACAGATCTTCCCTTCGCGCGGGAGAAAGAAGCCGCCGGTCGGACAGGTGATGAAGAAATCGTGCATCGTCAGCACGACTTTGAATCCGCGCCGGATTGCCGTGTGCAGAGTGAGAGGGGAGAGGGCCTTCATCCACGAATGAACGTGAATCACCGTGCGCGCCGGATCGCAGCCGTCGAGCAACTCTCCGAGGCATGTGGCTGCTTCACGATTTGCGATACCGTTGCGCATGGCGCGCCGACGGTTGGGGTCATCCACGATTTCACGCTGCCCGAGGCAAACCACATCGAGTCCCGGTACGTTTTGAACTTCGGGAGCGATGGGCCCTACCGCCGCAAACAGGGTGACCGCTTCGCCGCGAGCCGCCAGACCGCGAGCCGATGCCAGCGCCACGGTCGCAGAGCCGCCGGTAACACTCGCTTGGTCGTTGAGAATGATGACACGCCGACTCATGCCTTTTTCTCAATCCCGCGTGCGAGCAAGGCATTGCTGGTGGACCATCCCGCGAGCCGCTTGCGCTCGAGGTAGCGCGGAAGATTGAGCAGCCGATAGCGCAAGCGCGCCCAGCGGAGCATGAGCGGCGAGGCACTTTTCGGCAGCACGCGGCTGACGACATCCTGCTGTTCGCGGACGGTGAGAGCGACGTTTCCGGAGAGCTGGCCGGCGCGGATGCGGAATTTCCCCACCTCCAGCGGATAGTGGCGGAAGGCATGGCCTGCCGCGTGAGCCCTCAGCCAAAAATCCAGATCCGCGCAAAGCCGATAGCGCAAGTCGAAGCCCTTCAATTCACGCACCACGTCCGCTCGGAAGAGCATGCCCTGCTGGTTCAGCGGGCTGATGCCTTGCTGGAGTAGGGGAGCAAAGTAGCGCGGCGTCTTTTCTGTGGTGATGAGTGAAATCCGCGTCCCATCATCCGTGATGAGGCGGACATCGCCGTAGGTCACAGGTTCAGCGTCGGTGCGTTGAAAATGTTCCCGCGCCATTTGTGCAAACCCCGGTGTCAGTTCGTCGTCGTCATTGATGTAAGTGAACCAGTCCCAATTCTTGGGGGCCTGTTCCAGCGCGGCATTGAGTGCTCCGTAAATGGCACCTTCGCGACCGGCGTCCGGGACGACGACGCAATGCGGGAAGCGCTGGCTCAATGCGGCGATTTTTCCCGCAGGGCAGGAAATGACGTGTGTCGTGTGCAGCGAGAGGTCGCGTACCGCCTGGACTGAGGCATCGAGAAATTCCGAGTCCCCGAGTGTGGGGGTGACGACGAGAAGGTGATCGGCAGACATCATTGTTTCGCGGGTGAAGGTTTGGATTTTCCGGACGTGCAAATGACGGTCATGAATGGGCCTCGTGAAGCGCGGCTTGTGTGTCTTTATCGTGCTCGGAATCGTCCTCGATGATCAGAGGAGCGTGTGCCTCGCGCCATAGCATAAAGACGAGGCCGCTTGCGACGGCGATGCCGATCCGATGGGTCCCGGAGAAGGGACTGAAGAAAAGGTTCCACGTCGCATTGAGAAGAAAGAAGACGTAGATGGGTGTGCTCGTGTCCGGCTGTCGGCGAACGGCGCAATACCAAAGCGCCCAGAAGAGCACGGATCCGAAGACGATGAAGAAAGTGCCGCCGAAGAGGCCGCCTTCGGCGATGCTGACGAGGAGTTGAGAATGAATGGCGATATTCGTATCGTCCGCGTCGATTGCATAGCCGTGCACACCTGCAAGGCGCGCGCCAGCACTGCGGAGGAGTTGGAAGTTTTCCATCACCGGCGAATTGCTGAACCATGAGCCTTGTCCGATCAGTGGCGAATCCATGAACGCCTCTGATGCAGCCATGGCCATGGCTGCCCTCTCCACTGTCGAACGGTTTCCGCGCGCGTCGTCTTCGCCTTGTTGACGATTGTTCATCCAGAAGGTGAGCACCGTGCCGGCGATGAGTGCCGGAATAAGAATCCATGCCCGAAACTGTCGGGGAAGCTGCTGCACGCAAAGCAGCATGGCCGCGATCAAACACACGCCGCCCATGCTCCGGAAGTCGAGGCTCAGATGAACGATTCCCAGAGCGGCGATCAGCGCGATGGCAGCGAAGCGACCGAAGAAGGGGCTGATCAAAAAGACGGCAGTGGTCGCAGGTCCGCCGATGCCAAATTTCCAAAAGGCATCATACTTCACGCCCTCGATGAACATCGCGAGCACGCCGCCGAGCATGAGTCCCACCTGTGACCACATGAAGCTGGAAGCCTGTGCGCCGAAGATGCACGTGAAAGCAATCACATCGAGCCCGAGGAAGGCCATGCGACTCCAGCCTCGGAGCATGTCATTGTGGGAGCTTTCCCGGTAGAGATCGGAAAAGACATACGAGGAAAATGCGATGATCTGCGCCAGGACAAATATCCAAAAAAGCGGCACGTGGAAAAGCTCCGCAGGAGCCCTTTTCTCGACGGCCAGACGCACGATCAGAATGGCCAAAATCGCGAGGATGACCAATTCCGCCAGCGGCATGTTGCCAACCACATTCACAGTCGTCTGCGTGAGCAATCCGGTGAGGAATGCCGCCCCGCCCCATGCCGCGCTTTTTTTATCGAACGTCATGCTTGCAGGCTATGCATGAGAGGCCGGGAGAGCTTCGGCGGCGGCTGCATCTCCAGTCGTCGTTTGGGCATGGCGGTCGTTCGCTTTTCGGAGCAATTCCATCAGGCGCTTCCCGCTTGCTTCCCAGTTCAAACGTTCGCGATAGGCGCGCAGCGTTTCGTGCGCCAGTCGGCGGTAGGTCTCTGGCTCAGCCATGCGTAGAATCTCGCGCACATAGAAAGCCATAGGGGAACCGACTGGCAGCAAGTGGCCGTTCACGCCATTCTGAATGATGGTGGGGATGCCGCCTGTGGCTGTCGCCAGGCAGGGGACCGCATGGGCGTTTGCTTCGCAGAAAACGACGCCAAAGGCCTCCGCGATGGACGGCATGAAGAAGAGCAGGGTGGAACGGTAAAGATCCGCCATTTTTTGCCGGCCTTCCTCGCTGCGTTTGTCGATGAAGCCTTCGACTTTTACAAAGTCCGGCAGTGGCAGGACTCGTGCCGGAGGCTGGCAGCCGACGACGATCATTTCGGCAGGATGACCGCGGCGGTTGAGTTCGGCCACGGCGGCGAGAACCGTGTCGGCACCTTTGCGTTCCCAATCCACTCCGACGAAAAGAATGCGCCAAGGTTGCTGGAGCCGTTGCGATACGAGTGCATCCACTTCGTTCTCCTCCACCTGCGATTTGAGATTCGACCCGAAAGGCACGACACCGAGTCGTGCCGGCGAGGCTCCATGCTTTTCCACCGCCATGCGGACGGCCCAATCCGAGCTGTAGATTCCGAGGGTGGCGCGCTGAAGGGCCTCCGTGTCGCTAGCCATGCCTTCGCGGGTGCAATGGTCCCCGAGTCCGGTGTACCACGGATAGTAGTTGAGCATCGCGCCAAATGGGGCGTCGGTCCAGAACGCCACGGGCTTGTCGATATTTGCGGGGAGGTAGGTGATTGGCTCGGTGCCTGGGCTGAAGATCAAATCATAGTCGAGTTTTTCGAGTCGGCGCGCGGCCTCCTTGGCGTAGTAACGCATGAGGCCCGGATTCCGTGTCCATAGCTCACGCTTGCCGGTCAGCATGTGGTGGCAGACTGCGCGTACCTTGCTCCAGAAAATGCGGGGCCCGTTTGCGAGGGGGCCGACCACTTCGATCTGCGCTCCCTGTTGGCGCAGGCAGTTGGCGATGTTGTGATTCAGGCCGGACCACGCATTGATATCATCCGCAGATTGGATCGAGACGTAGGCGATCCGCAGCGGACGCTGTGATTCGACTGCCGGGGCAGGCTTGCTGACGGGAGCAGGAAGGACTTTTTCGCGTAGCAGCGACAGGTAGCGCTCGCAGTACACGTCCCAATTCAGGCGTTGCTTGAATTCCCGATAGGAACTCAGCGCGAGTTCCCGATAGCGGTCCTGATTCTCGACTGCGGTTAGGATGATCCGCGCATAGTCCTCTGCCTCGGCCTCCATGGGAAGGCCGTAGCCATTCACGCCATCGCGGATGATTTCGGTGATGCCGCCTGTCGCGGTGGCAATCGCGGGCAATCCGAAGGCATTGGCTTCGCAATAGACCATCCCGAATGCCTCCGCGCGCGATGGGACGAATAGGAATGTGGCTTCCGAAAAAAGCTTCCGCATTTGGGCAAGGCCTGCGGGATTTGAGTAGCTGAGGAGTCCGTGCTCGCGGATGAACGTGTGGTTCCTCCACCGCTGCGGGACTTTGATTCCCACGATGTCCAACTGGACGTCCAGCCCGCTTGCGATGAGCCGGCGTGCGGCTTCGGCGACGATGTCGCCGCCTTTCCTTTCCCACTCGCGACCGACGAAAAGCAGGCGCAGCTTCCTCGTATCACGATCTCCGATCCAGCGAGTCACATCCGTCTCCTGATTGTCCCCGCCGAAGTTTGCACCAAACGGAATCACCGCCACGCGATCCGGAGAGATGCCGTAGTGACTGATGGCTGCCTGAGCGGCCCACTTTGAAGGATAGACCGCGAGTGCGGCGTGTTTTAGCGCGCGTGCCTCGGCCTCTTCGCCAAAGTGTATTTGCGCGGCGGACAGCCGCGAGTAGGCGTCGTAATAGTTGAGCATGGCGCCGAAACACGCATCCGCACAAAATGTGATCGGCAGATCCGTGCGCAGGTCAGCGAGTGGAAGCGTGCTTGGGCTGAAAATGACATCGCCGGATTCCTTCCGGAGCTGGGCTTCGATTTGGCGTGCGAAGTCGCGAATGAGGGCTGGGTGTCGATCAAAAAGGTAGTTCCTGCCGATTGAGCGGCGGAGGAGCTTATGAGCCCATCGTGCTGCTTCGAAACGGTGCTCCAGCGGGAAGACTTCATGCACGTCGACACCGTTGGATCGCAGTCCGCGGAGGATGGAATTGGGTCTGCCCGATTGGATCGAGGAGCGATTCGCATCAAGCTGATAGACGTAAGAAATTTTCATCGCACTCGTTCAGATTCGAGGTTCATGCATTTTATGCGGCTTCGTTTGAGAAGCCGCTTTGCGGCAAGTGTGGGATTGCCGATCACGCTAGGATTGAATGCGGAGAGCGAACCAGCCCCGACCATGCACGCCGACCGGGCATGGATGCTCGTGGCGAGCATCAGATTTGGGATGTTGGGACCAGTGGTGTTCACGAGTGAAATTTTCCTGTCTATGTGGTCAGCATCGGTGGTCCGGTGCGAGCCGACCAAGGCCGGAGATCCTTGAACTTCAAAAACCAGCGTTCAAACCCGTGGTGGCAAGCCGCTGCGAGGCCGATGGTAATCGCGATAGCCACCAGCAATCCTCCAAAGCCGGGTGGCCGAAATGGCTGTGTGTGCAGTGCTGCAGCAGTGAGCGCGAGGACTGGAGCGTGCCAGACGTAAATGCCGTAGGAGATCTTGCCGAGGTAGGCAGGCACGGGATTTTCGAGCCACCTCAGGGCACTCGCTGGCGTGATGAGCAATGAGATGAACCATACGGAGGCAAAGTTCACGAGGGTGTAGCCCCAGACGTACTGATGGTGCCAGGGAAGGCCATGAGGATAACCGAGGCTCGACCAGCCGGCGAGACTCGCACCGCGGAGAGACTGGAGAATGAGCAAGCCGGCGATGAAAAGGACCGCCAGGCACGCGAGTAATTTTTGCAGCGGTCGTCGCGTGAGCAGGGGAAATCCCGCAGCCAGCCCCGCACCGAGTCCGAAGGCATCCAGGTGCGAACTGAGGAGATTGTAAACGCCGCTACCAATGCTCACCAAGCTGCTCCCCGGCGCCCATCCCACGAGCAGGTGGGCTGCACCGAGACGCAGGAGGGGGGCCATCACGATCATCGCGACAATGAGACGGCGGAGCTTTTGAGCAGATAGGAACCACACTGCGGCGGGCCAAAGGAGATAGAACTGCTCCTCGACTGCCAGCGACCAAAGATGTCCGAAGGCAGGGGTGTAGGGCCAGTCGGGGGCGAGCCTTGCAAAATTGAATGTGTAAGTGGCAAGCCACGGGCTGGCTTCCGGAAAACGATCCGGCCAATGGGTGAGCAAGAACGTGACGGCGAGAACGAGGAGGAAGAGAAAGTAGAGCGGAAAGATGCGTAAGGTTCTCCGCCAATAGAAACGGCAAAAAAATTCAACAGCCGGTCCTCGGGAACCCGCCTCTGGCTGCATGGCAGACTTGCGCTTGGATGCGAGGAGAATGCGGGTGATGAGGAAGCCAGAGAGGACGAAGAAGACCTGCACCCCGATCCATCCCGCGTGAAAATATTCGGCGTGGAAAAGGATGACGCTGAAGACAGCAAGCGCGCGGAGCCCATCGAGCCCCGGGAGATGATCCGGTATGGCGCCGTGAGCTGCCGATTTGGGTGAGGCGGGTGCTGTATCAGCGGGCATTCTAGTTTCCGGCCATGTCGAGACGGCGGACCTCACTTAATGCGTCGAGTTCGCCCCGAGCTTGCGCACACAGGATGCGGCTCTCCATTCCGCGTTTGAAAAGGCGGCTGCGGAGAATTTTCACCATTGGCCAGAACCTGGTAGTGCGGTACGATGCAGCGGATTTGCGCGCCAGGGCGAGGAGCAGCGCCGAGCGCGCATTGCCGCGGACGAGCTTCAGAAAATAGTCCGGCTGCATGCGGCCGGCGGAGATCAGGTGCGTCATTCGCAACGATGGAAAGCGCCCAATGCCGAGCCCGAGATCCTGTGCAGTGTGGCAAATGTCGTGATCGCCGGCGGCGCCCATGCCTTTGCCTATGCGGTCGAGTTTTGTGCAGAGGGGATCAGTTTCCGATTTGGCAATGTAGGCCTTGCCCACGGCGCTGCGCAGGCACATGCCGGCACCGTAGGGCACATTGCGGTCATCGACATAGGACGCCCAGACAGGCTGCGGGCATTCACGCACTGCGAGATGATACGCAAAGGACTTCACCCAAGCGGGCACTTCTCCCTCGAAACGGCCGTCGATATGACATCCCCAGACTCCGAGATTTGGCCACTCCTCGGCGATTCGCAGCGCGTTCGCGAGGTAGTCGGGAGCCAGTAAATTGTCGTCATCCGAGAAGATGATCAGTTCGGAGCGGGCTGCCTTCAGGCCGCAGATTCTGGCGTTCGAGAGCCCTATTTTTTCCTCGCGAAGATGCCGGGCCGCCGGGTGCCAGTCGAGATTGATGCGTTCTGACAACCGCGGCGTTGAGAGATTGTCCACGAGCAGGAACTCCCAATCGGTCGTCGGCAGAGTCTGATTCCGTAGCGCATCGAGTGTGGCGAAGAGATAGTCTTCGCGCGGATCGTGCGTGCAGATGATGACCGAGATCTTGGGTGGTTGAGTGTTCATGCTTGCGGGATGTGCGCAGTGCCTGTGGTGGCCTTCGTTGGGATGGAGTTCTGCAGGCCACCCGAGGCGCAGTCACTTGCGGGGGGATGCTGGATTTGCCTCTCCATGGCCAGGCCCTTAAAGCCGTGAAAAATCGATGGGAATACGTAACGGAATTTACGCGCACGAATCATCATGATGGTCCGGCGCAGCATGAGCCGTACAAATCGCATTGCGAGCGTCATGGGCCGTCCTTCGAGCAGTGTGCGAAGGACGAGCACTTCGTTCCGGAATGCGTAGCGGAATCGGGGATAGTTTTCAGCGGTGATGTCCTTGACGTCCGGGGTATAGTTTAGCTTTGTCCGGTGCTCAACGAGACTATCGGTCACTACGATTCCGGCAAAGCCGCGGAGTTCGATCCGGGCAGTGTATTCGACATCGTCATACCAGATGAACATGTCCTTCAACGGCAGTCCGCACTCGGCGATGGCTTCGCGCGAGAACATCACCGAAACGAATGAGCACCACTGTGCAGGCAGGAAGCGTTCAGTGAGAAAATGCGGCCCCCAATCGAGGTATGGCTTCAGCTTCGGCTCGTTCATCCGGTGCAGCGAGCCGTCGGACCATTGCACGACGGAATTCAGCCATCCGAGGCGGCTCGCGGGATGGGCGGTGCGGAAACGATCTGCACCTGCGAGAAGCATCTCCAGCGCAGTCGGTGATGGAATAGTGTCATCATCTAGCACCCAGAACCAGTCATGTCCGGCCGCAAAAGCGGTGTTCATGCCGGAAAAGACGCCGCCGGAGTTGCCGAGATTTGCCTGGGTGACGACCTGCAGGACACCGGTCGTATCCTGGCTCAATTCGGAGGCAAGCCAGCGGCTGGTGTCGTCCGTGCAGCCGTTGTCGATCACTACAATCGCATCAAGCGATCGCGTTTGAGCACGCAGTGCCACGATTGCCGCCTTCAGCAATTCGAGGCGGTTGTAAGTGACCATGACGGCAGAGACCCTGACGGTAATACGCTGCGTTGCTGTTAAAGGATCACGTTCACTCATGGCATGTCGTCTCTCGCACTTGCTGAAGGAATATCAGTCGATTGACGAGGTTTTGGACGACTGACTGCGGCCGTGACAAGCAACATCAAAGCTTCGCAAATCACGCCAACTGCGGCCGCACCGAGCAATCCTTGGTGCGGGATGAGGTAGAAATTCAATGGCAGGCTGATCACCGCAGTAGCGACGGTAAGTCGGAGCATTAGCCCGTCCCGATGCTGCGCCCACAGTCCCCATCCAAATATGCCATTGAGCACCGCGATCATCTTGGAAACAAGGAGCAGCGCGAAGGGATACGCTGCGGACAGAAATGCAGGTCCATAGAGCAGCTTATAAACATATGGTGCAAAAAAGAATGCAGCCAGTGCGCCAGGAATGAAAAAGCAAAATGCAACACGGGCGAATCGCATTTGATTCCTCCAAAGATGCTCCGGTCCGATTCGGTGCCACTCGATCATCCTCGGGTACAGCACGGCCGGAATCATCGCGGCAAAAGCCTGAAACGCATTGAGCAGGGTGCCGGCTGTGCGGTACTGACCCAAGGCTTCATTGCCGAGAAGAAGTCCAACTAGCGGGCTCTGAAGGTAAATATAGAGGTAGCTAACAAGCCCTGTGATCGCTACCCAGCGTCCCGCCCAGCAGGCTTGACTCGCAGTGCGAAGACCCTGCTTCATTTCTTCCCAGCGCCAAATCGCAAATCCGGGTTTTGACAAAAAGGCCTTGCGTAACGGACGCCGCGCATACCACCAACCGAGTGAATATTCAACTCCGACTGCGACGGCCATGACAATGATATCGGAGCCTGCGGGCATCCGATCGGGCCGAAAGAAGGCGAAGTAACACGCTGCGCTAATCGCAGATTGCAGCATCAATGCCCGATACCGTGCAGGCATGTTTTCCTGAGCCTGAAGCGCCCACGCACCTTGGTTCACACTGACGAGCAGGAGCGGAAATGCTGCCATAACTCCGAGATGCCAAGTGCCACCCGGCAATCCTGTGGCAGCCAATACGCAAACCATCACAGCCATGTATGCCAAGCAGAGCATCCCGCGGAAAATGAAAGTCTCACGAATGAGCTGTGCCCGGGCTTCGTCAGTCTCGCATGTCTTGTATCGGCGGACGAGTGAGACATCCTGGTTCAGATCCACGAGAAGCGTCAACGGGGCGACTACGGAGAGAATCATTCCCGAAATGCCCAATTTTTCCGGCCCCAAGCTCCTGGCTGCCCAGATGCTGCCGGCGGCGGCAATTCCGAGACCAATGCCGCGGGTGGTGATCATCTGTCCGACCTGCCGGAGCAGTGGCGATGTGCGAGCGGCGCGCAGAAGCCGCGACGTGCCGCTGGATAGGTCTAAGGTCGCACTTCTATTCATCTCCCGTGCGTCGGCAAGGACAGCTTGGGAGGGTAACTGCTTGTTGGATTGAGTGAGATTTGCAGCATCATCGGTTGGATCGGATGCATTGTTCACCGTGCTGAGTCCACGGCAGCATGGCGGCTCTTGAGTTTGTCAAACTCGGTTAGCGCCATGCCGACGACCTGATCCATATTGTAATACCGATAGGTGGCAAGACGTCCGACGAAGCTGACACCTTCCTCCTTCTCGGTCAGTTCAGCATAGCGATCGTAGAGCGCCTTCGCGTCGGGCGCCGGGATCGGGTAGTATGGCTCTTTGCCGGGGCCGAAATCTTCGGGATACTCCCGGACGATCGTGGTGACCGGAATTTTCTGCCCGGTCGCATGCTTGACCTCCACGATGCGGGTGAATTCGTGTTCGTTCGGATAGTTCACCTGCATCGCAGGCTGAAAGAATTCCTGATTCAACGTTTCCGGCTCGAAGCGCAGCGAGCGGTAAGGGAGCGGGCCGAAACAGTGGTCAAAATATTCATCAATCGGCCCTGTGTAAATTAGGTGCCCGTATTTCACTTGCTTACGCGCTTCACGAAAGTCCGCCCCGAGTTGCACGGTGATGTTGGGATGATCCAAAATCTTCTTGAACATCGCTGTATAGCCTTCCTTTGGCAGCGCCTGAAATTTATCGGAGAGGTAACGATCGTCACGATTTGTCCGGATGGGAATACGGCCGCAGACGCTGGCATCCAGGTCGCGAGGTTCACGCCGCCATTGCTTGCGGGTGTAGTTCTTGAAGAACATTTCGTAAAGGCGCTCACCGACCTGCGCGAGAATGACTTCCTCTGAATTCGCGGGATTCTCAATCTCAACTCTCCACTCTGCCAATGTCGCTTCCATCTCCTCGGACGTGGAAGCCCGACCGATCAGTTGCTCAAAGGTATTCAGATTGATTGGAAACTGCCAGTACCGTCCTTCAGCCCAAGATAGGATCTTATAATCGACAGGATGCCATTCCGTGAACTGACTCAGATAAGCGAGTATGCGTTCGGAGTTTGTCCGGAAATAATGAGGTCCGTAAGTGTGCAATAACACGCCTGCCTCGTCGTAGTGGTCATGGGAGTTGCCTCCGATATGCGTGCGCCGATCAATCACCAGGCAGGATGCCCCGCATTGGCTGGCAAGCCGTTCCGCGAGTACTGCACCCGCATAACCTGCGCCGACGATGAGGTAGTCGTAGGTTACTGGTGGCAAGGTGTGAGGAAGGTGAGGTTGCAAACAGTTCCCGTTCGCGTCTCGCGTGAGATTCGAAGAAAGTTGCCACAGAACATAGAATTCAATGGCGGAGCATGGAGTGAGGCCCGGAGGGCAGTGTGCTTCACTGTGCAGTCGGTCGCTGGAGACGCCATGTTTCGCACTTAGGCTGCGTTGTCTCGCTTGATAAAGGTGAGTAGCATGATGTGAAAGTCTAGCAGGAGATTCCAGTTTTCCAAATACCAAAGGTCGCATTTGATGCGTTCGCCAAGATCCGTGTCGCCACGGAATCCGCGGACCTGCGCCCAGCCAGTGATGCCTGGTTTCACGTTATGGCGCGCATTATAATGAGGAATTTCGTCCTTGAAGTTGCGGATAAGTTCGGGCCGTTCTGGACGGGGGCCGACAAGACTCATTTCACCACGGAGGACGTTCCAGAATTGAGGCACCTCATCGATATTCAATTTTCGCATGAATCCACCAATCCTCAGCCGGCGCGGATCGTTTTTTGTCGTCCATCCGACTTTTCCGGGGGCTTCTGCATCGAGTCTCATGCTCCGAATTTTGAAAATGAAAAATTCCTTTCCGTTTCGTCCCAGTCGCCGTTGACGATACAGTATCGGGCCAGGTGATTCGGCGTAAACGATGGCTCCGAAGATCGCGATTAGCGGCATGGACAACAGAAGTCCCACGATTGAACCGATAATGTCCACCGCCCGTTTGAGAACAATGTTCACGGTCTGATCGAGCGGAAGATCGGAAACCCCGAGGATCGGAATTCCGCTCACGGTTTCGAGGTGCAGCCCCGAGACTAGAATCTGGAAGTAGGATGGGATGACTTTGAACTGGACCATCATTTTTTCGCACAGGTTGGCGAGTCCTACGACTTCGCTTTGGGCGGAATTCATGTCTGCCAACATCACCATGTCGATTCCCTGACGTTCAATGACGTCCACGAGTCGCTCTTGATCGCCGAGAACCAGGCGGCGATCCGGTGGCGTTTTCGCAAAGTCTCGGCCGGACGGTCTCACGCAGCCGATCAGTTCGTATGCCTCGGCTTTGTCTGTTCCGAAGGCAGCGGCTAGCCGCTCAGCTTCATCGTTCCAGCCGATCAGAAGGACTCGCTGACGAAGGCTAGGGAGGATGGAGGAACGGTGAACTGCGGTATTGAGTGCCCATCGCGACAGAAGCAGGCTGGAGCAGATGGTGGCCCCGGATACGAGCACATACAGTCGTGAAACGGGCGGTTGAAATTTAAGGATCAGCGAGATGCTGAGGAATCCCACCACCCAGATGACGGTCGCTTCAAAGATTTGCCGTGCGACCCGCCGATATCGGAGGACAACTGCTTCCCGATAGAACTGCCGATACGTCAAAGTCAGAGACATGCACACTGCGCCGATCATCGCATATCCGGCGTAGTCCAGGAAGGTGACATCCGATGCCCGTCCAAAATCACGGATAAAGGTATGAAATCGCAGCCAAAAACCGACCGCCATCGCGGCTGTGATCACTGCAAAGTCGTAGATCATGCTGAAGATGATTACGCGCTCCGCGGTATTCTTGTTTCGAGGGGATACGGATGAGGCTCCGTCCATCAAAGCTCTCTTGTCGAGGTTTGCTGCGATAATCTGATCTGGCGAAATGGCCATAAATTCCCTGTGTTTCATAGTTATTTGCACTGCAATCTCCCTAGGCCCTTGATTTCTTTTCTGGTTTTTACAAAACGGGTTCCTTCTGTCAAAACAAAAATGTCATGAAAGTGTGTGACAATCCGGAGGCGGCAGGCGGAATATTTCGGATTTGTGAATCTGACTGAGTTTTCGGCGAATTCCAGCCCGTGGCTGGGTTTAGGGGGTATGTTTTGAGAGGCCGTGTGGTAGCGCTCTGGGCGTTGGGTTTTGAAAGTGCGGTAGTCTGTGATTTGCCAAAGGCGATATCCCGTGACCGCAAAGGCATGGAGCCAACGGGTGGCATGGTTCGTCCGGAAGCCTTGCCAGTGCTTGTTGGCTGAATCAGGATAGAGTTCCAATTCTACCCACCATGCCCGAAGGAACCATCACCTGTCCGAAGTGCGGTCACACCTTTGAAATGGCTGATACGCCGTGCGCTGCAATCACGGAGGGTCATTAAGTCATGCATGAAATCATCTGCCCGCATTGCGGGAAGGCATTCAAAATCGACGAAGCAGGCTACGCTGACATCCTGAAGCAGGTCCGCGACAAAGAGTTTGAGCAGCAATTGCACAAGCGGCTGGAGTTGGCCGAGCAGGACAAGCGGAACGCCGTCGAACTCGCCAAGACGAAGGTCACCGGCGAATTGCAGACGGCTGCTGCGGCCAAGGACGCCGAGATCCAGCAACTGAAGGCCAAGCTCGATGCCGGGGAGATGACGCGGAAGCTCGCCGTGACCGAGGCCCTGAGCACCGTGGAAAAAAAGCGTGACGCGCTCGCGAACGAACTTCAGCAGGCGAAGCGTGAAAAGGACGCCGCGGCCAAGCTGGCCGAGGCGAGGCTCGCGAATGAACTGCAGAAGGCCGTCACCACGAAGGACGCGGAGATCCAGGGCCTGAAGGCCAAGCTCGATGCAGGCGAGGTGGCACAAAAGCTCGCCATTACGAATGCGGTCAGTGCGGTGGAGAAGGAGCGCGATGAACTGAAGAGTGGCATCGATCGAGCGACGCTTGAGAAGCAACTCGCCGAAAAGTCGCTCAAGGATAAGTATGAGACGCAGATCAAGGATCGCGATGACACGATCGATCGCCTTCGAGACATGAAGGCGCGCCTCTCGACCAAGATGGTGGGCGAAACCCTCGAACAGCACTGTGAGACCGAATTCAACCGCATCCGATCGATGGCGTTTCCGAGGGCGTATTTCGAGAAGGACAATGACGCGCGGACTGGGAGCAAGGGAGACTACATCTTTCGCGACTCAGATGAGGTCGGCACGGAGATTGTCTCGATCATGTTCGAAATGAAGAACGAGAGTGATCGTACCGCGACGAAGAACCGGAACGAGGATTTTCTAAAGGAGCTCGACAAGGATCGCGCCGAGAAAGGGTGCGAGTATGCGGTGCTGGTCTCCCTGCTGGAGCCGGACAATGAACTCTATAACACAGGAATCGTGGACGTGTTCCATCGTTACCCGAAGATGTACGTCGTCCGGCCGCAGTTCTTTCTCCCCATCATCACATTGCTGAGGAATGCGGCGATGAACTCGCTCCATTACAAATCGGAGCTGGCGCTCGTGAAGGCGCAGAACATCGACATCACGAATTTCGAAACCCAACTGGACACGTTCAAGACCGCCTTCGCGAGGAACTACGACCTCGCTTCCGGACACTTCCAAAAGGCGATCGCGGAGATCGACAAGTCGATCGAGCATTTGCAGAAGACGAAGGAGGCGCTGCTCGGCACCGATCGGAACCTTCGTCTGGCAAACGACAAGGCGCAGGATGTGACGATCAAGAAGTTGACCCGGGGCAACCCGACGATGGCCGCCAAGTTTGCCGGGCTCAAGGACCCAGGCGTTTCCGATGTTGAATAAGCAACGCTTCGCCCAGGCTCCAATCGCCGCCCGGTCCACGCCACAAAGTTGCGCCTCATAAATTGCGCGGTGCGAGGTGAGTCATTCCAATCCCGTGAACGAAGTTTCTCCACAGTCCCCGATATTTGATCACATGGTCTGCCAATGAATTGGTTTCATCTTGAGTTCGGCGATTTTGCCAAGGCGTTTCTCAGCGTGCTTTTCGAGGGCGCGCCCTTCCTGCTGCTCGGTGCGCTCATCTCGGGATTCGTGGACGTATTCGTGTCTTCGGAGCGCATCACGAAGCTGCTGCCTTCGCGTCCTGCCCCAGCAATTTTCCTAGCGGGGCTGCTCGGGCTTATCTTTCCGATCTGTGAATGCGGCAGCGTGATCGTGGTCCGGCGCTTCATCCGGAAGGGGCTGCCGCTCAGCGTGGCGACTTGCTACATGCTCGCCGCGCCGATCGTGAGCCCCATCGTCGCGCTGAGCACTTACAAGGCTTTCACGGGGCAGAATCCGTGGCTCATGCTCTCGCTTCGGTTGGGCTTTGGCTACGCCATCGCGGTCCTCGTGGGACTCATCGTGCATCAGCTCCCACGCAGACTCGTGGCGGCAACATCCTCGCCGGAGACGACCGCAAAGCGCCGCACCGGACTCAGCATTTCCGCGGAGGCCAGTGCGGATGCCGCGCCGGTGGATTTTGCGCAGATCGTCTTGAAGGCCTCGCCGATGCGGAAAGTGATGCTCGCCATCCAGTCGGCGACGGCGGACTTCCTCGATGTCACGGTCTTCTTCGTCATCGGCACCGCCATCACCAGCATCTTCTCCGTCGGCGTGAACCGCGAGGTCATCGCGCCCCTTGCGCAGTCGCCGTTCCTTTCCGTCATCGCGCTCATGGTGCTCGCCGCGCTGCTCGCGCTGTGCAGCACCACGGATGCATTCGTCGCCGCCACGCAGCTCACTATTTTTCCGCCTGCGGCAAAGCTCGCCTTCCTGCTCTTCGGCCCCGTCTTTGATCTGAAGCTCTTCTGGCTCTACGGCCTCATCTTCCGCCGCCGCTTCGTCGTGTGCATGGCCATCGGGCTCTTCGCGCTCATCGCATTCATCTGCTGGATATGGGCGGGGATTGAGACCGCTCCGGCAAAAAACCATGGCTCTTTTGCTCCGCCCATTTGCATCGAAGCTCAAACACCGCTAACCTCCTAACCATGCAATCCCTCTTCGCCCGCTGGCTGCCCGCCGCGACTCTTGCGACATGGAGCGCCGTGCTGCTCTACTTCCATTTCTCGCTGCGCATGAATTCCATGCTCGCCCCGGAATTCCGCCTCTACGCGCTCATCGCCGCCGTCATCCTCGGCCTCATGGCGCTGAGCTTCATCGCATTCAAAGGCGACGCCACATGCTGCTCCTCCGGTGAATGCGGTCACGGCCTCAGCCGACTCGCGACTGGAAAGCTGATCACCTTCTTTATCCTCCTCGTCCCCATCGTCGTCGCTGCCCGATTCGATCCTCGCGAGGGATTCAGCAAGTCCTTTGTGGAAAACCGCGGCACCGCGACCTCGCTCGATCAGCTTGGCAGCGCCGTGTCCCGCCCCGTGGATGGAAAGGCCGACTTCCGCACCCCCGTGGATCTCTCGCTTCCCACGAAAGACGGCAGCCAGCCCCCCGCTGCGAATACCCCCGCGCAGTCTCCCGGCAGTCAGCCGCCGACCGGTGAGAAAGCGACAGCCGACTACCTCGTCCGCACGCCCGATGGCACCATCGTCGCCGAAGTCCTCGACCTCCTCTACGCCGCGCAGGACAATCTTTTGCGCAAAGATTTCGAGGACAAGCGCGTGCAGCTCATCGGCCAGTTCATGCCCGACTCCTCGAATAACGCCTCCGGCAACCGCTTCAAGGCAGTCCGCATGTTCATGACCTGCTGTGCTGCCGACGCCCGCCCCGTGGCCACCCTCGCCGAAGCCGATAAGCTCCCCATATTCCCCGAGATGACCTGGGTGAAAATCACCGGCACTGCGACCTTCCCCGTCGAGAAAGGCCGTCGCATCTCCGTCCTCCACGCAGAGAAAATCGAAAAGACCGAGCCTCCAAGCGAGGCGATGGTGTACTAGATACGGGTCAGGTTCCGCCTTTGCAGGCGTGAGATTTTGCGGGTGACTTCTGTGTTCTGAAGGCGCACAAATTCACCGGCAATTCATCACGCACTTCCTCCGGCACCTGAATCGTGGGCAGACTCATCTTCACTCTCATCCTCAGCGCACTCTCCGCCTGGGTGTATGTCAACTACGTCAAGCCTGGCGACGAGTCTGTTCAGTCCGCGTTTGCTTCAAAAGACGAGTCGATCACGAAACTCTCGCAATTCACCGACGGGAACATTGCTGCAATACTTTCGCCCATCGCTGGCAAGGCTGCGAACAGTGGATTTCATGAAATCCGCCAGATCAGGGCCTCCATCCTCGCGAGCAAGGCGAAGGCTGCTGCGCAAGATCAACCGACGTATGTGAACGCAATCGCACTGTGCGACACGCTGGCGGAAGCAGTCCAGGAACGCGAGCAGTGCAACCGCAGTCTTATCGACACGCGATCGAAGCCATATCACTCCAGCACCGCATTCGACCCGGCCAAGGAGGAACAGGAAAAGCGGAAGTTCTTCGAAGGCGGCATCCATCATCGATGGGCCGAACGTGCAGCATCCTATCAAAGGCGCGTCAATGCCCTCTACAGAATCCTCTCTGCGCAACGGCGCTAGATGACGAGTTTCCCTCTGTGATTGTGCCGGAACCGGGTTGGGTGAATGCTATGAGAGCGGCATAAGAACACGTCTTAAGGCCGACCTCCAAAAAAACTGCGTGAGTGCCTCGACCACATCGTGGCGACGTGGACTATCTCTGCCAGCGTCTTGATCATCGGATGCGCACCTCCCACTCATTGGCCCCCGAGTTCGGACATTTCACGGATGAAAGCGATGTCGGCGTCCGTCCCAATCGCGTCTTGCAGCGCGTCGTTGGCATTCACGACGTGCAGTGGTCAAATTCAGGTGCGATCACGTGCGGGGGTGATGGCGGAGATGTTCGCATTTGCAGAAAAGACCCAGAGCTGCATTTTAGTAAGCGGTGGCAGTTTCGGATTTGACGCTATCGAGCCAGGCCGACACCTGTGAGCCTGCTGCTTTTTTGGAACGCGCCGACCGGCGCGGACTCTGAATCAGAAACTTTCCATTCCCTGGAAACTTTCCTGCACTTTTCCTGTACTCCTTCGTAAAGCCCTCAGCGAGAGGGGAGCGGGTGAAGGGAATCGAACCCTCGTATGCTGCTTGGGAAGCAGCCGTTCTACCATTGAACTACACCCGCATTTGCACGCGGCTTTAGCGCTATTGCCAGGACACGATATCGTCGGGCGCCTCTGTAGAACCAGGTTTGCGAAGGTTGTTATTGTATCCTTTTCCTCCGCGCTTGCCGTCGATTCCCATCGAAAATCCAACTGCTGATTGCCTCAACAAGTTCGTGGCACCATTCAGATCAGTGAAAAAAGCGCTCATATCGATGGTGCCGGCATCAGCGGCATCCAGAACGATGCAATATTGCGCGCCCCATGGATCCATGAGCTGTCCTTTCGCGCCGGTAAATTCGCCGCCGTCAGTGAAACCGTCGCGTGGGGCTTTTGCATCTTTGGCTTTGCCCATTTCAAAGTATTTCTGCTGCCGCTTGTTCAGTGCGTAGCCAGCGTTGGGGCCATTGTTGATCGAGCGGAGGACATCAAATAGCTGGTCATTTCCGACAGGGCAGCCGCCATTGGTAGTGTCACCAAAGGCGTAGTAGCCGCTCGTATTTGCCGTTCCAACGAGTGCCGCAGGCACTGGCGGAAATTTGCCGTAGTCGGTTTGGTAGCTCTTGGAAGCGCTGACAATGTTGCGGATGGCGACGGCAGCGGCTTGCCTGCGCGCCTGATTTTTTGCCGAGGAAAGGACCGGGAAAAGTAGGCCCATGAGGATCGCAATGATTGCGATTACCGTCAGAAGTTCGATCAGGGTGAATGCAGAAGCCTGAAGTTTTGGGCGGGCGGGGAGTAATTTCATCGTCTTGAGTAAGTGATATAATTTACCGGCGTCGAAGTGAGTGACAACCAAAATCCCCTCGGGCAACGGATTGTCATGCTTGGAAAAATCCTCTTGCTTGGGAGGAACTGCACGATAGTTTCGCGGCCCTTTTTCCAAACAACTTCACTCTCTCTCTTCACATGTCCCAACACCGCAGTCTCAAAGGTGCCGCAACCATCGCGGCAAAGCGTAATGTCCTCAAGCGTTTCGAGCGCGTGGAAGTGCTTAAGAAGCGCGGCCAGTGGAAGGAAGGCGACAAAGTGCTCGCACTTCGCAAGACGAAGCCCGACGCGTAGTCGCGGCTGGCGGTTTCAGTCAGTTTGCAGCGCGGCGAGCCCAGCGGAATTTCGTGGGTGACGAGCGTGGATTTGAGTGCTGTTCGGCTGGTGTCGGACGGATGACGCCATTGCTCACGGTCACATAAATTCCTTCGCGCAGGCCTTGGTCGAATGATTTTTTCACCCGCCGATCCTCGCCGGAGTGAAAGGTGAGGATTGCCGCGCAGCCACCCGGCTTCAGGCAGGCCGGGAGATTGCGCAGGAGTGCATCGAGTGCGGAAAATTCGTCGTTCACCGCTATCCGCAGCGCTTGGAAAGTGCGCCGGATGGAAAGTGCGGTTTCTTCTGGCTTCAATATGCAGAGTGTCTTGCGGATCACATCCGCGAGCTCTGCGGTGCTGTTCAACGTTTTGCCAGCCAGTGCGGTGGCAATTGTGTGTGCATGCGGCTCATCGGCATTTTCTTCGAGCAAGGCAGCGAGCGCGGTCACGGTCATTTTTGCCACGAGGGCCGACGCGGACTGGCCGCGCTGGGGGTTCATGCGCATGTCGAGCGGGCCGTCGAGTTTTACGGAGAAACCGCGAATGGGATCGTCGATCTGCATCGAGGAGACGCCGAGGTCTGCCAATACGATGTCCGCGCCTTGGATTTGAAGTCCCGCGAGAGCTTGGGCGATTCCTGCAAAGTTGCTTCGTTTCGCGATGAAGGCATTCGTGCCGAAGCCGAGCGCACGCAGACGCGCTTCGGTTTTTGGTAGCTCAATCGGATCGGTGTCGAGTCCCAGCAAAACGCCTCCGGGCTGAATCAGTGCGAGAATTTCCTGAGAATGACCGCCGTAGCCGAGCGTGCAGTCCACCGCGATGTTGCCGGGTTTCGGTGCGAGCACTTCGAGTATTTCCGCGACCATGATCGGGCGGTGCGTGCCGGCGGGGGTTTTCCCGGCGGCGATCACTTTTGCCACAGTCTCCGCGTAACGCTGCGGGTCCCGCTCCTTGTATTTCTGGTCGAAGCCGCGCGGGTTTTTCCCCGAATAGCGCACGCGGCGGCGGTGCGGCTGCTGTGGTTCGGGCGCCGGAGTTGGCTCAGTCATGGAGCGATGGGCGGCGCAATCCGCGTGGCCCGCTGGCGAAATGCCTCGGGCTACGACACCTTCATCTGCGTCGCAAGAAAGAGCACTGCGAGCGCGCCGACAATCGCGAGTATGCCGAGCGCCATCATCGCCATGGCCATGGGATCCTTCTTGGTCACCCTCTTCTGGAACGGCGATGCGTTCATGAAGTTCGATGGCTTCATGCTTTTCGACGCGGGTGCGATGCTGCGCTCCGGGGCAGCCGGCAATTCCTGTGGTGCGGATTGCGCATTCTCAGGGTCGAAAATGGAATCCACGTGTCCGAAGCGAACCCGGTCGCCGGCTTTCAGTGTGTACTCAGTTTGCGGCTGGAGCTCAGTCCCATTCACTGTCGTGCCATTCGTGGAGCCGAGATCCGTGAGGAGAAATATTCCGGCGGACGGCGCGATCTGCGCGTGGTGGCTGGAGACGCTCACGTCATCGATCGGAAAAATATTGTCCGGCGCGCGGCCGATGGTGAGGGTTTCCTCGGTGATTTCATGGTCGGTTTGTGAACCGTCGGGGCGAACGATCTGGAGCTTCGGCATAGGAGGGAGATAGTTGCGAGGTTGGATGGAGGAAAGGAGAAATCTGCGGTGCTATTTTGTCCGCTCGATGAGTTCCGCGAATTGCCGGAAAAAATACGTCGCGTCATTCGGCCCCGGCGCGGCCTCGGGGTGATATTGCACGCTGAAGACCGGCTTGTCCTTGCACGCGAGGCCCTCGACGGTCTGGTCGTTCAGATTGATGTGCGTGACCTCGACGTTCGACGGCAGCGACTCCGCATCCACCGCGAACCCGTGATTCTGCGAGGTGATCGTCACCTTGCCCGTGCGCAGATCCTTCACCGGCTGATTGCCGCCGCGGTGTCCGAACTTCAGCTTGAATGTCTTTCCGCCGACCGCGTAGCCGAGCATCTGGTGCCCGAGGCAGATCCCGAAAATCGGCGTCCGGCCCATGAGCTTGCGGATGTTGTCATGCACATACGTGAGCGCCGCGGGATCGCCGGGGCCGTTGGAAAGGAACACGCCGTCGGGCTTCAGCGCGAGCACGTCCTCGGCGGAGAAAGTCGCGGGCACCACGCGCACGCCGAATCCCTCCTGCCGCAGCCGCCGCAGGATGTTCGTCTTCATGCCGAAATCATACGCCACGATCTGGTGCTTCACCGGCGGCAGCTTTTTGAAGACCTCGTTGCCCTCGCGGATTTCCACATCCGCGCCGTCGCCCTTCACGATGGTCCACTCGGGCGAGAGCTTGCCATCCGGGTCCCAGTCGAATGCCGCACCCGGCGTGACTTCCTTCACAAAATCCGAGCCCGCCATCGGCGGCGCACTCTTCGCACGGGCGATGGCCTGCTCCACATCCAATTCACTCGTGATGCACGCCTGCATCGCACCGCGCGAGCGCAGGTGCTTCGTGAGCGCCCGCGTGTCCACGCCCTGGATGCCGGGGATTTTCCACTTCGCGAGATACGAATCCAGATCGCCCGTCGCGCGCCAGTTGCTCGTGATGGCGGAAAGCTCCTCGATCACAAACCCGCGCACATGCACCGCGCTGCTCTCATCGTCGAGCGCATTCACGCCGTAGTTGCCGATCTGCGGCGCGGTCATCGAGACGATCTGTCCACGATACGAGGGATCGGTGAGCACCTCCTGGTAGCCGGTCATCGAGGTGTTAAAACACGCCTCGCCGACCGCCGTTCCCGGAGCACCAAATGATTCACCGATAAAGTGACGACCGTCTTCGAGTGCAAGGATTGCGCGCATGAGCGTGGGGAAGATGCGCAGCCCCTGCGGGCGTGCGAAGAAAAAACTCACGAAAAATGTAAAGCGTGCTGCGGGCTCTCGTAGCGAACCTCTCCAGAGCTGTGCCCTCCGCGCACCGCGCCACAACCACCGCAGCTCTGGAGAGCTGCGCTACGGTATTTTGTTTGTTTCGATCCAAGCCAGCGCCTTATCGTAGCTCGCGCGCTGGAGGTAGTGTGCGAAATCGCCAGCCAGCGGTCGCGGGAGTGCGGCTCCAAGTTGTGTGATGCGCTCAGAAACGGCTTTCAGTTTTTCCAAATGCGCGGCGGGGTCGCGGGTGTAGAGTCCGCGGTCGGCTATGACGGCGATGCGTTCGCGTAGGGCGGTGGCGAGGTCGGCGAAGAGGTCGGGCATGGCTATTCGATGCGGATGGCGGCGGCCTGAGCCTGGAGCGAAAGCTCGGCGGCGAGGAAGGTGTGCTCTTGTGTCATCGCGTGCTCGGTGCGGTGCAGGCAGTCGAGGATGAGCTGGCCAAAATACGGGAAGCCGACATTTCCATTGCAGCGGAAGTGGTGTTCGCCCTCGTGATCGACGAGGAAAAGATGATCGCCTTCGGCATCGGTCGCGACGTTGAGATATTTCCGCACTTCGATGTAGCCTTCGGTGCCGAGGATGAAGGTGCGTCCGTCGCCCCACGTGCGGAGGCCCTGCGGGTTCAGCCAGTCCACGCGGACGTAGTTCGTCGCGCCGTTATCTGCGATGAGGTTCACTTGGCCCCAGTCCTCGAATTCGGGGAACTGCTTGTGATGATAGTTCGCGACTGCCGCATGCACGATGCGCGCGCTCTTGGCTCCGGTGTAGGTGAGGAATTGCTCGAACTGGTGACTCCCGATGTCGATGAGGATGCCGCCACATTTCTCGCGGCTCCAAAACCATGAGGGTCGGATGCCTGGATTACTGCGATGTGGCCCCATGCCCATGACTTGGACGACGCGGCCAATCGCGCCTTGCTCGATGAGCTGCCCGGCGCGGACACTGGCCTCCACGTGCAGACGCTCTGAATAGTACACGGCGTATTTTTTCCCCGTGCGCTGGACGGTGGCGCGCGCGGCTTCGAGCTGCGCGAGGGTGGTGAAGGGCGCTTTGTCGGTGAAGTAGTCCTTGCCGGCGTCGAGGACTCGGCATCCGAGCGGCCCGCGATCACTCGGCACGGCGGCGCTGGCTACGAGCTGCACGTCCTTTTGCTCCAGCACTTCATCCATGGAGCGCAGCGGCTGCGCGGCGGGATATTTCTCGCGGAACTTCTCCACCTTCGCCGTATCGGGATCGAAGACGTAGCGGCACTCGCCGCCGGCTTCGGTGAGTCCCTGGCATTGGCCGTAGATGTGACCGTGATCGAGTGCCGCTGCGGCGAAGATAAATTCGCCGGGCTTCACGACCGGTGAGGGTTTGCCCACGGGGGCGTAGTTCATTCCGTCTGATTTCTGGTGTGCCATGTGTGGTTTGGGAAAAAGGGAGTCGTGCGCGCGAAGTGTAGCGCGGCGGTGCGCGGAGGGCCGGCTTGCGAAATCTATGCGGGGAGGTACGGCGCGAGGATTCCGACGACTTCCTCATTGCGACGCCAGTCGGAGAGGAACAGCGCGCGCGCGGTGTCGAGGGCGCGGGCGAGGGTGCGCAGCGCGGTGTCGAATGGGGTGTGCGGCGCGAGCGTGGGCGCGTCGGCGAGGTCGCGGCAGAATGCCTCGGGCGAACGACCGGGGAAAAACGGAAGGATGGATGCGAGCACGCGCGACCACACTTCGAGCGGTAGCGAGCCTGCGACGACTGCGGCTTCACCTTCCTTCGAGGGGCGGATGAGGTGCTGCGGGCCGAGCGTGGCCAGCCAGCGCTCGTCGGCGTTCAGTAGATTGAAGATGCGCGTTTCGAGCGGCGTCTCCGAATTTTCCGCACCCGCGGCGCGGAGGAGACTGAGCGCGGTGTCGAGGATGATGGGTAGCGTGAGATCCGAGCCCGCATAGAGCACGCGCAGGGCGAGCACGCCGAGTGCGTAGATGTCGCAGGGGCTGCTGAGCGGCTGGAGTACCTCGAAGGGAACTTGGCTGAACGGGATGCCTTCGTAGCTCTTCAGCATGGCTGTGCGTGCTTCGTCGAAATTCAGCGGGATGGTGCGGAATGCGGCTTCGCCCGGAGCCATGGCGGCCTTCGTGTCGATGTAGCCAATCAGTTCGACGCTGCCCGCGTCTTTCATAGGCAGGCGCAGGCGGAGAAGTTCGTTCGCCTGCACGCTGAGACGTTCGTGTGAGGACAGGGTGCCTTCGAGTGCGATGCCACCCTCGGCGGGCGAGAGGGTGCGGCGAATGCGCACATTGCCGAGCCCGGTGCGTGGGATGCCGAGTTCCTCAGGACGATAGATCGAGGCGGCGGGCGATACGCGGCTGGCGAAGTAGCGGGTGCTGCTGGATGGGACGTCGAGCGGGACTGCGTCGCCGGGGCGGACGAGTGACACGCGGGAAGCCCAGCAGAATGGAAGGTTCCCGCCGGTCGGAGCGAGGCTCACGCGCAACGTGTCGGGAGTGACATTCAGCAGCGGAAGCCCGGTGCGGCGGACCTCGTCGGCGACTGCGCGAATGCTTTGATCGATGAGCAGGAGCTTGAGGCAGAGAGTCTCCGCCAAGCGTCCGGCCTGATCGTGGCGCGCACCGTAGTAGTGCTGTCCACCGGCGCGCATTTCCGTCTCGTCTTCGAGATGCTGATAGACACCGCGGAGTCGGAACGGGCGCTTCGCATTCAAGATGCCGCTCCATGGACGACCGCCGAGGAGTTCCGCAAATTCCTCCAGGGCGAGCGGCGTAAAGCGGCGTGCAAACACCATCCCGCCGCCGGGATTCAGTGGCGTGAGCTTGGCGCCTGCGGGGACGAGTGAGTGGAGTTCGAGTGCATTCACGGCGCCCAAGGACGTGCTGCCCGCTTCGTCATTCAGCTTCACAAAGAGCCCGCCCTCCGCAGCGCGGCCAAAGCGCGCGGTGCTCTCGGAATATTTCGGCAGACCCGCCGCCGCGAGCGCGCTGTCGTCGCGGCATACCTCGATCGCGCCGCTCTCGTTTGCCGGATGCACGGGCTGCCAAGTCGCGACATCGATGAACACTGGCAGCGGCGGTGTCTTTTCGCTGCGCGAGGAAAATGAGCCTTCCACATCCGCGCCGCGCAGGCGGGTGACGAGCTGCTGCCACGCGGCGTCGCGCGCGGTGTTCGATATCACGAGCGTCTCGCCAGCGGGTTTCGCATCGATGTCTTGCATCCAAAGTTCGAGCCATTCGCGGACGCAGCCATCGGCATCGCACAGCGCGCCGAGTATCACCCGGGCCTCGGGGGTTTGCTGAAGCATGATCACATGTCCAGTCGCGGCATCAGGCTGATCGCGGAGGACTGCGCAGAGGCGGAGATTCGCCGCAGCCTCAGCGGCGGAAAGCGGCACGCAGTGAATGGAAGCTTCCTGCGCGGGGGTGGATTTCTTGGCGGTGACCATGCTCATACTCGTGCGGGCGCATTGTCTGCCAGTTTCGCGAACGCGCCGCAACTCCCGTCGGGCCTTTTTTCTTGCGGCCAATCGCCGCCGTGCGAAACACGCGGTATGCGCCTCCTCGCTGCGATTCTCTCCGTGGTTTTCCTCGCGGCGCAATCGCATGCCGCGGGCAAATCGGGAACGAAGCCATCGGCGAATCCGGCAGCGAAAGTGCCGACCGCGAAGGAGAAGGCGAAGGCCTCGGAAGAGGAGGATGCCTTTCAGGATCGCGAGTCGCTCGCGAAGCTGCAGGCGATGGATATTTTTCCCGAAATGGAAATCGAGAACTCGGCGTTTGCGAATGCCGTCTCGATCGAAGTCGAATGCCTCGAATGCGAAAATCCCGCGTATTTCAAATCCTCCGCATGGCCGCTGCATGTCGCCCGCAAGGTCGCTGCCCGAATGGGCATCAAGCCGATCTCGACCGCGGAAATCCGGAGAAATGTGGCGAGGAACTTCGAGGTCGATGTGAAGTCGTTTCAAAAAGTTCACGGCATCCAGATTCTTTCCGCTCGGCTCAAGCTGACTGATGAGGTTTTCGACGTGTCGCATCAGCTTGCCGGGAATGTGAACGAGCAGGGATTCGCCGTGGATTGCGATGGCTCGCTGCTCGCCGCGCTGACGGACATTTCTCAATTCGAGCAAGTAGAAGGCGAGGCTAAGGCAGAGTATTGGACGCGTCAGCAAAAGTTGCTCGTGGCTGTCGCGAATGCGGCGGTCGGGCAGGAGTTGCTCGATATTAAATTCGAGTTTCACAGTGAGACATTCACTGCCGCTGCAAAGTCCGGCGAACGCATGGTGATTTCTGAGGATGGAAAAGTGACCCTCTCAAAAATCGCACCCGCCGCTCATGTCGTGAGGGCGACGGAACCGCTCGCTGCGCCGAAGGCAACGGGCCGCAAGTCGGCGAAAGAGACGGGAAGCAGTGGCGGAAAAAGGCGACCCTGATCGCGGGCTAACCCGGCTGCGGAATTTCGCCAAAGCCAAACATTCCGACGCTGAAAAAATGCGTGAGCACCGCGGCAAATACGGTGCCGAGAATCCAGACTGTGAAGCGGTAGCGACGCCATGCATCGCGGAATTCGGAGTGCTGCACGAGCAGTTCGACGAGATACGCGGCGCAATAGGCGGCATTCGCGAGGACGGCCATCACGAAGAGCATGAGGAGGCTATTGAACTGCAATACGTGTCTGGAGCCCGGCAGTAGCCGCGCAAATTCCAGCAGGACGATTGCGGCGAGCACGAGATTGTAGAAAAGACGACGCCATTCCCAGAACCGCAGTGCGTCCGTGAGGATTTCGCGGAGGCCGGACTTCCGGGATTCCGGCGGAAGTTCGGCGTTCACGGGACGATGCGCAGCACGCGGTTGTTGTAGCTGTCGGTGATGATGAGCTTGCCGTCGGGTGCGATGGTGACGCCGTGCGGGCGCGCTAGTTCGCAGGCGAGGGGATCACCGCCGACGCCGGTCGCGCCCTTTTTTCCGGTGCCGGCGATACGCGTGATTTTCCCGGACTTCGGATCGTAGCGGCGCACCGTGTTGGTCTCCGCATCAGCGATGATCACGCTGCCATCGCGGTCGAGGCAGAGATGTTTCGGGCCGCTCATGGTGGCACCGAGCGCCGGGCCATCATCGCCGGAGAGTCCCGATTTTCCAGTGCCGGCGACCGTCTTGATTTTTCCCGCAGGGTCCACAAGACGCAGCGCATTTCCGCCGCGTTCGAGGATGTAAAGGGAACCGTCTGCCGTCGCGACGACTGCGCGCGGATCGCTCAGCGGCGCGTCCTTAGCCACCGCGCCGTCCTCGGGTTTTGCAGGTTTGCCGATGCCCGCCACCGTCTCCACGATTCCGCTCGCAAGTGTGATGCGGCGGACGCGTTTGTTGTCGATGTCCGCCACGTAGAGATGCTTCGATGCAGGGTCGAGTGCGACTTGGATCACGGTGCCGAATTGCGCCTTGTGCGCCGGTCCGCCGTCGCCGCTGAAGCCCTTCTTCCCCGTTCCTGCGAACGTCGTGACGATTCCAGTCTTACCATCAATTTTCCGCACGCAGTAGTTGAACGCATCGGAGAGAAAAATATCGCCCGCTGGTGTGACTGCGATGTTGTGCACGCCGTTGAACTGCGCCTTGCGCGCGTCGCCGCCGTCGCCCGAGTAACCTTTCACGCCCGTGCCTGCGATGACCTTCATCATGCCGGATTTGTCCACGCGCATCAGGCGGTTGCCCGAGGCCATCTCGATGATCGCCAGCGTGCCATCCGGCAGGAACTCCGCACCGAACGGCTCGCGCAGCACGCATTCCGTCGCAGGGGCATCCGATTCCTTCGTGCCTCCGCCTGCGATGAGTTCGATCTTCGCAGCGAAAGCGGTGACGCCGAGGGTGAGCAGTGCGGTGAGTGCAGGGAGGAAATGGTTGCGCATGGCAGAGAGAAGAGCAGGGGATCGTGGTGGGAGTCAGGTGGAAAATGAGAACGGAAATCCGCAGATTGCGCAGAGGGACGCAGATCGGGAATCGGGTGTCGTCAGCGCTGAACGTCTGAAATAATCTTCTGCGTAAATCCGCGAAATCTGCGGATGATTCCTATTCACCGAAGCGCTTCCGGATGCGCGCGAGCTGCGCTTCGAGATTTGGTACGCCAGATTTCAACTCTGCGGCAGCAGGCGCGCCGTCCAGCTTCACGATCGTCTTCTTCGCAGCCGAGCCGCCGTAGCTCGTCACGCTCGGGGTGAGGAGGAGATCATCCGCGAGTGACCGATGTGGCGTCGTTCCGAGCGATTGCAGGACGCCGTGGTATGCCTTCACCGCCTCCTCTGGCGTGATTTCGTGCTCCACGATGCGGCGCAGAAATTCGATGAACGCGAGCGGGTTTTCCGCGTTGTTGATCTTGCGTCCGTAGAGCGCCACGCGCGCCCCATACTTTTGCGCATCGGCGATGAGCTTGAAGGCATCGTAAGTCGTGCCCGCGCTGCCGCCGAGGATGCCGACGATGAGCTGCGGATCATACGCGACGAGTTCCTCCATCGCCTTCGGCCCGCGCCATGCGATTTTCAAAAAGAGCGGGCGTCCCTTTTCCGTCACGCCGGCGAGGCTGCGGATGATGTGATCGTTGATGAACCCATCGAGCTTCTCCGGCGGCAGGCCGGTTTCTACATTCGGATCGAAGACCTCGAGGAAGTAACGAAAGTTCTTCCTTTCCGCCTCCTCTCGGAATGCCTTGAAGGCGGTGAGCGTCTCGTAGTCGCGTTCCATGTCATTCGTGAAAGTCACCGAGTAAAGCCCCAGATCCGCGCCGGTGTGAGGCGCATCGGGATCACACTCCAACTCACCGCACTTGATGTGATCCAGCGTCGCGCTGCGGAAGGGCCGCGACGGCTCCTTGATGTATTCCGCGCCGCGCACCACCCAGATGTCCGTTGCGTCGTTCGCGCGAGCAGCGGGCGTGATGTGCGATTTTTCAAACAGCCGCTCCTTCATCGCGAGCTGCTCCACATTCGACGCCGACATCAGCATGATGTCCACCAGCCCCTGCCGCACCACGCTGCGGATCTGGTCCCGATACTCCGCCAGCGTCTTCCAGTGAAATTCCGACTTCAGCACCCGCTCTGGATTCAGGGGCCGCTTCTGCCCCGGTGCGGTGATGCCAAACGCCATGTCCGCATCCTTCGCATCAGCAATGATGAAGGCCTTACTGCCGGATGGATTCTTGCGGATGTCGGCGATCTTTGCGTCGAGGGACTTCATGGAATGCGGGAGCATAGACGCCTTTCCCTTCGCTGGACTAGCTTGAAGATGCTCCCATGTGTCAGCTTGATATCATGAAGCTCGCACGCTTCGTGTGCATGCCACTGCGGGCCACCGGCATCGCTCCGAAGCGTTTCACTGCCCGGGATCGGCATGTTCATTTACCGGCTCCGCGGCAGCGACGTGTAACAGTCTTCCCGTTACTCACCCCGTGTCCGATCATCGTCCGCTTGAAGGCTTCCCCGCATTCCTTCTTTTCCACAGTGCATTTTTTCGCCTTATCCGAGTGACGTTGCAGCGCATTCGTTACAAAGGGGCCGCCGTGTGGCGGTCGTAAGGCATTTGGTAACGGTAAAGACACGTTACTTCCGTGGACGGCGCATCTTTAGAGAGATAAAATGGTCAATAAGAAATTCGAACATCCAGTCGGGCTGCTGATTTCGAATTCTCCCTAAAATGGAAACCATCATCGTCACAGCATTCATCATCCTCGCCGGCGGCATCGCGCTTACGGTGCTGGAACGGCGTCTGTTTGTCGGGAAGCGCAAGGGCGCGCAGATGCTGCTCATTCTTGCGGCTGTTCTTCTTGTGGCGCACGGGATTGGGTTGTTGGGCATTCCGCCGCATGTGATGGGCAGGATGGTGTGGGATGATTTTGCAATCGCGGCCACACTCCTCGCGGCGTCTTTTTTCATCACTCGCAGGGTCGCTGTCGCACGCCTCTTGGGACTTGTGGGTGGTGTGGCGATGTGTGTCGTGCATGGCTGCTGGTTCGTTGCGGAATGTGGCCAGAGTTTGAGCTCGATGCTGCAGGATCCGAGCTTTGCGCTTTTGGCGGAATTCGCCGTCATCATGATCGGAATAGTCACTGCGCTGACTTCCTTCCACCTGCGCTGGCTCGACGTGGATCCGTATCATCCGTTTTAGCGGAATAGCGTCATCAGGGATCAGTTGAGGCAGGCGTTTTGAAGGATGGATCTCTTTCCCTAAAACGCTCCAATTTGGTAAGCGACTCCGCTGATAGTGGGTGAGCGAATCGGCACGTTTGGATTGGATTGATGTTTGGAGTTTTGGGAAATGCCGCGAATCGGTGAGCTCCGGCTTTTTGGGAGCCTTTTGCAGATTGTAGTTCCGATGAAAATGGACTCTCAGCTTTTCGGCGTGTGGGGGTATTCCCGAGAAGCCTGCACTGGCTGTATTTTCCACCACTCATGCTCACTATTAACGGACACTCCCAAGGACGCTTCTGTGACGGCGTTTCGAGGCGCGACTTTTTGCGGATCGGCGGGCTGGCGCTCGGCGGGCTGAGCCTGCCGCAGATCTTGCGTGCGGAAGCGGCGAGCGGAGTGAAGAAATCGCACAAGGCGGTGATCATGATTTTCCTGCCGGGCGGGCCTTCGCATCAGGACATCTTCGATTTGAAAATGGACGCGCCGAGCGAGGTGCGCGGGGAGTTCAAGCCGATCGGGACGAACGTAGCCGGCATCCAGATCACCGAGCACATGCCGCGGCTCGCGAAGATGATGGACCGCTGCACGCTCATCCGTTCGATGAGCGATTGTGACAGCGGGCATGACGCCTTCCAGTGCCTCACAGGTCGTTCTTTGAAGGGCCAGCCGCTCGGCGGGTGGCCAGCGTTTGGCTCAGTCGTGTCAAAGATGCAGGGCGTGATCGATCCGGCGGTGCCGTCGTTCGTCGGCCTCGCGCCGAAGATGGGGCACATGGAATGGGCGCGCTGCGGCGAGCCGGGTTTCCTCGGGATTTCGCACGCGCCTTTCCAGCCGAACAAGGGCAGCGGCGTGGAGGACATGACGCTGAACGGCGTAACGATCGATCGGCTCGCAGACCGGCGCTCGCTGCTGACGAATTTCGACCGCTTCCGCCGCGATGTGGATGCGAGCGGCGCGATGGACGGGATGGATGTGTTCAATCAGCAGGCGTTCGGCGTGCTCACGTCGAGCAAGCTGCTCGATGCGCTCGATATTTCCAAAGAGGACACGCGCATCCGCGAAAGCTACGGCAAGGGTGATCCGAAAAACCGCGACGACGGCGGACCGAAGCTCATGGAGCATTTCCTCGCCGCGCGCCGTCTCGTCGAGGCGGGCGCTCGCTGCGTGACGGTGGCGTTCAGCCGATGGGATCATCACGGCGGGAATTTCAACGCGCTCCGTCAGGACTTGCCGCTGCTCGATCAGGGACTCACGGCGCTGCTCACGGATTTGCGCCAGCGCGGATTGGACAAGGATGTGTCGGTCGTGGTGTGGGGCGAATTTGGCCGCACGCCGACGATCAACAAGGATGCGGGCCGCGACCACTGGCCGCGCGTCTCTTGCGCGCTGCTCGCGGGCGGCGGGATGAAGACGGGGCAGGTGATCGGCGCGACGGACCGGCTCGGCGGCGAGGCGACGGAGCGCCCGGTGCGCTTCGGCGAAGTGTTCGCGACGCTCTACCAGAATCTCGGCATTGATGTGACCAAGACGACGATCGAAGATCTGACCGGTCGTCCGCAATATCTCGTAGAACCCGGCTGCATGCCGATGAAGGAACTCGTCTGATTTTCTGACATGCTCACGATCCAAGGCGCACCCAGCGGTAAATTTTGCGACGGCGTAACGCGCCGTGACTTTCTAAAAATCGGCGGCCTCGCGATGGGCGGGCTTTCGCTCCCGCAGATGCTCCGTGCAGAGGCGCAATCGGGAATCCGCAAGTCGCCGAAATCCGTCATCATGATCTACATGGCCGGTGCGCCGCCGCATCAGGATCTCTTCGATCTGAAGATGGACGCGCCGCTGGAAATTCGCGGTCCCTACAAGCCGATCCCGACGAAAGTGCCGGGCATCCACATTTCCGAGCACATGCCGCATTGCGCGCGCATCATGGACAAGCTCGTGCCGATTCGCTCGATGGTCGGGTCGAACACCGGCGATCACGATTCGCACATCTGCTACACGGGTCGCTCCGCGCGCGGCGTGCTCGTGCCGCCCGGCGGATGGCCTTCGATCGGCTCGGTGATGACGAAGCTCTGCGCGTCGAAGGGAAGGGAAGTTCCATCCTTTGTCGGCCTCGCGCCGAATGCCGGGCATCCGCCATACGGCTCGCCTGGGCATCCGGGTTTCCTCGGGCCGGCGTTCTCCGCATTCCGGCCGAATGGCGCGGGAATGAGCGATCTCGTTCTCAATGGAATCACCAGCGACCGTCTCGCGGATCGTCAGACGCTGCTTGCGAGCTTCGACAAATTCCGCCGCGAAACGGATCGCAGCGGACTCATGGAAGCTATGGATGTTTTCGATCAGCAGGCCTTCGGCATGCTGACCTCCAGCAGGCTGCTCGAAGCGCTCGATATTTCGAAGGAAGACTCGAAGATTCGCGAGCGCTACGGCAAGGGCGACCCGAAGAACTACGGTGACGGTGCTCCGCGGAACAACGAGCACTTCCTCGTAGCACGGCGTCTCGTGCAGGCGGGCGCGCGCTGCGTCACGATGAATTTTGGCCGCTGGGATTTCCATTCGCGCAACCACTCCGAATTGCTCACTCACCTGCCGCTATTCGATCAGGGCTTCAGCGCACTCGTCGAGGATCTGCATCGGCTCGGCATGGATAAGGACACCGCGGTTGTTGCGTGGGGCGAGTTTGGCCGCACGCCGACGATCAACAAGGACGCGGGCCGCGATCATTGGCCGCGCGTCGGCTGCGCAGTTGTTGCGGGCGGGGGATTCAAGACCGGCCAAGTCATCGGCGCTACCGACAAACTTGGCGGCGAGCCGACCGAGCGCCCTGTGCATTTTGGCGAAGTCTTCGCGACGCTCTACCAATGGCTCGGTATTGATGTGAACAACACCACGCTCCCCGATTTTTCCGGCCGCCCACAATACCTCGTGGATGGCTGGCAGCCGATGCCCGAACTAATTTAGTCCAATGAAGCGCCCCTCCATCCTACTCGCCTGCATTTTTTCCATCGCCGCCGCAGCGTCGGGCAAACCCGCAAGTCTGCAAGTCGAGGCAACCGGTTCGCCCGAGCTTACGTTGCGCGGCAAGGACGCGCGGCAGCAGTTGCTCGTGACTGCGAAACTCGACGACGGCGCACAGCGCGACTTCACGCACAAGGTCACCTACGGCGCCGCGCCCGCGGGCATCGTGAATGTGGACGCGGACGGAATCGTGACGCCACTCGCAGATGGCAAGGCCACCGTCACGGCGAGTGTGGACGGCGTCGCCGCATCGCTGCCGGTGAAGGTCGAGAAGGCCGGGGCGGTCGAGCCGATCAATTTTCCAAACCAGATCGTCCCCATTTTCACCAAGGCGGGATGCAACTCCGGCGGCTGCCACGGCAAGGCGAGCGGGCAGAATGGATTCAAGCTCTCGTTGCTCGGCTTCGAGCCGACGGAGGATTACGAGCATCTCGTGAAGGAGGCGCGCGGACGCCGGGTCTTCCCCGCTGCGCCGGATAACAGCCTGCTGCTGCTGAAAGGCATCGGCACGACTCCGCACGGCGGTGGCAAGCGCATCGAGCAGGACTCTGACGACTACCGATTGCTGGTGCGCTGGATCGCGCAGGGCATGCCTTACGGGAAGGACACGGACCCGAAAATCACAGCTGTCGAGGTGCTGCCGAAGCAGCGAACGATGGCGCTTAAGGGCGAGCAGCAACTCGTCGTACTCGCGCGGTACAGCGACGGCTCGGTGCAGGACGTCACGCGCAGCGCGCTCTATGAGCCGAACGACAAGAGCATGGCTACGGCGGAAGAGGACGGGCGCGTGAAGCTCTTCGAGCAGCCGGGCGATGTCGGCGTGATGGTGCGCTATCAGGGGAAGGTCACGGTCTTCCGCGCAACGGTGCCGCTCGGCGCGAAGGTGGAGAATCTGCCGAAGCCCGCGAACTTCATCGACGAACTCGTCTTCGCAAAACTCCGCAGCATCGGGATGCCGCCTTCGCCGGACTCCGACGATGCGACATTCCTGCGCCGCGTGAGCCTCGACATCGCGGGCCGCGTGCCGAGCCTCGATGAGACGCGCAAATTTGTCACCGACGCCGATCCGGCGAAGCGTGACAAACTCATCGACTCGCTGCTCGACAGCACGGAATACGCAGACTTTTTTGCGAACAAGTGGAGCGCGCTGCTGCGCAACAAGCGCACGAAGCCTGCGGACGCGCGCGGCACTTTTGCTTTCCATTCGTGGATTCGCGACGCGATGAAATCGAACAAGCCGTATGATCAGTTCGTGCGCGAAATCGTCGCGGCGAGCGGCGAGATCGAGGAGAATCCGCCGGTCGCGTGGTATCGTCAGGTGAAGGAGCCGCAGCAGCAACTAGAGGACACTGCGCAGCTTTTCCTCGGCATGAGACTCCAGTGCGCGCAGTGCCACCATCATCCATACGAAAAGTGGAGCCAGCAGGACTACTACAGCTTCTCGGCGTTCTTCTCGCAGGTCGGGCGGAAGGCCACGACGACGAAGGAAAACGAAATGATTTTCCACAAGCGCGGCGCGGCGACCGCGGTGAACAAGAAGACCAAGCAGAACGTGAAGCCTGCCGGCCTCGGCTCTGTGCCAAAGGAGATCGCGCCGGATGACGATCCGCGCCTCGCGCTCGCGGATTGGATGAGCAGCAAGGACAACCCGTTCTTTGCGAAGGCTCTCGTGAACCGTTACTGGAAGCACTTCTTCAACCGCGGCATCGTCGAGCCCGAGGACGACATGCGCGAGACGAACCCGCCATCGAATCCCGAGTTGCTCGACGCGCTGGCGAAGCGCTTCGTCGAGAGCGGCTACGACATGAAGGGGCTCATCCGCGAAATGACGCGCTCGCGAGCGTATCAGTTCAGCGCGATGCCGAATGAGTTCAACAAGAACGACCGGCAGAATTTCTCGCGCTACTATCCGCGTCGCCTGCCTGCGGAAGTGCTCTTCGATGCAGTGAACACGCTCACGAATGCGCCGAGCAGTTTCGCCGGCCTGCCATCGGGCACACGCGCGATTTCACTCCCGGACAACAGCTTCAACGCCAGCTCGTATTTCCTCGTCGTCTTCGGCCGCCCCGAATCGTCGAGTGCCTGCGAGTGTGAGCGCACGCAGGAAGCGAGCCTCGCGCAGTGCCTGCACCTGCTGAATGCGAAGGATATCCAGGACAAGCTGTCGTCGAACACGGGACGTCCCGCGCAACTCGCCGCGGATCCGCGCGGCGACGAAGGGAAGCTGCAAGAGCTCTATCAGCTCGCGTATTCGCGCCAGCCGGATTCCGCCGAGATTTCCCTCGCCCGCGCGCATCTCGAAAAACCGCGCAAGGCCGCCGATGGGAAGCCGCTCGACCCCATCGCCGCAAAGCGCCAAGGCTACGAGGACGTCCTGTGGGCGATCCTCAACACGAAGGAATTCCTCTTCAATCACTGAGCCGTGGTGACCATTCCTCCTGAACGGCCAGCCTGCCGCCGCGCGATTCTTCGTCTCGTTTTTGCGTTCGCGTGCCTCGTGATCGCTGCTCCGCGCGGCATTGCGGAACTGCCAGTGCCGCTGCTGAACTCCGTCTCGCCGATGGGCGGGAAAATCGGCGTGGAAACCGAAGTCACGATCGCCGGGGCGGATTTGGACGAGGTGGATGCGCTCCACTTTTCGCATCCCGCGATCACAGCGACGCTGAAGTCTCCGAATCATTTCACCGTGAAAATCGCGCCGGAAGTCCCGGTCGGAAATTACGACGTGCGCGTGGTCGGGAAGTTCGGTGTGTCGAATCCGCGCGCATTCCTCGCCGGTGACCGTCCTGAAGCCACGCGCACCAAGGCGCACGACAAGCCGGAGGCGGCGGTCGAGCTGCCGATGGGAAGCGTCTTCAACGGCAATGCAACGGCGGCCATTTCGGACTATTTCAAATTCGCGGCGAAGAAGGGCGAGCGTGTGCTCATCGTCTGCGCCACAAGGGAAATTGATTCGCGCATGAGTCCGGTACTTGCGGCGCTCGATGCAGGCGGCCATGAAATCGAATCCGCTCGGAAGGGCGGCCTGCTGGATTTCACCGCGCCGTCCGACGGGCAGTTTCTCATCACGCTGCATGACCTCACATTCGCCGGAGGCCCCGACTACTTTTACCGGCTCACCGTTTCGAAAGGGCCGTATGTGGATTTCGTTTTCCCGCCCGCAGGTGCTCCGGGAAGCAAGACGGCCTTCACGCTTTTCGGACGTGGCTTGCCCGGCGGGAAACCCGCAAATCTCAATGGCGGGGATCGGAAGCCGCTGGAAAAACTCGATGTCGAAATCGCCCTTCCTGCCGCGAATGACGCAGCGCGCAACGCATTCACTCGGCCCGTTTCTGCTGTGGATGAAGGCATCTTTTACTCCCTGAAGGCCGCCGACGGATCATCGAACCCCGTGTTCATTGGCTTTTCGTCCGCGACATTGACCAGGGAAGTTGAGCCGAACAACAAGTCTGGGCAGGCGCAGAAAGTCACGCCGCCGTGCGAAGTCGCCGGGCAGTTTTTTCCCGCGGCGGATGTGGACTGCTATGCGTTCGACGCAAAGAAGGGCGACGTGTTCTGGCTGGAGGTTTTTTCCCATCGCACGGGCCGCACCACGAGCCCGTTCCTGCTCGTGCAGCGAGAGGGCACGGACATCAAAGAAGTGTATGCCTCCGACGCGGACCCGGGCGGCAAGCGCTTCACGACGCTGAGCAACGATCCCGCGTTCCGATTCGAGGCGAAGGACGACGGCACGTATCGCGTGTCGGTGAGCGATCTCTTCGGCGCGACGCGCAGCAATCCCGCAAGCACGTATCGCCTCGCGATCCGTAAAGAGACGCCGGATTTCCGGCTCGTCGCACTCGTGGAGCCGCCGCCGCCGGCTGCGAAAAAGGACGATCGCAGTGCGGCCCCGCGCGGTGTGCTGCTGCGTGGAGGCGAGACGACCGCGGTGAAGGTGCTTGCGATTCGCAGGGATGGATTCTCCGGCGCAATCGAACTGAGCGCTGCGAACCTGCCGGACGGCGTGAAGTGCGTGCCGACGAAAATCGCCGAGGGAAAAACGGATGGCCTCCTGCTGCTGACCGCCGGTGAAAAACCCGCAAAAAGTTCTGTGGTGATCCACGTCATCGGCAAGGCGAAAATCGGCGGCAAGGAAATGCAGCACGTGGCATCGGGTGGCGCTGTTCTCTGGGGCGTGGCGGACTACAACATTGATGCCGTGCCCTCGCGGCTCACGGCGGATTTTTGCATCGCGGTGAATGGTGCCGAACCCGCGCCGATCCGAATTGAGGCCTCAGAAGACAAGGTGTGGCAGGCGGCGAAGGATACGAAGCTCGACATCCCGATGAAGATCACGCGCAGCGGGGAATTCAAAGAAGCGCTGAAGCTGAAGGCCGCGGGTATCGCGGGCGTGGAAGCGCTGAAGGAAATTGATGTGGATGCGAAGGCCGCGGCTGTGACGGCTTCGTTCGACCTCAAGGCGCTGAAGCTCCCGGCAGGGGAGAGCACGATTTATTTCTCCACTCAGACCAAGGGCAAATACGGCAAGAAGGACGTCACGCTGACCGTCTATTCCGCGCCTATCCGCATCTCGATCCAATGAAACGCCTGCTGCTTGCATCCATTGTCGCATTTCCCTGCGTGCTCGCTCGCGAAGTATCCGCCGCACCGCTGGAGATCGCGTCGCTCACACGCACGACGACTGTGGATTTTGAAAAGGAGGTCGCGCCCTTCCTCCGCGACAACTGCTTCTCGTGTCACTGCAAGACCACGACGAAGGGTGGCCTGAACATGGAGTCGGCGGAGCTGATGATCAAAGGCGGCGACACCGGTTCTTCGCTGAAGCCCGGCAAGGGCGCGGAGAGTCTGCTCCTGCAGGCCGCGGCACATCAGGACGACGATTTGAAAATGCCGCCGCGCGACAACAAGGCGAAGGCGAAGAACCTCACGCCGACGCAGCTCGCACTGCTCCGGCTCTGGATCGACCAGGGCGCAAAGTCCACGGGCAGGAGCGAGCGGACGATCGCGTGGCAGCCGGTGCCCGATACGATCGGCGCGATTTTTTCCACGGCGATCACGGCGGATGGACAGTTCGCCGCGTGCTCGCGTGCGAACCGCGTCTCCATCTACCACGTCCCCACCGGCCGGCTCGTCGCGAATGAAGCCGCGCATCGCGACCAGGTGAACGCGCTCGCATTTTCGCAGGATGGCACGCTCATGGCATCCGGCGGCTACCGCGAGGTGAAGCTGTGGCGGCGGGCCTCCATCGAGGGCAGGCCTGCGAAGGAGCCCGCAGTCGCGAAGACCGACGCCAAGATTTCGCGCGCCGACGGCCAGCGCACGATCACCATCGAGGGAAATGTCGCGAAGCTCGCGGGTGCCGATGGCAAGGTCATCGCCGAGCTGCGTGGGAACCGGCTTGCGACTGAGTTCACCGCTGCGCGCGACCGCGCGATGCAAGTCGCGACCGGCACCGTCGCATTCCGCAAGGCCGCGGTGGACACGGCGCAGAAGGCGCTCACCTCCGCGCAGGAGCGCGCAAAAAAATCCGCCGAGGCCGTCGCGCCAAAGCAGCAGGGACTCGCCGCGAAGGAGAAGGTAGTCGCCGATGCGAAAACCGCGAAGGCCGCGCTCGACAAAACGCTCGCCGATGCCGATGCCGAGCTGAAGAAGGCCGAAGCCACCTTGCAGGACACGGTGGCAAAGGCCGCGCAGCTCGCGACCACCACGACCGACGCGCTCAAGGCCCCCGTCGCTGTGGATGCGAACAAGCTTCTCGCCGACACCACCGCCGCGCTCCAGGCCGCGGCGAAGGCCCGCGCCGATCGCGACCAGCGTGAAGCTGCTCGCAAGCTGGCCGCGGACAAAGTCGAGCCGAGCGCGAAGGCCCTCACGGCTGCGGAGGAAGCGGCAAAGCAGGCGACCACGAGCAAGGATGCTGCCGAGAACGAGGTGAAGCTTTCCAAGGCTGAGCAGGAAAAGACGAACGCCGCGCTCGCGGAGGCAAAGTCCGCCGTGGACTCTGCCGAGGCATTGCGCAAGAAGGCTGAGGACGCGCTCGCCGCCGCGCGCACCGCTGCCACCGCTGCCGAGCAGTCGATCCGCGCCGCCGCATTTTCACCGGATGGCACCATGGTCGCGACCGCGGGCGATGACACAATCATCCACACGTGGAGCGCGGAGACCGGCGCTCCCATCGCCGTGCTGAATGGCCACGCCACCACCATCACCGCGCTTGCGTTTTCAGCGGATGGCGAACTCACCTCCACGGAGAGCGCAGGCACTTCGCTTGCGTGGAGCCTTGCGCCCGCATGGAGGCTGGAGCGCACCATCGGCAGCGACACCGGTGCATCGCCCTTCACCGATCGCGTGAACGCCCTCGCATTTTCACCCGATGGAAAATTTCTCGCCATCGGCGGTGGCGAGCCTTCGCGCGGCGGGGAGATCAAAATTCTCGACGTGCAGAGCGGCAGCACCAGCGCGCAGACTCCGCAATCCGCGACGGTGAAATTTGCCCGCGACTTTCCCAACCTCCACACCGACGCCGTCCTCGCCCTCGATTTTTCCGCCGACGGCAAATTCCTCGCTTCCGGCGCAGCGGACAAAATCGCGCGAGTCATAGACCTCGCCTCCGGCAAGGTCGTGAAGTCCTTCGAGGGCCACACGCATCACATCCTCGGCATCTCATGGAGCCTCGATGGCCGCACGCTCGCCACCGCCGGAGCGGACAATGTGGTGAAGGTGTGGGACGCCGCGACCGGCGACCGGAGGAAGAACATCGAAGGCTACGACAAGGAGGTCACCTCGGTGCATTTCGTCGGCGCAGGAGAGCAGGTCCTCACCAGCTCCGGTGACAACAAGGTGCGCCTCGTGGGCCTCGACGGGAAGGAAGCGCGCGCCTTCTCCGAAGTCGCTGATTTTGTGCAATCCGCCGCTGTGAGCGCCGACGGAAAAATCGTGGTCGCGGGCGGGCAGGACGGCGTCCTCCGTGTATGGAGCGCCACCGACGGACGCACTCTGGGTGCCTTCAGAAAGTAGTCTGCTGCAAAAATGCGCGGAGCTACTGGATATTCGCCATGCGGTAGCCGAAGCCTCTCACGGTCTCGACGTGGCTGCCGGCTTTGCCGAGCTTTTCGCGCAGGCGGCGGACGTGGGTGTCCACGGTGCGGGTGTCGATGACGCTGTCGTAGCTCCACACGTCGTTGAGCAGCACGTCGCGGCTTTGCACTCGGCCGCGGCGCTCCATCAAAGTGGCGAGCAGTTTGAATTCGGTCGCGGTCAATTCGAGCGGTTTGCCTTTCACCGCGACCTTGTGCTGGGTGCGGTCGAGGGTGATTTCGCCGAGCTTCACGATGGCGTCCTCGGGCGGCTGGCCGGAGGTGCGGCGGAGGATGCTCTGGACGCGGAGGACGAGTTCGCGCGGGCTGAAGGGCTTCGTCATGTAGTCGTCCGCGCCGAGTTCGAAGCCGACGATGCGGTCCACTTCTTCGGCCTTGGCGGTGAGCATGAGAATGGGGATGCCTTTCGTCTCGGCACCGTTCTTGAGCGCCTTGCAAACTTCGAGGCCCTGCATGCCGGGGAGCATGAGGTCGAGGATGAGGACTGCGGGGAGCTGGGTCCGGGCGGTTTCGAGTGCGCCGGGGCCGTCGGCGGCTTCGAGCGTGACGAAGCCCGCGTTTTTCAGGCTGTTGCAGACGAGCCGCCGGACATCTTCTTCGTCCTCTGCGACCAGGATTTTCTTGCTGGTGGTTTTGCTCATGAAAAGCGGGCGCAGTGTGCCGCCTTCTTCCGGCTCGGCAAGCGGCGCAATGTCACAATCCTGTGTACACTTTGCGGCGTCCGAATATGACCTGTGATACCATCTCGCAAAATCAACCGGACGGCTCGCTTTGGATTGCAGGCGCGCTCGGTAGAGCGCGGACGCGGGCTTCCGCCCACGCCTACACGCATTCGCCGCTGGCATCGAAGAGTCCGCTTTTCCCTGCGAGATGGTATGAGTTGGAATAGTCCTGCGGGCGGGGCTTGTCGCTTCAGGCTGTCGCGAATAGATGAGCTATGCTTCAGCCCCAGACAGTCTCCGGGATTTCCAATCGCGAATTCATTCACACCTACGCTGCGCCGGGTCGCATCGGCCTTGCGGGCGGGGCGGATGTGGTGAGCAGGCTCATCAAGCATTTGCAGCGCGGCCTCGATGACGGGCGCGAGTCCAGCCTGTGGTCCCATGCGTTCCTTTTTCAGGGGATGCGGCACGACGGGCAGCACTGGGTTTTCGAGAGCGACCTTGAGGTGCATCGGAAAAATATCCGCCTCGGTGTGCAGGAGAACAGGATTGAAAAATTCTGCTGCGGGAAAAGTTACCCGGTGCTGGCAGTGCTCGATTTTGGACTCGGGGCGGATGAGACGTCCGCGGTACTCCGTGAATCGCTGGAGATGGTGGCGGGCCGAATCCGCTATTCGCTGCGTGAACTCATGGGCACGCTGGTCGCGATGCGCCGGCCCACGATGCGCGCAAAGCCGAATCCGCTCGCGCGTCCACAGTCGCTGTTCTGCTCGGCCTTCGTCACGCATGTCTTGCGAAAGGCGGGTATCGATCCGGTGCCGGGCCTCGATGTGAAGCACGCGGCACCGGAGGATTTATTCCGGTCGCCGCGTGCTGCAAATATCTGGCTGCTCCAGCCGCCGCAGGCCGTGAAGGCTCCGCTGAAGGAGCGCATCGCGGCGCGGATTAGAAAGCGGCTCGGACGCTGATTGCGGAGGTCAGACGATCTTCATCTCCGCGCCGGTGTTCGCATCGTGGAGGCTGAATTTTTCGTGATGGTATGCCGGGTCGGGACGGAAGGTGAGTTTGCCGGCGTACTTGCGCTCGATCTCGACGAGCAGTTCCTCGTCCTCCTTGCGGAGACGTTCGAGCACGTGAGGGTGGAGTTGCACGCGCACCTCGTGGACGTCCACGTAGTACTTCATCACGCGATGCAGCTCGCGCTGGATCTCCACGCTCATGCTCATCGGGGTCTTCACTTTTCCGCGCCCATTGCAATACGGGCAGGACTGGAAGACGGAGCCGCTGATGCTCTCCTGGGCACGCTGGCGCGTCATTTCCATGAGGCCGAGCGGTGAGATGGGCAGGACGTGGGTCTTCGCCTTGTCGCGCTTCAGGCAGTCGCGCATGCGCTGATAGACCATCTGCTGATCCTTGCGGCTCTTCATGTCGATGAAGTCACCGATGATCAGGCCGCCGATGTTGCGCAGGCGGAGCTGCCGCGCGATTTCATCCACGGCCTCCATGTTCGTGGTGAAGATGGTCTTCTCCACGTCGCGCGCGCCCTTGTTGCGACCGGTATTCACGTCCACGGCGACGAGCGCCTCGGTCTCATCGATCACGATATAGCCGCCGCACTTCAGCCACACCTGGCGGTGAAAAGCGTCCTCGATCTGCTTCTGGATGCCGAACCGCTCGAAGATTGGCACGGGTTCCTTGTAGTGCGTGATGCGCGAGACACTGCGCTTGCTCACCTGGCCGACCATTTCCTGCATGCGGGCGACGCTGTTCTGATCGTCGCACACGACCTCCTCGATTTCGTCCGTGAGAAAATCGCGCACGGTGCGCTCGACGAGGTCGGGTTCCTGGAAGACGCACGCGGTCGAAGATTTCTGCTTCATCTTTTCCTCGATGCTCCGCCACTGTTCGATGAGGTAGGCGACGTCGCGGATGAAATAGCGCGCCTTCTGGCCTTCGCCCACGGTGCGAATGATGACGCCCATGCCTTCCGGCACACTGAGTTCGCGGAGGATTTTCCGCAGGCGTTCGCGCTCCTTCGGGTTTTCGATTTTGCGTGAGATACCGCACTGGTCGCTGAAGGGCATGAGCACGAGGAAGCGTCCCGCCATGCTGATATTCGTGGTGATGCGCGGCCCCTTCGTGCTGATGGGGCCTTTCGTCACCTGCACGAGCACCTCGCTGCCGACGGGGTAGATGCTCGGGATGTCCTTCGAGGTGATGCGCTGCTTCTGCTTTTTGTTCGTGCGCTCGACTTCCTCGACGCCGGCATCGAGGGCTGCCGGGAGTGCGTCCCAGAAATGGAGGAAGGCATTCTTTTCATAGCCGATGTCCACGAACATGGCCTTGAGGCCCTGCTCGATGTTGCGCACGCGGCCTTTGAAAATGCTGCCTACGATGTTCCGTTCGTTGGCGCGCTCGACGTTGTATTCTTCGAGGATGCCGTTCTCGAGGAGCGCTACGCGTTTCTCCAGTTTTTCGACGGTGATGATGAGTTTGTTGCCAGTTTGGCGAGGTCCGAGTCCGATGAGTCGTTTCACTTTGTTGATTAGGGAAAAGGTTGTTTGAGCGAGTTTGGTTAGCACTGGAGGTTGAGATCTATCGGTGGGCTGGAGGAATAGGGGTGGGGGATGACATGGGCTTGTTTCCGTTTGTAAAAATGCGCTGCCAGAGCGTGGGCCTCGACGCACCTGGCGTCACATGGCCGCGTGCATCGGAAGCTTCGCGGAGGTCGGGTTTTGCTGCGGTCCTTATGCGTGCTCCAGAGAGTGAATTTGGTGCGTCGGTGTGGCCGGAGGCTTCTTCATCCGCGCTTGCTGCGGCAGGGTCGGGCTTCTGGTCTGCTCCCTTAAAGGTGCTCGCAACAAGAGTGGCGAGACTGCCGTCCTCCTTGAGGTTGATATCGGAAATCTGCGCGAGGTTTCCGTGGATGGGATCCATCTTCGCGATTTTCGGGGTGTAACCGCCTTCGAGTGCGAGGCATTCGGTGAGGATCTTGTGTGCGACGGGTGCAGCGACGCCGCCGCCCGATCTTGCACCCTGAATCATCACTACGATCGAATACTTCGGCTGCTTGAATGGCGCGAAGCACATGAACCACACATGATTGTCCTTCTCGCGGATCGGGTGCCCCCGTTCATCCTTGCCAGTCGTGCGCCAGAACTGCGCAGTGCCCGTCTTCCCGGCGACTTCGACGCCTTTGATGCGGGCCTTCACACCGGTGCCGCCCTGCTCGTTCACCACCTTCCACATTCCCTGGCGGATCGCCGCGATTTGCGCCGCGCCAAAGCCCATATCCCGGAGATTCGTCCGCATATTTGGTTCGACCGGCACGATCAGATTTCCCTGATCATCCCGCACATCGTTGTCCGCAGAATCCGCAAGGCGCGACACAAGGCGCGGGTAAAATGCCTTGCCTCCATTTGCGATGGTCGAGCAGACCATTGCCATTTGCAGCGGAGAGGCCAGCACGGAACCCTGGCCGATGGCGGTGTTCGCCTTGTGGCCCCAGTTATCCACGAGGGCGGACTGCCCCTGCGCGGCGAGCCATCTCGGGCCGGGAAGTGTGCCCGGGCTTTCTGCACTGAGCGGAAGGCCTGATCTCATGCCGAGACCGAGCGCATCGCCGACCCTCTCGAAATTGATGAGCTTGGTAGCATTGCCCCAATTGTAAAAAAAGCTGTTGCACGAACGCTTGAGAGCATTGGCAAGATTCATCGGGCCATGGCCGGCACCGCACTTCATGAACTTGTTCCCGACTGTGACTCCTCCGGCGCAGACGTAAGTTCTTTCGATCTCAAATCCCTGCAGGAAGCCCGCGAGTGCCGAGACGATTTTGTAGGTCGAGCCCGGCGCGAATGACTGCACCGCACGATTGACGAGCGGATCCGTCTCATCGTCGTCGAGCTTCTGGTAGTCCTCGGCGCTGATCTTCGGGATGAAAATATTCGGGTCGTAGTTCGGCACGCTGGCCATCGCGAGGACGTCGCCGTTGTTGGGATCCACCACCACGACAGCAGCGCGGCCCACGCCTGCCTGATTGAGCGTTCGTTCGACGATGGTCTGGATGCGCGCGTCGATCGTGAGATAGACATTCGCTCCGGGCGTCGGCTCTTCGCGCGAAAGTTCCGGTCCGATTTTGTTCTTTGCAGTGCGTTCGAGGATGCGCCTGCCGGGTTTTCCACGCAGCCACTGGTCAAATGCCTTCTCGACATTCGTGCGGCCCTGCACGTCCGGCTGATAGTAGGTGAACTGATTGATGTCGGGCAGCTTGTTGATGTCTTCGGGCGCACCGACGTAGCCGAGAATGTGCGCGGCGAGTGAGCCATACAGGTATTGCCGGACGGGACGCAATGAGACCTCAACGCCGGGCAGCCCCATGTCGTTCTCGGAAATTTTTGCGACGGTCGGAAAATCCGCGTCCTCAATGTAGCTGTAAGGCACTTGCTCATTCGTGCGGAAGTGGCGTTCCAACTGACCGGCGGCGTAGTCTCGGGCTAGCTCCAGATTCGCGAATCGTGGGATGATCGCCTGGTTGACGATCTCCACGATATCCGGGACCGAAACGTTCTTGAGCATGCCGTCGCGAGTGGTTCTGTAGCTGGCGAGCGGCATGTTGCCATCATTCATCTCGCTGTAGCCTTTCACCATTTGCTGGAGGTAAAAATCCACGCAATAGCTGGAACGGTTTGCCACAAGCGTGACGCCGTTGCGGTCGCGGATTTCACCGCGCACGCTCGGGATTCGGACGGTGACCGAGGAGCTTTTCCGAAGGCGGTCGGTCCATTTCTTCGAATTGGTAAACTGTTCGTGCCACAGCTTTGCAGAGAGCACGCCGAGCATGCCGATCATGAATGCAGCGAGCACGTACACGCGGATCGCGGTGCTCGAAAGGGCGCGCATCTTCAGGATTCGGCGGATCGTAATCATCGTCAGATCGCGTTGCGCATCGGTTGAAAGAGTCCGGCGCGGCGGCTCGCCCACGTCAGAAACAGAAAAATCGGCACTGCCATGATGGCGGCTACGAGACCGCTGCCGCCGATCCGGATCCATACCTCGCGCGGCCAGATGAGCGCAAACGGTTCACGGCGGAATGTGATGATGATGTATTCCACGAGCACCAGCAGCGAGGTGAGCACCCCGGTGAAGGCTGCGTGGATTTGCCACAAGCCGCGGAGGAAGAGGGGACGCAGGCCATTCATCAGCGAACCGATCACGGCGTAGAGGGCGATGGTGCCTCCGAATGGAAAGTCCGCACTGCCGTCGATGATCACGCTGTGCATGCAGTCCCACATGAGGCCTGCGATGAAGGCGAGGGATAGCATGCTCCACACGGGAAGCGTCGCTGCACCGCTGAGAAAAATGACTGGCAGGAGGAGGATCTGGCTGCCAAAGCCGGGCACTGCGCCACTGAAGTGCTGAAACACGAATGCCACGAACATCGCGACGATGAAAAGCAGGGTGACCATGGATCAGAGTGCCTTCGCGGCTCCTTTCTTGCCAGTGATCACGAAGACATCAGACAGTGCGGCGATGTCCACCGATGGTTCGATGGTCGCCTGACCGTCCAATTCGCGAGATTTGAATTCGGAGATCTGCCCGATGAGAATCTCCGGAGGATAAATGCCCCCGGCCCCGCTTGTGAGTACTCTCTGCCCCGCGCGGAGTGGCGCAAATCGCGTGAGGAAATTGAGCGTCATCGTCGGCTGGATGCTATTTGAAGTGCGCTGGCCATGCACTTCCACCCGTACGATTCCCTGTTCCTTCGAGCTCTCGACGGAACCGGCCACCTTGCAGTTCTCATCCGAAATGAGGAGGACGCTGGACGAATGAGGGCTGAGGCTGATGACTTTGCCGACGAGCCCATCTGGGGTGACGACGGCGAGACCGATGTCCACGAGATCCTGCGAACCCTTGTCGATGATCACGGTGCTCCACCAATTCGACGGACTGCGACCGATGACGCGTGCGGGCACCAGAGTGAAAGGGGAGGTATCCTGATAGCCGAGGGCGGCCTTTAGACGGATGTTCTCGGACTCTACGCCGCGCAGTGCCTGATTCGTCGCGCGGAACTGATCGTTGTCCACCTTCAGGCGCTGGTTTTCAGTTTCGAGATCGTCGATTTTTTTCAAGCCCGAACGGTAGCCTTTCCATCGCGAATCGACCTCGGAGCCCTTTTTTAAAAATGGCGATACCATGCCCAGAAATGCGCTCTGCAGTTTTTGCCGGTTATGCGGACTTAGGATAAAGACCACCGTAAGCGCGGCGACGAATGCGCCGATGGCGATCAGATTTGCGTGCCGGGAATTCATCGCTTATGCCCCCCGTAAAATGTCGCAAACGGGGCACAATCAAGGATCGCAGCGTCGCTGAGCCGCGGCTTTTTCAGCGCGGGTGCCTGTGGGCTCTCAGTCATCGGGGCGGTCGGCGGATCAGTTCCGCCACTGCCGATCCGTCGCGGTGACCTGCCGGAGGAATTTCATCTCGCTCAATGCGCGGCCGGTTCCTTCGGCCACTGCGCTGAGCGGATCCTCGGCGATATGCACGGGCAGTCCCGTTTCCTCACTGAGGAGACGGTCCAGACCGCGCAGGAGTGCGCCGCCGCCGGCGAGCACGAGGCCTCGGTCCACGAGGTCGGCGCTCAATTCGGGCGGGCAGCGCTCCAGGGTCACGCGAACATTATCCACGATGGTGGAAATCGGTTCCAGCAGCGCCTCGCGGATTTCCTGCGAGGTCACGCTCAGGGTCTTTGGCAGGCCTGCCACGAGGTCTCTTCCCTTGACCTCCATGGTCGTCTCCTTCTCGATCGGGTAGGCGCTCCCGATCTTGATTTTGATGTCCTCGGCGGTGCGTTCGCCGATCATCAGGTTGTAGGCCCGCTTCATGTATTGAATGATCGCCTCGTCGAGCTCATCGCCCGCGACACGAACACTCCTGCTGAAGACGATGCCGGAGAGCGAGATCAAGGCCACCTCGGTGGTGCCACCGCCGATGTCGATGATCATGTTGCCTGCCGCATCCTGCACGGGGAGTCCGCAACCGATGGCGGCGGCCATGGGCTCCTCGATGAGATAGACTTCGCGCGCGCCTGCGTGCAAAGCCGATTCCTTGACCGCGCGTTTCTCGACCTCCGTGATGCCCGAGGGCACCGCGATGACAACGCGCGGGCGTGGTTTGAAAAGAGTGCGCTTGCCGTGGACCTTCTGGATGAAGTGCCGCAGCATCGCCTC
>JBBRPQ010000026.1:0-70710 GCA_038227825.1 Chthoniobacterales bacterium
ACCTTATAGGCTGTGTAAAAAGTCACCTTCCGTGCATGCGGCATCCGCAACCCGTGCGGAGGCGCGCTGGAAAATGGGAGCGCGCGCTTCCAGCGTGCCGCGTCCGGCATCCTTGCCGGGCGCAGGGCGAAGGCGGTGGGAGCCGGGGCCGGCTACAAAACAAGTGGCAACGCGTCCTTAATCTTAATCTTAATCCTAATCTTAATCTTAATCTCACCGCTCGGACGATTAAGATTAAGATTAAGATTAGGATTAGGATTAAGATTAAAAATGAGACTGCCATCTGTTTAATCGCCGGAGTAATACCATCTCAAGCCAGCCCAAGGAAACGCCCTGGGAAACGCCCTGGGAAAGCAGATCATGGAGCCACTATCCAGTTCCTAGGGTGTCACCCCGTCTTTGCATCGGCAAACTGCCACGGTGTCACCCCGAGCACGCGTTTGAAATGCCGCGCCATGTGGCTTTGATCGGAGAAGCCCGCATCCTGCGCGACTGCGGCCATCGTCCAGCCGCGCTCACGGCGCATGATTTCCTGCGCGCGGTCCACGCGGAGGCGGATGAGGTAGTCGTGCGGCGGGTGGCCGGTCGCGGTCTTGAACTGGCGGGCAAAATGGAACGGGCTGAGTCCCGCAGCTTGCGCGATCTCCTCCAGCGAGAGTGGCTCGGCCATGCGACGGCGCATCAACTCGACCGCGCGCAATACGGCGACAGGTGGCGCGATATCGGCGGGCTTGCGGGCGGGAAGCTGCTGGTATTCGCGGAGGAGATGCACGGCGATGGCCCGGGCGATCCCCTCTGCGACCAATGAAGAACCCGGCGAGGCCTCCAATTCGCCCGCGATGGCGCGCATGAGTACACACGCGGGATGATCGGAGGAGAGCTTGCGGATATTCGCCGCGCCGTGGAGCGCGGAGCTGCCGCCGAGCTCTGCCGCGATGCGCTCAAAGAACCACGGCTCGAAGCCGAGCATCAATATCTGCACCTCGCCCGTCCATCGGAAGGACACGGGCCGGCCCGCAGGCGTCACGCGCCCCTCGCCCGCGCGATAGACGACCTTTTTCACCTCGCCATCCACGACGACGTCGCTGCGCAGGGGCTTGAGAAAATAGTAGAAGACGTGCTGCCGGATGCCCGGCACGTAGTCCACCTGCCCTGAGCCTCCGCGCCGCTCCTGGAGGAAAAGCCCCGGCCACCCCTGCGAACGCCGCACCACCGTGATCGCCGCCGGGACGTACTTCTCGACATCCACTAGCGGAAGGGAGGCGGACATTTTCATGAAGGCTGCCACGATAGGCAGCCCGCGCGCAAATGCCAGCCGGCGATCCGCGTCCGTTTTTCTTCCGTTGTCTGCATTTTGACTTTCTGCGCACCCAGGTCCACGCGCGGCGTGCAGGACTCGGCGTTACGAAGGTGAGGAGACTTCGGGCTCGGATGATGCCGGTGTGGAGACTGCGGTGGCTGCGGTGGCTTCCGTGATGATGCGGGTCTGTGGCGGTCCGCCGAGGAGGCCGGCGACTTGCATCTGGACTTGCTCGACTTGGTCGAGGCGCAGTTCGGGGTCGGGGACGATGAAGACTTCGCCGGTCTTGGCGCGTTCGTAGATGCGGGTGAGGGAGCCGTCCGCGCTGCGCTTTACCTCGACTTCGCGGAGGATGCGTTTGCGTTCCAGCATGAGGGCGAGGATGTAGCGGGCGTTCGAGTGCTCGACGCCGGATTCCATCATGTAGCTGCGGAGGAGATCCTCGGCGGTCTGCTTGCTCACGGCTTCGGGCGGTGCGGCCTGCGGGGGCTCGAATTTCGACCGCCAGAAGGAAAATGGCGCGGGCTTCTCGGGGCGGGTCTTGAAGGATTCCTCGCAGAGGTCTTCGCGGCGGAAGCCGGCCTTTTCATCGTAGAGGAGGGTGTAGAAATATTCGCCCTCGGAGAACTCTGCGCCGGTGGTGGCGCAGTGGAGGGAGCGGCTTTGGATGGTCCAGTCGTTGGTCATTTTTTACGGGAGAAAAACTTGAAGGCTTCGCGGTTTGTGGTGCGGAGCCAGATGAGGTAGAGGCCGATGACGATGAGCGCGGCGTCCGGAGTCCAGCCGGCGACGAGGGGTGAAAGGTGGTTCCCCTTTCCCATCGCGAGGAAGAAGAACATGAGGAAGAGGAAGATGAAGAAGATGAAGATGCTGCCCGCCACCGATGCGAGCACGGCGCGGCGGGAGAAGACGATGCCGAGCGGCGCGGCGATGAATGCGACTGCAAAGCAAGTGAAGGGCAGTGCCCAGCGGTGCTGGAGGTGGGTGCGGAAGGGTGCGAGCTGCGCCTCGGAAAAGTCGGCATTCGAGGCAAGGTATTCACGAAGCTCGGGGACGCTGAGCTGCTCGGCATCCATGCGCGAACTGGTGATGCGAAATGGGGTCTCGCTCCATCCTTTCATGATGCGGGTGCCGGCTGCCCCGGTCGCGTGCGACCAGTCGTCGGTGATGGCGGCGACATTTCCATCGGCGTCGAAATCCACCTGCTTGCCGAGTGTGAGGCCCCAGTCACCGGTGCGGGCGTCATACGATGCCTCATGCGCATACCAGCGGGTGACGGGCTGGCCATTTTCATCGAGCTGCGTGATGTGGACTTCGCCGAGCGCGTCCACATTCGGACGGGTGACGGCGGCGAACCACAGGCGGTTCGTCTGGCGATCCTTCGTGAGGTGGCCGGCGATGAACCGCATCTTTTCGATCTCGGATTCGCCGAAGCGGATGCGGCCCACGTCCTCCTTGCGCGAGCGATCCGCGCGCGGCGCGAGTTCGTAGTTCAGCCACACGCAGGCACCGGTGAGGAGCGCGCAAAAGGCGAAAAGCGGCAGCAGCAGCCGGGGCACGCTGCGGCCAGTGGCGAGCATCGAGATGATTTCGTTCGAGCGCGACATTTTGCTCAGGCTGTAGAGTAGCGCGAGCAGCACTCCCATGGGCATGCTCAGCAGCACGAAGCGCGGGAGCTGGTGGACGTAGTAGATCCCGATGAGTGAGAGGCGTGCGGAGCCTTCGATGAAGTCGTTCCGATTATCGTAGAAATCGAAGATGGTGAGGATGCCGAGGAAGCCGAGGAAGCAGAGCAGGAACGGCTCGAGAAAGCTTCGCAGGACGTATCGGTCGAGAATTCGCATCAGGGGCGGTGATTCAGTCGCAACGATGCCTCGCGGCAAAGCGAAAACATCGCGCTTTTCACACGGGCGGCGCGGCTCCACGGTGAGGGCATGTCAGCGATTGTCGGAATTGATCTCGGAACTACGAACTCGCTCATCGGCGTGATGGAGGCGGGCTTCCCGATCCTGCTCGCCGATGGGAATGGCGAGCGGCTCACGCCGTCCGTAGTGCATTTTCCGATAACCGGAGAACCGCTCGTCGGCAGGCCCGCGGTGCGGATGCGCGCGGTGGATCAGGAAAATACGATCTACTCGGCGAAGCGCTTCATCGGGCGGCGCGTGGGCGAAGATGCGGACGATGTGGCGTACCGCCTTGCGGGTGAAAGGGGAGATCCGGTGGCGATCCGTTCGCGCGGTGTGAACCGTGCGCCGGAGGAAATCGCCGCTGAGATCCTGAAGAAGCTCCGCACCGACGCTGAACTGGCGCTCTGCGAACCGGTCACGCGCGCGGTGATCACCGTGCCCGCGTATTTCAACGACGCGCAGCGCAACGCGACGAAGCGTGCGGGCGAACTTGCCGGGCTCACCGTCGAGCGCATCGTGAACGAGCCGACCGCCGCCGCGCTGGCCTACGGATTGGATCGTCTGGGTGAGCGCTCGAAGATCGCCGTGTATGATCTTGGCGGCGGGACGTTCGACATTTCGATCCTCGAGCTGAGCGACGGCGTCTTCCACGTGCTCTCCACGAATGGCAACACGCGCCTCGGCGGCGATGACCTCGACGCCGCGCTGACCGCGCATCTCGTCGAGGTGTTTCGCCGGAGCGTGCCGGACTTTGCCGCGATGACGGATGCGGCGGGCGGGGCAACGGGGGAAGTGGATCCATACGGCGAGCCGCCCCTGCCGTCCGGCTTGCTTGCTCGCCTGCGCGAGCTGGCAGTCGAGGCGAAGCATCGGCTCTCGGAAAGCGAGGCGACATTCGTCGATCTTCCATTCGCCATGGGGAATGAGAGCGTTTCTCTTTCAATTTCGCGCGAGGAGTTGGAGCGCATCGCCGCGCCGATCGTCGAGCGCACGCGCGCCCATTGCCTGCGCGCCATGGCGGATGCGAAAGTGACGCCTGCGGACCTCGGCGAGATCATCCTCGTCGGCGGGCAGACGCGCATGCCGCTCGTGCGGAAACTCGTCGCGGAGATTTTCGGCAAGCCCGCAAACACCTCGCAAAATCCCGACGAGGCCGTGGCGCTCGGCGCGGTCATCCAGGCGGGCATCCTCAGCGGCGCGGTGCAGAATGTCGTGCTGCTCGACATCACGCCGCTCTCGCTCGGCATCGAGACATTCGGCGGGATCATGAGCGTCATCATCCCGCGCAATTCCACCATTCCCATCAAGCGCGGCGAGATGTTCACAAACGCAGTAAGCGGCCAGCGCTCCATGCTCGTGCGCGTGCTCCAGGGCGAACGCGAGATGGCGCGCGACAACTGGGAGCTTGGAAAATTCGACCTCGAATTCGAGCAGGCACCCAAGGGCCACGCGCGCGTCGGCGTGCAGTTCGAGATCGATGCGAACGGCATCCTGCGCGTGCTCGCGCGCGACACGAAGACCGGCCGCGAGCGCATTGTGGAGATGACGAGCGCCGTGGATGTGAGCGACGAGGCTGTGGAGAAAATGCTGGAGGACTCGCTGGAGCACGCCTTCGAGGACATGAACGACCGCGTCTTCACCGAGGCGAAACTGAAAGCGCAGGAGATGCTCCCCGCCGTGCGCATCGCGCTGGAGCAGGCTGGCAGTGAACTTTCCGCTGAGGAAAAGAACGCGATCACCGCAGGGGTCACCGGAGTCGAAGCTGCCATCGCCACCGGCGCTGCGCAGCCGCTCAAGAAAGCGGTCGCCGCCCTCGATGAAGCGACTCAGCGCCTCGCAGCGATCCTCGTCGAGCGCGCTGTGAGTGGGCGGTAGTGTGGGCTACGGCGATTGACGATCGCGTGGGAGAGCCCGATGATTCGCCTTGTGAAGAAAATCGCGTGCAAGCTGTTGTGTCTCTCCGCAGTCGTCGTTGTCACGCTCGCGCCCGCAGGCTGCGTATTGGTGCGAGCACCATTGGCTGTCGCGAAGGCTCCGTTGAAGATTTATCAGGGTGTCAAGCGACACCAGAACCGTGTCGATGCCAGGAAGTGGAGAGAAGAGCAAAAGGCGGAGAAGGATGCGGCAGCGAACCAGGGCCGGGAGATTGATTCCGCTCAGCGCGAGCTGCCGATGCCGCCGCCGACATTGCCGCCTCAGTAGCCGAGGGAGCAATTCAGTCACAGGGCGGAATGGATGATGAGCGTCCTGATGCGACGGTTCACTTCCCGCGCTGCAGCTTTCCGATCCTAAACATTTCCAGCACGGCGTCGCGGGCGGCATGGTGGTCCACGATGGGGAGCGGGTAGCCTTTTGCGATGGGGATGCCGGGTGGCGGCTCGCAGAGTTTCGCGGCGGGCACATCGCGCAGTTCGGGCACCCAGCGTTTGATGTATGCGCCGTCGGGATCGAAGCGCTTCGTCTGCGACCACGGGTTTTGGATTCGGAAATACGGTGCGGCGTCGGTGCCCGTGCTCGCGCTCCACTGCCAGCCGCCGTTGTTGCTCGCGATTTCGCCATCCACGAGCAGGCGCATGAAGTGGCTCTCGCCGTGCATCCACCAGATGCGGAGATCCTTCGTGAGGAACATCGCGGTGATCATGCGCAGGCGGTTGTGCATGTGGCCGGTCGCAGCGAGTTCGCGCATGCCGGCGTCCACGATTGGGAAGCCCGTGCGGCCTTCGCGCCATGCGTCGAAATCCCGGCTCGCAGCAGCATCGCGGCTCCACGCTTTCTCATCCTCGGGCCGCCAATGCGCGCGCCACGGGAGGCTGCGCGTGTCCTCTTGAAACTCATGCTTCAGCACGTCCGGGGAATGCCAGATCACTTGGAAGTAGAACTCCCGCCAGATGAGTTCATTGATGAAAGTCGCGACGCCCTGCTTGTCCGTGGTCGTCTTCGCTTCCGCGCTCGCGCGGCGGCATTCGCACAGCACTTCGCGGATCGAGAGCAGGCCGTGGCGGAGATCCTGCGAGAGGCGCGAGGTGCCATCCTCGGACATCAGGTCGCGCCTTTGTCCGTAGAGAAAAATTGGGCCGTCGAGAAAATGCGCGAGCCGCTTGCGTGCGGCGGCTTCGCCGGGTTCGATGATCTTCGCGCCGCACGTGAGTCCCCAGCGATCGAGCGTGGGGAGAGGTTCGCCTTTTAGGTGGGCGGGCACCGCGATGCGCGCGACATTTTTGCCGACGGCTGGCTCGCTCAATTTGCTCCACGCTCTCGCATACGGTGTGAAGACACGGAACGGACGGTTCTCGCCCGTGAGCACTTCATCGCGTTCGTGTGCAGCCGCATCCTTGAGACCGTGAACGGAGATGCCTGCCTTTTGCGCCACCGCCTCGATGCGCCGCTCCATCTCGCGGCCAAAGGGATCAGGATCGCGGTTAAAGTAGATCGCGCTCGCGCCGGTCTCGCGGACGAGCTTTTCGAGCACGAGGTCCGCGCGTCCGCTGCGCACGATGAGCCTGCCGCCTTTCACCTCCAGATTCCTGTGCAGCGATTGCAGTGAGCCGCAGAGGAATTCCTGCCGCGCCGCGCCGCACCAGTGGTGTGAGCCGCTCCATTCGCTCACGACATATACGGGCACGACCTCCGAGTGTGCCGCGAGAGCGGCGTTCAGCGCGGTGTTGTCCGTCAGCCGCAGGTCGCGGCGGAACCAGTGGAGGGCGATGCTCATGGGAGCATTTTAATACGAGCCCACGGCTGTCGCGGTTGCCGGAAAATTGCTACGCCTTGCCATGCCGCGTGCGGCCGGCGAGCGCGCGGTTCAGCGTGAGTTCATCCGCGTGTTCGAGCCCGCCGCCCGCGGGCAGGCCCTGTGCGATGCGTGTGACGCTGACGGGAAAGGGCTGGAGGAGTTCCGCGATGTAGTTCGCCGTCGCATCGCCCTCCACGTCCGTGCCGAGCGCGAGGATGACCTCGGAAAAATGTGCGTCCTGCACCCGCGAGATGAGCGAGGCGATGCGCAGATCGTCCGGCCCGATGTGATCGAGCGGCGAGATGCGCCCGCCGAGCGCATGGTAGCGCCCGCGGAAGACGCCGGTGCGTTCGAGCGGCAGGATGTCCGTCGGCTGCTCGACGACACAGAGCAGCGCGTTGTCACGGTCGGGCGCGGCACAGAATTCACACAGCGGCTCCGCCGTGAAAAATCCGCACTGCGGGCACGCATGGATGTGATCGCAAACCGCGATGGTCGCCGCCGCGATGTCGCGTGGCCGTGCATCACGCGCCTGCACCATCCAGAGCGCGATTCGCTCCGCACTGCGCGGGCCGATGCCGGGCATGCGTTTCAGTTCCGCGATGAGCGCGCGGATCGCGGCGGGATATTCGACGCGTTTCATCCTACGTTTCGCAGAGGGGGAAACCACGAATGGGCACGAATGCACACGAATGGGGAAGCGCTGCGGGAGCGCTGCGCTTGCGGGCAATCACCCGAGGGTTGAAGGCGCAGGAGCGCATCCATTTTGGCCGGCCTCTTCATTCGTGCCCATTCGTGTGAATTCGTGGTTTCAATCATGGCGAAAACTCACAGCCGCGAATTGGCCCAGCCGAGCGCGGGCAGTCCTGCCTGCATCTGCTCGATGCGCCGGATGTAGAATTCCACCGCGCCGTCCGTGCCGTATTTTTCGCGTGTCTCCATGAAGGTCACGAGCGCGCGGTCGAGGAGGTTCCCGCGAAAATAGACGACGCCTTTCCAAAAAAGATCACGCCGCGCGCGCTGCGGCTCGGAGAGCTGATCCCTGTGCGTAATCAGCTCATACACTTCCTCGCGGCTCGTGCCGTCGGGATAGCGCTGGATGAGTTCCATGGGACGCACCTCGATGGCCTCCTCGGCGAGTGCAAACGATCGCGAGCCGATGAGGACGCGGGTGCCGTAGATCGAATTCGCCGCGCAGAGCCGGCGCGCAAATTCCACCGGCTCGCCAGATACGCTCAGCGCCCCGAGCCGTCGCGAGCCGTAGGCTGCGAAGATGATCTCGCCACTGTTGATGCCGAGCCGCCAGTCGAAGACCTTGCCCCACTTGTCGAGACACTCGCGGTTCACGATGTCCAGTCGCGAGGCGAGTTCGAGCGCCGCCTCGCATGCGATGCGTCCGTGCTCCGAATCGGGCAGCGGTGTTCCGAAGACGACGCGCAGACTTTCCCCGTCGCACTCGTCGAGGTATGCGCCGCGCTCGACGAGGAAATCCGCGGCATTTTCGAGGAAGGAGTTTGTCAGCGCCACGTAGTTGTCCGTGTGCATCGTCGCGAGAAGTTCCTCGTGGTTGAAAATCTCGCACACGACCACCGTGGCCTCGCGCAGCTCGCCTTCAAACTTCAGCGGCATGTTGCCATCCACCAGCTTCGCAAACGTGCGCTTTGAAACGCGGTCGCCGAGCATTTGCTGGAGCATCCGCTTTCTGCGCCCGGCAGCGCTCTGCGCAAATGCGAAGGCGGCTCCCGTCGCGACGAGGATCGCGGTGATGCTCGCGAACGGCGAAAAATACGCGTCGTGGAGATTCGCGACCCAGGTGGCCGTCACCGTCTCCGCGAATGCCGCGAGCGCGATGCCGAGCTTCAGCGGGACGCGGTTCAGATCGATCACCGTCCACGCGATTCCGAGTGAAAGCAGCAGGATGAGGAAATACTGGAGCCCGCGCTCGACGATGGGCGGCGACGGGCGGTCGAGGAAAAGCGCGAGCGACGCATCCAGACGCGCAAAGGCGTGCATTTCAAAAAGCCCCACCACCAGCAGCGCGGTGAGGGCTCCGCAGATCATTGTGGCCTTGAGGTATCGCACGTTCGTTCATGTATCACGCAGGTTTCGCGGCGCGCAACCTCCGTGGCGTTGCGATATCATGATTCCGGCGGCGTGCGGGTGGTCGCGTCGCCCACATGGTTCCACAATGCCCTGTCGGATTGGCTGCGGAGAATGGCCTGCCACGCGCGGGCTTTCTGTCGCGTGTGACATCCTCTAACGAACGCGCTCACACGGGATGAATTTGTAAGGCGCCCGCGCCCGCACATTTCGTCCCCATTTTGCATGATCCGTCCGACTCAATTTTTTGCATCCTTCGCATCGCTCACCACTGCGCTGGCGTGGAATGCCGCCGCGGCGGAGCTGACTTTCGAGCGCGACGTCCGGCCGATTTTGAAGACGCACTGCTTTCAGTGTCACGGCGAGGGCGAGAAGCCGAAGGGTGGCGTGGACTTGCGGCTGCGGCGGCTGATGGGGAAGACGAAGGACGGCGACCCGGTGCTCGTGCCGGGCGACGCGGCGAAAAGTGAACTCGTGCTCGTGCTGAAGCACGGCGAGATGCCGGAGAAGGGGAAGCCTCTCACGCCCGAACAGATCGCGGTGATCGAGCAGTGGGTCGCGCAAGGTGCAAAGACGGCGCGCGCGGAGCCTGCGGAGGTGCCGAAGTATTACATCACGGAGGAGGAGCGGGAGTTTTGGGCGTTCCAGCCGATCAAGCGGACGGATGCACCGAAGGTGAAAAATGCGGCACTCGTGAGGACGCCGGTGGACGCTTTTCTCCTCGCAAAACTTGAGGCAAAGGGGCTCGCGTTCAGTCCCGAGGCGGATCGCGAAACGCTGCTGCGCCGCGTGATGCTCGACCTCACAGGCCTGCCGCCGACGCCGGAGGAGCGCACCGCATTTCTCGCTGACGATAAGCCGGACGCCTACGAGCGCATGGTGGATCGCGCGCTCGCCTCGGAGCACTACGGCGAACGTTGGGGGCGGCACTGGATGGATGTGGCGGGCTATGCGGATTCCGACGGCTACACGGATGCCGATCCGGTGCGCCCATGGGCTTACCAATTTCGCGACTACGTGATCCGTTCGCTGAATGCGGACAAGCCGTTCGATCAATTCATCCGCGAGCAGCTCGCGGGCGATGAGATGGTGAAGCAGCCGTTCAAAAACCTGACGCCCGAGGACACGGACAAGCTCACGGCCACCGCGTTTCTGCGCATGGTGCCGGATGGCACGGCGAGTGCCGTGACTGCGGAGCAGAAGACCGCGCGCAATGCGGTCGTGGCAGAGACGATCAAGGTCGTGTCGTCGTCACTGCTCGGCATGACGGTCGGCTGCGCGCAGTGCCATGACCACCGGCTGGATCCGATTCCGCAGACGGACTATTACCGGATGCGCGCGATTTTCGAGCCAGCGCTCGACACGGAAACCTGGCGCACGCCCGCCGCGCGTCTCGTCTCGCTGATGACCGACGCGGAGCGTGCGCAGGCTGCGGAAGTGGAGAAGGAGGCGAAGGTCGTGGATGATGCGCGCAAGGTGAAGGAGGACGAATTCATCGAGAAAGTGCTCACGTGGGAGCTGGAGAAAAAGCCCGCAGAACTGCGCGATCCGCTGCGCGCCGCGTACCGCACGGTGGTGGCGAAGCGCACGCCGGAGCAGCTCAAGCTGCTGAAGGAGCACCCGACGATCAACCAGCTCAGCGGCGGCTCACTTTACCTCTACGACCGCACCTACAACACGAAGCACGAGGCCGAGCTGAAGGTCTTCACCGAGAAGACCGCTGAGATCCGCAAGCGCAAGACGGTGGAGAAATTCATCCCTGTGCTCAACGAGCCCGTGGGCGCAAAGACGCTGCCAGCGACGTTTCTTTTCCATCGCGGCGATCCGATGAACCCGAAGGAAAAAGTCACGCCCGGCGAACTCACCGTGCTCGCGTCTTTCCACCCGAGCGCGATCGCCGAGAAAGCGCCGACGCTCGCGACGAGCGGACGCCGCCTCGCATTCGCGCAGAGCCTCACGGACGGGAAGCACCCGCTCACCACGCGCGTGCTCGTGAACCGCGTTTGGCATCATCATTTCGGCCGTGGCATCGTCGCGTCGCTCGGCGACTTCGGCCACATCGGCGAGCGCCCGACGCATCCCGAATTGCTCGACTGGCTCGCGAATGAATTCGTCGCGCAGGGCTGGAGCCTGAAAAAATTGCACCGGCTCATCCTCACGTCGTCGGCCTACCGGCAGTCGTCCGTGCGCAGCGCGGAGAAGGATCGCACCGACCCGGACAACCGCCTGCTCGGACGCATGAATTCGCGCCGGCTCGAAGCTGAGACGATCCGCGACGCGATGCTCGTGGTGAATGGAAAGATCAACCTGAAGATGTTCGGCGCACCGGTGCCGATCATGACGGATGAGGACGGGCAGATCGTCGTCGGTGTGGACACGAATGACACGGCGGGTCGCCCCTCGGGAAAATATGTGGCGCTGAATGGCGAGGAATTCCGCCGCAGCCTCTACATCCAGATGCGCCGCACGAAGCCGATCGGGATGCTCGAAGCCTTCGACCTCCCGCGCATGGAGCCGAATTGCGAACTGCGCAACGCCTCGACCGTCGCCACACAGTCGCTCGCGATGATGAATGGCGACTTTGCGATCACGCAGTCGAAGTATTTCGCCGAGCGCGTCGCGAAGGAAGCGGGCAGCGACACCGCCGCGCAGGTGAAGCTCGCGTGGCAGCTCGCATTCGGTCGCGCACCGTCGGATGCGGACGCAAAAAACTCCGCCGCATTTCTCGCAAAGCAGACCACACTGTTTCAGGCGAACCCACTGAAACTCCCGCCGCCTTCAAAGGGCAAGGAGGCACCACCTGCCGAGCCCCCGATGGCCGCGCTCACGACGCTCTGCCAGGCGCTGCTCACCTCGAACCAGTTTCTCTACGTAGATTAAACCGCCCATGAACCCAAACCCCTGCGGCTGCCTCACGCGCCGCCACTTTCTCTCCACCAGCGGATTCGGCATCGGCTCGCTCGGCCTTGCGTGGCTGCTGAATCGCGACGGCCTGCTCGCGAAGCCGATCGACATGGAGCAGCGGCATTTCGACACGATGCCGAAGCAGCCGCACTTCCAGCCGCGGGCGCGCGCGATGATCTCGATGTTCATGCAGGGCGGGCCGAGCCACATTGACCTCTTCGATCCGAAGCCGGAACTCGACAAGCGCAACGGCCAGAAATTCACCGGCGACATCAAGTATGACGACGCCGCGCACGCGAGCACGACGCTCATGGCGAGCCCGTGGAAATTCCAGCGCTACGGCCAAAGCGGAACTCCGGTGAGCGAGCTGCTCCCGCATTTCTCCAACATCGTGGACGACGTGACGGTCATCCGCAGCATGCAGACGGGCGTGAGCAATCACGGCCAGTCCATCTACGCGATGCAGAATGGCCGCATCCTCGGTGGCCGCCCGACGCTCGGAAGCTGGCTCACGTATGCGCTCGGCAGCGAGGCGCAGAATCTTCCCGCGTTCGTCGCGCTCACCGATCCGCGCGGATTGCCGGTGCTCGGTGTGGAGCATTGGAGCAATGGGTGGCTGCCCTCGATATACCAGGGCACCGTCATCCGGCCGAAGGAGCCGCGCATTCCGAATCTCGATCCCGCGCCGCATCTCCGCGGCGAGGCGCAGGGAAATTATCTCGGCTTCCTCGATCAGCTCAATCGCAGCCATCTCGCGCGCCATCCCGGCGAGTCGGATCTCGATGCGCGCATCGCGAGCTACACGCTCGCCGCAAAATTGCAGACCGCCGCGAAGGAGGTGCTCGACATCAGCGGCGAAACCGAAGCGACGAAGCGGCTCTATGGCATTGATGATCCCGCGACTGTGGAATTCGGCACGCGCTGCCTCATCGCGCGCAGGCTCGTCGAGCGCGGCGTGCGCTTCGTCCAGCTCTACACCGGCAACCAGACGTGGGACCACCATAAGGGCATCATCGGCAGCCTGCCCGCCGCGTGCAAATACGTGGACAAACCCGCCGCCGGCCTCGTGCTAGATCTGAAGTCACGCGGCCTGCTCGATTCGACAGTCGTGCATTGGGGCGGCGAAATGGGACGCCTTCCCGTCATCCAATACGACGGCGGGCGCAGTGTGGTCGGACGCGATCACAACACGAACGGCTTCTCGATGTGGGTCGCCGGCGGAGGCTTCAAAGGTGGCACCACGTACGGCGAGACGGATGAACTTGGGCACAAGGCCGTCGCCGACATCGTGAACCATCACGACTACCACGCGACGCTGATGCAGCTCTTCGGCCTCGATCACGCGAAGGTGACCTTCAAGCGCAACGGCGCGGATGTCTCCCTCACCGATAACCAGGGTGGGCGCGTGGTGAAGGAGATTCTTGCGTAAAACGCGTGGCGTTTGCTGGGCGCACTGATCGTCCTAAGCGGAGACAGAAACGAGCGAGGCACTGATGGAAGTCTCGGTCAGTTGCGGGCAGAGCAGGCGCAACGCCGCGCGGTAGGCATCGAGCTGCGGTGCGTAGCGTGTTTCGATTCCGGCGCGTTCTTCAGCCGAGGAAATGCGATCGGTCTTGAAGTCCATGATCGAGGCCCGGAGCGGTTTTCCATTGGTATCGCGCCACAGCATCACGCGATCAAAGGCGCCGCTCAGGACTTCGGGCCGTCCCTGCACATTCCGCAGGACGGCAAACGCGCGCTCGCGCCACAACTCGATGCTTTCGCCGGCACTGGCGGATGGCTTCGCAAAGGTGCGATGGAGTTCCGTTCCGTCCGTCCGCATCTCCTCGATCAAGCGTCGCGCCCAGGCTGCGACTTGCGTGCGGTCGAGAGCGACGGTCAGGTCCGCCGTGGATTTCACAAGGGCGACGGCGTCGGGCAGTCCGTCCTCGATCCAAGAAATCTGCCGGAGCCACGCATGGATCAATTCACCGCGAAGCATCGCGATCCGGTTTGCGGGTTCGAGGATCTTCGTGACGTTCACGACACTGCCCTCGCTCTGGCCCGATGGCGTGCTGTGTCCGGCGCGTCCGGCGTATGGCGCGACTGTTCCTTTCGTAGGAGTTGCGGATGCATCGGCCATTCCCGGATCCGTCTTGTCCAGAGTGAGTCCGCCGCGGCCCCTCGCTTCGTCGCATTCGCGCATCGAGAGGCCTTCGAATTCCTCCACCACGCGATCCTCGTCCACTTGCAGCGCGCGTCGCAGCAGGATGGCGAGCGGTGCCTTGGTGCCTTCGCGGAGTATGATGTCGAGGTAGGAACGCGCGCGCGTCATGCCGACGTAGAGGACGCTCAATTCCTCCATGAAATCCGCGGACACCTGCGCGCCGACGAGCTCCTCCATGCCGAGAAATGGCGCGTCCTTCTTCGAGGGCACGATGCGCGGCGTTTCGCCGGGGCCGCCGGTGATCACGTCGCCGCGTCCGCCCTGCGCGGCGTCCAGCTCGAGGAGGAGCACGGCTTCGAACTCGAGGCCTTTCGACGCATGGATCGTCATCACGCGCACGCCCGAGCCACCGGGCCGCTCGATGCGACGTTTTCGCACGTGCGCTGCAAAATCCGAGGGTCGCATCGGGCCGCGCGCATCGAACTCGCGCGCGACATCGAGGAGTTGTTCGCAGCGCTGCACGTCGTGGTCGCTGCACGCGGCGGAAAATGCGGGATGCCGGATCCATTTCCGCAGAGTCGCCGCGTAGCCGCGCTCGGTCAGGTCGTGGCGCAAGCCTCGGAGCGTCTGCCGCTCATCCGCGCCGACGTTCGTTGCGAGGCCGAATGCGGCGGCGAGCGGGCTGGTGAGCACGAGGTAGCGCGCCGCGGTGCTGGCAGGATGATCGAGCCATGCGAGCAGGCTCAGGATGATCTCGACGGCGCGCGAATCGGTGAGCGGATTGCCGCCCTCGCCGCTCACGTCCACCTCGGGGTGCGCGCTGCGGATGTCGGCGATCAGGCGCGGCATCAGATTCTTTTTCCGAAGCAGGATGCCGATCTTCCGGTGAGGATCCTCGCCGAGATGCGCAGCCACGAATTCGAGCGCCTTGCCGACGAGCGTGTGATTTTTGTCCTCGGCATCCGCATCCTCCCCGGCGGATGCGAGGATGACGCGGACCCTGCCGCGGAGTTTCGCGACGTCCTTCGCGGGTTTGTGTTCGGGAAAAGTCGCGGACCATTCGCGGCCGGCTGCCTCGATGGCATCCTTGTCCGGATGCTTCTCGTCGAGCCACTCGCCGCGCAGCGATTGGAATGTGCGGTTCACCGCTTTGAGCACCGCCTCGCTGGAACGGTAGCTCTCACTCAGGATCTTGCCGGGGCTGCAGCCGATTGTCCTGCCGAGATCGTCGAGCGGCCCATGCATCAGTTCGCGGTCGCCGCCACGCCAGCCGTAGATCGCCTGCTTCTCGTCGCCCACCACGAGCACTTCGCCGCCGGCGCCGCCGATCTCCTCGATGATCGGGCGGAAGAAATGGAACTGCAGCCGGCTCGTGTCCTGAAATTCGTCGAAGAGCACGTGCTCGAAGCGCGTGCCGAGACGGAAATACAGCTCGTCCTGCTGAAGCGCTGCGGAGGTGACCATCGCGGCGACATCGCTGAACGTGTAGGCTCCCGCGCGGAATGCGGCGGCGCGGCGGTGGCTCTTGTAATTCTGTGCCAGCCAGCAGAGCGCGGCCTCGCGGGCCTTGTGGCGCTGCAGCAGTGCGGCGCAGGCCTTCGTGAGGAGCGGCGTCACCGCGGCGGCGAGCGGCGCGGGAATCGGGTGCCGACTGTAGTCCTCGTCATTGAAAATCCGCAGCGCGAGCGGGACTGCGAGCAGGGCTGTCGCCTCTTCGCCGGGCGCGAGCGCATCGCGGAGTTTGTCGAGCGCATCCTCCCACAGCTTTGGCGCGGTGCCGGCTTTCGTTTTCGGAATCCAATCCGCAGAGGCCGCCAGCGTCTTCGTCACGGTGGAGAGTTCGTCCTTGCTCCAGCGGCGGACTTCGGGACGCGTGAATCCGTCCGCAGTTTCGCCCGGCGGGATCGTGCGATCGAGATTGGGCGCGAGTTCGGCGAGTGCGCCGAGCATCGAGCTGACGACGCCGCGGCGGAAAGTCCAAAGCGCCTCGGCGAGACTCTGCAGGTCCGCCTCGCCGAGGATCGCGTGCAGCGTGTCGCGCAGCAGATCCTCCTCGCCCTCATCCACCGCCATCGTCCAGTCAGGTGCGAGTCCGAGTTCACTTGCGAAGGCCTTCGCGATCTGCGCGAAGAATGCATCCATCGTCGAGATCGCCAGCCGGTCCATGTGACTGGCGAGATGCGAGAGCATGCGATGGCAATGCGGCAGCGACAGCGGCGAGCCGATTTGCTTCGCGAGATTTTCGCGGCGTTCCTTGGAAAGCGCAGCCTCCGCGAGCAGTCGCAGCACGCGGTCGAGGATTTCGCCAGCGGCGGCCCGCGTGAATGTCGTCGCGAGGATGGACGCCGGATTCTGCGGCTCACCAGCGGTTTCGCCTTTCAGCAAAATGCGGATGAAGGACACGGCGAGCTGATAGGTCTTGCCCGATCCGGCGGAGGCTCGAATGACGGCGAGTGGCATGGCTATTCTTCCTCCTCTTTCGTCGGCAGGCCGTTCAATCCGCAGAGTGCGAGGAATGCCGGATCCTCGTTGTCGCCCACCTCGCCGATTTCGCGGCAGCCTTCGCCGCTGCAAATCTCGGCGACGATCTGCTGCGCCCTTTCCCAGGCGCCGGGGATTTTATCCACGGTGAATGGCACCGTGATTCCGGCGTCCTCGTCCTTCGGCGGCAGGTTGAAATAGACGAGTTCCACGTCATCCGCGGAGATCGGGCCGCCGGCGATTTCACCGAGTTGCGGGAGCAGCTTCACGTAGAGCGGGAGCTGGAGATCCTTCCACTCGCCGCTGCGTTTGCCGAAGTGCGCCTTGTCCGGCGTCACGGCTTGCGACGATGTCTTGTAGTCAATCACGCGCCACTTCCCGTCGGGATGCCGGTCTATGCGATCGATGCGGCCCTTGAGCTTCACATCATCCGGTCCGCCGGGGACGGGGAATGGCACGACGAGCGAGCGGTTCTTTTCGACGTACGCGATCTGCCAGCCTTCGGCAAAAAGCGCGGCCTGATGTTTTGCGAAAACGCCGAGCCGTGCCTCGAGCGCGCGGGACTGCGCGCGGACGGGGGGCAGCGCGTTCGGGCCGAATTCACGGCGCATGTGTTCCTCGAGGATTGATTTCAGCTCCGCGTCGATTTTCGCCGGATCGCGCACGCCCTTGCCGCCGATGTGGCGCTCGCCGAATTCCTGGAGCACCGCGTGGATCGCGATGCCGAACATCGTGGGGTCGAGTTCGTCTGCCGAGTCGTCCTGTGCGCCGAGGCCGAGGATGTTTTTGAAATAGAACAGCCGCGGCGAACGGATGTAGCTGCGGAAACTGGTGACCGAGTACACGCGATGGCCGCGCATTTTTTCCGGATCGGGTGAAGGTGGGACAAGCCCTGCGGCTGCGTGGATGGGCGTGGTGACAGTGCGCGGCTCGGTGGTGAGGGAGATGAGGCGGCGTGCGAGTGCATTGCCATCGTCCGCACCGAGCAGGAGACGGCTCGGGCGGGCGGGGAGTCCCTCGGCGGTGCGGCGCGGTGCGAGCAGTGCGATTCGCCCGTGCTCGCGGCGGCTCATCCAGACGGTGTGCAGCGTGTATTGATCGCGCGCAAAGCGGCTCGCGCGGCAGGGGAGTCCGAGGCGCTCGCGCAGCGAATCGAGCAGCAGCGGCTCGACAGGCGCGCCTTCGGGGAGCGCGCCTTCGACGACGGAGGTGACGATGAGCGCGGGCGCATCGTCCGATGCGGCTTCGAGCCAGCCGGCGAGTCCGATCGCGTCGGGCTGATCGGGCGCGGGCACTTCGCCCTTGCCCGCGGTTTCCACAAGAATTCGGAGCAGTTCAGAAACGGGCAATTCCGCCAGCGCCACCCGCGGCAGCCGTTCGATTTCATCGAGTGCACCGCGCACTGCCTCGAGTGCCGCGTGCAGTGAGCGGCCTGCCTCCGACTGGCGGGGCGGGTGGTGATGACCGTAGATGCGCACCAGCAGCCGGGTGATGTCCTTTGAAAAATCCTCGCTGCGGATCGCGGCGACATGCTCCAGGCGCCCGAGCAAATCCGCGATGCGCGCCTCATTCGGGCCGCGCCCGGCGTCGGGCGGATCGATCCGCATCGGGAGATGATCGTTGAAGTATTCGTCCAGATGCTCTGCCGAGTTGCGCGTGATTCCAGCGAGGTCCGGATGGCGCACGAGCGCCGCGAAGCTCGTGTAAGTCGCGGGTGCGCCGCCCGCACGATCATGAAAGTCGGCGAGCTGCGCGAGGAGTTGCAGCACCGATGTGCGTGAGATGGCGATGCCCTCGGCGGAGCGGGCCTCGATGCCGGCGTCTGAGAGACCGTGAAGCAGGGCGGGAATTGCGGCGGGCTCCGGCACGGCGATGGTCATCCCTGCTGCCGCGATGCCGGCGCTTTTCCACGCGCGGATCAACTCTGCGCAACGGACGGCCTGCTCCTGCACTCCCCGGACGACGTGGATTTCACCATCGGAAAAGCGGCACTGGCGCTTCGCCCAATAGGCCACGTTCAGCCGGCCCCACTCGTCGAATCCATCGGCTTCCGAATCCGGCGCGTGGATGAAAACGAGCGGCGGCAGCTGCAGCGTGCGGAGGAGCAGCACGAGTTCGGGCGGAAGTTCGACAATCCCGATGAGCGCGACACGGAGATCCGCCGGGGATCTTCCCGCCGCTGCGAGTCGCGCACGGCGCGCCGCGGGATCCATGAAGCCCCACGCATCGAGCCTGGCGCGGTATTCGCCGAGCAGATGCTGGAGCGATTCCCAGCGCTCCTGCTCGATGTCCGCGGAGTCGGGGGCGATCTTCGCAAGTTCCGAAAATGCGCCGCTGAAATCCACGCCCGAGGTGCTGAGGATGCGCCAGGTGCGGTCGAGCACACCTGCGAGATTCGCCACGCCGCCGCGTCCGCCGGGCATGGTCCATATTTTCCCGATCAACTCCGCCTCCGCATCCTGCACGGTGACCGTCCAAGCGATGCGCTGGGTGAGCGGATGTGCGACGGCCGAGTCGCCGCCAAAAATCGCGTCATCCAGCGAGCCCTGCGTGACGATGCGTGGCGGTATCAGCGCATGCCCCAGCCGCTGAGCCTCGGCGGCGAGCGCCGCGAGAAGGCGCCGGCTCGCGGCACGGCCACGCACGACAATGAGCCAATCGCCGAGATCTGCGTCGCGTGATTCAGGCGATGCAGAGGTGCAATCTGCGATCAACCGAGCAGCCACAGCGTGCAGCAGAGGGGATGTCCATGGGAGGAATACGCGCATGATGCGCGGTTATCGGAATTTCAGACGCCGGACGGAAGCGGCGATTTTACGCCACGCAGTTCTCCGCTTCGCACTGACGTCGTCATTGCTCCGCCGATACGGCATGGTGCCGGCGAAGCGATGCCCGGCGGCGACGGGTGAGGGTCTTGCGTGTTGCGCGACTCTGTGCGCGGGACCGACGAGTCGTCGGTGCTACATTGCTCAGTTCAGGAAAATCAGCTCGTTCGTGAGCATGATGATCTGGGTGTAGCGCTCAAGTGCATTGAGCGGCTGCATCTGCGTGTTTCCGGCAGCGGCTTTCTTGCGCAGCTTGGCTTCCAGTGCATCGGCCTGGCCGATGGCGACGGGAGCCGTCTCGGCGGTCTTCGGCTGCGGAGCCTCGGAGGCGAGGAATTGCTCGGCGATTTTCAGTTCCGCATTGGTCGGCTGACGCTGGAATGCGGTGCGGAAGATGAAGCGCACTTTCTCAGAGTCGGGAGCCGTGGCGGGGAAGTCAGGCCGGGCGAGGATGTTCTTCACCTGCTCGATGAGGAATGGGCTGTTCATCATGAAGAGCGCCTGCTGCGGCACGGTGGTCATGATGCGCTCGCCGGTGGACATGTCGGGGTTGGCGAAGTCGAAGGTGTTCAGCATTTCCGGCAGCGAGGAGCGGTCGATGAATGCGTAAACGGAGCGGCGGTTATTGCCTTTCAGCGCGCTGAGATCTGCCGTCGCATAGCGGCCTTTTCCACCGGAACCGGCACCGCCCATCGAGAAGGGCTGGCCGCCCATCGCGAGGTCGAGCTTGCCTCCGATCGTGAGGAGAGAGTCGCGCACCTGCTCGAAGTCGAGCCGCTGGACGTTTGCGCGCCAGAGCCATTGATTCGTCGGGTCGCTCTTCATCGCAGCGTCATTCGGGCGGCTGTCCTGCTGGTAGGCGGCGGACATGACGATGAGCTTGTTCAGCTTTTTCAGCGACCAGCCGTTTTCCATCATCCACGTCGCGAGGTAGTCGAGCATCTCGGGATGCGTGGGCGGCTCGGAGCGCGTGCCGAAGTCGCTGACGGTGCGGACGATTGCCTGGCCAAAATGCCACATCCAGACACGGTTCACGATGACGCGAGCAGTGAGGGGATTGTCGCGGCTCACGATGAGCTTCGCCATTTCGAGACGTCCGCTGCCATCAGTGAAGGGCTTGCGGTCCGGCGCGAGGAGCGCAGGGAACTGGCGCGGGACGATGTCACCGCGGTTCTGCGGTTCGCCACGCACGAGCACGGCGGCGTCGCGCGGCTTGTCGCGATCCGCGATGGACATCGCCTTCACGGGCGCGCCGGGGTGGGTGAGTTCGAGCGAGATGATCTTCGCGTGGATGGCACCCTGCTGTGTGGTGAACTGGTTGCCGAGCGCGCGAGTCATGTTCTGCTCGTCGGGCAGGATCGCGGAGCCGGTGCCGAAGATCTGTTTGCGCAGCGCATCCATGTCGGTATCGGCGAGCGTGACCTGCGTTTTCGAGATGTCGAAGCGTCCGCGTCCGCCGCTCTTGTAGCCGAGGAATTCATCAAGCTTGAGCTGCTTGTGGAGCGTGTCGAATGCCTCGGTGTAAACGGCGGCGACATCTTTCAGCGAGGCGGGCACCTTCGCGGCGAATGCCTTCGCAATCGCCGGTGTCACGGTCTTGGACTCGGCGATTTCCTTTGCGAGTGCGGGTGCGTTTTCGGCGAATTTGTCTGTCGGGAGTCCCGTAAATTTCACCCACGGGCCGAAGACGGCGTCGTCTTTTTTGCCGGCCTCGATGGCCTTGGCGCGGTCGAGCCAGATCGCCGCGATCTCGGCCTTCAGTCCCTTGTCACGGGCGAGGATGCGGAAGTTGTCGTTCTTCTTTCCGCCCTTCGAGGACGTGGCTTTCGCCTCGTGTGCGACGAGCATGTAGTCGCCGGCCTTTTCGAGCATGCCCGCGAGCAGGCGCGCAGCCTCGGTGTCGCGATACTGTTCGAGTTCCTTGTCCACATTGGCGACAGCCGCCTTGAATTCGCCGTAGTGCGGATTCTTTTCCGGGTCGGAGATGGCCGTGCCATCCGCGACATCCTGGCTGCTCGTGAAGACGCCGTAGAGGGAGTAGTAATCCTTCGTCGGGATGGGATCAAACTTGTGGTCGTGGCAGCGCGCGCACGAACCGGTGAGGCCCATGACGCCCTTTGTGACGACGTCGATGCGGTCATCGATCACGTCGTTTTCATTTCCCATGAAACGCTTGCCGACGGTGAGGAAACCGAGTGCGGCGAGCTTGGATTTTTCGGTCTTCGATTCCGGAAGTTTGTCCGCGGCGATTTGCTCTACGATGAACTGATCGTAGGGCAGATCCTTGTTGAACGCATCAATCACGTAGTCGCGGAAAGTCCACGCGTGCGGGTAGAGTGGGATGGCGCGTTTGCCGTTCTGCCGGTCGCCGCTCGTGTCCGCGTAGCGTGCGATGTCGAGCCAGTGGCGGGCCCAGCGCTCGCCGTAGCGCGGCGATGCCAAAAGGCGATCCACGACTTTCTCGAATGCGTTATCCGAATGGTCGGCGAGGAAGGCTTCCACTTCCTCGGGCGTCGGTGGCAGACCGATGAGATCATACGTCACGCGGCGGATGAGCGTTTGCTTGTCGGCCTTTGCCGCGGGTGCCAGTTTTTTCTCGGTGAGCTTCGCAAGGACGAAGCTGTCGATCGGGTTCTGGATGAAGTGTTTTGTGTCCGCCACTTGCGGCACGGGCGGGTTCGAGATTTTCTGGAAGGCCCAGTGTTTCTTTGCAGTGTCTGCGTCCCACGCGAGCTTGCGCGAGGCTTTGCCATCGCGCGGATCGGGCGCGCCCATTTTGATCCACTGCGCGAAGTCCGCGAGGACTGCGTCGGGGAGCTTGTCCTTCTTTGGCGGCATTGCCATGTCGGGATCCTTGTCCTCGTGGCGCATGGTCGTGAGGAGCAGGCTCTTCTCGGGCTTGCCGCGGACGATCGCGGGGCCGCTGTCGCCGCCTTTGAGCAGGCCGTCTGCGGTGTCAAGTTGCAGGCCGCCTTTCAGCTTCTTCGCATCGGCACTGTGGCACTCGTAGCATTCCTTCGAGAGCACGGGCCGGATCTTCTTCTCGAAGAAGTCGAGCTGCGCGAGATCGGACACGGCCGCTGCGCCGGCGAAATACGGGAGTTGCAGCGTCGCCACGACTGAGGCGACGCAGATGCGCTTGATGCGGGTGCTCATATGCGGGAGTTAGGCGATGAGGTCCTTTACGACGTTGCCGAAGACATCCGTGAGGCGGAAATCGCGGCCATTGTAGCGATAAGTGAGCTTCTCGTGGTCGAAGCCGAGGAGATGCAGGATCGTCGCGTGCAGGTCATGCACGTGGACTTTGTCCTCCACGACATCGTAGCCGAACTCATCGGTCTGGCCGTAAGCCTGGCCACCCTTGACTCCGCCGCCGGCCATCCACGAGCAGAACGCACGGTGATGATGGTCGCGTCCGGGTTCGCCGCGCGCGCCCTTGTCGTGGCGCGGGGTGCGGCCGAATTCGCCGCCCCACACGACGAGCGTGTCCTTGAGCATGTCGCGCTGCTTGAGATCCTGGAGGAGCGCGCCGAGCGGCTGGTCGATGGCCTCGGCCTGCTTGCGCAGGTTGCCCTTCACATCGGTGTGATGGTCCCATCCACCGGCCCAGACCTGCACAAAGCGCACGCCATTCTCCACGAGACGGCGGGCGATGAGCATGCGGCGCGCGGTCTCCGAGTCGCCATACATTGCGCGGATGTGCTGCGGCTCCTTCGTCACGTCGAAGACATCCGTCGCCTCAGTCTGCATCTTGAACGCGAGCTCAAACGACTGGATGCGCGCCTCGAGCGCCTGCTCGCGCTTCATCTGCTCGGCGTGCATCGCATTGAGCTGCTGCAGCACGTCTAGCTGCTTGCGCTGCTGTTCGAGCGTCGCGTAGTGGCTCTTGATGTTCTCGATGATCTTCTCCGCGGGCACACTCACGTTGCTCACCACCGTGCCTTGGTAGGCACCGGGGAGAAATGCGGAACGCCAGTTCGTCGCGCCGCCGAGTCCGCCGCCGAGGGCGATGAAGCCGGGGAGGTTTTCATTCGCCGAGCCGAGACCGTAGAGCGCCCACGAGCCCATCGATGGCTTCACGAGGCGACCCGAGCCGGTGTTCATCATCAGCGTCGCAAATTCATGCGCCGGAACATCCGTCGTCATCGAGCGAATCACCGCGATGTCGTCGATGCTCTTGCCGATATGCGGGAAGATCTCGCTGACCTCTGTGCCGCTCTTGCCCATCTTGCTGAAATTGAAAACCGAAGCCAGCGGCAGACCGCCGATCAGCTCCACGTCCTTACCTGCGTATTTCGCCATGCCTGGCTTCGGATCCCACGTGTCGATGTGCGAAGGTCCGCCCTGTGAGAAAACGTGGATGACGCGCTTTGCCGTGCCGGGGAAATGCGGCGCACGCCTCGTGAGCGGTGAAAGGCTGGCAGCGCTCGCGGCACCGCCGAGCGTCTCACCGAGGAGACCGGCGAGACTGAGTGCGCCGAAGCCCATGCCGAAGCGGTTGAGGAATTGACGGCGAGTAGCGCAGAAGTCTGCGGCGGAAGGGCGGTGCTGGGAGATGTTCATATTATGGAGGAAATTAACGGTGAATTCATCGGTGTCAATGGATGGACGGGGCCTTCGTTAGGGAAATGTTTGGGGAAATTGCGGTGACTGAATCGTGCCTGCTGGCTGTCGATCGGTGCGGTACGTCAGATTGGGATTGTTCTCGCCGATTTTCCGGGCGCTCCGAAGGACCATGTATTGGTCCATCAGGTAATACCAAGACTCGTTGAAAGTCGAACGAATGGCTAGCGGGGTTGCGACGGGCGACGGGGCGGAAATGTAGCGCCGACGACCCGTCGGTAGCGCCGGCAGGCGGATTGCGTGGGTGCGCTGGGGAAAAACCTGCCGTGCGGTTGCCATTCGCAGCCAAGCGTCGAGCCGACGGCTCGTCGGCTCCACATTGGGCCGCGTTCCGTCTGCGGCTGCGGTCGTTGCCGGAGGATGCCGCCATCATGAACCGGATCCAGGGAAGGTTGCGCCGGAGGCACGGAATTCGCGCTCACACTTCAATCAAGGGAACGTGCCGGATTTCAACCGCATTTGGTATGTGTTCCGTCTCTGCCTGCAATTGCGGGAACTCCCGTGAAAGCAAAAGGCGCGCGGCCTTTCGACCGCGCGCCTTGGTGTTACAGTGCAGGATTAGGGCACTATTTTAGGAGTTATCTCGTAATCGTGGGCGGAAGCCCACGTCCGCGCTCTTCCGAGCGCGCCTACTAATACCGGTAGTGCTCGGGCTTGTAAGGGCCGTTCGGGTTCACGCCGAGGTATTCGGCCTGGGACTTGGTGAGCTTGGTGAGCTTCACGCCGATTTTCTCGAGGTGAAGACGCGCGACTTCCTCGTCGAGGTGCTTCGGCAGGCGATAGACTTCGGCGGCATACTTGTCCTTGTTCTTCCAGAGGTCGAGCTGGGCGAGCGTCTGGTTGGTGAAGGAGTTCGACATCACGAACGACGGATGGCCGGTGGCGCAGCCGAGGTTCACAAGGCGGCCTTCCGCGAGCATATAGATCGTGCGGCCATTGGGCAGCACGTAAGAGTCATACTGCGGCTTCACGGTGGTCCTTTTCACGCCTTTATACGTGTTGAGGCGATCCACTTGGATTTCGTTGTCGAAGTGACCGATGTTGCAGACGATGGCCTGGTCTTTCATCTTAAGCATGTGCTCGAGGGTGATGACGTCCTTGTTGCCAGTCGTGGTCACGTAGATGTCGCCGCGGCCGAGGGTGTCCTCGACGGTGGTGACTTCAAAGCCTTCCATCGCCGCCTGTAGCGCATTGATGGGGTCAATTTCCGTGACGACGACGCGGGCACCGAGGCCCTTCAGCGAAAACGCGCTGCCCTTGCCGACATCGCCGTAGCCGCAGACGACCGCGACCTTGCCGGCGATCATCACGTCGGTGGCGCGCTTGAGACCGTCGCAGAGCGACTCGCGGCAACCGTAGAGATTGTCGAATTTCGACTTAGTCACCGAGTCATTCACATTGATGGCGGGCACCAGCAGCTTGCCGGCTTCCTTCATCTGATAGAGCCGATGGACGCCGGTGGTGGTCTCCTCGGAGACTCCACGCCAGTTCTTGACGATCTTAGTCCAGATGCCGGGCTTTTCCTTCGCGACGCGCTTGAGGAGGTTCTTGATGACCTGCTCTTCGTGCGAACCGCTCGGGGTATTGACCCACTTGTCGCCCTGCTCGAGTTCATAGCCTTTGTGGATGAGGAGCGTGACGTCGCCGCCATCGTCCACGACGAGTTCCGGGCCCTTATCGCCAGGGTGAATGACGGCACGCAGCGTGAGGTCCCAATACTCTTCGAGCGTCTCACCTTTCCATGCAAAGACCGGCGTGCCAGTCGCCGCGATGGCGGAGGCGGCGTGGTCCTGCGTGGAGAAAATATTGCAGCTCGCCCAGCGGACATCCGCGCCGAGAGCCACGAGGGTCTCGATGAGGACGGCGGTCTGGATGGTCATGTGCAGCGAGCCGGTGATGCGGACGCCCTTGAGCGGCTTTTCCTTCGCATACTTGCGGCGGACAGACATGAGGCCCGGCATCTCGTGCTCGGCGATGACGATTTCCTTGCGGCCCCACGCGGCGAGCGTGATGTCGCGGACATGATAGTCCTGCTTGGCACCGTTGCCGGCGCCGTTGGTTGTTGCGATTGCCTTCGAGGCTTTGGCCCGCGGCGGTGATAGTTTGATTTTAGCCATGGTGTGTTTGTGTTGTTGTTAGTTACCTAGTTACTTTGCTGCCTTCTTGAGTGCGTCGGCTTTGTTGGTGATTTCCCAGGTGATGTCCTTGTCGTTGATTTTGCCAAAGTGACCGTAGTTCGTGCTCTTGGAATAGATCGGGCGGAGCAGGTTGAGCTGCTTCACGATGTCGGCGGGCTTGAAGGAGAAGACCTTGTTCACCGCGGCGAGGATTTTCTCATCGCTGATGATGCCGGTGCCAAAGCTGTCCACATGCACGCTGACGGGCAGCGGATGTCCGATGGCGTAGGCGAACTGGATCTCGACACGCGAGGCGAGGCCCGCCGCGACGATGTTTTTAGCCACCCAGCGGCCCATGTAGGCGGCGCTGCGGTCCACTTTGCTCGGGTCCTTGCCGGAGAATGCGCCGCCGCCGTGACGGCCCGTGCCGCCGTAGCTGTCCACGATGATTTTACGACCGGTCAGGCCGCTGTCGCCCTGAGGTCCGCCGACGACGAACTTACCAGTGGGGTTAATGAGATACTCAGTGTCCTTGGTCAGCATCTTTGCGGGAAGCACCTTCTTGACGATCTGCTCAATGCAGAACTTCTCGATCTCCGCATGCGTCGCGCTGGCCGAGTGCTGCGTGGAGATGACCGCATTTACAATGCGCGTCGGCTTGCCGTCCACGTACTCGACGGAGACCTGCGACTTAGCATCCGGGCGGAGCCACGTGGCAAGTTTGCCGGCCTTGCGGATGCGTGTTAGTTCGCGTCCGAGACGGTGTGCGAACATGATCGGAGCCGGCATTAGCTCCGGCGTCTCGTCGCACGCGTAGCCAAACATGATGCCTTGGTCGCCCGCACCCTGCTCGGCGGTCTTCTTGCCGGAGGCCTTCTTGGCGTCCACGCCCTGCGCGATGTCGGGCGATTGCGTGGTGAGGTAGTTATTGATGAAAATCTTGTCCGCGTGGAAGACGTCGTCGTCATTCACGTAGCCGATGCCGCGCACGGCGTCGCGGATGGTCTTGTCGATGTTGATGACGTTGCCGATCGGCTTTCCGCCCAGCTTCGGAATGGTGATTTCACCGCCGACCACGACGATGTTGCTCTTCACGAAGGTCTCGGAAGCGACGCGGCTCGTGCGGTCGATGGTGAGACACGCGTCGAGAATCGCGTCGGAAATGGTGTCTGCGACTTTATCAGGATGGCCTTCGCCGACGGACTCTGAGGAGAATATGAAACTACGGGACATGTGGTGTGGTTGTTGGGTTTTCGTTTGTCATGAACTGGCGGATGCAAGAAACGCACTCATCAATCATGATTGCATGATATGTCCCAAAAAAGCCGCTTTGGGTCAAACGGAAAGATCGGGCAATTTCCTGTCCTCATTCAGAGCAGTCGAAAGTAAAAGCCTGCGTTCTGGAGGCCACTTGCGCCTTGGACTGCGGTGGCAAGCGTCAGCGCGACTCCGCCTTTGGAAGGGATTTCCGGCGGGCATCCCTGGCTGAATGCAACCGACGGTCGCGAGCGTTGCGTGCCTCCGAAGGCGGCTTGGCGCTGACGCTTCCCGCCGCAGTCCAAGGTGGCGTTCTGCCGCTTCGGGATTGAACCCGCGCATTCCCTCTGTGCATGAAGGCAGGCGTGTCCCACCGAGCCGAACTCCATTCCACGCTGAAGCGCGTCTTCGGCTACGATTCGTTCCGCCCGCTGCAGGAGGAAATCATCACCGCCGCGATGGACGGCCGCGACGTGCTCGCGCTGCTGCCGACGGGTGGCGGAAAGTCGCTGTGCTTCCAGCTCCCCGCGCTGATCAGCGACGGGCTGACGGTCGTCGTCTCGCCGCTCATCGCGCTGATGAAAGACCAGGTGGACGCGCTCACAGCCATGGGCGTCGCGGCGACATTTCTGAATTCCACGCTCGGCGAACGCGAGGCGAAGGACCGCCTCAACGGCCTTTGGAACGCCAAATACCGGATGCTCTACGCCGCGCCCGAGCGCCTCATGCTGCCGGGCTTCCTCGACAAGCTGCGCGAGTGGAATGTGACGCTCATCGCGATTGACGAGGCGCACTGCATCTCGGAATGGGGCCATGACTTCCGTCCCGAATACCGCCAGATCGCATCGCTGCGCGAAAAATTTCCCGGCGTGCCTTTCATGGCACTCACGGCGACGGCGACCGAGCGCGTGCGCGAGGACATCGCCGAGCAACTCCACCTCCACGAGCACGCGCATTTCGTCGCGAGCTTCAATCGGCCGAATCTCACGTATCGCGTCGTGCCAAAGTCTGACGGCTATTCGCAGACGCTGCGCTTCATCCGCGAGCGCCGCGGCGAGTGCGGCATCGTGTATTGCTTCAGCCGCAAGTCTGCGGAATCCGTCGCCGAAAAACTTTCTGCAGACGGCATCGCTGCGCGCCCGTATCACGCCGGCCTCTCGGACAAGCTGCGCGCGGAAAATCAGGAGGCATTCCTGCGCGACGAAGTGCGCGTAATTTGCGCGACGATCGCCTTCGGCATGGGCATCAACAAGCCGAACGTCCGGTTCGTCATCCACTACGAGCTGCCGAAGAATATCGAGGGCTACTATCAGGAAACCGGACGCGCCGGACGCGACGGCCTGCCCGGCGAATGCCTGCTGCTTTTCAACCCCGGCGACGCGATGAAGCAGACGCGATTCATCGATGAAAAGCCGAGCCCCGACGAGCGCCGCATCGCCCGCGCGCAGCTTCACCAGATGGTCCACTACGCCGAGTGCGCGTCGTGCCGGCGCGCGGAATTGCTCGGCTATTTCGGCGAGACCTACGCGGATCAAAACTGCGGCGCGTGCGACAACTGCCTCACGCCGCGCGAGACCTTCGACGGCTCGATGGCCGCGCTGAAATTCCTCTCCTGCGTCTTCCGCGCCCGCGAGGCTTCGTATCGCGGGGACGCGAGTTTCGGCATCAATCACCACGCCGAAGTCCTCACCGGCGCCGACACCGAGCGCATCCGCAAGTGGCAGCACGATCAGCTCTCCACCTTCGGCATCGGCACGGAGCACCCGCGCGAAGGCTGGCAGCACATCGGGCGCGAACTCGTGCGCCTCGGCCTGCTCCAACTCGCGACTGGCGAATTCCCCACCGTCGAGCTGACCGACGAAGGCGCGCAATTCCTGAAAACCCGTCCCCCGCTCCAGCTCACCCGCCCGCCCGCGAAGCTCGGACGCCCGCCAAAAGGAGGCCGGAGCGACCCATCATTCGATGCAAAACCGCGCGCCGCGCGCAAAGGCGACATCGCTTGCGACGAGCCGCTCTTTGAAAAACTCCGCCAGCTCCGGCGCGAAATCGCGGACAGCCGCAGCGTGCCTGCGTACATCGTCTTCGGCGACGTCTCGCTGCGCGAAATGGCGCGCGACTACCCGACGACCGAGCGCGAACTGGAAAACATCAGCGGAGTCGGCATCAAGAAACTCGAGGACTTCGGCGCACAGTTCCTCGACGCCATCATCAAGCACCTCCGCGAAAATCCGCGGCAGGCGTTTCTCGATTAGGCACGTCGTGCCACCTCGGACACATTGTTTGATCTGAGAGCGAGCGGCGTGCATCGGGTAGGGTGGGCGTCCCGCCTGCCGTATTCCGCGTCCCGCAGAATACATCCGAACACCGCTGCCGATCCGAACGCAAATGGATGTCCGCCGGGTGCTGCGCAGGATGCGCTGCAGGGCAGGCGGGACGCCCACCCTACCCGGTGCACGCCGTCTTGCTTCCCTGCACGTCCGTGGAATCGAGGCTGGCGAAAGCCGCATTCGTTTCGCAAAGTCCCTGCACTCTTCTCCGTGAGAACCACGACATCCGCCATCGCCAGATCGTTCGCACGCAGAGGTGAGACTTTTTTCGTCGCGGTATTCATCGGCCTCGCGATTTCCAGCATGCTCCTGAGTGCCGATGAGACGGACGCGAAAGCGCCACCTGCGGATGTGTTCGCCGTGCTCGAAGCGCATTGTGTGAAATGCCACGGTGGCGAGAAGACGAAGGGCGGTCTCGACCTCGTGACCCGCGCGGCGCTGCTGCGCGGTGGCGAGAGCGGTGCGGCGGTGGTGCCGGGGAAACCGGACGCGAGCCTGCTGATCCGTCAGGTGCGCCACGAGGAGGATCCGCACATGCCGCACAAGGAGCCGAAGCTACCCGACGCCGCCATCGCGCAACTCGTCGAGTGGGTGAAGGCCGGCGTCCCATACACGCGCGTGCTCGCAAAAACTCCGCCTCCGGGCGCGGGAAAGGCGGAGGCCAAGCTCGCAATCTCTGATGCGGATCGCAGCCACTGGGCCTTTCAGCCGATCACGCGACCGACGCCGCCGGAAGTCCAAAATACAAAGCGCAAATTTCAAAATCCGATCGACCAGTTCATCGTCGCGAAGCTCGAAGCCGTCGGCCTCTCTCTCTCTTCGTCTGCGAGCGAGACCGCGCTCATCCGACGTGTGACGCTCGATCTCATCGGTCTTCCGCCGACGCCCGTGGAGATTGATGCCTTCGTGAATGATGCGTCGCCGCAGGCGTATGAAAAGCTGCTGGATCGTCTGCTCACCTCGCCGCACTACGGCGAACGCTGGGGGCGGCACTGGCTCGACCTCGCGCGCTTTGCCGAGACGGATGGCTTCGAGCACGACGCCGTGCGCCCGCATTCGTGGCGCTATCGCGATTACGTCGTGAAATCGTTCAACGACGACAAGCCGTATGACCAGTTCATACGCTAGCAGATCGCCGGTGACGAAATTTTCGCCAACGCGAAACCCGAATCGCAGACCGAGCCGGAGCGGAGGCGGGCGGCTCAAACCCAAAACCCGGAACTGCTCGTGGCCACTGGCTTCAATCTGCTCGGCCCGGACATGGTGGACAGCTCCGACCAGATCCAGCGCCGGCACAACACGCTCAACGATATGACGGACACGACCGCGCTCGCGTTCCTCGGGCTCACGATGGGCTGTGCGCGCTGCCACGATCACAAGTTCGAGCCGATCTCGCAGCGTGATTACTACGCCGTGCAGGCGTTTTTCACGCCGGCAAAATTCACGCGCGATACTCCGGTGCCCACGGCGGATGCACGCGCCGCGTTCGAGGTCGCGATGAAAAGTTACAGCGAGCATCCGAAGGTGCGCGAACTCGCGGAACTTGATGCACCGGTGCACGCGAGGCTCTTCGAGAAAAAAATCGCGAAGCTCGCGCCCGAGGCGCAAGTCGCGCATCGCACGCCGCCCGAGCAGCGCGATGCCGAGCAGGCGAACCTCGTGCTCGAAACGGAGGACAAGGTGAAAATTTCCGACAAGGACATCGCCGGCGCCGTGACCGGTGCCAACAGCGAACGGCGGCAGGCGTTGTTGGACGAGGTGAAAAAACTCCCGAAGCCGCCCGAGCTTCCGAAGGCCATGACGCTCGTGCGCGGCGATGGGTCGGCGAAGACCTTCGTGCTGAATCGCGGCGAATACAGCCAGCCGCAGGAGGAAGTCGCGCCGGGATTTCCCACGGTGCTGCGTCCGTCGTCTTCCGCCCCGTCGCAGCCTGAGGGCGGACGCGCCGCGCTCGCCGACTGGATCGCATCGGAAAAAAATCCGCTGACCGCACGCGTAATGGTGAACCGTATCTGGCAGCATCATTTCGGCCGCGGCCTTGTCTCGACGCCGAGCGACTTCGGCACGCATGGCGCGAAGCCGACGCATCCCGAATTGCTCGACTGGCTCGCGAGCGAGTTCATCGCGCACGGGTGGAGTGTGAAGCAGATGCACCGGGTGATGCTCACCTCGGCGGTGTATCGGCAGAGTGCTGCAAACTCGGAAGTCGGAAGTCGGGAGTCGGAAAGCACCGCTTCCGTTCCGACTTCCGGCTTTCGGCTTCCGACTTTGATAGATCCCGACAACAAACTCCTCTGGCGCATGAACCGCCTGCGGCTCGAAGGCGAGGTCATCCGCGACAGCCTGCTGGCCATCAGCGGACAGCTGAATCCGGCGATGGGCGGGCCCGGGGTTTTTCCGCCGATTGCAAAGGAGGTCGTCCAAGGCGCGAAAGGCGGCTGGCCGCAGAACGACCATGCGCACGACTGGTCGCGGCGCAGCATCTACATTTTTGCGCGGCGCAATCTGCGCTTCCCGTTTCTCGAGGTGTTCGATGCGCCGGACAACAACCTGAGCTGCCCCGCGCGCGAACGCAGCACCACCGCGCCGCAATCGCTCACGCTGCTGAACGCCGACGAGGTGACCGCTGCGGCGAAATTCACGGAAGCACGGCTGATGAAGGAGGCCGCGTCCAGCGATGAGCGAATCACCCTCGCCTACCACCTCGTCCTCGGCCGTCCGCCGACTGCGAAGGAACATGCGCTGGCCCGCGCCTTCCTCAAACAATCCCCGCTGAATGAATTCTGCCGCGCGCTTTTCAATCTGAACGATTTCGTTTACGCGGAGTGAGTGGCAGGCATTTCGCGCCTTGCTTCGAGGGACGAAAATCGTAAGATTGCAAAATGGCCACGCTGCTCGATCGCATCACGTTCAATCCGAAGCAATGCGGAGGACGCCCGTGCATCCGGGGGATGCGCATCCGTGTTAGCGACGTGCTCGATCTGTTCGCAGCCGGTTTGGATGCGGCGCAGATTCTCGACGAGATGCCCGACCTTGAAGCGGACGATCTCAAAGCGTGTCTCACCTTCGCACGCCGCCGCATTGATCACCCGCTTCTGGCCGCATGACAATTTGGGTGGACGCGCATCTGTCGCCGCGAATTGCGCGGTGGATCAGCGCAAATTTTCCCGTCACGGCTGTGCCGCTGCGGGAAATGGGACTTCGTGAGACGGAGGATGACGATATTTTTTCAGCAGCCAGAGCCGCGACCGTTATCGTCCTCACCAAGGACAGCGACTTCATCCGGCTCTTGGAGCAGCACGGCAGCCCGCCGAAGATTCTCTGGCTCACCTGCGGAAATACATCCGATGCCGCACTCCAGGAGCTTCTGGGGCGACACCTTTCGACGGCGCTCAGCCTGCTTGCCGGTGGAGAGGACTTGGTGGAGATTGGTTCCCCGTAATCGCTCGTGCAGACGAGTGCCGACGACGAACAATTCCCCTCGCCCACCCGTCGGCGGCGAAGGAACACGCGCTGGCCCGCGCCTTCCTCGAACAATCCCCGCTGAATGAATTCTGCCGCGCGCTTTTCAATCTGAACGATTTCGTTTATGCGCAGTGAACGTGTGAACGAGTGACATGAATGCAAATCTTCTTGGACTAGTTGCTGTCGGGATGAGCATCGCCGCATTCTCCGCGACTTACGCGCTCCTGCGACACCGCCCGCTTTCTCTGCGCGTCACTGTCTTTGGTGCGTTTGGCCTGCTTTCGGCACCTTCCATTTTGTTTGCAGTCTATTACCTTCACGTCTTCCCAGAATGGGCTTGGTTTTACACTCTGCGCTCATGGCGCGGCAGCGAGTTTCTGGTCGTTGCCCTTGGTTGTGCATGCGGTGCTGCGGCTGCCTTGTTGCCTCGGCTACTGCTGGCATTGCCATTGTTTGCGGTGATTGCCCTCGCCGTGATTCCTTATCTCAAACCCATCCTGAGTCCGCTTGCGTCTGATGCGATTTCAGAGCGATGGCATGGCAATACTTGCCTTCAGAGCACGCCTTCGACCTGCGGACCGGCCAGTGTCACCACGATTTTGCGGCGACTCGGCAGCAACGCCACCGAGCGAGAAGCCGCTCACGCGGCGTTCAGTTATACCGGTGGCACGGAGGCGTGGTATCTGGCTCGCTACATCCGCAACAAAGGATTCACCGCCCGGTTCGTTTTCACGGAAAAATTCTCCCCGTCGGTTGGACTTCCCGCAGTGGTTGGAGTTCGTCTCGGTGGCGCGGGTCATTTCATCGCCATTCTCGCAATGAATGGCGACCAAGTGACAGTTGCCGATCCGCTGCAAGGCGAGACGGTCTATCCCCAATCCGAATTAGAACGCCGCTATGTGTTTACTGGCTTCAACATGATCATCGCAGAAAAGCAGCCACCTGCGGAAGTTGATCAAAGGGGATTTTTATCAACAGATTGAATGTCCAAAGGGCGAGTCGCGCCGTTTTTGTTTAGCCACCACTCCCATGAACCACTGCCCCGGCCCCAACGCACCTGACACGCGCTCGGTGTCGCGACGCGCCTTCCTGCGCAGCGCGGGCGGCGGTTTCGGCATGACGGCGCTCGCGGCGATGCTTGCGCGCGACCGCTTGCTCGCGGCGGAACATCCGCAATCTCCGAATCCGCTCGCGCCGCGGTTGCCGCACTTCGCGGCGAAGGCGCAGCGCGTGATTTTTCTCTTCATGTCCGGCGGGCCGAGCCATGTGGATTTGTTCGACCCGAAGCCCGATCTTGTGCGGCTCGCGGGGCAGCCAATTCCGGAGTCGTTCGGCACTTTCAAGACGCGGCGCGCGGTGGCGAAGAACAAGTTGCTGCCGCCGTGCCGTCCGTTCCAGTCGCGCGGGCAGTGCGGCATGGAGATTTCCGATTTTCTCCCGAACATCGCGGAGCACGCGGACGACCTCTGCCTGCTGCGCGGCTGCTACGGCGACAGCGTCACGCACCCGGAGTCGGTGTATCTCATGAACAACGGCTCCATCCTCATGGGCAAGCCGAGCCTCGGCGCGTGGACCGCCTACGGCCTCGGCACGGAGAACCAGAACATGCCCGCGTTCGTCGTGATGCCCGACCCCGCCGGCTGGGTGAAAGGCGGCGCGCCCGCGTGGAGCAACGGCTTCCTGCCGGCGACGTACCAGGGGACGATCCTGCGCGGCGGCGCGTCGCCGATTTTGAACCTCAACACGCCGAAGGGCGTGAGCGCGCAACAGCAACTCGCGACGGTGAATCTCATCAATCAGCTCAACCGCGGGAGCCTCCCCGCGGGCGAGGAAAACTCCGAACTCACCGCACGCATCGCCGCCTACGAACTCGCGTTCCGGATGCAGTCGCACGCGCCCGAGGTCGTGGACATTTCCAAGGAGACCGCCGCGACGCGGAAGCTCTACAGACTCGATGAAAAGGTGACCGCGGAGTTTGGACTGCGTTGCCTGTTCGCGCGCCGCATGGTCGAGCGCGGAGTGCGCTTCGTGCAGCTCTACTGCGGCGACACGAACGGCTGGGATGGCCACAGCGACGTGGATGGCAATCACACAAAACTGTGCGCGCAGAGCGATCTGCCCGTCGCGGGCTTGCTGAAGGATTTGAAATCGCGCGGCCTGCTCGACTCGACGCTCGTCGTGTGGGCCGGTGAATTCGGCCGCATGCCGATGAGCGAGGGCAGCAACGGACGCGATCACAATCCGCACGGCTTCTCGATGTGGTTCGCTGGCGGCGGTGTGAAGGGCGGCCAAGTCATCGGCGCGACGGATGCCGTCGGCCTGCGCGCAGTCGAGGAACGCACGCACGCGCACGACATCCACGCGACGATCCTGCACCTGCTCGGTCTCGACCACACGCGGCTCACGTACAGGCACAATGGGCGTGCAGAGCGGCTGACGGACGTGGCGGGAAATGTGATCACGAAGGCGCTGCTCGGATCGTAGGCGCGCTAGGGAGAGTGCGGACGCGGGCTTCCGCCCAAGCCTACGGGGAAATTTTTCACTCGCAGACCGCGACGGTTTCTCCCATTCACGCCGGGCTGGATTCGGTGCGCTGTCGCAGAGCGCATCTCTCCGCAGTGATCCGCCATGCTTTTCAGTTCGCACATATTCCTCTTCCTGTTTCTGCCGCTTACGCTCGGCGGATTCTGCCTGCTCGCGCGCTACCTCGGCCCGAAGCCGGCGAAGGCTTCGCTCACGCTGGCTTCGCTCATTTTCTACGGCTGGTGGAATCCGATCTACACGCTGCTCATCGTCGCCTCCATGCTGGTGAATTTTTCACTCGGCCGGCGCATCGGTGCGGAGGTGAAGGCGAGGCGAACCGGCATGGGGTGGCTCACGTTTGCCGTCACCGCGAATCTGCTCCTGCTCGGCTATTTCAAGTACGCCAATTTCTTCGTGCAAAATGCGAACGCCGTGCTGGGCACTCACTGGAATCTCGCGCAGATCGTGCTGCCGCTCGGCATCTCGTTTTTCACCTTCACGCAGATCGCCTACCTCGTGGATGTGCGCCGCGGCGTGGTGTGCGAATATGACCTCGGCGACTTCCTGCTGTTCATCACATTTTTTCCGCACCTGATCGCCGGGCCGATCATTCATCACAAGGAGATGATGCCGCAGTTCCGCGATCCGAAGACGTATCGCTTCGACTGGAACAACCTCGCGGTGGGCCTCGCGATATTCGCCGTCGGGATTTTCAAAAAAACCATCATCGCGGACAGCCTGACCGAATATGCGACGAACGTATTCAATGCCAGTGCCCTCCTCACGCCGATGGATGTCCGCGACGCGTGGGCAGGCGCGCTCTTCTACACCTTCCAGCTCTACTTTGATTTTTCCGGCTATTCGGACATGGCGATCGGCCTCTCGCGGATGTTCGGCATCGTGCTGCCGCTGAATTTTGCTTCGCCATACAAGGCCGCGAACGTCACGGAATTCTGGCACCGCTGGCACATGACGCTCTCGCGATTCCTGCGCGACTACCTCTACATCCCGCTCGGCGGAAACCGGCGCGGCGAAGTCCGCCGCTATGTGAATCTCGTGCTGACGATGCTGATCGGCGGCTTCTGGCACGGCGCGGCGTGGACCTTTGCCCTGTGGGGACTTTTCCATGGCGTTTGCCTCGCGGTGAATCACCTCTGGCTCGCCTTTTGGAAAAAGCGCGCACGTCCCGCATTCCTGCCTCAGTGGTCTGCTGAGTGGATGTCTCGGGTGTTCACCTTTGGCCTGATCGTCATCGGCTGGGCGCTTTTCCGCGCGACGGATCTGAACAGCGCGCTGCATATGCTCGCGACGATGTTCGGGATTGGAGCGGAACCCTCACCCGGCACGCCGCTGCTGCTGAAGATGAGTCTCTGGCGGTGGATTGCATGGCTCCTCGCATTCGTGTGGCTGCTGCCGAATACGGCGGAGATTTTCAGCCGGCATCAGCCATATCCCGATGCGGTGAAGCCGGAGTCCTCCGCCGAGGGTCGCTGGTTTCACTGGAACATGGGCATCGCGAAGGCGATCGGCTGCGCATTCCTGCTCGCCATCGCGATCATCTCGCTCTCGAAGTCGGGCGAATTCCTCTACTACAATTTCTGATGAAGTCGCCCGCACGCCGTTTCACACTGCTCATGCTCGCGATGACGCTGATTTTTGTCGGGGCCGTGGCGCTTCTGAACTGGCGTGTGGATCCTTACGAGCGTTTCGGAAACAACCATCTCGGCATCTATGTGACGGCGGATCGCGAGGTGAAGGCGGCCGAGGTCACGCGCTATCCGCACAACGCATTGTATGTCGGCAACAGCCGCATGCACGTCATCCAGGCATCGCAACTGAAGGGCTTCCAGTTTTTTAACGGCGGGTTTGCCGCCGCCACCCTCGAGGAAATGTACTGGTACATCCATCGCTACGCGCATGGACTGGAGCTCGTGGTGATCGGGATTGATCTCGGCGTGGATAATCCCGCCCAGGGTGATACCGCTGCGCTGCGCGGCGACATTTTCGGCGGCAGAAGCTGGGCTTCCAATGCCGATCACTTGGTGAATCTCCAGACGACCATTTTGTCATTCAAAACCATCTACAGGCACCGCGCTAAAAGCCCGGCGACTACCTTCCAAACGGCTCGACCAGGGAGGAGGATTGGGGGAATGCCACGCGGCCGGATAACCCGGCTGCGGGGAAACCGGGTTTGGAATTGTACAAGCATGTCATCGCCAGTTCTCTTGCCAATCCGACACCCCGGCTGACGTATCTGCGGAAAATCGCGGACACGCTGCGCGAGCGAAAAATCTTCTGCGTGGCTGTCATGGTGCCGGTCCACGAGGAGATCATGAAGCATGTCGAATCGCTGCACCTGGAGCGCGGCCGGCAGGTATGGACGGATGCGGTGCGGGCGATTTTTCCGGACTTGATCGATCTCTCATCGAGTCCCTATGGCGCGGCTAAAAATTATTTCGCGAAGGATCCTCTTCATTACAAGGCAGTGGTTGGCGCGGCATTCATGAACGAGAAAGTCCTGCCGTTTGCGATGAAGGCGCTGGGCAAAAAGCTGGAGTGAAGCAGTGGGCTCACTGCGAGTCCGCGAGTTCTTCGATTCTCTCCTCGCACGTCTGCCATTCATCGCCGGTGAGCGGGCGCACCGCACCGCTGTGGAAGTAGAGGCTGATGCGGCGGGTCACCTCCCCTGCCGAAATGAGGTCCAGGCAGCGCGGCAGAAAATCTTCCACGTTCCGCCCCGGATCATCCGCTGCTGCACTTTGACGCACCCGGCATTCCGCGCTTGCACGGAAAACCTAAGCGAACACGCTGCGCGCGCTTCTTTCACTCACATGAAAACCCCGCTCATCGTCTGCTCCCTCATTGCTGTGTCCGCCGCCGCCTTTGCCGTGGATGCAAAAAATTTCCCGCCGATCTCCACGCCGCCGCAGCCTCTTACCGGGGAGTGGACGAAGAAGCAGCTCACTCCGCATTTCTGGGCCGAGGGCGCTTGCGTGGGCGATGTGAACAAGGACGGCAAGATGGACATCCTCAGCGGGCCGTTCTGGTACGAGGGGCCGGACTTTGCGAAGCGGCACACGATCTATGAAATGCCGAAGACGTTCGTGCACAAGAAGGACGACGGCACCGAGGAGACCATCCCCGGCTTTGAGGGATTCCTCAGCGGGAAGAACGCCTACTCGAACAATTTTGTGAGCTACGCCTACGACATCAATGGCGACGGCTGGGTGGACTATGTCGTCATCGGCTTCCCAGGGCAGGAGACGTTCTGGTTCGAGAATCCGAAGGGCAAGGACGAGCCGTGGCAGCGCCACACGATCCATGCGACCACTGATAATGAGTCGCCGATGTTTGTGGACATCACGGGCGACGGGAAGCCGGAGTTGCTCTGCATGAGCGGCGGCTTCATCGGCTATGCGGAGGCGGATTGGAAGAAGCCGGAGGAGCCGTGGAAATTTCACGCCGTGTCGCCGAAGGGCGCGTATGCGAAATTCACCCACGGCATCGGCTACGGCGATGTGAATGGCGATGGCCGCATCGACATTCTCGAAAGCAAGGGCTGGTGGGAGCAGCCCGCGAAATGGGACGGCACAACGCCGTGGACTTTCCACGAGGCGCAATTCGGCGGCGGTGGCGCGCAGATGTACACCTACGATGTGAATGGCGACGGCAAGGCGGACGTGATCACGAGCCTCGCGGCGCACGGCTACGGCCTCGCGTGGTTCGAGCAGACAAACGACAGCGGCGTGCAGGGCTGGACGAAACACATGATCACCGGCACGCAGCCGGGCGAGGGCGAGACCGGCATCATTTTTTCACAAATCCACGCGATCGATCTCGTGGATATGAACGGCGACGGCCTGAAGGACATCCTGTGCGGCAAGCGCACCTGGGCGCACGGTCCCGCGGGCGATCCCGAGCCGAATGCGCCGCACGTGGTCTATTGGTTCGAGCTGAAGCGTGAAGGCGGCAAGGCGAAGTTCATCCCGCACCTCATCGACGACGACAGCGGCGTCGGCACACAAGTCATGGCTGCGGATGTGAATGGCGACGGCAAGTTCGACCTGGTCGTCGGCAACAAGAAGGGCGTCTTCGTCCACACGCGGAAATAGCGCCGCGGCAGCCTCAGTGAGGCCAGTGCGTTGGCGCGTCGCGATGCGGAATTGCGACGCTCCGCTGCCTGCAGCTACGCGTCCTTGCTGCGGAAGTAACTCACCGTGAGCTGCTGGCCTTCCGGCGCGTGAAAGGAATACTGTTTCAGCAAATCGGGAATGGTCGAAAACATCCACGGATAGATCGAAGTCGATCCGTTTTTCGTGAAGACGAGGTCGTCGGCAATGAAGACCGCGGAGTGCAGGATCTCACCCGATGGAGCCGAGAGGATGATGACATCGCCGTAGTGCGGGTCGCCCGCGATCGGGAAGTAATTTGTGGCCAGCTCCTTTGTGAAGTTCTCAGGATTCACGGGTCTCGCATCTCCGCTGTCGCGGAAGAAATTCAGCGAAGTCCAGTGGCAGTCGCGGACTTGCACGGTGCCATTGGCGGGATGGGCCTGCATCATCGGGTAAAAGTAGAGCTGCGATGCGGGCAGCGGCGGCATGAGTGCGATGATGCTCGCGAAGGTGCCGCCCGGCACGCGTTCCAAGCCTTCGAGGATCGCGCGGATATTCGGTGCCCAGATGCCTTTTCCCCAGTACTCGCCGAGTGCCCGCAGGTCGGAGTCTTTCGTCACGCGCAGGCGGACCAACATGGTCTTCTGGCGCGAGAGTGCCTTCATGAAGCGCACTTTTTCCTCGTAGCTCGGGAGCTGTGCGAGCATCGCCGGGAGGCCGCCGAAGACGAAGTAGTCGCCGTGTTTGGAGCACAGCTTGTGGAAAAGCGAGAGGGTCTCCGAGGCGATGCCGCTGTCGTCAAAGCGCGTGGCCAGCGTGTCTTGATGGATGAAAAAGAACGCGGATCCGTTTTCTGGAAATTGTCCCAGTTTCCGGTAAAGCGCGTCGCGGGCCTTTTGCGGAAGTGCCACGATCATTTCCGGCGTCGGCATCAGTTCCAGATCCCCGCCTTTCACCTGTGCGACGGCTGGCGCTAGGAATGCCGAGCGTTCGTCAGCCGGCATTCCGGCGGATTCGAGGAGATTGGAAATTTCCGCGACGGAGCTGCTCTTCAAGATCCAGTGCGTGCCGCCGGCTTCGAGTGCGCGCACTGGGATCAATTCATCCGGCGCCGCGATGACAAAGGGCACCGTGTAGATATCACCCCACGGCCCCGCGCGAAGTTGCGTGCCGAGTTCGGCGGCGACCACCGCGTCGGCCTTCCGGCTCGGGAGGAAGCGCATGCCCATCGCGCCGATGGCGATCCCCGCGAGCACGAGCAGCACTTTGCGCAATACCCGGCGAGCCGGGATGCGACGGGCAGAGGAATCGCTGCGAGCCAGGGAGATGCGTGGCGAAGGTACGCTGGCAGGCCGGGGCGCGGCACTCGGGTGTTCTGGAGTGTTGGTCATCTAGCTCTTCACAGGACGCACGAGGCCCGGGTTTGTGGCGGTTTTAGTGACGGTCATGTAACGGCGCGGCGTAGTTATCTGATAATTATAACCGCGCAAGGGCCTTTGAGGTGAAAAACCTTTTATCACTACCTCCATTAACCAGTTTCGGGCCGTTCGCAGGAGATTGCGCACCATCCTCGCCCATGATCTACCACTGAGCAGCCCTTCCCATGAACCACATCCTCGTCCTCTTCGATTCAAAGTCCGGCAACGTCGCCAAGATGGCCGCATTCGTCGCCGAAGGCGCGCATCGCATCGCGGACACCGAAGTGCGCGTACGCTCCGTGGACGACGCCACACCCGCCGACGTGATCTGGTGCGACGGCCTCGCCGTCGGCAGCCCGACGAATATGGGCATCCTCTCCTGGAAAATGAAACGCTTCTGGGACGAAGCCATGATGCCCCACTGGATGGAGGTGGACGGCAAAATCGCCTGCGCCTTTTCCTCCGCCGGCGCATGGGGCGGCGGCATGGAACTCACCTGCCAGTCCATCCTCACCGTGCTCATGAATTTCGGCTTCCTCGTATTCGGCGCCACCGACTACGCCACGAAGCTCCGCACCGCCCACTACGGCGCAGTCGTCGCCAAGGAACCGCGCACCGAAGACGATGCCGCCGCCTGCCGCCTCCTCGGCCAGCGCCTCGCCGAATGGATCGCCGTATTCGTCCACGGCAAAAAGCACGAGCATCCCGCGGAAAAAAAGGATCAGCGCCTCGGCGCAGGGTAGGTGTGCCGCGCGCGGCTACTTCTTGGCGATCTTCGCCTTCAGGTCTGCCGCCACTTTTCGCAGAATGACCTTCTGCTCCGAGTTTGACTTTCTCTCGATGAGATCACGCAGGTTTTTCGCCGCCGGATCGCCATCCTAGGCAGCGAGGGACAGCCAGGCGTAGGCTTTCACCGAGTTTGGCTGCAGGCCCTGCTCCTTTGCGCCCTTTGCGTAGAGGAGGCCGAGATTGTACTGCGCCCTCGTCATCCCCTGGATGCCCGCCTTGTCGTAATACTCGATGGCCTTGGAAAGGTCCTGCTCGGTGCCGCGACCGGTGGCATACATATTTGCGAGATTGAACTGCGCATCGGCCATCCCCTGCGCCGCCGCCTTTCCAAAAAATTCCAGCGCCTTTGCCTGATCCTTCTTCACGCCTGCGCCGAGGTCATACATCGTCCCGAGATTAAACTGCGCCTCGGCCGCGCCCTGCGCCGCCGCCTTTCCAAACCACTCCGCGGCTTTCCGCCGATCCTGCTCCAAGCCGCCCTTGCCCTGATCATACGCAAGCCCCAGCGCGATCTGCGCCGTCACATCGCCAGCCTCCGCCTTCTTCGTGAGAGACTTCACGTCCGGCGCCTCTTGGGCGAAGCAAGTGGTGGAGAGGAGGGCAAAGAGGAGGGTCAATCGTTTCAACATGGCGTGACGCTATCGCTCCGCGCGGGTGCCGCAAGCCAAAGCCCGCTGTGGACAAGTGAATGAGAGCGCCGAGAGCGCTATGATCAGTGCTTCGCCGGCTGCACGGGCACGAGCGGGCGGCTCTTTTCCGGGAGGTTGGGGTCGAGAAAGCCCAGCGCGTGCGGCGGCTTGATCACGCGGACTCCGGCGGCCTTTTGCTCGTCGGCAAATTTCTCGTGGACCTCGCGCATTTTCGTCCAGTGCATCTTTGGGCGGAAGTGGTGCTCGGCGTGGTAGCCGTTGTTGAACCAGATGAGATTATATAGTTTGTGATAGCTGCTCACGCCCCAGGCGATGGGCACGTCTGGGTTGCCGCCGAAGTGGCGATAGTAGCCATTCAGGTAGGAGAGGCAGTGGCCGAAATACCAAAACGGAAAATAGAAGCAGAGCATGAAGCGCCAGTTCAGGATGAAGCCGGTGGCGAGCAGCGCGACAAATGAAAAAATCTCGATCAGGCCGAAGCGGGCGTCGGAGGGATTCTTGCGTTTCAGTTCCTTGTAGATGGCCTTCGGGTCATCGCGGAAGAAGCTGAGGAAGGTGTAGCTCCAGGCATTCTCGGCCTCGCCGTCCTTGCCGAAGCGGTAGATGGATAGCCAGTCAATGGTCTCGCCCTTTTCATCCTTGTGATCGCTGTTGCCCTTGTGGTGCTGCTGGTGGACGCATTCGTAAAACTGCTGCGAGAAGCCGATGGTGACGGACTCCAGCCAGCTAAATGCGCGGTTCAGAATCGGTGAGGTGAAGTAGGCGTTGTGGAGAAAGTTGTGCGAGATGCCGTTGATATTCCAAGAGATGCTGATGGAGAAAAGCAGCCCGCACACGATTACGGCCCAGAGCGGCATGACGGGGAAAAAGATGAACGCAGTGACGAGACACGCGGCGTGGAAAATGCCCGCAAGCACGGGAATGACGTCGGTCTTCGAGTAGGCAAAAATTTTCACAGTTGGGAGCGTATGCGGGAAGACGCGGGCTTCAAGCCGTGATGCGGCCAATTGCCGTGTGTGTGCGAGCAAGGCGCACCTTTTCCGGTACAAAGAACAAGGGTACACGAGCCGGAGCCCATGCACCCTTGTCTGATTGGGGGGAGTATTTGGTTACTTGAAGTTCGCCGTCACGGAGATGGCCTTGGTCATCGTGATGGTAATCGTCTGCGACTTGCTGACGACGCCACCGGACCAACCGACCCACGGGGAGCCCGCGGCGGGAGTCGCCGTCAGGGTTACGACGGTGCCTGCGGCAAAGGTCGTTCCGCTGGGGCTAATCGCGATGGTGCCTTTTCCGGTCGTGCTCGTGGAGAGCTTGTAGGTCGTGCTTGTCGTGGTGCTACCGCCGCCGCCACCACCACCGCCGCTGGCCTTCACGCCTTTATTCGTGACTGCCATGGAAGCCTGGCCGCCATTGGAATTCCAAACGGTCGCAGTCGTGGGGAAGGTCGGCATGAGGATGGAGCCCTTCCACTGTCCGAGCTCAAACTGCATCGTTCCGATAGGGCCGCTGGCGGCATCGGTGCCGAAGGTGAGGACGCTATTCGCATAGCTCGTGTCGGCCACGACTTTGAAGAGCAACGTCACCGGATCCCAGTCTGCCGAGAGGATGGTGACGGTCGGCACCGGAAGGACCGATGTCGTGGCGCTGAGGCTGCTGCCATTATAGCTGGCCTGCACAGTCACTGCCTTGCTCGCGGGAACGATGGACGTCGTAGCCGTGAAGGTGGCGCTGGTGGTGCCGTAGGGGACCGTCACCGTGGCGGGAACCTGCACGAAGGCATTGTTACTGGTGAGGCTGATGACTGAGCCCGCGAGATTGCGGGAGAAGTTGTTCATCGTGATGGTGCCGGTGACGCTCTGGCCGCCGACCACCTCGGGGAGGGTGATGGTGGCGAGCGAGACGACAGGGGCGGCGCTGATGGACACGCTGCCAGTGGCCGTCGTGCCGTTGAAGGACGCGGAGAGCGCGACATTGGTTGTGGTCGCGACTGCACCGGTATTCATCGTGAACGTGTAGGACTGGTAGCCCTGCGGGATCGTGATCGTGGCAGGCACAGCGAGCAGCGAGGCATCGCCGCTCGTCAAGGACACCACCGCGCCACCGGTCTGCGCCGGGATGCTGAGGAAAATGGTGCCGTAGGTGGAGAAGCCACCTTCCACAGCATTGCCCAGGATTGTGGAGAGTTTCACCACAGGCGTCACGGTGACCGAGGAATACTGGCTCACCGTTCCATCCGTCGCGTAGATCCGCACCGAAGCCGGGGCGGTCAAAGTGGAACCGCCGATGGGGAGCGAGAAGCTCGCGCTGCTTTCACCCTCGGGGATAGCCACCGCTGCGGGAGTCGCGGCGAGCGCGGTGTTTGTGCTGAGGAAGGTGACATTCACACCGCCGGCAGGAGCCGGGGTGCTGAGCGCCACACTGCCCTGCACCGTGGCACCGGGCGCGACATTTCCTGAGCTCAGCGCCACCGAGGTGAGCTGCGCAGCCGGTGCGGCACCGGGGGCAAAGACAACGGCAATCGCACCCTGCGGAACGGAGACGCCCGCCTGGAAAATATTGTAGGCGTAGCCGACGATGTTGCCCTGGGCATCGATGCCCGTGGCGACGCCGTTCGTGTAGCCCGCGGGGAGATACTGGTTCAGGTCCACTACGCTGTCCGCAGTGCCCGACCAGGCGAGCGCATGACGGACAGAACCGACGACGCCGGGGGTGCCCACCCAGCCATCACCGACCTGCTTGTCGGCGTTCATGGCGTTGATGCGCGTCTCGGAGTACGCCAAAGGATGGAGGTCCACCGCACTCGCCGCAGTGCCAGACCAAAGCAGCGCGTGCAGGTGCGAAGTGCTGAGTGCAATGTAGCCCCAGCCACCCTGCTGGGTGCCGGAGGTGCAGGTCGCCTCGGAGGCGTCGAATCCAGCCGGATTCAAATCCACCGCACTCGCCGCCGTGCCCGCCCAGCGCATCGCATGGCTGACATTATGATAGGAAAGGTACTCCCCTTCCGGATAGGCGATGTTGGAAACGTAACCGACTTCCTCCCCGTCATGGCAGGCGACTGCGCGTGAAAAGACATAGGCAGTCACCGGATGCAGATCCACACCGCTCGTCGCCGTGCCCCGCCAGCAATAGGCATGGGAAGCGGAGATGAAATAGCTCTGCTGCTGCGCGTAGCCGACCTGTTCACCACTGTGAAGACCGAGGCAGTAAGAAAAATTATAGCCGCTCGGATTCAGATCCGAATACGAATCGGAAGACCCCGACCAAACGAGCGCGTGGATGCCTACAGGCAGGTAAGCCCAGCCGCCTTGCTGGCTGTCATCGAGGCAGGTGGCCATGGAGTAGTAAGCCGTGGCAGGATTAAGATCCACGGCGGTCAGTGCATTGCCGGAAATCAAGCACGCGTGAGGGCTGTAGGAGTTGGTTACTTGCGAGCCGCCGACCTGCTTGCCGCCGGATGCCGCGTTGAGCTTGCCGGAATTGGACCCGGCGGGCGTGATGTCATTCGAGTGATAATCCTGTGCGCTGGCCGCAAAGCCCGCGATGAGGGAACAGGCAACGGCGAGAGCCGGCTTGAGAATGCGGCGCATCTGCGAGAGCGGCGGCGTGGCAGCGGTGTGTGCATCGGTTTGACCATCGGCGAATGCCGTGATTCCGGTGTGCTGTGGTTTGAGTTTCATAAGTTTGGTTTTGATGAGTAAGAACGTCGTGGTGACGTGCCCCTTCTCAGCCGCTTCGGAGCCACCGGCAAATACTCCACCGTATCGGAATTGTTACATACCGCATTTGCCTCCACGAAAGCCCAGCACTCCCTCCTCTGAAAATCACCGGGAGAACCGCCGCCTCCGGCAGAACTCTCTCCCCTGCCCCATTACTCAAAAACGCATCGTGAATTGCGCTGCGAAAACGTTCCTGTAGCCGCGCGGCCCGGAAGTCTCGTGCTCCAGACTGTGCTGTAGCTTGAGCTGCATGTTCGGGTTGAAACGATACCCCAGCGCAAAATCAATCCGCCACACGTCGCGCCCCCATTGCGAGAATCCGCCGAGATCGTTGGGAATCGTGTTGAAGAGCTGCTGATTCCAGCGCAGTGCGGCGAAAAACTCGGGGGTGAACTTGTATTTCGCCTCCAGATACCATGCGAGTGTATCCGCATTGCCAACATTAGGCACCTCGAAGCGGGACTCGAAAACCTCGGCCCACAACTGGAGATGATGCCATGCAAAACTAATATCCTGCGCCAGCAAAACCTGATGATAGTCGCCGATGTCGCGGCCGGGCGGGAGATTCACCTGCGTCTGGCTCCTGAGATAAGGGCCGTAGCTTGCGGAAACACCGAGCTTCCAGAGGTTGTTCGGACGGACGCCGAGCCTGGCATTCACGGTCGGCTGGTCGAGGCTGCGGTCTGTCAAATCCCACGAATCCGGACGTGAGGACGGCGCTGAATTCTTGGCCTCGGCCGCGTATTCAAATTTGCCGATGCGCCCGGAAATGCTGACACCAGTGCCGTACGCCGCGTTCCAAATGATGGGGTTGTATTCATAGCTGCCCTCGCTCTGGCTGGCGATGAATGCAGCCCTGTTGCTTTGCACTTCGACATCCGATGCGGCAGTGACGTAATCGTACGGGATCGGTGCGGTGATGAACGGATTGTCCCACGAAAGGTGGCGGGACATCCAATTGCCAATCACCGGCGCAAATTTTCCGATCTGAACGCTGAGGCGCCCATCGTCCCAAGGTGTGAAACGGAGCGCATACTCATCCAGGCGCGCCGTGAGGCCTTCGGATGATGGGTCAAAACCGCGATCCACACGCGACTGCACGAAAGCGTAAACGTGCGGGCCGATCTGAGCGTCGAGAAAGAGCGTGAGGCGCGGATTGAAAAGGTCGTGGAATTTGGTGTCGAACAGGCCGGAGACCGGCTGGTCGATATGATAGTATTCCAAGTCGAGCGTTCCGCTGAGGCGCAGGCGGACCTTGTCATTCCAGATCGAGGTCGTGAGCGCCTGATCCACCCGGTCAAAAAAATCCTCCGCGTGCAGCCCTGCCGTTGCGAGGGCTGCCAGGCACACGCAATACGGTCTGAACCTCATCATGCAGCTACCGGATTGGGAATGCCGGATTCGGCAAGGCGGAAGCTGGCCTCGAATTCCGTCCATTCCGCATCCGAACGCACGAGCCGCAGATCGCCGCCGAGCAATCGCGCGAGTTCACGCGCGACATTCAACCCAAGCCCGTGCCCAGGAACATTCTCACCCACTGCGGCACGGTGAAATCGTTCAAAGATATGCTCCCAGGAACCTGCCGGAATCGGGTGGGCATTGTTGCCGACCGTGAGCACCAACATGCCATCCTGTTCGCGGGAGGTGATCCGGATGCGACCATTCGGCAGGTTGTACTTGTGGGCGTTTTCGACGAGGTTCTGCAAGATGAGCATCGTGTAGCGTTTCTCACCGAAGATTCGCAACCTCGAAGGCAAATCGAGTTCCACCTCGAGATCCATCGAGTCGTTCAAAAGGTGCAGGTCATCGACGCAAGTATCCACAATGTGAGTAAGATCGACTGGGGAAAGCTCCGGCTGGAGCCGTCCCGAATCGAGCCGCGAGAGCAGTAGGAGATCTTCGATGATGCTGGTGATCCGGTAAGTCTGGTGGACGAGCAGGGAAAGCTCATCACGGGCAGACGCGGACAGGTCCTCGCGCGCCAGCAGTTCATCGAGCCCGGCGCGCATGACGGTCACCGGTGTCTTGAGCTGGTGCGATGCATCTGCAGAGAAGCGGGAGGTGCGCGCCAATTCCTCACTGGTCACCTGCAGCGCACCCTCGGCACGTTCACGCAGCACGCGATTTTCCTCGGACACACGCGCCAGTTCCCGTACAGGGACTGCCAGGCGCGCGGAGATGTAGAAGCTCGCGGTCATTCCTAATATTAGCAATGAGAGGCCCGCCACAATGGCCTTCCAGCGCAATTGCCGCTGCATCGCCTGCAGTCCGGCGAGCGGATAGACACCGACCTCGTGGGCAGGAGGGAAAAGGGAGCCGGGATTCAGCCTGCCAAAAAAGACGAGATGCTCGATGCCTCCCGAGCGCACCGGAATCCCCTGCGCTGCCGCATCCGTGCCGGCGGCAATCGCACGCGCGACTTCGGCACCGACAGTCACGCGCAACGGCTCGGATATCGCAGGCATATGCAGCCTTTCCTCGAGCCAAACTCCGCTCTCCATCCCTGCGCTCCGATGTTTTCCACCGCTCGGCGGGAAGCCCGCGACGAGCGCCGCGATGGGCTCGCCAGTCTCCGAGGAAAGAATCGGGGTGGCGATGAGTTCCACCATTTCCCCGCCAGCACTTCCGCCCTTTCTCCAGAGGTAGCCGGTCTGCTGCTCACGAGGCAGGCCCGCAAAGGCGAGTTGCTTTTCCTCGGTGGCTTCCATCACGCCGACGGATGGCGCATTCGCTGCGGGGAGGACGTTGCCACGGTCATCGAGGAAGCGGTAAAACCTCGCGTGGATCGAATGCCGAGCAAATGGCTCGCCGGGTGGTTCCTTGTCGGCAAGGACGTCGCCAAGCTCGTCGCCAGCACTCGGGTAAAGCATGTCCAGCGCGTTGTCCTCAAGGGCGGCGTGGATCCGTGGCTTGCGCACCAGCGCCGCACAGCGCTCCGCCAGTGACGCATGGCGGATTTCACGCACGGTCCGCAGCAATTCGAGCTCGGATTCGAACGCGCGGTGAAAGGCGTGCTGCGTCTCAGTCGAGACGGCACGCTCGGCGATGTAGAGCCCGCCGGCCGTCAGCACTAGAATCACCATCGCCATTCCCGCAAGGAGTCTCCTGCGAAATGCAGATACTCCTAGGTCGGGGCCGGTTTCGGGTTTGATCACGGAAAATCAACGCGCAGTGTCGCCCCGGCCTTTACCTCGACCGTGTGTTCCAACGTAGTCTTGCTGTCGATCCATGCCTTGAGCTTGTAACTGCCGGGAGGCAGTCCGCCGAGACGAAAATGCCCATCATTATCCGTCCTCATAAAATGCGGGGTATCGAGCACGAGCACCAGCGCGCGCATGTGCTCGTGAATATCGCAGCGCAGTGTGACCAAGCCGGGCTTGTCGAACGTTTGAGACGGGATGGGCCGCTCATTTGCCGTGTAGCGGCCGAGGTCGAAACGCTTCGGAGCCGAGAATGAGAAGATGTTGTGCGGGGTGTCATCGAGATTCGGAAATTCGATCTTGGTCCCCACATGCACCGGCAGCAGAGCAGTGTCGAAGGCGAGATTTTTCTGCACGATCTGCTGCACTGAGAGCGCCGCCGGCTTCGGGAAGTTTCCCTCCAGATATACGATTGCAAACGCGGGATAAGGCGCGAGAACGCCGGCCTTGGATACGATTTCGTAGCGCTTGTTTGCCACGGGGGCACGACGGCTCTTGGGAAGCTCCACGTGCCCCTCGATCACGGTGTCTGCAAGGCAGAAGGCAAATGGCGCGATGCTCAGGAGGGTGATGACACGGAGGACGTTCATGAATGTGCGTGGCTCGGCTTTTTCGCAGGTGCGGTGCTGGCTGCGCGGACCGTGTAGCCCACGGCCCGGATGGTATGAATGAGCGGCTCGGCGAATCCGGTGTCCACTTTCTTGCGCAGGCGGCCGATGACGATGTCCACGGTGCGCATGTCATACTCGTGCTCGCGCTGCCATACTTGCTCGCACAGCTCGGTGCGGGAAAAAATGCGGCCCGGCTCCTGCACGAGCACGTGGAGCACGTCGAATTCGCGTGGCGAAAGTGTGAGCATCTCGCCATTCCGGGTCACACGCCGGTGCTGCACGTCGAGCCGCAGATCCGCCACTTCCAACAGGTCCGCCGCAGTGGGCGTCGCGCCGCGCCGTCCGAGCGCCTCCACGCGGGCGAGCAGTTCATCCATCGAGAAAGGCTTTGCGAGATAGTCATCGGCACCGGATTTCAGGCCCTGCACACGGCTTGCCACATCACCGCGCGCCGTGAGGATGAGCACGCGCGACGGGCAGTGCGCCTCCTTCAGCTTTGCGAGGATGCTGAAGCCATCCATCCCCGGCAGATTCAAATCGAGGACGATGAGATCCGCAGGGTGCTCCAGAGCGATACGCAATCCCTCCTTGCCATCATGCACCGCCTGCACTTCGTGCCCCGTGCGGAAAAGCGCGCTGGTGACGTGCCTGGCGAGCTGGAGTTCATCTTCGACGACTAGGACGCGCATGGTGATGGTGAGTCTAGTTCCCCTTCGCAGTTACCTCAAGCGTGACGCTTGGCCGGGCATCGAAGCGCAGGGCGCGCGATTCGCACGCGAGGACTGAGGCGCACCGGAATGTGAATTCAGCATGAAAATCCATATATGCCCAAAGAACTCCACCACCCGTCCGGAAGAAATCCGTGAATTGTATCAGGTTCGATACACTTCGGGGCCATCCGCGGAGGTTGTTCAGTTGGCTGAAATCGGACGTCTTCCGAGGAGCCGGCCCGCGAAGCAACGCGCCCCGATTTTTGCCGCCATGACGCGGCACGCGGGTCCGAAAGCTTCATCTTCTTCGAGCACGCTTGCGCTTACGCGGCAGTTTCCTTTTCCTTCGCCGATGCAACGCAGCAATCTCCCGCGCCTGCTCGACATTTCGCGCCAATTCCAGATCCACGGGGATCTCCTCCACGCGGAACCGTGCAAGGTCGGCCACATCAATGAGACCTACACGGCGACCTACGACCAGGGCGGCACGCAGGTGCGCTACATTCACCAGCGCATCAACCACGAGGTGTTCAAGGATCCGGCTGGCGTGATGGACAATCTCGTGCGTGTGACGCGGCACCTCCGTGGCAAGCTCGCCGCGGCGGGAGTGAAGGATCTCACCCGCCGCGCACTCACGGTGGTCCCGACGCACGACGGCGCGTCATTTTTCAAGACCTCGGAGGGCGAATACTGGCGCACGTTTGTCTTCATCGAAAAGGTTCGGACCTTCGAGGCGGTGGAGACGACAGCGCAGGCATTCGAGGCGGGGCGTGCATTTGGTGAATTCCAGAGCCTGCTCGTGGATCTGCCGGGCAAGCGGCTCGCGGAGACGATTCCGCATTTTCACCACACGCGGCGTCGATTCGACGCAATGGTCGCCGCGACGGAGAAGGACGTGGCAAACCGCGCCGCTTCCGCGAAGGCGGAAATCGGCTGGGCGATGAAACAGTCCGACACGGTGGACATCGTGCTCAATGCGCTCGCGAAAAAGAAGATCCCCGAGCGAATCACGCACAACGACACTAAATTCAACAACGTGATGCTCGACACCGAGACGCGGAAGGCGATGTGCGTGGTGGACCTCGATACGGTGATGCCCGGCACGCCGCTCTATGATTTTGGCGACATGGTGCGGACGACGACGAGCCCGACGATGGAAGACGAACTCGACCTTTCCAAAGTGAAGATGCAGATGCCGATGTTCAAGGCACTCGCGCGCGGCTATCTCGGCAGCGCCGGGGAATTCCTTACAAAAAACGAGCGCGCACTAATCGCTTTCAGCGGAAAACTCATCACGCTCACGATCGGGCTGCGCTTCCTCACGGACTATGTGATGGGCGACGTGTATTTCCGGGTCCATCGCCCTCAGCACAATCTGGATCGCTGCCGCACGCAGTTCCGACTCGCGGAGAGCATCGCGAGGCAGGAGGAGGCGATGCAGAAATTCTCAGACGGCATTTGATATCCGGACACCGTAAAAAATGTGTCCGAGCACTTGCCATTGCGGGAGATCGCGGTCTAGGAAGGGAGTATGAAAGCCCTAAAGACGACCTTCATCAGCACTACCATCTCGGCAGCTTCGGTTCTCACGTTTGCATTGCCGCACCTCGCGTTTTCGGAAACGCCAGCAGGCCAGAACCCCAAGGCGCTCCTCGATGAGTCGAAACTGATCGATTACGAGGGCCGAATCGCAGCCAAGAAGACCGAGATGGACCGGCTCAATGAAGACCTCAAGAAGGGAACGGACGAAATCGACGCGCTCGAAAAGCGAATCAACAAGGTCGTAAGCGCCGCAGATGAGGCGACAAAGCAGTTGGAATCGCTTTCTTCCATGAAGAAGCGCGCCACAGCGGAACTCGAACTGCTCAATCTCCGCATCGACGCGGAGAAGCTCAAAGGCGATGGCCTCCGGATGCTGCAGGCAGCGAATCGGAAGCTGCAGGATGCCGCCGCAAAACGGAACGAGGAGACCACCGCACGGACTGCGCTCGTCGCCGCCGAGACCCGTCAACTCGCCACCAAGGCACCGGCCGCCGCCAATGACTCGGGCCCAGCAAAGCCACACACGGCGAAGAACGAACCGACCCTCACCGAGTGGCGCAAGAATCTCGACAAAGCCGAACGCGCAACTGCAACCGCAGAAACCCAAGCACGTGAAGCGATGGCAGCCGCCGGGGTGAAGCTGCAGGAAGCCGAAGCCGCCGCGGCGAAGGCCGAGAAGAAGCAGGAAGATCTCGCCCTCGATAAGGATCCCAGCTTCCCCGGTGGCAACGATCCGCTGAACGCAGACGCCAAGCCAGCCGCGAAAAAGTGACGACTGTCCCGCTGCTAAAGTAAAATCCGCAGCGCGACAAAAACCAAATTGGCCTTTGACATCGGTGCGCAGGAGCACTATCTACGCACCCCTTTTTCCAACAGCAATCCAACCGCTTTTCATCATGCCTACCACAGAAGTCATCCTCACAGCGAAAGTCGCGCATCTCGGCGCGGAAGCCGATCTCGTCAAAGTGAAGGCAGGTTACGCCCGCAATTTTCTCCTTCCGCAAGGACTGGCGATCGAGAAATCGTCCGGTGCCGTGCATCGCATCAATGTGCTGAAGAAAAAGCGCGCAGAACGCGAAGCCGCCGAACTGAATGACGCGCAGGATCTCGCGCGCCGCATCGGCAAGCTGAAGCTTTCCTTCGAACTCGAAACCGGCGAGACCGGCAAGGCGTTCGGATCGGTGACGGCCGCGGACATTGCTGACAAGATTCGCGCGGAACTCGGCGGCAACATCGAGATCGACCGCCATCGCATTTCTCCGAAGACCATCAAGGATTCCGGCAAACATGACGTGGAAATCAAGCTCCACCATGACATCACCGCGACCGTGACGGTGACCATCGGCTCGAAAACGCCCGTGGAAGCTCCGAAGCCCGAAGCCGAGGAAGCCCCGAAGACGGAAAAGACCGTCGGCGGCTACAAGGCGAAGACCAAGGCCAAACACAAGGAGTAGTCTTCGATGGCTACGGATCCCACCACAGGGAATCCGGGTTCTGAGAAGAGCCGGGGCGGCAAGTCCCGGAGTGACCTGAAGGGAAAGGTCACTTATCCACCGGATTTTCACCGGGAATTCCCACAGGCTCCCGACGCTGAAAAAGGCGTCCTTAGCTCGATCCTTCTTGCGCCAAAAGAAGTGATTGGCATCGCCGTCGAATCCGGCGTGACGAAGGAGAGCTTTTACATCCCCGCTCACGGAGAGATTTTCGAGACATTGCTGGAGCTGTGGAATGCAAACCGGCCGATTGATTTCATCACCATCGCGCAATACCTGCGCGACCGGAACCGCCTCGACCAGATTGGCGGCCCCTCGGCGTTGAACGACCTCTTTGTCTTCCTCCCCACGGCGGCGAACGCGGGCTACTACATCGAGATCCTCCTGGAGAAGTACACGCTCCGGGAAATCATCAAAGTCTGCAACGAATACTCCGCGCGCAGCTACGAGGAGCAAGACAACACGGCCGGCCTGCTCGACGAGGTGGAGACAAAGATTTTCCAAATCGCGAAGGACCGATTCAAGGACAAGACCGCGAGCCTGAAAGACATGGTCATGAAGGCCATCGGCGACATCAACAAACTCTACGAAAGCCGCGGAAAAATCAGCGGGCTCTCCACGGGCTTCGCCAAACTGGACAAGCTGACTGACGGCCTGCACGGCGCGGAAATGTTCGTCATCGCCGCGCGTCCCTCGATGGGAAAGACGGCCTTCGCCATGAACATGGCCGAGCACATCGCCGTCGAGCTTGGTAAGGCCGTCGCCGTATTCTCACTCGAAATGAGTTCACAGCAACTCGTGCAACGCTTCCTTTGCTCCATTGCCCGCGTGAACCTTGCATCCATCCGCAACGGCTTCCTGAGCGACCGCGACTTCCCCGCCCTCACCGCAGGTGCGCACAAGCTCGCATCCGCAAAAATCCTGATCGACGACACGAGCAGCCTCAGCATTCTCGAACTCCGCGCCAAGGCCCGCCGGATGAAGAGCCAGCACGACATCGCTGCCATCTTCATAGACTACCTCCAGCTCCTCCGCAGCTCGAGCCGCCGCGCGCAGGACAACCGTCAGCTCGAAATCGCCGAAATCAGCTCCGGCCTGAAGGCACTCGCGAAGGAACTCAACATCCCCATCGTCGTCCTCGCACAGCTCAACCGTAATCCCGAAGGACGCACCGGCGAAGCCAAAGGCCGCCCGCGCCTCAGCGACCTCCGCGAATCCGGCACGATTGAACAAGACGCCGACGTGGTGGGCCTCCTCATCCGCGAGATCTATTACGCCGATACCGACGAGGCGAAAGCCGAGGCCGAAGGCAAGGCCACGCTCATCATCGCCAAACAGCGTAACGGCCCAACCGACGACGTCCCGCTCACTTTCCTCAAGGAATTCACCCGCTTCGAGGACCGCGCGGACGCGCCCGAGCCGGGGAATTAGGCGTCGGCTCAGAGAATCTCAATTCCTCCGGCTTGCGCTTGGAAAATGAGGGATAGGTTGCCTTCAGGCAATGCGGCGCTTGCGACTGAATCCTGCAATGCCGGCGACGGCGAGCGCACAGAGAACCACGCTTCCCGGTTCCGGCACACCGGCGATATCCACGATGGTCAGGCCCGACCCGATGGTGCCATTCGATGTGGCGGCTCCGGTCACAAGGTTGAACGTGCTCAGCGTGGTGCTGGTCGCCACAAACGCCGTCCCCGGCGAAGTCGCTGCGGTGCCGGGCGCATTGAAGATATCGAGGCCGACGATCGTCGATCCGGTCACTCCGGTCAGTACAGCGACTGTTGAGAGCGTGCCGGTATTCGGCGAGGTTCCGCTGCCAGTAAAAAAGTCGATGCTCCCCTGGTTCACGAGGGCATTGTTCGTGCCGTCGATCTCATAGAGCGTGGTCGCGCCGCTGGTGCCGCCGCCCGCATTGTTCCGGGAATAGGCGGTCGCCCGGATGCCATTGTTCGCAGGACTCAGATCGGTGTCGGTCGTGAGGGCAGCGGTGCCACCAGCGCCAATGCGCAGATTATTTCCCGTCGGAGCGCTAGTCGTGACGCGAAGCGCATTCGCCGTCGGATTGAAGTCGGCCATGACACGCACGAGTCCGGTGCCGATGGTCAGAGTGTTGCCATTGATGCTGGTCGCTGCACCCGCCGCGGTGATCGAATAAACACGAGCGGTGCCCGTTGCGGAGTTGTAGCCGAGGCCGATGAGCAAGCCGTCAATGGGACGATAGTCGATCCCCACCACGGCATCGCCGCCGACGATTCCCGACAAGGGGACGGTGCTGGTGATGGTACCCGGCGTCGCTGAATCAAAGGACACAAGCGTATTTGTGCTGGTCAAACCAGTGATTTGGACAGCCTCGGAAGTTCCGATGAGGCCGAGGGTGGTGGTAAACGCCGTGAGGATACAGATGCGGATGTTCATGGGAGTAGTTGGTTTATTTTTGAGGCCTACATTAAGCCTGTCTTTCTGTCTCCACATGAATCAGCGGGCAAGCGGATTCTTACGTCTCATTCTTACAGCGAGACACATCCAAAATAAAAACGCCCGGTAGCACTGGGCCACCGGGCGTTTTCGGGATTCGCTTTTGCGAAAGTGACTATGCCTTCGAGTAAAGCTCGACGATGAGCTGCTCGTTGACGATCGGCGCGATCTCCTCGCGGGTCGGGATGCGGGTGACGGTGCCCGTGAAGGCATCCTTGTTCACCGTCAGCCAGTCCGGCACGGGCGCGATCTGCGTGAGTTCGAGATTCTTCGTGGCGAGCCGGCGCGAGGCGGGCTTTTCCTTCACCGTGACGACGTCGCCCGGCTTGCAGGAGAAGCTGCTAACGTCCACCTTGCGTCCGTTCACCTGCACGTGGCCGTGGCTGACCATCTGGCGCGCGGCGTTACGGCTGTTGGCGAAGCCGAGGCGATAGACGACGTTGTCAAGGCGGCGCTCGAGAAGCTGAAGGAGGATGACGCCGGTGACGCCACGGGTGTTGCTGGCGATCTCGAAAGTGAGGCGGAACTGGCGCTCAAGCATCCCATACTGGTAGCGGAGCTTCTGCTTCTCGGCGAGGGCGAGCGAGTATTCGCTGGTTTTGCGGCGGCTTCCTTTCGGGCCGTGCATGCCTGGCGGATAGTTCTTCCGCTCAAGATATTTCGTGGGGCCGAAAATCGGCGTGCCGAAGCGACGGCTGATTTTGTCTTTGGGTCCAGTGTAACGAGCCATGTGATTTTACGGGATAAGGATTAAACGCGGCGGGCTTTCGGCGGACGGCAGCCGTTGTGCGGCACAGGAGTCACGTCCTTGATGATGGAAATTTCCAAGCCGACTGCCTGAATGGCGCGGATGGCGGATTCGCGGCCTGAGCCAGGGCCCTTCACGCGGACTTCGACTTCACGCACACCATGGCCCATGGCCTGGCGGCAGGCGTCCTGCGCGACCATCTGCGCTGCGTAGGCTGTGCTCTTGCGCGAGCCCTTGAAGCCGACCTTACCAGCGCTCGACCAGCCGAGGACATTGCCCCGCTGGTCGGTGATGCTGACGACGGTATTGTTGAAAGAAGCGAGCACATGCGCGATGCCAACCGCGACGTTCTTGCTGCCCTTCGCTTTGACGACCTTAATCGGCTCGATGCCGGCATTCAGGTCGAGCGAGAGGTCAACAGCGGCAGGCGTGGCGGCAGCAGGTGTTGCCGCGCCGTCAGCGCCCTTCTTCTTCGCAGGCGCCTTCTTTGCAGCCTTTGGTTTTGCCTCTGCAGCGGCAGGAGCTGCGGCAGCGGCGGGTGCAGCCGCTTCAGGTGCGGGTGCGGGTGCGGGAGTGTTTTCAGTGTCAGCCATGATTCGGAATTCGGTGAGGTTGTAAAATTATGCCTTCGCAGGTGCATCCTTGGCGCGCTGTACGCCGACGGTCTTCCGCGGGCCCTTGCGGGTGCGAGCGTTCGTCTGCGTGCGCTGCCCGCGGACGGGCAGGCCGCGGCGATGACGCAGGCCGCGGTAGCAGTTGATCGCCTGAAGGCGCTTGAGATTCATCTGAAGATCGCGGCGAAGGTCGCCCTCGATCAAAATCTTCCGTGCAGAGATAGCGTGAATGATCGCGTTCAACTGTTCGGGCGAAAGATCCTTCGCCCGCATGTTCGGATCCACGTTCGCATCTTCGAGCACTTTCTTCGCATTGCTCGGCCCGATGCCGTAAATGTATGGGAGCGACACTTCGATTCGTTTGTCGCCTGGGATGTCAACGCCGAGAATTCGTGGCATAGGTGTGTATTCTAGAAATTAGCCCTGACGCTGTTTGTGGCGCGGGTTTTTGCAAATGACGCGGACGACGCCTTTGCGACGTACGACGCGGCAGGTTTCACACTGCCGTTTGACTGATGCTCTGACTTTCATGATTGTTTCTTAGTTGGATTTGAGAGGACAAAAAATCGCCCGGGGTGCCTGAACTTTGAGAGCAGGCGCCTCGTGCGCTATGTGGCTACTTGAACCGGTTCACGACCAGTCTTCGGTGATGCCTTGCGCGTATTCGTAACAGAAGTTCGCATCGTGGCAAGATGTGAATGCACTGAATTGGAAAATTTTTCGGCGGCGGAAAGACTCATGTTATTTTGCGAGCACTTTCTCGCGCCACGTGAGAATCTGCGACTCACCTTTTGTGACGAGCACAGTATGTTCAAAATGCGCACTCGGCGAATTGTCCGCGGTGACGACGGTCCAGCCGTCTTCCAATGTGCGGACGGCAGCAGCACCAAGATTCACCATTGGTTCGATCGCAAGCGTCATTCCAGCTTTCAGACGAGGTCCGGTGCCGGACCTTCCAAAGTTCGGAATCTGCGGTTCTTCGTGCAAATTGCGTCCAACGCCGTGCCCGACAAACTCACGGACGACGGTGTAACCATTTGCGACTACTTCATCTTCAATGAAGGCCGAAATGTCACCAAGGCGTCGGCCAGCAGTCACCATCGGAATCACGCGATCAAGAATGTCTTCAGTCACTGCAAGCAAGCGAGACCAAGCAGGCTTGACTGCGCCAACAGGCACGGTCTTCGCCGTATCGCCGACCCAGCCACTCTTAATCACGCCGACGTCGAGTTTCACAACGTCGCCGTATTGAATGCGGCGTGTTCCACCAATTCCGTGGACTACCTCCTCATTCACGGAGATGCAAATATTGCCGGGGAAATTCCGGTAGCCGAGGAACGCACTGCGGCACTTTTCCGCCGACATAAAATCGGCAGCGGCCTCATCAATCTCGCCAGTAGTGATTCCTGGACGTACTAATAGAGCCAGCTTCTCAAGCACACTTGCGGCACTCGCACACGCTTCCCTCATCTTTTCGATATCACGCTCGGACTTGATGGGAATCATCCTTGAGAAGTCGCGTGAAAATGGACCGGTCCGGTGACAGAACTCTGCAAAGCCAAATCAAGCTAGTTTGCAAAGCGCCCCATAAAAAATGCAACAACCCCAGCGAGCACGAGAATCGCAGCACCCACAGCAAGCCAGACAAGTGTCGTATTCCCGACACTCTCACCGCGTTGCTCAGGTGAACGCTCAAAGCGACCGCGTAGTTTGCCTTTTCTCAGGAATCCATCGTAATGCCTCTGAAGCAGATGAGTCTCAATCTGGCGCATGGTATCCAGCACGACACCGACCACAATCAAAATACTGGTGCCACCAAAGAACTGCGCGGCCGCCTGAGGGATATTTGCCTGCCGACTGAGCAAGGAGGGCAGCAATGCAATCACAAGCAGGAACATGGCACCCGCAAAGGTCAAACGAGTCATCGCTCTGTCCAAGAACTCTGCCGTGGGCTTACCGGGACGAACACCGGGGATATACCCACCCGCTTTTTTCAGATCATCAGCGATCTGTTGCGGCTGGAATTGAGTGGCGACCCAGAAGTAGCTGAAAAAGAAAATCAGCAGGCTATAAATCAAGTAGTAAGGCCAACCGGAATTTAACGATTCAGCAAACCGCTTTGCCGTCGGATTGTTCGGCGCGATCATTGTGATCATCGTCGCCGGAAAAACGAGGAGCGCCTGACCAAAGATAATAGGCATCACACCCGCATAATTGACCTTAAGGGGCATGTACTGGGCGACACCGCCGTACACCTTTCGACCCACTACACGCTTGGCATATTGGATGGTGATGCGCCTCTGAGCCTGCGTAAGACAGATGACTCCGGCAATGACCAGAACCAGGAATGCAAGCATGAGAACAAGCTTCATCGGCGCAACACTGCCAGCAGCGGCTCCTGTTGGAACAACCGTCTTCCACGCTTGCACAAGGGCAGCGGGAAGGCGGGCGACGATGCCGACCGCGATGATGAGCGACATTCCGTTCCCAACACCTCGATCAGTAATCTGGTCACCCAGCCACATTAAGAGCATGGTTCCCGCAGTAAGGCTAATGACACATACAAGTTCAAACCAGAAAGATGCCTCAGGCACTAATTGTCCATAAAGCGCCATCGTCTCGGTGATGCCAGGCAGGATCGAGTTTGATGGATTTACGAACTGCTTGGTCATCAGCCATCCCTGAAACACGCAGAGGATGATCGTGACGTATCGCGTATACTGGCTGATTTTCTGCCGGCCCCCCTCTTCCTTTGAAAGCTTTCCTAACTGCGGAATCACAGCAGTGAGCAATTGCATCATGATGCTCGCACTGATGTATGGCATCACTCCAAGGGAAAAAACGGCGCATTGCTCAAGTGCACCGCCACTGAAAATATTGAAAAGTGCAGCAGCGCCACCACCGTCACCACTCGCGTTCATCCGCTCCACGAAGTAATGCTTGAGCACGCTGGCATTGACCCCGGGGCACGTAATTGTACAGCCTATCCTGTACAGAACCACCATCAGCAGCGTGAACAGAACCCGGTTCCGGAGTTCTGGGATTTTGCGGATGTTGAAAAAGGCGGAGATCATTCGACTGCTTTTGCAGGGGCCTCAATTCGGTGCATCAAGTCTGTCATTACACAGCTTTGACCATCCGCACGAGGTTGCCTCATGCGATAGCTATTTGATTGTGAGCGTCCCACCTGCCTTTTCGATCGCCGTCTTTGCCGCGGCGCTCGCGTGGTTGGCCACCACGGAGAGGTTTTTCTTCAATTCGCCCAAAGCAAGAATCTTCACGCCCTCAAATGGACGCTTAATGACACCGGCATCTAGGAGTGCCTTCTGATCGACAGTTGCACCCGCTTCAAAATGATTGAGCGACTCCAGATTTACGATTGCCCACTTTGTTTTGAAAACTGCGTTGTTGAATCCACGCTTTGGAACGCGACGGATGAGGGGCATCTGGCCACCTTCAAACCCTAGGCGGATGCTTCCACCGCTTCGTGCTTTCTGACCTTTGTGGCCTTTGCCGGAAGTTTTGCCGTGGCCGCTGCTTTCACCGCAGCCGAGGCGTTTCACGCGATGCTTGGCACCGGGACGTGGTTTGAGATTGGAGAGGTTCATCGTTTTGTTTTCTCTGGTTGGTCAGCTCCATTCACCGTGTGTTCATGGTGACTTTAGGAAATTCCTGCGTTGGTGCTAGCTTGCGACTTGGGCCTTCGGCGCGATCCCGCGGATCTTCATCACGTCATCACGCTGGCGTAGTTTCGCCAGCGCATCGAGCGTGGCCTTCAGCACATTGGCGTGGTTGGAAGAGCCGAGGCTCTTGGCCAAAATATTCTTAATGCCGACGGCGTCACACACGGCACGGACTGCACCGCCCGCCTTGATTCCTGTTCCCGGGCTTGCAGGCTTGAGGATAACATGTCCACCACCGTGGTTACCCACCACTTCATGTGGGATGGTCGTCATGCTGATTGCAAAACGCTTGAGGTTCTTGCGGCCTTTGTCACCAGCCTTGCGGATTGCCTCAGAGACTTCGTTGGCCTTGCCAAACCCGACGCCGACACGCCCTTGTTTATCACCAATGACTAGCAACGCACTGAAGCTAAAACGACGTCCACCCTTCACAACTTTGGCGCAGCGATTGATGAACACGAGCTTTTCAATCAGCTCGGCCTGCGGCTGTCCGGCAAAGACGCCGTCAGAAACATTGCCGCGATCCACAGGCTCAGACGGGCGCGCCTGCTGGGGACGACGGCCCCTCGGGCCGCGGTTATTGGAATCGGTTTTGGAATGAGCAGCCATAGATGTTTAGAATTGCAAACCGCCCTCGCGCGCAGCGTCAGCAAGCGCCTTCACTTTACCATGATAGATGAAACCGCCGCGATCAAAGACAACTTTGTCGATGTTCTTGGCCTTCGCGCGCTCGGCGACGAGCTTGCCAACAGTGGTGGCAGTGGCGGCGTTGGCCTTGGGCTTCTGGGTTTTCAGGCCCGCTTCCGTTGTGTTGGCGCTGGCAATCGTCTTGCCCACAGTGTCATCAATGACCTGCGCATAGATATGCTTGCCGCTGAAATGGACTGCAAGACGGGGACGCTCCTGTGTCCCGGAGACGATCTTGCGGATGCGCTTGTGGCGCATCTGAATGCTTTCTTTTTTGATATTCTTAGCCATGGCTTACTGAACGGTTTTGCCTTCCTTGCGGATAATCTTCTCGCCCGCATAGCGGACACCCTTGCCTTTGTATGGCTCAGGCGGGTAATAGCCGCGCACCTCGGCAGCGAGCTGTCCCACGATTTGCTTGTCGATGCCCTCAATACGCACCTTTGTATTCTCAGTGACTGTCACCTTCACACCCGCGGGAATCGGATGATTGATTTCATGCGAATAGCCAAGGTTCAACTGAAGGAGATCGCCTTTGACCGCAGCCTTGAAACCGACGCCCTGAATTTCCAAGTCGCGCACATAGCCATTAGCCACGCCATTGACCATATTATTGATCAGCGCCCGGCTCAAGCCGTGCAGGGCATTCGCGCTTGGCGTGTCGCAGGCGACCGTCACTTTCGTGCCGTCCACCTTGCCGCTAACTCCAATCGGGAGCTGCCAAGCGAGCTTTCCTTTGGGGCCTTCGACGTTGACCTTGCCATCAGTACCGATTTTCACGGTAACTTTAGCTGGCAGTTCGATGATTTTTTTTCCGATTCGGGACATAGTCTTTACCAGACGAACGCCAGCAATTCACCGCCGACGTTCTGTTTCTTTGCCTCACGCCCGGACATCAGACCCTTTGAAGTGGAGAGGATGCTGATGCCAATTCCGCCGAGGACGCGCGGAATTTCGGTCGAGCCGACATAGCGACGGAGACCGGGTTTGGAGACGCGCTTGAGGCCGGTGATGGCCGGAGCGCGATTGACGAATTTGTTGACGACCTTTAATTGTGCGTGAGGTCCGGTGCCAGTCTCTACTTCGAAGCCTGAGATGTAGCCCTCCTGCTTCAGGATGCGGGCGATCTCCGCCTTCATCTTCGAGTAAGGTGCGAGTATTTCGGATTTGCCTGCACCGCAGGCATTGCGAAGACGGGTGAGAAAATCTGCGATGGGATCGGTAAGTGCGCTCATGTCTGATTAAGCGGTCGGTTGCTCCTGCTGCTGTTGCGCGCGCTTAAGGCGTGCTTTGTCTGAGAACGGCATGCCCAGTTCGGTGAGGAGGCTTTTGGCCTCTGCATCGGTGCGGGCAGTGGTGACGATGGTCACATCAAAGCCAATGTTGCGTTTGATGCGATCAAGTTCGATTTCTGGAAAAATGGACTGGTCTGCGACGCCAAGCGTGTAGTTTCCATTACCGTCAAATGCGCGGGTACTGACACCTCGGAAGTCACGAATACGAGGAAGAGCCGTCTTGATGAGGCGCTCTAGGAACTCATACATACGGCGGCCACGGAGAGTGACTTTTGCGCCGATAGCCTGATCTTTGCGGAGTTTGAAATTGGAGATGGCCTTTTTTGACCGGGTCTCAGCAGGCTTTTGGCCAGTGATGGTCGCGAGCTCGTTCTTCGCATCTTCAAGCGCCTGCTTTGCGTCTCCCTGGTTAAGATTGACACAGGTGTTCACAACGACCTTGTCGATCTTGGGCACCTGATTGATATTTTTATAACCGTGCGCCGCCTTAAGAGCAGGGATCACGCGGTTTTTGTACTCTTCCTGAATTTCGACAGACATGGCTTACTTTTTCTTTTTGGTCGCCTTCTTGGGCTTAGGCTCTTCTTTTTCGACGAGCTTAACGTTGGAAACATGGATAGGACCCTCGCGCTCGAGAATGCTCCCATTCGGATTGTCCTGACTCTTGCGGGTGTGCTTTTTGATGATACGCACGCCCTCGACCAGAACTTGCTGCTTTTTCGGCAGCACTGCTAGAATCTTTCCACTGGCTCCCTTGTGGTTGCCACTGATGACAGAGACAGTATCGCCCTTTTTGACGTGAAAGCTAAGACGGCTGGACATTTTAGAGAACCTCCGGTGCTAGAGAGATGATCTTCATGAAGTTCTTTTCGCGAAGTTCACGGGCTACAGGGCCGAAGATACGGGTGCCACGCGGATTCTCATCCTTATCGATAATCACGATCGCGTTGTTATCAAAGCGGAGATAACTCCCGTCTTCTCGACGAATAGCTTGCTTGGTGCGGACAACGACGGCACGAACGACTTCACCCTTTTTGACCTGTCCACCAGGCTGAGCCTCGCGGATGTGGGCTGTGATGACGTCACCGATGTGTGCGGTCAGCGTCGGTTTGCCGATCACGCCAATCATCTTGGCCATGCGGGCACCCGTGTTGTCAGCGACATCCAGTCTGGTACGAATTTGGAGCATAGTAAATTTGCTGCCAGTTAAGGCCGCGGAGTTTGTTAGTGCTTAAGAATTTCAACGACACGCCAGCACTTCAGCTTGCTGAGCGGACGGGTTTCCGCAATGCGAACGAGGTCACCGATTTGCGCTTTTTGCTCTTCATCATGAGCATAGAACTTTTTGATGCTCTTGATAATTTTTCCGAATTTTGGATGCGGGACACGCGTGGTCGTCTTCACGACAACGGTTTTTTGCATCTTATTCGAGACAACCTCGCCGACGCGGGTCTTGCGGAGTCCGCGCTTTGGGGTTTCAACTGGTGCAGTTTCGCTCATGGAATTTGTTTACTTGGCGGCAGCAGCCGCAGTCTTATTCTTTAGGGTCAGCACCGTCTCGATGCGTGCGACTTCGCGGCGCAGGCTGCGCAGCTCACTCGGCTTTTCGAGCTGTCCGCCAGCTTGCTGGAGGCGGAGATGGAAAATCTGCTCGCGCAGCTCACGTTTGCGAGCCCGCAGTTCATCGGGCGTAAGTTCGCGGATTTCTTTGTTCTTCATGCTCAGCAATTAGTTATGGCGCGTCAGAAACTTGGTCCGGACCGGAAGCTTGTCCGCGGCAAGCCGCAGGGATTCACGGGCAAGTGTCTCAGAGATGCCGTCGATTTCAAAAAGGATGTTTCCGGGGCGAACCGTCGCGACCCAATATTCGGGCTGGCCCTTGCCTTTACCCATTCGTGTCTCAGGCGGGCGCGCCGTCACAGATTTGTCTGGGAAAATTCGAATCCACATCTTGCCCTTGCGCTTCATATTGCGGGTCATGGCGACGCGGGCGGCTTCGATCTGAGTATTGGTAATCCACGCACGCTCGATGGTCTGCAGGCCGAATGAGCCGAAGTCAAGATTGATGGCGCGAGAAGCCTTTCCAGCGCGGCTTCCGCGATGGGTCTTCCGATACTTTACACGTTTTGGCAACAAAGGCATTGGTTTTCCTCCGGTATGAAATTGCTATTAGGTTTAGGCAGCCGTCTGCTGCTCAGCGGATTCAGTTTTTTCAGGGCCACTGCCTGCCTTCTTTTCTTCCTGCACAGCGACTGCAGGTTTGCAAATCCAGCATTTGACCCCGATGATTCCGTAGGTTGTCCGGGCCTCGGCAAAGCCGTAGTCGATTGGCGTGCGGAGCGTATGCAACGGAATGCTACCTTCGCGATACCATTCAGAGCGGCTGATTTCTGCACCTCCGAGCCGGCCTGCACAACGGACTTTGATGCCTTTTGCACCCTGTTCCATGGTAATCTGCAGAGCCTTCTTCATAGCGCGACGAAAGCTGATGCGGCGCTCCATCTGCATCGCGATATTCTCAGCGACTAGTTGGGCATCAAGGTCAGGAGACTTAATCTCGATGATGTCAATCTTGACCTGTTTGCCGCCCGAGAGCTTGGAGATTTCCTCGGTCATCTTCTCGATTTCCGAACCCTTACGCCCGATGACGATACCAGGGCGCGCAGTATGGATGGTCACACGCAGGCTGTTCCAGGCACGCTCAATGACGATCTTGGAGACCGCCGCAAGACGCAGCTTTTCTTTCAGCATCGCGCGAATCTTGATATCGCTGGCTAGAAACTCAGGAAATTCCTTGCGGCTGGCAAACCATTTGGAGCGCCAGTCTTTGTTGACCGCTAGGCGGAAGCCGATTGGATTCGTTTTCTGTCCCATGATTATTCGTTGGATTTCGTTGCGGACTTCTTCGCTGTACCCTTGGCTGTCTTCTTGGCCTCGGACTTCGCACCGTTATTGTTCCGCTGCTTGACTGTGATTTCGTCAGAAAGTGTGATGAAAATGTGGCTTGTGCGCTTCCGAATCGGGCCGGCGCTTCCGCGCGCCTTAGGGGTGAAACGCTTGATGGTTGTGGATTCGCCAGCAACCGCCTCCTTCACGACAAGCTTGTCTGCACGAAGGTTGTGGTTGTTTTCTGCGTTGGCGATGGCGCTCTTGAGCGTCTTCTGCACCAGGAATGCGGCCTTCTTTGGGCTGAATGCCACGATGTCCAAGGCGTGCGCAACAGGGCGACCCTGGATCTCACGCGTAACATCCCGGAGTTTGAAGGCCGACATGCGCGCATTTCTGTATATGGCTTTGACTTCCATTGTACGTTAAAGTTGTTAGCTGTGGTTGTTGATTAAAATTTAGTTTAGCTGGGCATTTACCCTTACGGTGTCACCTAGCTTTATCGGGTCTTTGTCTGAAACAAGATTCTGAATTACTGAGCCTGCGAAGCCCTGTCTGGCATCGACCACGCGAATTGTGGCGACCAGCCTTGTTCCGCGTCTTACTTGGAATGGCATGCCAACCTTGACACCGTGTCTGGTGCCCAGATTGATGACGACGCATCCCAATTCTGGCTTCACTGCACTAATTTTTCCACTTTGGAGGTCAGGTGGGGGCTCCGTTGTCTTGCTTTCAAGTGCTGCGAAATCATTCACTGCGGCTTTTACTAACGTCTCTTCAGCGTTTTTCAGCTCTGTTTGGAGAACCATTTTCGCCTCAGCGTCAGTCGATTCAACGAACGCCTCAGCCAACTGAACCATTCGCATCAAAGATGCGCTTAGTCCCTTGCGGCTCTTTTCACTCAATTGCAAATCATGCACTGCTTGAAGGAGCCTTTGCTCAAGTTTCGATGGATCCGTAGTGCTGCTCCCCACCGCTTCCATTCGAAGGATGAGTTCTTGCACTTGTCTCTTGAAAATCTCTGATTCGGCTGTCGATGCGGCTGCCAGCTTTCTGGCTTCTTCCACATCACCTCGAAGCTTGCGATTCTCAGCGAGCAGTTTCTCCAAGGCGACGAGTGCCGTCACCTCAGAGGATTCAGAATCTATATTTGGCAAAGAACTTTCGTCGGTTTGGCCGACGCCCACGCAGAGCGTGAGAAAAGTGAGAACAAGCAGAACGGTCGCGATGGATTTCATTGCTGATATCCGGCCCGCGGCCGGTACTGCTACTTCGCCACTTTGGCGGTGTGGGCACCATGCTTCTTAAAGATTCGTGTAGGCGAAAATTCACCAAGCTTGTGACCCACCATGTTTTCGGTCACAAAGACCGAGTTGAAAACTTTCCCGTTGTGCACGAGGAACGTGTGTCCGACGAAATCGGGAATAATAGTCGAACGGCGCGACCAAGTCTTAATCGGCTTTTTGACCGGTGCCGTATTCATCTTGTCGATTTTCTCGAGCAAGTGCTGCTCGACAAACGGTCCTTTTTTGAGGCTGCGTCCCATGTTAGGTTAAATGGCTGCTTTCTTGGTTGCGTTCTTGCGCTGCAGAATGAAGCGGTCGCTAGGTTTATGCTTGCGGCGTGTCTTAAATCCTTTTGCCAACTGACCCCAGGGGCTCATCGGGTGATGGCGTCCGCCACCGCCCTTGGACTTACCCTGTCCACCACCCATCGGATGATCAACCGGGTTCATCACCATGCCTCGAACTGTCGGACGGACACCCCGCCAACGGCTGCGTCCAGCCTTGCCGGAGCTTACATTCATGTGGTCGATATTTCCGACCTGACCCATCGTTGCGTAGCACTTGACGTGAACGCGACGGATTTCGCCAGAAGGGAGCTTAAGGAGTGCAAATTCGCCTTCGCGGTTGTTCAAAATGACGCCTGCTCCGGCGCTCCGGGCCATCTGACCGCCACGACCGGGCTGTAGCTCAACGTTGTGAATCGTTGACCCGAGCGGGATTTCCTGAAGGGGAAGCGCATTGCCAACCTTAGGTTCGCTTCCAGGACCTGCGGACACCTTGTCACCCACGCCGAGACCGGCTGGTGCTAGGATGTAGGCCCTTTCCTTGTCGGGATATTGGACGAGAGCAATACGGCAAGTGCGGTTAGGATCGTATTCAATTGCGATCACATCCGCAGCTACGCCCCGGGTTTTGCGCTTGAAATCAATGACGCGGTATTTCTGCTTATGGCCACCACCGATGTGCCGGGTTGTAAGACGACCTGTGTTATTACGGCCACCGGTCTTGGGCTTGGCTTCGACGAGCGACTTTTCGGGCTTCCTCTTCGTGACTTCGGCGAAGTCGGGAAGCATTTTGAAGCGGTTGGTCGGCGTGAGCGGACGGAAAGTTTTGAGTCCCATATTGGTTAGGCGAGTTCGATTTTGTCGCCGGGGGCGAGTGTGACGATGGCCTTCTTCCAATCGCTCGTGCGACCGGGATGCTGAGTGCGGCCACGTTTGGCTTTGCCGAAGCAATTAAGTGTATTCACGCGAATCACCTTCTTCTTGAAAAGCTTCTCAATCGCTTGGCGGATCTGAACTTTGTTCGCTGTAGGCTGCACGCGAAAGACGTATTGATTTCCCTTCTCCGAGAGAATGCTGCTCTTCTCGGTGAGGTGGACGTTTTGAATGATGTCGTACGGCTCGTTCATTTGTTGATGCGTTCAGCGAGTTGCGCGAGAGCGTCGTTGGTTACGATGATTTTCTTGAAGCCGAGCAGGTGCTCCGCATTTACGTCCACAGCGCTGGCGAGAACTGCGGGCTGCACATTCCGCGCTGCGAGGCGTGTATTCTCGTCGAAGTCTTTGCCGATGATAAGCGTCTTTGCTTCTGGCGAAAGGTCGGCCATTAGCTTCACGAAGTCTTTCGTTCTCGGATTGGCGACCACAAAAGCCGGCACAATGAACACGTCACCGTTGAGGATCCGTGCGCTAAGCGCCTTTCGAAGCGCAATGCGTCGGGTCTGTTTGGAGACCTTCTTCGCATAGGAGCGGGGATGTGGGCCGAATACCACACCACCACCACTCCAGATAGGGCTCTGCTTGTAGCCAGCTCTGGCGCGCCCTGTGCCCTTTTGATTCCAAGGTTTTGCACCTGAACCATTCACGGTGGCCTTTGTCTTTACGCTCGCAGTACCGCTGCGGCGATTTGCACGGAGTGCAACCACGGTGTCATGCACTGCCTGAGTGTACTTCCCGTTGGTGATAACCTCGATATTCGCGGCCTTTGCGGCCTCAGCTGTCAAAATTGTCGCGCTCATTTGGATTTCTTAGCTGCCTTTTTGGCTGCCTGCTTTGCTGCTTCCTTGATGGCCTCAGGATTAATCTTCTTCACCTTCTTCGCCGGGCGAATGACAACGTAGCAACCGGGCTTTCCGGGGACCGCTCCACTCACGAGGATACAGTTATCGTCTGCGTTGACTTGGACGATACGGAGATTCTGGACGGTAATGCGCTCGTCACCCATGTGACCAGGCATGCCCATGTTCTTCCAAACGCGACCTGGCGTCGAACGATTGCCAATTGCGCCGTTACGGCGATGCATCATGTGACCATGCGATGCCGGCTGACCGTGCATGTTGTGTTTTTTCATGACGCCCTGGAAACCGTGACCTTTGCTTTGGCCGATGACGTCCACAACGTCTCCTGCCGCAAAGTGGTTCACACTCATGTCTACTGCGTCGTCCAACTTGACCCCATCAGGGAGTCGGAACTCGCGAATGTGGCGCTTGGGCTCGGAGCCGGCCTTTTTAAAATGTCCCAGCATCTGCTTTGTCACGCGATGTTCCTTCTGGCCGTCAAAGCCGATTTGAACGCCGTTATAGCCGTCGCTCTCCTTCGTCTTTTTCTGGAGAATGGTGTTTCCACCGGCCTCTATGACAGTGACGGGCGTAATGACACCATTGCCGTCATAGACGCGGGTCATGCCTAGTTTCTTTCCCAATAGTCCAATCTTCATCGCTAGTTAGATCTTGATAGTGATGTCCACGCCCGCAGGCAGGTTTAGTTTGCGCAGTTCGTCCACGGTCTTTGCGGTCGGCTCGATGATGTCGAGCAGGCGCTTGTAAGTGCGGATTTCAAACTGGTCCATGGACTTCTTGTCCACGTGTGGCGAGCGGTTGACGGTGAATTTCTCGACGCGGGTCGGGAGCGGAATCGGACCTGCGACGCGGGCACCGGATCGCTTGGCCGTCTCGACGATGTCGATGGCCGATGCGTCGAGCACGCGGTGGTCAAATGCCTTGAGGCGAATGCGTATGCGTTGTCCGTTCATGGGTAATTATTTGCCTTTCTGGTCGAGCACGGCTGCCTTCACGTTTTCAGGCACC
>JBBRPQ010000027.1:0-69607 GCA_038227825.1 Chthoniobacterales bacterium
ACATCCTGACTGCCAGCCTTCGCATCCCTCCGTGGTCACGGCGCGCGATGGCGTGATTCATGTCTTCTACCTCGGCTTCAAGAAGTGGAAATGGGAAGGCGGCAATCCCACGGACGACACGCAAAGCGACATGTGGACGACTCGCAGCAGCGACAACGGCGCGACATGGAGCGAGCCGCAGAAGATTTTCAAAGGCTACACCGGCGCGAGCAATGGAGCCATCGAGACACGCGATGGACATCTCATCGTGCCTTACTCGCATTACGTGAATGATCCCGGCCGGCTCGTCAGCCACGCCTCGGTGTCCGCCGACGGCGGCAAGACGTGGCGCCTGAGCAACGCGATCGACATCGGCGGCGCAGGCAACCACGAGGGCGCGCTGGAACCCTCCGTGATCGAACTCAAGGACGGTCGCGTCTGGATGCTCATCCGCACGACACGCGGCTTCTTCTGGGAATCATTTTCGTCCGATGGCGGCAAGACTTGGTCGGCAGCCCAGGCCACCACCATTGATGCGACCTCAGCCCCCGGCCATCTCACGCGGCTTGCGGATGGCCGCATCGCCCTCGTGTGGAATCGAAAAGCAGATGGCCGCAGAAAGCTGCACCTAGCCCTCTCCGCCGATGAAGGAAAAACGTGGACTCCCTCCACGCTCCTCGCCGAGGGCAAGAGTGCGACCTATCCCTTCGTCATCGAGATCGAACCCGGCGAATTGTGGATCGGCTACCATGACGTGCCAAAGAGCTGGAACTTCCCCCGCGCGCGGCATGTGCGCGTCTCGGTGGCTGATGTAATGGCGAAACCCACGAACAAGACACTGAATTCAAAACAATGAAACTCGCCCTCACACTCCTCACCGCCCTGCTGCTCGCGCCTCTGGCGACGCTGCACGCTGCCGATGACGCCATCACTTGGCTCGTCGGCTACGACGGCAAAGCATTGCCCGACTCAACATGGAGTGCTGTCGGTAAGCCCAATGCGAAAATCGCAAACGGCGCGCTGCATCTCGTGGATGATTCCGCGGCGGAGTCCGGTGCCTATCGTGCTACCTGGACGCCGCAGCCCGATACGGAGATCGTGGTGGAGGCCAAGGTGCGGGTGGAATTCGTGAAGGCGCGGAGCGATGGCACTGGCATGTGGCCGGCGCAGCAGGGTGTGCCGGTGGGTTTACTCGTGAGCGATGGGAAGCATCAGGAAGGATTGCTTCTTTGCCCGGAGCGCATCGCGAACTGGCATGATCGCGTGGCGATGATGGATGCGAGCACGGAGTTCCACACCTATCGGCTCGTCATTCATGGCAATGACATGAGCATCGCGGTGGATGGCGTGGAGAAGATTCACGGTGAGGGCGCTTTTTGGAAGGCAGCGGAGAACGGCGATGCCTTCGTGCAGTTTGGCTCTACCGCAGGCGGATGGAAGGGCGGCGCGTTTTGGCAGTCGGTGAAGCTCGGCGTGCGGAAGGCGTCAGCACCCGCGAAGCCCACGCTTCACATCACCGTCAGCAAGCCTTGGGAAATCCCGCCCACGCCCGGCTGGGACAAGCGCCCGCCGCCGCCACGCGCACCGCTAAGCACCGCCGACTCCGAGATCGGCATCGCGGTCGCGAACGAACCCAAGGCCAAGCCCATTGCACCCACGCGGCCTTATCTCTACGATGTCGGCAAAGGCGTGCTCATGCTCAGCGTCGCCCAGGGGCCCGACGCCCTTCTGGAGCCTTATGGCGTCTTAAAGTCCACCGATGAGGGCAGGTCATGGCAACCGGTTCGGGACATGCAATACAAGTCATTTGCCCCTCTGCCGATGATCCGCCTGCCCGACGACACGATCATTGGGGTCTCGCGCTGGACCACCAAGTATGATCGCGAAAAAGGTGTTTTTATCGGGATGACCCACCGCTTTGACGAGAAGTCGGGGACCTTCACGATGACGGAAAACCTGATCCGGCTGCCTGAAAACATCGGCTTGGTGGCTTTTGACCGGCACATATTCAACGTCGGGAACGGTGAACTGCTGGCCGTCGTCTATGGTTCGGCCCCGATGCTGCTGAAGTCAACGGACCAAGGTCTCACTTGGACGCACTTCTCGACCCTCAAGGCCAAGCGGCAGGAACCGGCCGTAGTGCGGTTTTCGGAGACGGAAATGACGGCGATATTGCGCACCAAATCGTTTCAACCTTTCGAACAGATCTGGTCGAATGATGGCGGGAAAACCTGGGGTTCTGCGGTCACCCTGGAGGAAAGCAGCGTCGCGCCCGACATGGTGCTGATGAGCAATGGAGTGCTCGCGTGCAGCTACGGACGCCCCGGCTCAAACCTCATGTTCAGCACCGACCAAGGCCACACCTGGAGCCATCACACCGTCATCACCGACTCCGGCGGATTCAACTACACCGCGATCCGCGAAGTCAGCCGCGGTCGCCTGCTTTACATTCACGACGCGCCGAACCTGCGGGCGCTGTATGTGGATGTGGAGGTGGTGAAGTAATGCCGATGAACACGAATTCCACCCTCCTCACCGCCCTTCTGCTCGAGCCGCTGGCCGGGCTGCACGCCGACGAGACGATCCTCATTGGCAAATGGGCCGTGCCTTTGTTTTTGCCGTAACGCCATGCGCTTCACGCAACCGACTTCCCACGGCTCTCCTCAACAACAGACCGCGTCCATTCAACCATGAACACCCCACTCCAATTCACCCGTCGCCAATGGCTCCAGCGCGCTGCCTGCGGCTTTGGCGCGCTTGCGTTGCATGACATCGTTCGCGCTGCGTCGAGTCCACTCGCCGCGCGCATTCCCGGCATGATGCCGAAGGCGAAGCGCGTGATCTTTTTGTTCATGGGCGGCGGGCCGTCGCAGATGGATTTGTTTGATCCGAAAGACTTCATCACCAAGCGGCACGGGCAGAAGATTGACTCGCCATTGCGCAAGGAGGTCACGCAGGTCGGCACGGAAAAATATCTCGCGCTCGCTGCGATGGCACCGGTGCAACCGCGCGGGCAGTCCGGGATGATGATCTCGGATCTGATGCCGCACCTCGCCACCGTGGCCGACGACCTCTGCCTGCTGCGCGGCATGAATGCCGACAACCCGCAGCACACTGGCGCGCGGCTGCAATTCACCACCGGCACTTTTGCCGAAGTGCGGCCTTCGATGGGTTCGTGGATCAGCTACGGGCTCGGCACGGAGAATCAGGACCTGCCGAGTTTCGTCACCATCCAGCCCGGCGGTGTGCGCGAGTATGGCTCCGCGTTTCTCCCCGCGAGCCATCAGGGCACCGCGCTCACGGTGCCGTTGAGCGAAAAGATGTCGCCCATCGAGAACCTGCGCAACGCCTCCGCCAGCGACGACATCCAGCGCGAGCGCATCGATCTCATCCAACGCATGAACCGCCGCCTCGTCGGCGACCTGCACGGCGACGCGAGCATGGAGGGCATGATTCAAAACATGGAACTCGCCTTCCGCATGCAGACCACCACGCCGCAGATCGTGGACATCTCGAAGGAGACCGAGGCCACGAAGCAGCTCTACGGGGTCGGCGGCAAGGACACCGACAAGAACGCCCGCGCCTGCCTGCTCGCGCGCAAACTCAGCGAGGCCGGTGTGCGCTTCGTGCAAGTCACCATGGAAGGCTGGGACCACCACGGCGACATTCGCGGCAATCTGCCCAAGCTGTGCGCGCAGACCGATCAGCCCGTCGCCGCGTTGCTCAAAGACCTCAAGTCACGCGGCCTGCTCGAAGACACGCTCGTGCTATGGAGCGGTGAATTTGGCCGCACGCCGTGGAGCCAGGACCTCAGCGGCACCGCGCCCATCGACAAACACGGACGCGAGCACCAGCCCGAAAGCTTCTGCGCCTGGATGGCCGGCGGCGGCATCAAGGGCGGCCTCACCTTCGGCGCGACCGACGACATGGGCTATCGCGTCGTCGAGGGCAAAGTCCACATCCACGACTTGCACGCGACCATCCTGCACCAGCTCGGCGTCGATCATCTCAAGCTCACCTCACGGCACCTCGGTCGCGATTTCCGCCTCACCGATGTGTATGGCGAAGTAGTGCATGAAATCCTCGCGTGAAACAGAACGGCTGAGGAACTCCACGGAGGGAGGCTCGCCGCAGGCCGCTCTTCACCCCGCCTACCCGCGCATATCTTCCGCCCTCTTCCTGAGACCCTCCGGCACGTCAGACGGCAGTCGTTCGAGGCCGAGGCTGCGGAGGAATGCGGCGCGGGCTGTGTCTTTCTGAAATGCGGCAAGCGCTAGGTGAATGAGCGGGTGTGACGGGTGGAGAGCGAATGCACGCTCGATGTCCGCCTGCGTCGCGCCCTTCGCCACAAGAGCATCAGCGGCTTCACCGCATGTCGTCCCAGTGCCGGCTCGTATGGATTTTCCCGGACCATGCGCAATGTGATGACGGATGAGTTCTCCATACCGCGTGTTGTCCTTCGCGAGGGATTCCTCCAATGCGACTCGCTGTCTCCGCCACCGATCCACCGGAAGATCCACGGGCTCGCCGTCTGCATTCAAACTACGCGATGCGAGCATGCGGAGAAATTCGGGGAACCACGCGGGAGCGGGTATTGGCGTGCCGAGAATTTCCCAGATGCGCACGGTCCTGTCATCGGATGCAGTGATGATTCTTGCACCATCCGCACTGAACTGTGCGCTGCGAACCTTTGCCGTGTGGCCTGCAAAAATCGCGACGAGCTTCCCTGTCGCAGCGTCCCAGATTCGAGCGGTCTTGTCGTCGGAAGCCGTGACGATCCGCGTGCCATCCGGACTGAATTGCGCGCTCCACACAGCGCCTTCGTGCCCAGCGAGCGTGACGATCGTTTTTCTCGTTGCAGCATCCCATACGCGCGCCGTGCGATCATCCGAAGCGGTGACGATGCGGAAACCGTCGCGGCTGAATTGCGCGCTGCGAATGGAATCCTGATGACCTGAAAGCGCCGCGACGGGCTTTCCCGAGCCGAGGTCCCATATCCGCGCGCTCTTATCCGCGGATGCGGTGATGACTTGCGACCCATCCGGGCTGAATTCCGCATTCCACACGCATCCCTGATGACCTGTGAGTCTCATCATAGGCTCACCCGTGGAAGCGTCCCACACGCAGGCAGTGTTATCGGACGACGCGGTGACGATGCGCGTGCCGTCTGCGCTGAATTGCGCACTCCACACGGAGTCCTCGTGATCGGAAAGTGTGAGTAATCGTTTCGCGGTGGCGGCGTCCCATATGAATGCGGTTTTGTTATAGGAAGCCGTGACGATCTTCGTTCCGTCCGGGCTGAATTGCGCGCTCATCACGGAATCCTGCTGATGCGAAAGTGCCGCCACGGAACTGCCGGTGGCGGCATTCCATATCCGTGCGGTCCTATCCGACGACGCAGTGACGATGAGCAACCCATCGGGACTGAACCGCGCGCTCCGCACGGTATCGAGATGCCCCGTGAATACTCCCAGTGCCTTTGCGCAGCCAGCATCCCAGATGCGCGCAGTGCCATCCGACGATGCGGTGACGACGCGCTGGCCATCGGGGCTGAATTGCCCCGACCAAATCGCAGCGTGATGACCGGGAAATGTGACGACCAATTTTCCCGTCGCAGCATCCCACACACACGCTGTGCCATCCGCGGATGCGGTGATGATGCGCAGACCGTCGTCACTGAATTCCGCCATGCTCACCGCGCGCTGGTGGGATGCGAGCACCGCAGTTTCCTTCCCACTCGCCACATCCCAGATGCGTGCGGTGCTGTCTGCGGACGCCGTGACGATGCGCGTGCCGTCCGGGCTGAATTGCGCCCTCAGCACGGAGTCCTGATGACTAGCGAGCGTGGCGATGAGACGCTCGGCAGCCACGTTCCAGATGCACGCCGTCCGGTCAAAGGATGCGGTGACGATGCGCGCGCCATCGGGGCTGAATTGCGCATTCCATACCGCGCCCTGATGTCCGGAAAATGTGGTAATGGCTTTTCCATTCGCGACATTCCAGACGATCGCGCTGGCATCGGAAGATGCGGTGACGATACGCGTGCCGTCTGGGCTGAATTGCGCGGAGCGGACGGCGTCTTTATGGCCCGTGAGGATGGCGATGCATTTTCCCGAATCCGCGTCCCAAACCCGCGCGGAGGACTCCTCGGCAACAGTGACGACGCGCGAGCCATCCGGGCTGAACTGCGTGCTACTGACCGCGCGCTCGTGGCCGGTGAACGTGGCGAGCAGCGTGCCTGCCGTCGCATCCCAGATCCGCGCAGTCCCATCGGCAGAAGCAGTCGCCACGCGTAGCCCGTCGGGGCTGAATTGCGCATAGTTCACGGCGCGTGTGTGGCCTGCCAGCGTCGCGATGATCGTCCCTGTGCCCGCGTCCCATACGCGCGCAGTGTTGTCGAATGATGCGGTCACGACACGAGCGCCATCCGGGCTGAACTGCGCGCTCCAGACCGCGCCCTTGTGCTCCAGAATGGAGACGGGCGAGTGAACGTCCGTCGTATTCAGCAGCGCAATCGCCTGCTCGGCAGCGAGCGTCGAGTCCGGCGCGTATTCACACGCGCGAGCAAGGTGCGCAAGCGCGTCGCGATGCAGACCGCGTTTGACCAATTCGCGGGCGGTCGCGCGCTCGGATTGCGCTGCACCGGCGAGCAAAGCGAGCGCACGCTCGTGGCGCGCATGGATGTCCGCTCCCGCTGCTGCACCGGCGATATTCGGCTCGTCACTCATTCGTGTTGGTTCGTCCGGCATTCCGTTCTGTGAGCATCGGAAAAAGCCGCGCTATTTTTTCTGCTTCCGGATGTCCGACCTCACCTTTTCCAATTCGTCGCGGAAAATATCCGGCCAGCTCAACTGCTTCTCGGAAAGCTTGTCCGCTTTGCGGAGCGCTTCGAGGAGTTCGACCGCGGCGGCGAAGTTTTGCTCCGCTGCGAAAAGGTCGCGCTGCTTTGCCTGCACCGTTGCGACATTCACGAGGCTCGTGCTGTAAGCGACCTGCCATTCCACGTTCACTCTGTCGGGATCCGATGCGGCCAGCTTTCTGTGGATTTCCGCAGCACGGGAAAAATTCCGCGCCGCTTCGGCGAGGTTCCCCTGCTCCAGACCGACGCTACCGGCCTTCGTCAGACTCACGCCGAGTTCCCGACTGATGTCCGTGCTGTCGGGGCTCTTTCGCACAAGCTCCTGAAATATCCGGATCGCCTGCGCGTAACTCTCAGCAGCGCCCTTCATGTCCCCCAGCGCACGGCGGAATTCACCGCGACTGCTATGGCTTACCGCGAGCGTATGCGCATACTTTTCAGCACCCGGAAGCGAGGTGACACGCGCGAGGATTTTCTGCTCCTCCTCAAAGTGGGCTGCCGAGTTCGGGCCATCGCCCTGCTTCATCGCGAGGATGCCCATCATGTCGTGAATGACACTCAGGCTGAGCTGCCATTGCGGATTGCCCGCGTCGGACTTCACCACTTCCTGCCCGATGCGGAGCGCCTCCCCGTAGCTTGCGGCGGCTCCCTCGAAATTCGCCTCAGCCATTTGGACGTCGCCGATCTTGCCCAGGCACACGCTCAATTGATGCTGCAACTCACGATCGCTGGAGTGGTCCGCGACCAGCTTCCTCGCGATTTCGAGCGCCTTCTCATAGCTCGCCGTGGCCGTCTTAAAATCACCGCTCTTCATCTGCGAATCGCCAGTCCCCATCGCGTCCTCCACGCGCCGCACGAGCTGCACGGCGGCCTTCTCGTCGAGGTTCAGTTTCACATAGACGTCATCCACGCGCTTTTGCAGCTCTTGCAGCGTCGCGGCAGCACCTTTTGCAGACATCTGCTTGTCCACGTTTCTCACCTCATCCACGAATTCCAGAGCTACGCTGAGGCGCAAATCGGCGGTCTTCTTTGCCTCCGTGGCCTCCGTGGTTTTTTGCTCGGCGATCTTTGTCTGACTCTCGGCAAACTGCCTCGCCGCCGTGGCTTCTTCCTCGCGCTGCTTGAGCACCTTTGCCTGCTTGGTGATCCGTTCTTTTCCCTCCTCTGCGAGTTGCCGCTGCGCATCCGCACTCGCCGCGGCATCGCGCGCATCCTTCGTCTTCACCGTCGCCAGCGCACCGCCGGCGACTGCGACTGCGGTCAGGAAAGCCATCGCCGCAAATGCGAGCCGACGACGACGCTTCATCGAGCGTTCGCGCTCCTCGCCATGCACGAGGGAAGTCTCGATGTATTCGCGCTCCGCAGGCGCGAGGTCATCCTGTCTCGCGGAGAAAATAGTGCGCGCATCCTCGAGCGGCTTGCCCGGCGAGAGCAGGTAGTCGGCTGCGCGCGCATTTTCATTCCACGCCCGCACACCTTCGCGGAGGCGCGCGCGGACACGGAGAAAATCACGGTTGCGCTCGATCCATTGCGATGCGCGCGGCCAGCAGCGGAGGATAGCCTCGTGCGAGAGCGTGAGGATCGGCTCGCCAGTGGACGCATCGCGATCGGTGAAGAAGAGGCGCTCCTTCACAAATGCCGCGATCAATTTCGCGCGCTCCGGCGTGCCCGCCGCACTCGCTGTCGGCACCCGGGCTCGGGTCGCGCTGGCATCGGCATCTTCTCGAAGCGTCACGAGCGAAGACATGACACCATCCAGCGCCGGCTGAACTCCGACAGGCAATGCGAGAAAGACCGCTTCCGCGCGATGACCGAGGGCTCCCTCCACACCGCCAAGCTCGTGATATTGCGCGAGCGTCAGCGTGCCGTCGGAAGTTCGGCGCTCGAAGAGTTCGCGCAGCGCATATTCGAGCAGTGGCAGAGCCTCGGGATGCCGCGTCGCATCGTCGAGTAATAGCCGGTCGAGCGAAATGCCGGTGGATGCGTCCTTTTCAAAACGCAACCCCGCGAGACTTGCGGGCGCAGTGATGATACGGCGCAAATCGTCCGCATCCGGCACGAGGAGATCGAACTGTCCGCGCGCGCCCTTCATCCCCATGAGCCGCGGGAGCGTCTGGCATTGATCGTAAAAATCGGATCGCACCGTGGCGACCACCCACACTGCGCCGGAACGAGCAAGTGCATCGAGTGCGACGCTGAAGACCTCTCGTTCACCGGGACCGATCGCGCTGTGGCTGAAGATTTCCTCGAGCTGATCGATCAGCAGAAAAAGCCGGACCCCGGAGCCGAGTGCATTCGGGAGCACGAGGCGGCAAAAGAGCGCGGGGTCGTCGCGCAGCAAGGTCGCGAGCGTATCAGGATTCGTCCCGCTCTCGCGCAATTCCGGCAGCGCGGAACACAGCACGCGCGCGAGGCCGCCGCAGAGATCCTTTGCCGATGTGCCCGGGATGAAAATCGCCTGCCGCCACGCGCGCACAGTCTCATCCACATCATACTGCATCACCGCCGGCAGCACTCCCGCACGCGCGAGCGAAGATTTTCCGCTGCCACTCGCACCGACGATCAGAACAAAAGCGCAACCCGCCGCCGCCTGCTGCCGGAGCGCGAGCTGCACTGCGCAGATCTCATCCTCGCGACCAAAAAAGATGCCCGCGTGCTGCGGCTCGAATGCCTCCAACCCGCGAAACGGCGCGCCCATTTCCGAGACATCCCAAGTGGCTCCGCCGCCATCACCGAGCATCCCATCGAGGATTTCGCGCAAGTGTACGCGGAGCCGGTGGGCGAATTCGACCGGCTTCGTGAAAGTGTGGAAGGCTCGGATTTTCGATGCCCCCGATGAGTTGAGAAAGTTTTCACCAATGAAATCCTCGGCGAGCCGCCTCTGCCGCAGCATGTCCTCCAGCTTCTCCAGTGGCTGACCTTTCTGCCGCTCAAGGAAGCCATCCGGGTCGTTGCGAGTGTAGGCGAGAATCGCCGGGCGAATGCCGCCACTGGCTTCACGACTGCTGAGCATGAGTTCGAGTTCGCGCTCCGTGCCGCTCCGGTATTCGGTGCCGTCCGATTTTCGGATCGCAAGTCCCGTCGGCGAACCGAGCCGCGCCCATAGAATCACCAGCGCGATGTCGATGCCGTGCTCGTTGGACAACACGAGATCGATGCCTTGCTGAAAGGACCCATCCATTTGCAAAGGCATGTCCTCCCAGAGCACCGACAAAAGTCGGAAGCGCCCGGCATACCGGGGCTGAAGGCTGGTGATGACGTCGCGTGCTTTCTGCCTCTCCTCGTCCACGTCGCCGGGACTGGAGATGAATATGCGGATCGTTTTCATCAGATGGGAAAGGCTGCCTGACCTAGCGGCAGCAGCCCGTTTCAGCAACAAGCGAAATGCCTCACCGCACCCAAACAGCAATATTGCAGTCCCCGATTCGCCGTGGCACGATTTGAATCATGATGTCCATCCGCACACTCAGGAAAATCGGCGTCACCTGCGCCACACTCGTCGCCTTTATCGGAAGCTCCATCGTGATGACAGGCTGCAAAACTGCAGCCCTCATCGGAGTGATCGCAGGTGCCGGCACAGTCGTCGCAATCGTCGTGGTCGCAAAGTATAAGGCCAACGAAGCGCAAAAAGCCGCCGCCGCAGAGCGCGCGCGCGCCGCCACCGTGGCCCTCGCAGCAAAGGCTCCGGTCACAGCACGCCGCCCGAAAGAACAGGCCGCTGCGAAACGGCTGAACAAGAAGGCAGATCCCGATGCTCTCGCCACGGTCGTGGAAAAGCCTCAGCCGGAAAAGAAGGTCGGAGCGGCCGCGATCCCTGCGCGCCACGTCCCCACGGCGGACGAGATGGAAGAAGCCATCACGCACAAAATCCCCGCATATCTCGCCGTCCCCGTACCGAAACAGGAAATCGCCGCCGAAGCAAAAGGTGAAGCCACCTACATGCTCTGGGACACGCACCGCCAGCAATTAGTCACAGACGATGTGTACGTGCTGAAGCATGACGTTCGCGCAGGCGTGACCGTGAAGCTGGACGGCGTGAAAGCCCAAGTCGCCAGCGCCGAGTAAGCACGCTGCATTTTAAAGCAGCGGCGAGTCGCGATCCGGCTTTGCGATTTCAGTGCTAACCAGACGCAGCGCGCCGGGTCATCAAGTCTGTGACCCCCGTTCTGAAAGTCGCGACGCTGTCGCTTCATATCCGTCTGCTCAACTGCCTCATCGCAGCATGCGTGATGGCGCCATGGTTTGCCCTTCCCTCAAACGCCGTTGAGCCCCCGGCGGCGGAAGCGATGCGCGTGCTGAAGTCGAATTGCTTCTCGTGTCACAACGATCAAAAGAAAAAGGGCGGGCTGGTGATGACTTCGCGCGAGGCTCTGCTGAAAGGCGGCGACAGCGGCGCTGCGCTCAAACCCGGCAAGCCCGAGGACAGCGCACTCCTTTCCTCGCTGGCCGCGGAGGCAGACCCGCACATGCCGCCGAAGAAACAGCTCACGACTCCGCAAATCGAACTGCTGAGGCAATGGATCAAGGACGGATCCAAGTGGGATGCGGCAGCACTGAAAGGGAAGCCGTCGGGGCCGCGCAATGTCGCACTCACGGAAATGCCTGCGACCTATCATCCGGTCCTGGCGCTGGCACTGTCGCCGGATGCAAGGCGGCTCGCTGTCGGTTGCGGGAGCGAGGTCGTGCTTTACGATGTGACGGGCAAGGCCCCATCCGTCGTGGCGCGAGCGAGCGCGTCTCCCGATCCGGTGCAGTCCGTCGCTTGGAGTCAGGACGGAAAACGGATCGCGACCGGTGCGTTTCGCAGGATTGTTTTCTGGAATTGCGAGACGCTGACGCGGGAACGGGAGATCGCGAGCGGGCTCGGCGATCGCATCACGGCCCTGCAGTTCCTGCCGGATGGCAAGCAACTGCTCGCCGCGGATGGCCGCGTTTCCGAAGAAGGAATGGTGCGAGTGCTCGAAGTGGAGAGCGGCACAATAAGCGCGTCGTGGCTCGCACACGGCGACACCATTTTCGATCTCGCGCTGAGTCACGACGGAAAGCTCCTGGCCACTGCGGGCGGCGACAAGCTCGTGAAGATTTGGGACGCAGCCACGCATAAGGAAATCGCGAAACTCGAAGGCCACACGGCACAGGTGCTCGCGGTGGCGTTCGACGAAAAAGGGACGCAACTCATCAGCGGCGGTGCGGATCAGGAACTCAAGCTGTGGGACGTGAAGACGAAGGAGCGCATCAACTCGCTCGGCAAACGCAGCGCGGCAGTGACATCGCTCGCGTGGGTCACGGGCGGGCCGACGATTTTTGCGGCCACCGATGGCGGCGACGGCGCGCGCTATTCGGAGCTTCAGGCGCACAACGGCACGCAGTCCTCGGAATCCGCGAAGGATCGCCGCCTGCCCGGCGCGGACAGCGCGCTGCACTGCATCACCGCGAGCGCAGACGGAGCGCACGCATTTGCAGGCACGCAGGATGGGCGCGTGATCGTGTGGGACAAGGACGGCAAACAGACCGCCGCGATCGAGGTGGGCGCAAAAATCGAAATGAAAAGCGAATCACCGGGTTTCGTGCGCGATGTGCTGCCGATTCTGAGCAAGGCCGGATGCAACGCAGGCGCATGCCACGCAAAGGCCGATGGGCAGAATGGATTCCGCCTCACGGTCTTTTCCCATGATCCCCTTTCGGACTATCGCGAGATCAGCCAGGAAGCACGCGGACGCCGCATTTTCCCCGCATCGCCGGACGAGAGCCTGCTGCTGCTGAAAGCCACGAACACCGTTCCGCACGAAGGCGGTGAACGCATCGAGAAGAACTCCGACGCATACCGCACAGTGGCGCAGTGGATTCGCAGCGGGATGGTGTATCGCGCGGACCACGAACCCTCGCTCGACCGGCTCATCGTCTCGCCGACTGAGCGCACCTACAAAAAATCCGAAACCCAGCAGCTCACCGTGAAGGCGCGCTATTCCGACGGCTCCGAGCGCGACGTCACCGGGCTCGCGAGCTTCGACTCGAACGACAAGGAGATCGCACGCGTGACGGAGGACGGACTCGTGCGCGCGGGCAGCCTCAGCGGCGAAGGCGTGGTCATCGCGCGCTACATGGGCATCGTCGGCGGTTCGCGCGTGAGCGTGCCTGCGGACAGACTGTTGCCCGCAGAAAAATACGCGGCGCTTCCGGCGAACAATTTCGTGGATGAGCACGCCTATGCGCACTTCAAGCGGCTGGGACTTTTTCCCTCGCAGCCATGCAGCGAGTCGGAGTTTTTGCGGCGCGCTTCGCTCGATACCATCGGCGTGCTGCCGACTGCGGATGAGGCGCGGGCCTTTCTCGCCGACAGCGATCCGAAGAAGCGCGAGAAGCTGATCGAACGCCTGCTCGCGCATCCGGCGTGGGCGGATTTTTGGGCGAACAAGTGGGCCGACCTGCTGCGTCCGAACCCCGATCACGCGGGCATCAAGAGCGTCTATGTGCTCGACCAGTGGCTGCGTGAGAGCTTCCGCGCGAACAAGCCTTACGACCAGTTCGTGCGCGACATCATCACGAGCGAGGGCAACACGCACCGCTTCGGACCCGCCGTGGTTTATCGCGACAAGCGCGAGCCGGCGGAATTCACGACGATGTTCAGCCAGCTTTTCCTCGGCGTGCGGCTCGACTGCGCGAAGTGCCATCACCATCCGAATGAAAAATGGGGGCAGGAAGATTTCTATCGCTTCGCTGCATTCTTCGGCCCGATGGGCCGCAAGGGCGCAGGCATCTCCGCGCCGATCTCGGCGGGAAATGAGACGTTCTATTTTGCTCCGGGAAAATCCGTGAAACATCCAGTGACGAACGAAGTCATGCAGCCACAGCCACCCGACGGCCCGGCCGTGAAGGCAGACGACACCGGTGACCCTCGCCGCGCACTCGCGGACTGGATGACCGATGCGAAGAATCCATTCTTCGCGCGCGCCGCTGCGAATCGCGTATGGGCGGGATTCTTCGGACGCGGCATCGTGGATCCGGTGGATGATTTCCGGATCTCGAATCCCCCGTCGAACCCCGCGCTGCTCGATGCGCTCGGGCAGGAATTCGTGAGGCAGAAATTCGACCTCAAGGCGCTGATGCGAACGATTCTCCGCTCGAATCTCTATCAGCTCAGTGCGGTGCCGAACGACACGAACCGCGGCGACACCCGCAACTTCTCCCGCGCATACCGCCGCCGCCTGCCCGCCGAAACGCTCGCCGACGCCATCGCCGATCTCACAGGCGTGTCCGACAGCTACCCCGGCATGCCGCCCGGCAGCCGCGCGATGCAGGCGTGGACCTACAAGATTGATTCGCAGACGATGGACGCATTCAGCCGTCCAAACTCCAGCAGCGACTGCCCCTGCGAGCGCGATGCGAAGCCGAGCATCGTGCAGGCGCTGCACCTCATGAACTCGAAGCTGCTCCAGGAAAAACTCGCGAGCAAAGCGGCTACGGCGCGCGTGCAATTTCTTGCAGAGGGCAAGCTTTCGCCGGAGGAGGTCGTGAATGAAATCTATCTCGCCTGCTACTCGCGCAAGCCAACCGATGATGAGCTGAAAATCGCGGCAGCCACTTATTCCTCCGAAGGCGCAACGCGGCGCAGTGCGACAGAGGATGTGCTTTGGTCGCTAATGAACTCGGCGGAATTCGTTTTTAACCACTGACCCCATGTCCTCCATCCACCGCAACTGTGCCGGCATTTCACGACGCGACTTCCTCCAAGTCGGCCTCGGCGGGACGCTCGGGCTTGGAATGTGCGACCTGCTACGGATGCGTGCATCCGCGACGACCGCATCCACGGGTGCGACTGCGAAGAACGTCAACTGCATCATGATCTGGATGGATGGCGGGCCGTCGCACTACGAGACGTTCGACCCGAAGCCGGATGCGCCGGAGGAAATCCGCGGGACTTTTAAGACGATCCCGACCTGCGTGCCGGGCGTGCATTTCAGCGAGCCGGTGCCGGAATTGGCGAAGGCGTTCGACAAGTTCACCGTCATCCGCTCCATCGCGCACAAGGATCCCAATCACGGCGGCGGCAATCACTACATGATGACCGGCGCGCCGACGCCTGTGCCGGTCGGATGCGGAGCGTTCGTCACGTTTCATCCGTCATTCGGCTCGATGGTTTCCTACGATCGAGGCGTGCGCAGCGGGCTGCCTGCCTACATGGCGATGCCGTCGAATACTCGCAGCGGCGGACCGAATTTCCTCGGTGGGCAGCACGCGCCGTTCGTCATCGGAGGCGATCCGAATTCGCAGGGTTTCCAAGTGCGCGATGTGGTCGTGCCGGCGGACATCTCCGAGGGGCACGCGAAGTCGCGGCGTGATTTGCGCGCGTCGCTCGACCGCATGGTGCGCTTCAACGACAAGGTCACGGACGATCCCGCAGTGGTGTTCGACAAATTTTACCAGCAAGGATTCGACCTCGTCTCCTCGTCGAAGGCGCAAGCGGCGTTCGATATCAGCAAGGAGGACGCGAAGATGCGCGACCGTTATGGGCGGAATGACTTCGCCCAGCGCCTGCTGATGGCACGCAGGCTCGTGGAAGTCGGCGTGTCGTGGGTGACGGTGAACTACGGGGGCTGGGACGATCACCGGAAACTGTTCGAGACCTACAAGGGCAAGCGCCTCGCGACATTCGATCAGGGCCTCTCCGCGCTGCTCACCGATTTGCAGGAACGCGGGCTGATGGAAAATACGCTTGTGCTTGCGCTCGGAGAGTTTGGCCGCACGCCGAAGATCAACAAGGACGCAGGCCGCGACCATTGGCCGCATGCGATGTCGGTGCTGATGGCTGGGGCGGGAATTCCCGGCGGGCAGATCGTCGGCGGGACCGATGCGAAAGGCTATCATGCCTCTGAGAATGTGTATCGCCCCGAGGATTTCGCGGCTTCGCTCTATACGAAGATGGGCATCGATCCGAATCAGTTGCTGCACACGGCGACTGGCAAGCCGGTGCACCTCGTGAATGAAGGGCGGATGATCAGGGAGCTGTTCGTCTAGCGCGTGGCGATGATGCGCGCCCCCCTTTGTGCGCTGCTTGTGTGCGGCGTGTCGGCAATCGCAACCGATCCTGTTCTCAACCACCTCAGCCCCGTCGCGGGACAGCAGGGCACGACGGTTTTGGTTTCGGTCGCCGGCAAGTGGGACACATGGCCGCCGCAGGTGTGGGTGGACGCGCCGGGCGTCACCTTCAAGCCCGGCAAGAACAAGGGGAGTTTCGAAGTGGAGATCGCGAAGGACGCGGCGACAAGGCCGCACCTCGTCCGGCTCTTCGATGCGCGTGGTGCATCAGCCCCTCGCTTCTTCATCGTCGCGAGTGAACCGCAGATTCTCGAAGCGGAACCGAACGACGACTTTCACGCGCCGCAGAAAATCGCGGCACTGCCGACGACCATCAGCGGCAAGCTCGACAAGGCGGGTGACGTGGATTCGTTCGCCGTGACGCTCAAGCGCGGTCAGACACTGGTCGCATGGATGGAGGCCTACGTGCTCGCGTCCACAATGGATGGGACGCTGCGCATCACCGACACCGCGGGCAATGCACTCGCCTTCAATCACGACGGACGCACGCTGGATCCGTTCCTCGCGTGGAAGGCTCCGCGCGACGGCACGTTCATCGTGCAGACGATGGGCTTCGTGTATCCGGCGACGGCCGGTGTCGCATTTACTGGCGGGGAAGGCTGCATCTACCGACTGCATCTCTCCTCGGATCCATTCGTCCACCACACGGTTCCCCTCGCCATCCAGCGGGGGAAAATGACCCCGGTGGAACTTGTCGGCTGGAACCTTGCGTCGTCGCACGCGGAGATCGATGGCGCGAAGTTCCCCGCTGGTGCGGAGACTGCGGAACTCGGCTTGCCCGGTATCGCGACCGAGTTGCCAGTGATGGTCAGCGACATCCCCGAAATTTTGGAAAAGGAGCCGAATGACACCACGGCAAACGCACAGCCTGTCGAGATTCCCAACGGCATCACAGGCCGGATCGACTGCGCGAACGACGAGGACCGCTTCAGCTTTGCCGCGGTGAAAGGGCGTGCGTATTCGCTGAAAATTACCGCGGCGCGCATCGGTTCACCGGTGGATGCGTGGCTGAAGATCGAAAACAAAGACGGCAAGCAACTCGCGACCAATGACGACGCGAACGGCTCGCGCGATCCCGTGCTGATTTGGACTGCGCCTGCGGATGGACCGTTCACCGTCGCCATCGGCGATGTATCACACCACGGCGGCGAGGACTTCATTTATCGTCTGGCGATCACCGGGGCCTCACCGACGCTCACGGCGAGTATCACGATCCACTCGCTCAGCGTGCAGCCCGGCAAGACTGCGGACGCAAAGGTGAACGTGAAACGCGCAAATGGCTTCAAGGCAAAGCTCCAGCTTGCGGCGAAAAATCTCCCCGACGGCGTGACTGCGACACCCGTGGATGTCCCGGACAAAGATGGTGACGTGACGCTGAAAATCTCCGCAGGCGCCGATGCGCAGCCGAAAGGCCAACCCATCACACTCATCCTGCGCGAGACGGAAGGCGGCGCCGAGCACACGGTGCGCTATTTCATGATCACGAGCGGCGAAAACAACGGCGTGCCGCAAGGCTACACGGAACTCGTCATCCCTTCGACGGATCAGCTATGGCTCACCATACCCGCCACACCCGCGAAGCCCGAAACGAAAAGCGAGGCGAAGCCGGAGGCAAAGAAATAGAATCCAGAATCCACTTTCCCATGCGTTTACGACTTCTCCTCACATTGCTGTCCCTCGCAGCGCTGAATACTTTCGCCACCGATTCCGCATTGCCGGAGAGTGCTCTCGCCGCATTGGAAAAGGCGACGACCTACATGCGTTCCATCTCCACCGAGGGCGGCTACCTTTGGAAATACTCGCTCGATCTGAAGGAGCGCGCGGGCGAGGTGAAGGCCACGGCGACGCAGGTGTGGATTCAGCCGCCAGGCACGCCAACGATGGGGATGACTTTCCTCCGTGCCTATGAGTCCACGAAGGACGCGCGCTACCTCGACGCCGCGAAAGCCGCGGCGGATGCACTCGCGAAGGGACAGGTCGAGTCCGGTGGCTGGGACTACCTGATCGATTTCGACCCGGAGAAAATGAAGCTGTCGTATCTGCGCAGCGATGCAGGGAAACTTTCGCCGGATCAGATCGCGAAGCGAAAGAACCTCACCACATTCGATGACAACACCACGCAGAGCGCGCTGCGGCTTCTGCTGGCTGTGGCCGATACGATGAAGGGATCCGGCGACGCGCGGGATGCGCGCATCCGCGAGGCGCTCGACTACGGACTGAGGAAAATGATCGAGGCGCAGTATCCCAACGGAGCGTGGCCGCAGCGATGGCGCGCGGAGGCGCACACGGTTAGGGATTTCCCGATGGTGAAGGCGCGCTATCCGAAGAGCTACCCGCGCGAATACACGAAGGTGAACTATTTCGGCCACTACACGCTGAATGATAACACGCATCTGGATTGCATCGAGACGATGCTCAACGCCTTTCATCGGACGGGGAAACGCGAGTATCTCGAAGCCGCAAAGCGCGGCGGCGACTTTCTCATTCTCGCGCAGATGCCCGAACCGCAACCGGTGTGGGCGCAGCAATACAACGCGCAGATGGAGCCTGCGTGGGCACGCGCATTTGAGCCACCGAGCGTGACGGGCAACGAAAGCGTGGGCGCGATGGAGTCGCTCATGGAGCTCTACATCGAGACGGGTGAGGAAAAATTCCTCCAGCCACTGCCGGCGGCGATTGCGTGGTTCAAGCGAAGCGGAATCACACCGGGAAAATGGGCGCGCTACTATGAACTTCAGACAAACAAGCAGCTCTTCGGCGACCGCGACGGGAAGATTTACTACCGCCTGCAGGACATCAGCGAAGAGCGCCAGCACGGCTATTCGTGGGAGGGTGACTACCATTTTCCCCGCATGCTGGCTGCCTACGAGAAGCTCCAAAAAAAGGGGCGCGAATCACTGATGAAGGAGCGTGCCGCAAAGTCGGCAAAGAAGAAGCCGGCACCGCCGGAATCCCTCGAACCGCGTGTGTGCGAAATCATCGCAGCACTCGACGAGCAAGGCCGCTGGGTCGTGCAGGGCAAGAGCAAGCACCGGGATTGGGAATTCAACGGTCGCGTGGACACCGAGGTCTTCGTGAAGAATGTCCGCGTGCTCTGCGATTACCTCGAAGCAGTGAAGTAGGCGACTACGGCTGCCGCTCCTGCAGGAATGCGATCAGGCCGGCCATCTGCTCTAGTCTGAGGAGCGCCTCGACGCCTTTCATCGAAGCCGCGGACCGATTTTTGCGAGCTCCTCAATGCGAAACGGCCCGCGGCGAGATCATCGCTTGGCATCTTGAACTCGCGTGTATCCGATCGGGAACTTCCAGCCACTATGAAGCGCCTCCTAAGAGAAGCGGATTCCCATGCTCCTCAAATCGGATCCCTATGCGCAAACTGCCCCCCGTTTTTTCCATCAACCGCTCGATCATCCTCGTATTCTGCATCACCTCGCGAGTCGTAGCCACGACACCCGAAATGGCGCCCGCCTTCGAGTGGGCCTCGTCCGCGGGTGGGGTCAAGAACGACAAGACGCGCGCGATCAACATTGACCGCGAGGGCAACGTGTTCCTCGCGGGCGAGGTGACGGATGAGGTGAAGTTTGGTGACACGACAATCAGGGGCGCGGGTGGCATGGACTTCTTCGTCGCAAAGCTCGACCCGAAGGGAAAATTTTTGTGGGCGCGTCTCGGCGGCGGCAGCCTCGTTGACCGCGGCTACGGTGTGGCGACGGATGCGGCGGGGAACTGCTACGTGACCGGCCACTACCAAAGTGCCGATGCTGACTTCAGCGGCACGAAGCTCTCCAACCGTGGCGACTACGACATCTTCACCGCGAAATACGATCGCGACGGAAAGCTCGCGTGGATTCGCACCGCCGGCGGCAAGGGGTACGATTACGGCCACGGCGTTGCGGTGGATGAAGCGGGCGACATCATCGTTACCGGCGCGGTCGTCGGTGACTCGGAATTCGGCGACGTGAAAGTGCCGAACGATCCAGGCAGCCACATCTTCTGCGCAAAGTATCACGCAGACGGCGCGCTCGCGTGGGTGAAGACCGCGACGGGAAAAGCAGGCGGCTCCGGCCACGGCGTCGCGGTGGACGCGCACGGCAATATTTACATCGGCGGACTCAGCTCGGGCAGCGGGCAGTTCGGCGGCAAGCCGCTCGTCACGCCGAAGGGTTCGTCCGCGGTCGTGGTGAAACTTTCGCCTCATGGCGACGTGCTGTGGATCACGCAGCAGTTCGGCGAGCCGAGTTGTCTTTTCCACGAGATCACGTGCGACAAGGAAGGGCGCGTGTGGGCGAGCGGGATGTTCAAGGGCAAGGCCACGCTCGGCGGTGAGACTTTCACGACGACGGGTGATAAGGACAGCGATGCGTTCCTCTGCCACTTCGACACGGACGGCAAACTGCTCTGGAGCCGCGTGGGCACGGGCCCCGCGGTGGACTACGGCCTCGGCGTCGCGACCGACGGCCGCGGCAACAGCTTCCTCACCGGCGAATTCACGGACACTTTCAAACTCGGCGGCGAGGAACTCCACAGCCCCGGCAGCACGGATGTGTATGTCGCGAAGTTCGACGCGAAAGGCGCGCTGCGCTGGATCACGCAGGCCGGCGGCGACAAGGGCGACAACGCCTACACGATGGTCTGCGACGCGCAGGGGAATCTTTTCCTCGGCGGCTCATTTGGCGGCACCGCGAAGTTTGGCGATGCGGGCATCACCAGCGCCGGCAGCAACGATCTCTACGGCGCGAAGCTGAAGGCGAAGTGAGCGCGCATGCACTAGCTCGGTCCGCGCTGCGCATTTGCGCGGCGCTGCTGCTGCCCGCGAATGCGGCGCGAGCAGTGGACTACGCGAAGGAGATCAAGCCGCTGCTCAAATCGCGCTGCTACGCCTGCCACGGCGCGCTCAAGCAAAAGTCCGGGCTGCGACTCGATACAGTCGCACTGATGCACAAGGGCGGCGAATCCGGGGACATCATCGCGCCGGGCTCCGCGCTGCTGATCGAAAAAGTCACCGCGGAGGACAAGGACGATCGAATGCCGCCGGAAGGCGCGGCTCTGAATGCGGACGAGATCGCGAGGCTGAAGTCGTGGATTGCCGCTGGAGCACCCGCGCCCGCGGATGAAAAGCCGGAAGCCGATCCTCGCAAGCACTGGGCCTACCAGCCACCGCACGCAGCGCCACGGACCGCTGACGCACCGAGGCCGCATTCGATCATCGATGCGCTCGTGGATGCGCGCCTTCGCGAACGCGGCTTGCAGCCGCAGCCCGAGGCCGCGCCCGAAGTTTGGCTGCGCCGTGTGCATCTCGATCTCACCGGCCTCCCGCCGTCCTCCGACGAGGTGCGCAAGTTTCTCGCCGACTTCGCAGCGGAGCCGCGCGCAACATCGGGCGAGCCAGCGGCGATCATGCAGCGCACCGTGGATCATCTGCTCGCCTCGCCCGCGTACGGCGAACGCTGGGGCCGGCACTTTATGGACATCTGGCGTTACTCGGATTGGTATGGCCTCGGTGAGCAACTCCGCAACAGCCAGAAGCACATCTGGCACTGGCGCGACTGGATCGTGGAGTCGCTGAATGCGGACAAGGGCTACGACCGGATGATCATCGAGATGCTCGCCGCCGATGAGGCCGCGCCCGAGGATCGCGCTGCGCTGCGCGCGACCGGCTTCCTCGCCCGGAACTACTACCTCTTCAATCGCACGACTTGGCTCGATGAAGTCGTCGAGCACACGGGCCGCGCATTTCTCGGCATCACGATGCAGTGCGTGAAATGCCACGACCACAAATACGATCCGATCGCGCAGGCCGACTTCTACAAGATGCGCGCGGTCTTCGAGCCATATCATGTGCGGCTCGATCCGTGGCCCGGCGAGACGAACCTCGAGAAGAACGGACTGCCGCGCACCTTTGATCTGCACCTCGACAAGCCGACCTACCTTCACCGCAAGGGCGACGAGAAAAACGAGGACAAGTCGCGCATGATGTCGCCCGGCGTGCCCGATGTGCTCACGTTCGCGGAGTTCGCGCCGAAGCCGGTCTCGCTGCCTCTATACGCGAGCGTGCCGGCCATGCTCCCGTTTGTGATCGAGGATCATCTTCGCACCGCCGAGGTTGAGATCGCACAGGCAAAAGCGGCGCTCGAACAGGCACGGCGGAAGCGGGAGGAAGTTCGGAGCGAGGATGGCGTCGAGCAGGCGGAGAGTGCCATCGCTGTAGCAGAAAAGGCGCTCACCGCAGCCGAGGCTAAACCGGCGATGCTGCGCGCAACATTCGCCGCCGAACGCGCGCGACTCGCGCAACCACCATCCACCGATGCTCCCGTCCTCGCTGCCGCAGCGTCGAAAATGGAGGCGGCCTTTGAACTCGCCCGCGCGGAGAGCGAACTGCTGAAAGCCCGGCATACGCCTGCCGCCACGGCGAAAGGCAACCCGGCGGATGCTGCGAAGAAAGTGAAGGCCGCCGAGGCTGCGCTCGATGCGGCGAGGAAACGCGCGGAAAAGCCCGGCGACAAATACACATCCATCCGCGCATCGCTGAAGGCGCAAGTCGGACCCGAGGACAAGGACAACGCCAGCTTTCAACACTACCCCACGACGAGCACAGGGCGGCGGCTCGCGCTCGCACAATGGATCGCGGACATGCGCAATCCGCTCACTGCGCGCGTGCTCGTGAATCACGTGTGGCTGCGCCATTTCGGTGCGTCGCTCGTGCCGGAGGTCAGCGACTTCGGCCTGCGCTGCCCGCCGCCATTGCATCAGGACGTGCTCGACACGCTCGCGGTGGAATTCATGCAGCACGGCTGGAGCCTGAAACATCTGCACCGCGCGATGGTCCTGTCGCAACTGTACCGCCGCAGTTCCTCGAATGAGGGCGCCGCATCCGCGACGCTCGCGGCCGATCCCGACAACGCCTGCTACTGGCGCATGAATCCGCGCCGCCTCGAATCGCAGGCTGTGCGTGATTCACTGCTGCACGTTGCTGGGCGTCTCGACCTGCGCGTGGGCGGACCGGGCGTCGATCCGGGGAAGGAGGAGTCGAGCCTGCGCCGCGCGATCTACTTCACGCAGACCGCCGATGTGGAGCACCGCTTCCTCGCGGCGTTCGACAACAGCAACGTGCTCGAATGCTACCGCCGGCAGGAGAGCATCGTGCCGCAGCAGGCGCTCGCGCTCGCGAACAGCAAACTCACGCGCGAGTGCGCGGATGCGATCGCTAAGCGCGACGAGACGCTCATGGATTCGGACTTCATCACGCACGCCTTCCTCTCGCTGCTCAGCCGCGCGCCAACTTCCGACGAGCGGGCTGCCTGCACCGAAAGCCTCGCCGAATTTTCCAAGCTCAACGCCGCGCACGCACGCACGCTGGTGCTGCAGGCGATCATGAACCACAATGACTTCGTCACCCTCCGATGACGCGCGACGCATTCGCCAGCCAGTTCCTCTCGCGCCGCGGTTTCCTCGACCGCCTCGGCGGCGGACTCACGGGCATCGCGCTGCAGGCGATGTTCGCCCGCGAAAGTCGCGCGGCTACGGAGTGGAGGCCGCCAACAGGCCTGCCGTTTTTCCCGCCGAAGGCGAAGCGCGTGATCTGGCTCTTCATGCGCGGCGGCGTGAGCCACATGGAGAGCTTCGACCCGAAGCCGATGCTCACGAAATATGCGGGCAAGTCCATCGGCGAGACGCCCTACAAGGACGTGCAGTCGCCGGAGAAGCTGAAGAACGTGCGCGTGGTCGTGGTGAACGATGCGAACGGCAAGCAGCGGAATGTGATTTTCCCGCTGCAAGTCGGCTCGAAAAAATACGGCCAGTGCGGCGTGGAGATCAGCGACTGGTTCCCGCACGTCGGCTCGTGCGCCGACGACATCGCGTTCATCCGCAGCATGTGGACGACCGACGACAACCACGGCGCGCAGGTGCAGTTTCACAGCGGCCGGCACATGCTCGACCCGCACGAGCCGACCCTCGGCGCGTGGGTGACCTACGGCTTGTCTTCGATGACGGACAATCTCCCGACCTTCGTGAACATGGGCCCGCGCTTCTTCGACGTGCGCGACGGCCACTATCTCGGGCCCGCGTTCGACGCGGTGAATCTGCGCGTGGATCCGAAGAACCCGCTCGCATTCGCCGCGCCCGAGATCGCACTCACGCGCGCCGAGCAGGCCGGCGAGTTTTTACTCGTAGACCGGCTGAACCGGCTGGCGGCACAGCAGTATCCCGGCGATCAGGCGCTGCTCGCACGGATCAAGAGCTACCAGCTTGCGTTCAACATGCAGGCCGCCGTCCCCGAGACGATGAATCTCGACGCCGAGAGCGCCGAAACGAAACGCCTCTACGGTCTCGATGAAAAAGTGACCGAGCCCTTCGCACGCCAGCTCCTCGTCGCGCGGCGACTCGCCGAGCGCGGCGTGCGCTTCATCCAGATCCAGCATGGCGACGGCGCGGCTGGCGCGTGGGACTCGCATTCCGGGCTGAAGGTCAACCACGGCAAACTCGCCGCGCAGGTGGACAAGCCGATCGCCGGCCTGCTCACCGATCTCAAGCAGCGCGGATTGCTGGAGGACACGCTCGTTCTTTTCGCCACCGAGTTTGGCCGCACCCCGGGATCGCAGGGCGCGGACGGGCGCGACCACCACCCCTACGGTTTCAGCGTATGGATGGCCGGAGGCGGGATCAAAGGCGGCACCATCCACGGCGCGACGGACGAACTCGGCTTCCACCCCATCGAGCATCCGCACTACGTCACCGATGTCCACGCGACGATCCTGCATCAGCTCGGCCTCGACTCGCGCAGTCTCGAAGTCCCAGGCCGCAAGCGGCTCGAACGCGATCACGGGAATGTGATCCGCGAAATCATTTCCTAATCCGCGACAGCCGGCGCAAACAATCTGCGACCGCCTACTTCATCAATTTCACCAGCTCCGGCGCAATTGCGTCGGCCCAAATCTCATAGCCTTTCGCCGAGAGGTGCAGGAAGTCGGGCATGATTTCCTTGTCGAGGTTGCCGTCGGTAACCGGGAATTTATTGCCGATGTCGAGGAAGAAGACCTGCTTGCCGTCGTGAAGCTTGGAGATGATGGCGTTCACCTGCTTGAGCTTTTCGTTTTGCTCATTGAGCTTACCGTCGGGCTTGCTGCCGCGAGGGAAGACGGCGAGGAGGAGAATTTTTGTGGAAGGTGTCTTGGTGCGAATGGTCATGACGATTTTTTTGACGCCGCTGGCGATGCCTTCGGCTGGGTCATTGCCTGAATTATTCGTCCCGATCATGATGACAGCAGCCTTGGGCTTGAAGCCTTCGAGTTCGCCGTTCTCGATGCGCCACAGGACGTGCTGCGTGCGGTCGCCGCCGATTCCGAAATTGGCGGGGTTGTATTTGGCAAATGCCTTGGCCCAGACGTCCTTGCCGTTGCCCGCCCAGCCCGCCGTAATCGAGTCGCCGAGGAACAGCAACTGGGCCTTCCCCTCTTTCGCGATCTTCACAAAGTTTTCGTGCGACTTGATGAAGCCCGCGTTCGGCTGGCCGTCCGGCCCGAGCTTCGGCGCCGCGACATCAGGCGCCTGCGGGGGGAGTTTCACGGTCGGCACCGCGGGCTTTGCTGTCGCAGGTGCAGGGGCCGCTGGAGCGACTGGAGCGGAAGCCGGCTTAGTCTCGGCGAAGAGAACTGATGCGGAAAGGAATGCGACGAGGGCGAGCGGCAAGGGAGTGATTTTCATGGGGAATGGAGCGTAATTTGAGCCCTCACGCTATGGAGCGCAGTAGGATGTGACAACTGTTTCCGAGCGAACCGCGAAGCCACGCCAAGCACGCATGGACTGACGCCGTAGGAATGTGCAGGGATCTTGCACGAAGGTAGGCATGAAGAGTCCGGTCTGCTATCGCTCTTCGGAAATGATCCTTCGCAACGAACTGCGCGCCATATTCGGCGGGCAAAATGGAAACTGCCCTGGCGGCCTGCACCGATGAGCAATTCACGGCTGAGATTCCGCGTCGAAGCGACCGCCACGGGCACCCGTGCGCGTGCGACGACATTCCACACTGCGCACAACGAAGTGCGCACGCCCATCTTCATGCCCGTCGGCACGCAGGCGACGGTGAAGGGCCAGCTCACGCAGTCACTCGAAGACGCCGGCTCACAGATCCTGCTCGCGAACACATACCACCTCCTGCTGCGTCCGGGGCCGGAAGTCTTCCGGCGCACGGGTGGCATCCATGGATTCATGAGCTGGAAAAATTCCGTGCTTACGGATTCCGGCGGGTTTCAGATTTTCTCGATGCGGAACGAGCGCACGATGACGGAGGAAGGCGCGAGCTTCCAAAGCTACCTCGACGGCAAGCGCATCCTGCTCAGCCCCGAGGTGAGCATCGAGACGCAGATGGCGATCGGCAGCGACATCATGATGGCGCTCGACCAGTGCATCCCCTCGACTGCCGGTGAAGCGGAAGCACGCGCCGCGCTGGAGATCACACAACGCTGGGCCGGACGCAGCCTCGCGGCGCGCGGCGAATCACCGCAGGCGCTTTTTGCGATCGTGCAAGGCGCGCTCTTTCCAGAGCTGCGTCGCGAAAGTGCGGACGGGCTGACGGAGATGCCGTTCGACGGATTCGCCATCGGCGGCCTAGCAGTCGGCGAGAGCCGCAGCGAACGTCAGGACACCTGCGAACTCACCGCAGCGATGCTCCCGCATGATCGCCCGCGCTACCTCATGGGCGTGGGCACGCCACTCGATATCCTCGAAGCCGTGCATCGCGGCGTGGACATGTTTGACTGCATCATCCCCACACAGGTCGCACAGCGCGGTGCGGCATTCACGTCACGCGGGTTCCTGCAACTCCGCCGCAGCGTGTACAAATATTCCGAAGCCGCGCTCGATCCGCTCTGCACGTGCCCGACATGCGCGCGCTACTCGCGGGCCTATCTGCATCACCTCACAAAGTGCGGCGAACACCTCGGCTGGCAGCTCCTCGGGCAGCACAATCTCTACTTTTATCACCAGCTCATGCGCGAGATTCGGCAGAGCATTTTCGAAGATCGCTTCATGGCTCTCTACCACGAAAAGCGCGCCTTCCTGCACGAGTCGGACGCCGATCATCCGATCCACAAGCAGAAGTCGCGGAAGAAAAAAATGGAGTTTCACCTTGGGAACTACGAGGTGCATTTCGCACCGCAGGGATTCGCGAGCATCCGGCAGGTTTCCTCCGGCGAAATCATGCACTCGCGCACGCCGCCGATGGAAGAAGCCCAGCGCCTTTACATTGATCAGTCCGATCTCGCCACACGCCTCCACCTTTCGCCGGATGAAAATGCCGTGACCGCGACCCCGATGGTGATCTGGGACGTGGGCCTCGGTGCGGCGGCAAATGCCATGTCCGCGATCCTCTGCTACGAGGCACTGGCTGCCACGGGACCGGTGCGCCCGATGCACATTGTCAGCTTTGAAAATGATCTCGCCCCGCTGAAGCTCGCATACCTGCACAACCGGGAATTCACCTATCTCCGCCACAACGCAATCGGCGGAATCCTGGGCAAGGGCAAATGGGAGTCCCCGCAATATTCCGGACTTAGCTGGACGCTGATGCACGGAGATTTCCTCGCCTCCATTCCCACCTCCCCTGCTCCGCCGGATCTGATTTTCTTCGACATGTTTTCGAGCAAGACCGACGCCGACCAGTGGACGCTCGGCGCATTCCGAAAAATCTTCGCTGCGTGCGAAGGGCGCGCTGTCGAGCTCTTCACCTACACCTGCTCGACTCCCGTCCGCGCCTCTTTGCTCGCCGCAGGCTTCCACGTGGCGAAGGGACTGAGCACCGTGGATAAGCTCGATACGACGGTAGCGCTCACACGTGAGGCCATCCGCACCCCGCTCCGCTACGAACTGCTCTCAAACGACTGGTTCGGCAGATGGACTCGCTCGACCGCGAAATTTCCCGCCGACCTCCCCGCCGATCAGCAGCCATCATTCGAAAAGGCCATCCTGACCCACCGACAGTTTCAGAACGTCTGAGAAGCTAGCGGAAACAAATCTCGGATGACGATGCTTGCTCAAGAAAGCATCGAACGCGAATGGGGCTCCGCATGCAGCATAAAGCCTTGTCAATGGAAGGCGGGAAGGCACGATTCGAGAGATAGAAAAAGGCCCGCCAATCTTCCGGCGACTGAGTCCGGACGTTCAGCAAGCTAATACTCTGAAAGCATCGCCACTCAATATCAGAAAACTGCCATGAAACTCGAAACCGCATTATTGCAAGCACTGGCAGCGAATCAGAAGGATCCTGGGAAAATCTGGTCGCTATTCTGCGAAGCAGGACTGGATGCTGCCCAGCTTGCCAAAATAAACTCCGCCGCCGATCCCGTCACACCTTATTCGCGGGTTGTGTTGGCGGGCACGCCGGAATGCGAGGTCATGCTCGCGCGCTGGGCGCCGGATCGCTTATGCGCGCCGCATGATCACGGGGCCTCCGCGGGGTGGGTATTTTACTTTGAGCAGGAATTCGAGGAATACGCCTACAAATGGCGCGATGGTGAACTGATCCAACACGCCACCCACCGGCATCTGCCGGGGCGCTACACGCAGGTCGTGAAAAATGAAATTCATTCCTGCAAGACCACCGGCAGTGGACTCAGCCTGCACATCTATTTTCCGCGGATCGAAAAAATGCGCGTCTATGATCTCCAAGGACGGAGGACGCTGGTCGTCTCGGATAACTGCGGTGCGTGGATCCCCCTGAAACCGGAGCAACTCGTGAAAGAAACCGCGTGGGCGCGATGAGCGAGCAAGGCTGCATCCTGATTCTCCACACGACGCTGTACCGCGAGGGCGGCAAGGAGTTCGACCTTGCAGCCCGCGAGTTGGAACGCGCGAAGCTAGCGGAATTTCCAAAGCGGACGGTCATCCGCAAAGCCGTCGAGAGCAAGAATGCCTTCGTCGCGGAAATCGACGCGGTCGCAGGACAGGAAATGCAAATCGCAGAACTGCACTTCATCGGCCATAGTGGCATGTATGGCATCATGTTTGGCACGACTGCGTGGCCCGAACAATTCAGCCCGTTCGAGTGGAAGAACATGAAAATCCCATTCGCAAACGATGGCCGCGCTTACTTTCATTCCTGCCGCAGCGGACGCTGGTTCGCCCGGTTCTTTGCGACGGTTTTTCGAGTAAAAGCTTACGGCTATTTTTGGTACACGACCGTTTCCTCTCAACGCAATCGTTTCGCATGGCGTCGCTCCCAGGATGCCAGCAAGCCTGCATTCATCATCTCCGTACCCGGCCGCAAATCCCATGGACTGGCTGGGTCAGTAAAGAAATTCCTGCTCAGGCCCCGCACTTTTCCAATGCTGGAATTCGATCCGCCATCGGAAAAAGTGGACACGACTTACGACGGCGTCGCGCCACTCTATGATGAAACTTTTGAGGACATCTCGGTAAGAGCCGATGAACTGCGCTGGCTGCGCCGCGCCCTGTCCGAATTGCGCAATCCCAACCTGCTCGACATTGGCTGCGGCACCGGTTCCTTTTTGCGAGCTATCGAGGATCTCGTCGAGAAGGCCCGAGGCGTGGACTTGTCCACTGGCATGGTCGCCCAAGCGCAGAAGCGCTCAGCCGCGAATGAAAAACTAAGCTTCTCAAAGATTGACGGGCCGAAACTTCCTTTTGCCGATGATAGCTTTGACGCAGTGACCTCCGTCCTTTCATTTCGCTATCTGGACTGGGATCCCATTATCACAGAAGTGCTCCGCGTGCTGAAACCCGGCGGACGTCTTTTCATCATCGATATGGTCGCGGCACCTGTGAAATGGCGCCACTGGCCGCGCCTCCTCCTCGACAAGTGCCGTCAATATCTGATGCTAAAGAAGCATCCCCGCTATCGGGAAGCGCTTCGGAAGATGGTGAGCGACCCGAGGTGGAAGAAGATGCTCGAATACAATCCGATTCGCGCCGAGCACGAGATGAAATGGTATCTGGAAAGCCGGTTTCCAATGGGAAAATTGGAAGTCATTAACTACGGGTGGAATTCGCGCGTTTTAGCCTTCGCGTCCCCACCGCTTCATGAGAAAAAAGTCGCGGAGCTCTCGTTCCCGTGATGGAAAGTACAGAGCGATGATCGGCATCATGGACTGGGGCATCGGCGGGCTCACCGTTTACAAGGCCATAAGAAACCGCGGGCTCACCACAGATGTCCTATATTTCTCAGATTCCGGCACCACACCCTATGGCAAATTCTCCAAGGCCGAGCTCCGCAAACGGTTTTTGAACATCGCGGAGTTTTTTAGGAATAGGAGCGTCACCCAAGTGCTGGTAGGATGCCACTCGGCAAGCTCCGCGCTCGAGCCGGATGCAGTAACAGGTGTCGAGTGGCTCGGAGGAGTTGCATTCGAGAGCATCATCCCTGCCGCAGTACGGACCTCCCGCGCAAGCAAAGCCCGGCGCCTCGGAGTGATTGGCGGAGAGCGGACGATTCAGTCGGGAGTGTACGAACAGGCATTGGCATCATTAGGCAAACATCTGACATTCAGCTCTGCTCAACCACTGTCCGCATTTGTGGAGTCCGGCGAACTGGACTCATTAGCCGTCGAAGCCGAGGTGCGCCGCGTGCTGGCGAGACTTGGGCCCATTGATGCGCTGCTGATCGCCTGCACCCATTATCCAGCGCTGGCGCCGCTTTTCACCAAAGTCTCTCCACTTCTCGAACTTCTCGACCCCGGCGCCGAGATGACTGCTTCGCTCCAAACGGAGGGTTCGGGGCGGTTTGAATTTTTCACGACAGGGGATCGCAGCGCTTCAGCACGCGCCGCACGCGCCGCATTCGGGATCGGGATTGACTACTGAGGTGACGTGCAAGCCTACTGCACGCCCTACCATTCAACCGTCTTCCCCATGAAAACCACGCTCTTCGCCATCGTCGGAACATTGCTGCTCAATTCGCTCCATGCCGCTGATCCTGCGCCGCCAAACGGCTTTCGCGCCATTTTCAACGGAAAGGATCTCTCGGGCTGGCACGGATGGAATCCACATACCTCTGCGAAGCTTGCCGGAGAGAAACTGGAAGCAAATCTCAAGCTGCAACGCGAGGATTTTGCCAAACACTGGCAAGTAGAAAACGGCGAACTAGTCAATGCGGGCACAGGCCCTTACGCGACAACCGAGACGGTATTTGGAGACATTGAATTACTCATCGAATACAAGACTGTGGCCCATGCCGACAGCGGCATTTACCTCCGCGGATGCCCCCAAGTGCAGATCTGGGACAAAACCCAAATCTTCGATGAAAAAAAGCCTGATCGCAAACCGCACCTCGGCTCTGGCGGTCTCTTTAACAACACGCCCAACACTCCGGGCCGCGATCCCCTCGTGCTAGCCGACAAGCCTTTCGGCGAATGGAATGCTTTCCGCATCCGCCAGATCGGTGCATGCACTTGGGTATGGCTGAACGACAAGCTTGTCGTCGATGGGAACCCAATGGAAAACTACTGGGATGGTGCGAAGGCCTTACCCGCAAAAGGCCCGATCATGCTGCAGACCCACGGCGGCGAAATCCGCTGGCGCAATATTTTCATCCGCGAAATCGCCACTGAAGAGGCAGAAAAGTTTGCAAACGAAGCAGCCGTTAAGAAGTAGCGCCGCTGGCGGGATCCCGTTTGAATCTCAGGGTCGAACCGACGAATGCGGCATGATGGGTTGTTTCACGGGATATTATGAAAGGCCCATCGTGCGGCTCTCCAAACGTGTGCGTGCGGCAGTTTTTTCATATTTTGATCTTTATACACGTGCGGACAAGTTCGGGCACGATTCCTTGGAGCCTGACCCGAAAACCTTGACAATATACCTATGAAAAAGACCACCGCTCTCCTTGCCCTGACCCTCTGTGCATGCCTCGCGCAGCCAAGTTTCACCAATGCCAAAGACAAGGACAAAAACAAGGACGAGGAGCCACAGGGAAAGAAGTCCCCTGCCAAAGGCGGAGGGCCAAATTCTAACCGAGGACATGCCCCTTCTCCCGGGCACGCGACAGTGCAGTCCATCCGACCAGGCTCCAGTGCTCCTCGCGCCGTGGAAAAGATTTACCCAGGGCGCGGTCGCACCGGACCGGCAATTCCTGTGCCTACCATAGCGCCGGCAAATGTGCGCGCGTCTCAGCCAGCACCAATGAACGCGCTCACAGGGCGCACGCGTTTTTCCCGTGCCGTGGCACCTTCCGCGGTGACGCAGACTTTCCAGACCGCACGTTCAAGCGGACGCAGCACCTCATCCCCGAACTTCGACTACCGATCGCTCAATCGCAGCAATGCCTACGGCGGACGGTGGGTCCAAGGCAGCGACCACCGGGATTGGGACCGGAACCGCGTCCACTATTCGGGAAATCACGGCTATCGCTGGTATGACAATGGATGGCTAGTCATAGATGGCGGGTTCTGGCCGCCTGATTACAGCGGTGGTTATTCCGGACGGACAGTGATCACCTCGGGATACATCTCGGAGGGGACCGTCGTCGCAGTGCAGCGCAAACTGTATGCCCTCGGATACTACGAGGATTCCATCGATGGAGACTTCGGGCCCAATACTGCCAACGCAATCGCGCGGTATCAGCGGGATTCCGGACTGAGTGCGACGGGACGGATCAGCAACACGCTACTCGATTCTCTCGGACTGAGGTAACTTTCCCTGAAGATGCCCCGGCGAATATGTCCGGCGTCGCAGCTTCGCCGGTGGACGCGTTCAGCGCCCCTCGCCCGGCGCGCGTCGCGGGATGATTTGGAATTCAGCACGCACTTTCGCGATACTGTTCGCGGGGCACACGCCTCGCCATTGCATGCCGGGATAAATGATGGCGTCACGGCCGATGAGCGAGCCGGGGTTCAGCACGGCGTTGCAGCCGATCTCCGCGCGGTCGCCGACGATGGCGCCGAATTTTTTCAGCCCTGTGGGGATGATGCCGCCCTCCGTGGCCACGGTGATCTCACCGCGATCTAGGCGCACATTGCTGAGGATCGCGCCGGCGCCGAGGTGCGCCTTGTAGCCGAGGATCGAGTCGCCGACGTAGTTGAAATGCGGAACCTGCGCGTCGTCGAAGATGATGCAGTTTTTGAACTCGCACGAATTGCCGATCACGCAGCCGCTGCCGATGATCACATTTTCGCGGATGTAGGCGCCGTTGCGGATCTCGCAATTCTCGCCGATCCACGCGGGGCCTTTGATCATCGCGCCGTGCTCGATCACGGTGCCCGCGCCGACGAAGACGGCATTGCTCACGAAAGGCTTGCCGATGAGCTTCGCGAGGATCTGCGGCTTCAGGCGAAACTGCAGGTAGCTCGGGATCTGTCGCAGCGCGTCCCACGCGTTCACGGCGTTGTCGAAAAGCATCCGGTGCTCGGTGTGGCCGAGGTCGAGGTATTCGGAGGGAGGAAAAGTGGTCGGCATCGCGAGGCACGGGCGTAGCGGGCGGGCCCTGCGTTGGCAATGCTGCGCGCGTCGTCGAGCGTGAACCGCAGATGAACGCGGATGAACGCAGATTTTTCGGACGCGGAAAGATCCCGCGATTTTTCCGACCAAACGGACTGGTGCTCAGGCGATGCCCTGTTCGTAGGCGCGCTCGGAAGAGCGCGACCGGCGTGCATTCACGATTCGTCGCGGACTTCCGTCCGCGCCTACTTTGAAAAAAGCCTCGCGAAGTTTTTCTCCACCAGCGCTGCGAGTTCTTCGCGGGTGACGCCGCGGATTTTCGCGAGTGTATCATAGGCGAGGAGGAGGTTCGCGGGATGGTTCAGTGCCTTTCCGTTTTCGCCCGTGAGGAGGCGCGGGTTTTCCTCCGCCGGGGGAGCAAGGTCGGGCGCGTCGGTCTCCACGAGGATGCGATCCGCCGGGAGCGTGTGGAAAATTTCGCGCTGCGCGGATTTCCGCTCGTGGAGGAAATACGGCGAAAAGGAAAAGTATGCGCCGCGCGCCAGGAAGCCGGCGACCATTTCCGCAGGCCCGCCATACGCGTGGAGGAGGAAGCCGCGCGCGGGCACAGCGCATTCGCGGATGATGTCCCACAGCGCGCCCCATGCGCGGATGCAGTGGATCGTTGCGGGGAGATTCCGATCCTCGGCGATGGAGAATTGCGCGCGGAAACACTCGGCTTGTGCGACGGGATCGTTGCCTTCGATCCAGCGATCGAGTCCAATCTCACCGACGCCCGCGCCGGGATGAGTATCGAGAAAGCGTAAAAGATTCTCGCGCCAATTGGGCGTGCGCTCATTCACATGCCACGGGTGAAGTCCGAACGACGGCAGCACCCACTCCACCTGCGCGGCAAGCGCGGCGACCTCGGGCCAGTCGGCTTCGCGCGTGCCGTTCACGACGGAGCGTCGGATGCCGAGGGCGGGAAGCTCGGCGAGAAGTTCGCTGCGCCACGGCAGCAGGCGCGCGTCGTGGAGATGATTGTGCGCGTCGAGCAGCGGCGCGCTCATCGTGCTGCGTTCGATGCGAATGCCGTCGCAAGCTGGCGCATCCGCATCCGCACGGAAGCGAGCCCCGCGAGGCGCGTGCCGGAAACCATCCGCGCGATGCCGAGGTCCTCGACGAGCGTCGGCTCGAATGCGATGACGTCATCCGGAGTCGCGCACTCGAAGAGTTCGCACAGCAGGCCGACGAGGCCCTTCACCATCGGAGCCTCGGATTCCATGCGCCAGTGGCACGCACCGTCGCTGCATTCGCCCGTGAGCCACACGCGGGACTGGCAGCCTTGCACGCGATTTTCCTCGGTGAGTTGCGCGGGATCGGGCTCGGGAATCTTTTTCGCGCGCGACATGAGCGCGGCGAGCCGCTCATGCGCGTCCTCGATGAGCGACAGCCTCGCGATGATCTGGCTCTGCTTTTCCGCGAGGCTCATCGCATTGCTCATCGGAAAAATGCGCTGCTACTTTTTTGCGAGCGCGTCCTCGATGGCTTTCTCGATCTGCGTATCACCCGGCTCCACATCGGGCTCGAATCGCGCGATCACTTTCCCATCGCGACCGATGAGAAACTTGCCGAAGTTCCACTTCACATTGCCGGGGAACGCCGCGCCTGGGCCGGTGAGTTCCTTGTAGAGCGGGTGCTGCTCGGAGCCCTTCACGTGGAGCTTGTCCATCATGGGGAAAGTGACGCTGTATTTCGACGTGCAGAACGTCTTGATTTCATCGTTCGAGCCGGGCTCCTGCGCGCCGAAATCGTTGCACGGAAAGCCGACGACGACGAGGCCCTTGTCCTTCAGTTTTCCGTAGAGCGACTCCAGGCCGGAGTATTGCGGCGTGTTGCCGCAGTGGCTCGCGACATTCACGGCGAGCACGACCTTGCCGGCAAACGCCTTCAGCGAGGTGTCCTTTCCGTCAATGTCCTTCAGTGGGATGGACTGAAGCGCGGACTCGCCGGCAGTGGCGACGGCGGCGGTGAGAGTGACGGCGATGGCGGCGATGTGGAGGATGTTCATGGTGCAAATTAAACGGAGCGCGAAAGATTGCAGATGCAGCGAAGGGGCGCAATGCCTCTCATCTTCGCTCCCTGCCCTGCTTCTGCGCTTGCTCTCGTCGTGTGCGGAAGAGAGCAGGTGCAGAACACCGGGCTGGAAAACACGGCGCGCTACATTTCTCACACAAGACCCGAAATATCCGTTGACACCTCGGGGGCGAGTTCCTAGGTTCCGACCCCTTTTTCACGCCATGAGGACTCTTTCCGCTAAAACAAACGAAGTGCAACGCCGCTGGTTTCTCATTGATGCCGCCGACCAGGTGCTCGGCCGCGTCGCCGCACGTGCTGCAAACATTCTCCGTGGTAAGGAGAAAGCCATTTTCACCCCGCACATGGACGCCGGCGACTTCGTCATCGTCGTGAACGCCGACAAGGTGCGCGTGACCGGCAAGAAGGAGACCGCGAAGTCCTACATGAGCTTCTCCGGCTACGTCGGCGGGCATAAGAGCGAGACGCTTGGCGCACGCCGTGGCCGCCGTCCCGAACTCCTCATCCAGAATGCCATCAAGGGCATGATCCCGCACACCCGCCTCGGCCGCGGCCAGATCACGAAGCTCAAGGTGTATGCCGGCTCCGCGCACCCGCACGAGGCGCAGCAGCCCGTGAATGTCGGCAAAGTTTCCTAAGCAAAGCATTTTACCATGTCCACCGAAGCCATCATTTCCGCCATCGGACGCCGCAAGACAGCCACCGCCCGCGTGCGCCTCACACCCGGTTCCGGAAAAATCCTGATCAACGGACGCCCCTACGACGACTACTTTCCGGTCACCTCCTTTCAGGGCTTGGTCCTGAAGCCGCTCGAGATCGCGAAGAGCCGCAACACCTACGACATCACCGCGAATGCCTCCGGCGGCGGCGTCGGCGGTCAGGCCGGCGCAGTCAGCCTCGGCATCGCCCGCGCACTGCTCCAGATCAGTGCGGAGCTTCGCGGCGCACTGAAGGCCGAGGGCCTGCTCACGCGTGACCCGCGTATGAAGGAACGCAAAAAGCCCGGCCAGCCCGGCGCCCGCAAGCGCTTCCAGTTCAGCAAGCGTTAAAATTTACCCCGGGATCCCCCCAAAAAGGATTCCCTCGAGAGACCCGCGCTGTGCGACCCCCAACGTGCGCACAGCGCGGGTTTTGTCTGTACAGCCGCAACGTTTTTCATCGTGTCCTTTGCGTTGGAAAATTTCCGCGCTAGTCTCCGCCCATGATCCGTCCCATCCTCCTCGCCGTCGTCGCGATTTTCGCAGCGATCCCAAACCTCAAGTCCGCCGAATCCGTGAGCACTTCCACCAAACCCGCAGCCACTCAGAAAATCGTCGTCGGAGGCGGATGCTTTTGGTGCGTCGAAGCCGTCTTCCAGCGCGTGCATGGGGTGAAGAAAATCGTCTCCGGCTACTCGGGCGGACATGTCCCGAACCCGACCTACGAGCAGGTCTGCACAAAGCAAACCGGACACGCTGAGGTCGCACTGGTCGAGTATGACTCATCGGTGTTGAAGCTCGACACGCTACTCGACGTCTTTTTTGCAGCGCATGATCCCACCACCCCGAATCAGCAGGGTGCGGACAAAGGCCCGCAGTATCGCTCCGTGATTTATTACGCAAACGATGATCAGAAAAAAGCCGCCGAAGCGGCGAAGGTGCGCGCAAAAAAGGAATGGGGCGCGACGATCGTCACTGAGATTTCACCTCTGAAGGAGTTCTACGCCGCTGAGGACTACCACCAGAATTATTTCAACCTGAACAAGAACAAGAACCCTTACTGCGCCGCCGTCATCGCCCCAAAGCTGCACAAGCTGATCGAGAAGGGCGTCATCAAGGAGTAGCGGCAATGTAGAGCCGACGACTCGTCGGCTCAGACCGTGAGGCGACGGATCGGTCTTCAAAATCGCCGCGTACTTCGACCGTCCGAAAATTCTTTTCGCGTCGTGCACCGGTTGCCGACGAGTCGTCGGCACCACATTGCGCGCATCGCCACCCGGTGACTGTCCGTTCGACCTTCACCATTCCACATTTCAGCCAGCCCGTGTTCTGCCGGCGCAGGCTACAAATAGAGCGGGAGCGGCTTCAGATCGTAGTCGGGGAAAATGTGCGTCATGTCCGAAGGCGCACCATGACGCGTGAGCACTGGTGCGAGCACGTTGCGGTAGTTGTTCCAGACCGGCAGATCGCCCGGGCCTTCGAGCATCTCCGGCTTCAGCCCAGGCCACGGGCCGATCACGCGTCCGCCTTTCACACCGCCGCCGAGGACGAACATCGCGCTGCCGCGACCGTGATCGGTGCCGAATGCCGAGTTCTCCGCGACGCGGCGTCCGAACTCCGTCATCACTACGACCGTCGTCGTCGCCATCCGCGCTCCGAGATCCTGGCGGAATGCGGCGAGGCCATTTGCGAGTCGGAGCATCAGCGGTTCGATGAGCGTCTTCTGCGTGAAATGCGAATCCCACCCGCCGAGGTCGACGCTCGCGGCATCGAGGCCCACATCGGCTTTGATGAGCTGCGCGACCTGACGCAAACCGCCCGCAAACGAATCACGCTCGTTATACTTCGCATCGTTGCCGGGCCGCGCGTTCGGATCAATCGCCTCGATACGCGCGATCGCGTCGAACGTATTGCGCGCCGCGTCGCGCAGGCCGTCCGTCTCCATTTCATAGAGCCGGCGCAGTTCGCGCGGAAAGTTCGCCTGCACTTTGCTCGCGCGTCCGCGCCCGAGCCCGCCGAGCGAGAATTCCGCGAGTGACTCAAATGCTGCGGCAGCCGGTGCGCCGGAGAGAACGTCCGGAAGCGTCGGTGCCAGCGCGACGGCGCTCAACGGATTCGGCGACGGATTCACCGCGCGCAAAAAGCGCGCAAGCCAGCCACCGGAAGCCGGCCCTCCGTGCTCCATCAGCTCCTGAGCCTCGAAATGCGAGCGCGTGTCGCTCTCGCCGCCAGCGCCGTGGACGATGCACAGCTCGCCGTCCTTCCACGCAGGTTCGAGAGCGCGCAAGTTTGCTTGCAGGGCGAAGAATCCATCGAGCGCGACCGCATCCTCACGCTTCACAGCGAGGCGTGGACGGAAGCGGTGATAGTTGTCGTCCCCGACCGGCGCGACGAGCGTGAGGCCGTCGGCGGCGCCGCGGAGAAAGACTACGACCAGCGTGCGCTTGTCGTCACCGTTGCCGGAAATGTGTGTTTGCGCGTTCATCGATCAGCAGCGTTGGAATGCAGGCGACGCGATCATCAGCGCGAGACCGTCGCCGCTTTTCAGCCAGGCATCACTTTCCTCCGCACGCGGCTGGCGACCGAGCAGCGTGGCCATGAGGCCGACATCCGAGCCGATGCGCGCCTGCAAGCGTGCGCGCTGGATGCTCGTGCCGCCGATTTGGTTATTTGCGAGCGCGAGCGCGAAATTCCAGCGCCATAGCAACGTGGAATGCCAGTGCTGCGCCGTGGCCGGATAGCCGTCCGGCGTCGGCCAGCGGAACGGCATGTGGCCCATGCGTTCGAGATAGGAGAGGAGTGGACGATCCGCGGTGGTCGAGGCATTCGTCGCGCGCAGTGCCGAGACGATGAAGTGGAATGGGCGCTTAAATTTGATGCCGGGGCTCGATGCAAATTCCGGCGTCGCAAAAAGCGCGCATAGCGTCGTTCTGATGTCGCCCTTGCTCGTGGAAAATGCGGACGCAACCGCGGTCACCGCAGAGGTCGGCGGCTCGTCGGCGATGAAGCGCACGCAAAGTTTCCGTGCAATGAACCGCGCGGTGCTCGCGTGGCCACACACGATTTCGACGACACGATCGAGGTCGCCTTTGCCCAAGCCCGCGGGGACTTCCGTGCCGAGCACGCGCTTCGCGGCATCGTCGTGCGCCTCGTTGCGGAAGAAGACGGCAAAGTGATCGGTCTGCGGCGAGCGCAGCGTTTTTGCAAAGCCATCGTCGCGCCGTCCGCGAACGGTCCAGCCGGTGAGACAGCGGGCGACTTCCATCACATCCTGCTGCGTGTAGCCGCCGTGGACGCCGAGCGTGTGCAGCTCCATAAGTTCGCGTGCGTAGTTCTCGTTCGGCTTTTCGTCGGGCTTCCGTTTTACGTTCGCGCGGCCGTCGAGATACCACAGCATCGCGGGGCTGAGCGCGGAGGCGCGGAGGAGCTCGTGGAAATTTCCGAGCGCGTGCTTGCGAATCACGTCGGCATCATCGGTCGGCTTCGTCCAGCGGCAGTCGCCCTTGCCGGGATCGATGTTGAAATGGTCGCTCCAAAATTCACACATCACCTCGAAAAGCTGACGCTCGCTATAGATCGCTCGCAGCAACGTCACACGCCGCAGCACCGGCGGCAGCGCCTCGGGGTCTGCGTCGTATTGCTCGCCGAGCGGTTCATTCCACATGTCGGAAAATCGCGCGGTCGCACGGTCGCAAAGCGAGTCGTCGATTTTTTGCGGCTCAAGCTGCTGCTCGATGAATTTCTCCACGCCCATCGAAGTGACGCGTGCGTGGTCGCCGGGGCCGGGGCCGAATGTGAGGCGATTCAGCACGTGCGAGACGGGATCGATTTCACGCGCGCCCGGAGGTGTGAGCCGTCCGTCGAGCGGACGCTCCACACCCACGCCCGCGACCTGGCCCATCTGGGTGAAGAAACCCTGCGTGCTTCGAAAAATCGCGACGCTCAGCGCGACCGCACCCGCACTGGCGGCGATGAATTCGCGGCGTGTGGAACTCTTCACGGCAGTGCCGGAGCGGGGTTGGATGAATCTTCAAGGACGCCAGTTTTCCACGGCTTCGCGAGGAGGAATGCGCCGAAGCCGCTCGCCAATCCCGCATGCAAGAGAAAGCCCCAGCCGAGCACCGGCGTGATGAAGACGAGACCGAGCATCACACCGCCGCGCAGACATTGCTCCCAGCGGGACGCGGATGCGCAGAGATTCCGCCCGATGCGCATCGCGAGTCCGGCACTGCCTGCTAGCGCAATGAGCAATGCAATGACGCCTCCGGCGATGGCGGCGATGCGCAAGGGCGTGCCGGGCAGCTTGCCGGCATTCAGCGCGAGGACGACCAGCGGGCCGTAAGTGAGCACGCCGAGGAGCAGCGCACGGATGGGACGGCGGTCGTATTCGCGCGCGATGGACGATACCGCCGAAGGAAACATTCCGCCCGCGACGACCCAGTGGCCGAGAAGGATGAGGAAAAGCGCGGCGTGCAGTGCGAGGAAGAAGAGGACGTTTCCGGTGTAGGGCATGGGTGGTTGCTTTGCCCATGAGACGCGAGAGAAGGGGTGGAGGTTACGGGACGCTTCCGTAGCCGCGCTCGGCAGAGCGCGGACGCGGGCTTCCGCCCGCGCCTACTTTGAGATCAGCGACCGGTAGTGCGCTAGGTAGTCGTCCACCATCTTCGTGTGGCTGAAACGCGATGCAGCGTGTTCGCGAACTGTGCGACGATCGAGCGCGCAAGCGTTCACGACGAGCGACGCGAGATCGGCAGGTGTCGGCGCAGTGAAACCGGTGATGCCCTCATCCACAACTTCAGCGACGGAACCGCGTTTCACGGCGAGCACCGGTGCGCCGCACGCCATCGCCTCGATCATCACGAGGCCAAATGGTTCGTCCCACTGAATCGGGAACACAAGCGCGGCGGCAGCGCGGAGCAGCGCGACTTTCTGTGAGTGATCGACAGGGCCGATCCAGCGGACGCTATCGCCATCGATGAGCGGCTGCACTTCGTCACGAAAGTAGGCTTCCTCGGAGGCGTTCTGCGGCTTGCCCGCGAGGACGATCGGCATGCCGGCAGCTTGCGCGATGCGAATGGCGTCGAGCGGGTTTTTCTCGCGCGACATGCGACCGAGATAGGCGAGGTACTTCCCCCGCTCGAACGACGCATCATAGCGCGCGAAGTCCACGCCATTGAACACCACGGGGAATTTTCTCCCGAGCCGCGCCGAAGCAGCGGCGACCTGCGCCTCGCTGATGGCGACCGCATGTGCATGCGGAAAATTTTTCAGTGCCCACTCGTCATCCGCATGCGGGCTCGTGTGCAGCGTGAAGGTGCATGGCGTGCGCATCGCGGCGGCGAAGGGCAGCCACGCGGGCGGCAGGTGGCAGTGGACGATGTCGAATTCGTCCTGCGCCGCGAGCACCGTGGCCATCGCGGCATTCATGTAGTATTCGTACATGAGCGCCTCACCGCGCGACATCAGCTCGCCGAGGTTCACGGGGATGATCGCGTGCAGTTTCGCCGCAGTGCGGCAGTCGCCACTGGCGAAGAGCGTCACATCGTGCCCGCGTGCGACGAGATCATCGCACAGCAGTGCGAGAAGCAGCTCGATGCCGCCATAGGTGGACGGCGGGATCGGCGTCCAGAGCGGAGCGACTTGTGCGATGCGGAGCTTGTTTCCGGCGGGAATTGGCATATCTACGTCCCGCACATGCTAGACTCTTTCCGATTCGCGCCAACCATGATTGCTGTCCTCGCGCTGGCAGCATCCACCTTTGCCCAGGATAAACCTGCGGGCGTGCCTCTGAAGAAATTCACGCCGGACGCAGCTCCGCAGTCCGCAACGCCGCCGACCGAGAAAAAGACTTTGCCTCCGCCAAAGCCTGCGGCGGAAACAAAACCTGCAAAGCCCGCACCGACGCCTCCAGCCCCGGCGAAGCCGACCACTGAGGCAAAGCCCGCCCCTGAGGTTCAGCCGAATGCCGGGGCCAAACCAGCGCCTGAAACGAAGCCCGCCGCGGACGCAAAATCTGCAAAGCCCGAAAAGCCGGCAGTCGCAGAAAAGGCAACCTTGGCAGCGGACGAAGAGCCACAGGCGGCCCGTGCGATTCTCGTGACGAAGCGTGAAATCACAGCGCAGCTCCAGATATTCCTCGACCAGCAGCTTTTCAGCCCAGGGATGATCGATGGCAGGCCGGGCAAATTTGTGACCAATGCGCTGAAGCGCTGGCAGAGGGCCCACGCCTTGCCCGAGACTGGCGTGGTGGATGAAAACGTGCCGCTCGACAGCGTGTATCCCGTGTACACTTTTCACAAAGTCGCGCAAAGTGACATGAAGTATGTCGGCGACCTGCCGCGCGCGACTGCGGAACAGGCGAAGCGGAAATTTCTCCCGTATTCAGGCTATTCGGAATTTCTTGCAGAGCGTTATCACTGCTCGGCGGATTTCCTCGTGAAACTGAATCCCAAGATGAGCTTCGGCAAACTGAAGGCCGGCGATCAAGTCCGCGTGCCAAATGTCGAGCCGTTCAAAATCGAGGATATGCCGGACACCGGAAATCTTCCCGAGCGCGAGGAGTACAAGACGCGCCGCATCGTCATCACGCGCAAGGACACCATCCTGGAGCTTTTTGAAGGGGACAAACTGATCGCCGCCATTCCCATCGCGCCAGGCTCATCCGCGCACCCGACGCCACCGGGGAATTGGCGCATCGTCGGCATCGCATCCATGCCCACTTTCCGCTGGGACGCTGGCGTGCTGAACCGCGGCGTGCGCACAAGCAATTTCTACATGCTGCCTGCCGGACCGCGGAATCCCGTGGGCGTCGCATGGATCGGCCTGAACAAGGCTGGCATCGGCATCCACGGCACGAACAATCCCTACAGCATCGGATCCTTCGCGAGCCACGGTTGCATGCGCACGGCAAACTGGGACGCCTCGCGCATCTGCCACATGGTGACGGCAGGCGTGTCCGTGGAAATCAAGTAGCTGCAGCAGCCGTGACTCGGGCCGGGGCCGGGCTATTTGCCCGCATCAGGCGAAGGACTCGGAGCGGACTGGCCGAAAAATAGCGCCCGATCGCCCTGATATTCGGGCTTGCGGTTCGCAGCGTCGGCCATGAGCGCCTGGCCTTCGTCGAAGAGCTGAGTGAAGAGGCAGAAGACACCGGCCTCCCATTCGCGATCCGCGATCGCAGCCTGAGAGAGCGTCGGCTTCATGAAAGAGCGCGCCATTTGCAAGACCGTCATCCGGCTGATGTCGCTCCACTTCACGCCAGGGAGTGTCCCGAACTGCACGCGGACATCGAGCTGCTGATCGTCGGCCCGCGCCACGACACCAATGAGCTTGTGGGTGCTCTTTTTCACAAGCGGCACTGCGCAGCCGCCGGCATTGATGTCGTCGATGAGGCGTTTCTTAAAACCGACCAGCCAGTCCACCCGTTTCACGAGCAAATCGCGTTCGCTGATGCTGCGCTCCGTTTTCACATCGACCGCGCGGATGAGAGCCCCGGCCTCCGTGAAGCGGTAGTTCTCGCAGAGTTCCTTGATCTGGAGCTTCGCCTCCGTGAGAAGTTTTTCGTCATGCGCCTCGGCCTCGGCCATTTTTTGCTTCGTCACCTGATCGGCGGCAGCCATGGCGGTACGCACTTTTTCTCCGTAATCGGCCTCCAGAGCCTTTAGTTTCTCAACGAGCTTTTTCGACCTGATCCTGCCCGCAGCATCGGGGATTTTTTTCAACGCGGCATCGGCGATGGACGGCGCGGCACCGGCCTTGGCCACATCGTCCGCGATGTCGCGGTAGGTTCCGAATTCCTCAAGGTAGCGCGTGACGAGCGGACGGAAATCAGCGACCCACGCATCATCGCCGGCGGGCGTGGCATTCTGAAAGCGCCTCAAGAGCGCGATACCTTCCTCGAATTTACCTGCCTCCCAGCGCCTCAGTCCCGCGAAAAGGAATGCCAGGGACTCGTATGTCGTCACGTCAAATTCCTCCCACTTCGGCGGTTCGTCAGACTTTGCGGAGGTCACCTTCAGGAGTTGCTGGAAAAAGCCGACGAGCTTCCCGTCGAGACCGATCACGGTGGGGGTCGCGCGCTCGGTGAGCGTCTTTATCGTCACCTGAGCCAGGTCGGGATCCCCGGAGAGAAGCTCTGCCAGCCCCGCATGGACCGCCGCCCAGCTATTCTTCGGCTCGGATAGTCGGCTCTCTTCATAGAGAGTGTGGAAAGTCCTACCAGCGTCGCCAAATTGCTCCTCGACGATCTGCTTCCGCCCGAGATCGAAGTGCTTCTCCGCGGAAAGGTCCGCCTCGCCCGGCAATGGCGTCGTGGTGCCGGATGCGCCCCGGGGCGGTTTCACCGGCCGGTTCACCCAGAAATAGAGCCCCATACCGACGACGAGGGCTACGATGGCAAATGTGACCCAGCTTCCCGACTGCGCGCCCTCGCCGACCATGAGCACTTTTGGTGTGCGCCGTTTCACGGGGTTTTTCATCAGCTCCGCGCGCGCATATTCGAGGCTCTCGATGAAGTGCGCGTAGCTGTCGAAACGATCCTCGGGCTTGAAACTGAGCGCACGGTCCAGCGCGTAGGCCGTCGGCGTGGTGACGTGCGGCGAGTAGTTCAGCAGCCGCACGGGCTGGCTCTTGATCTTGCGCAGCTCGGCCATCGAGTTGGATTCGGAGATGAAGGGCGGCCGCCCCGCGATGGCGTGGAAAAGTGTGGCCGCAAGCGAGTACATGTCGCTGCGAAAATCTTCCGCACGGCCGTCGAGTTTCTCCGGTGCGACGTAGTACGGCGTCGCCCACACTTCACCCTGCTCCTCGTGCTGCTTCTCCATCAGAATGGCCAGGCCGAAGTCCACGATCTTCGCCGTCTGCCCGTCGGCGAAGAGAACATTGCCGGGCTTGATGTCGCGGTGGATGAGACCGAGCTCAAGGCCAGCCTTCAGTCCGGTGGCAATCTGGATGCCGATGGAGAGCGCCTGCTCCTCAGGCATCATCTTTAGCTGCGCCATGAGCGCCTCCAGGCTGCCCTGATCCACGACCTCCATCGCGAGATAGAGCAGGCCATTGTATTCACCCGAGGAATACACCTTCACGATATGCGGGTTATTCAGGCTCGCCGTGATCCGCGCTTCGCTCTCAAAGCGTTTCACAAATTCGGGATCGGCGCTGTACTCCCGCTTCATCACCTTGATGGCTACCTGCCGGCCCAACTTTTTATCCACCGCACGATAGACGATCCCCTGTCCGCCTTCGCCGAGGACATCCTGGATTTCGAAGTTTGCAAAATCCTGCCTCACCCGCATGCGAGCGCCACAGACCGAGCAGTTCACCAGGGCAAAGGGCTCCTGCTCGGAGACGTCAATCATGGTGCCGCAGCTCGGGCATACGGCGATGTTCGGATCAGTGGATGCCATCAGAAGAAGACACGGCTACACGGAACACCGATACTGGGCAAGTGGTCACGGCACGCGCCACTCGCGGACAGGGGACAGAGCTTGTCGCGGCGAACGCAGCAAGCTAACGGGCACCATGCCCCAACCGCGCCGCAAGAAGACGGATCCCCGCAATCCGCGCTTCATCCCCGGAATCTACAACTACTGCGATCGCTGGTGCGAACGGTGCGAATTCTCCCACCGCTGCGCGCAATTCGCCATGCGCAGCCAGGATCGGCCCGACGACCCGCGCACCCGCGACGTCGAAAACCGGAAATTCTGGGACGCACTCGGCGCAGCGGCGCTCACGGGGAAACCCGCACTGAAGATCAAGCGCCGGATCACGACAAGTCCGCCGGCACGCCTCACGAGCATCGAGGCCGCCGCAGCGCACGAGAAGCACCTCGACCGGCGCGCCCGCATGATCGGCCAGCACGAGACGAATGCCGCACTCACCTACTCGCACATGGTGGACGAGTGGTTTAACAACGAGCTGCGCCTCCCGCTCCAGCACGTGCGCAATCTTGAACGCCGCGTGGAAAAAGGTCTCACCACCGTCGCATCCGCAAAAGGTGAACTCGTCCGGCTGAACGACTGCGTCGAAGTGATCCGCTGGTATCAGGCCTTTATTTACGTGAAAATCTGCCGCGCATTCATGTCCCTCGTCGAGGAGGAAGACGACAAGGCGCTCGCCACCACCCGCGATTCCGCAGGCTCCGCAAAGGTCGCCCTCATCGCCATCGAGCGCAGCCTCGCCGCATGGGTCGCGATGCGCGAGATGTTCCCCGAGGAGACGGATTCCATGCTGGAAATCCTCCTCCACCTCGACCGGCTGCGCAAAAGCGTGAAGCGGAAATTCCCGAAGGCAAAATCCTTCAAACGCCCGGGTTTCGACGACAAGGCCTGAGTCCTTCAACCGGGGAGAAAGAAAATTCTCGCACTCGCCGGTACGCCTTCCCCACTGTTCCCGCCCACAAATGTTCAAGTATCTCCTGCAAGGCATGGCGCTCGCGCGGCCCTACTCGCTGCGGCTCACCATAGGCATCATCTGCGGCTTCCTCGCGGGAGTCGCCAATCCGCTCCTCGTGGTCAGCATCCGTCTCGCGGTGAACACCATTTTCCAAACCTCATCCGGCGATCCCACCGGCGGCCTGCTCGGCTCGAATGCCGTCCCCGGGTTCCTGCAAAAAATCATCGACGTCGCGAACTCGCTCGCGCCCTCAGCCAGCGGCAAGGCATCGCACACCGTGATCATCGTCATCATCATGATGATCCCGTTTTCCATGTTCCTCCGCGCCGGCCTCGGCTACGTGAACGTCTATCTCATGAACTGGGTCTCCATGCGCGTGGTCATGGATCTCCGCGTGCGGATGTTCCGCCATGTGCTCACGCTGGGCTCCAGTTTCTTCTCACGATCGAGCACCGGCACGCTCATGTCGCAGCTCCAGGCTGCGGACAGCATCCAGCACGCGCTCGGCAATTCGTGGGTCACCATCATCCGCGAGCCCATCACCGTGATCGGCCTCCTGGGGGTGCTCCTCTACAAGCACTCGCACCTCACGCTGCTTTCGATGTGCATCCTGCCCTTCACGCTGCTCCCCTACGTCCTCTATTCCCGCCGTGTGCGGAAATCCACCCGCATCCTCGTCCAGCAGATCAGCGATCAGGGCAAGCTCGTCCACGAGTCACTCAGCGGCTACCGCATCCTGAAGGCCTACAATTTGGAAAAGAAGGCCACGGACGAATTCGACAACACATCGCGCCTCATGGCGAACCACCAGATGCGAATCGTCCGCGCCGGCGAACTGCCAAGCGGGCTGATGGAAATCCTCGGCTCCGTCGGCGTCGCCGCGTTCTTCCTCTACATCGCGTTCTGGACAAAGCCCGGCGCGATGAAGCCGGGCGACATCATGGAATTCACCGGCTGCATCTTCCTGCTCTACCAGCCGATGAAGGCGCTCATCCGTCTCCACAACCAGCTCGAGCAGGCGCGGCAGATTTCCGCGATGGTCTTCGCACTGCTCGACACAAAGAACGACATCAGCGAGCCGGAAAACCCGAAACCGCTCCACGCCGCAGGAGCCGACGTGAAATTCGAAAACGTCAATTTCAGCTACACGGACAAACCCGTCGTGGCCGATTTCAACCTCAACGTGAAGGCGGGGCAGATCATCGCGCTCGTCGGGAAAAGCGGCGCCGGCAAAACAACCGTCACCAACCTGCTGCTCCGTTTCCACGACCCGCAAAGCGGACGGATCACCATAGGCGGGACGGAAATCAAGGACGTGAAAACTTACGATCTGCGCGACCAAATCGCAGTCGTCACGCAGGACACGGTGCTCTTCAACGACACCATCTTCAAAAACATCGCCCTCGGCCGCCCCGGCTCGACGCGCGAGCAGGTGGTGGAAGCCGCGAAGCATGCGTACGCCCATGATTTCATCTCTGAAAAACCCGCCGGCTACGACGAGCCCATCGGCGAAAAGGGCGCGATGCTCTCCGGCGGCCAGCGCCAGCGCATCGCCATCGCACGCGCCATTGTCAGGGATGCACCCATCCTCATTCTAGACGAGGCGACCAGCGCGCTCGACGCCGAATCCGAGCGCGCCGTGCAGGCCGCTCTCGAAGGCCTCATGGTGGGCCGCACGACCTTCTGCATCGCGCACCGTCTGTCCACCATCCAGCGCGCGGATGTCATCATCGTGATGGAGGAAGGCCGCATCGTGGAGACCGGCAACCACGCCGAATTGCTGCAACTCAATGGCGCATACAAGCGGCTCTACGACCTGAACTTCCCGCAGTAGTCCGCAACCCACGCGCGCATCCGCCGCGATGAACTGCCACTTGGTGCCCGGTCAGGCTAAAGCCGCGTGACCGTCTCGTGCAGATTCAGAATCGCGCGCGCCACGGCGGTGTAGGATGCGAGGTCGACGCGCGAGATTTCCGCGGGTGCAGACGAAATACCGACTTTGATGATCTCCCCGCCGGCGTCCGCATTTTGATCGAGAGCGACGCGCTGCCGGTCGAGGAGGCCGCGCAGTGCTGCGATCTCTGCGGGTTTCGCAGCGCGACCGGTGGCCTCGCGCCAGGCCCACGCGATGCGCGCCTCGGGGGTCGTGCCGCCTTCTTTCAAAATCCTCGCGGCGAATGCGCGCGCAGCCTCGACGAATTCCGGATCGTTCAGAAGCACGAGCGCCTGCTGCGGGATGTTTGAGCGCACGCGATCGGCGGAGCATTCCTCCCGCGTCGGCGCGTCAAATGCCAGCATCGCGGGATGCACGTAGCTGCGCTGCCACCACGTGTAGAGGCCGCGGCGCCACTGGTTCTCACTCCTGTCGTCCTCCCACTTTCGCACGGGAAAATTGAGGTTCTCCCAGTATCCGTCGGGCTGGTACGGCTTCACGCTCGGGCCACCCAGTTTTTGCACGATGAGACCGGAAATGCTCAGCGCATTGTCGCGCACGAATTCCGCATCAAGTCGCCAGCGGCTTGCACGCGCGAGTTCGCGATTATCAGGATCGCGCGAGAGCATTTCCTTCGTCGTGATGCTCGACTGGCCGTAGGTGCCGCTCGTCACCATGAGTTTCACGACATGCTTCACGTCCCAGCCGGAATCCATGAATTCCGCCGCGAGCCAGTCGAGCAGCGGCTGATGCGGCGGCACCTCGCCCTGCGTGCCGAGATCCTCAAGCGTCTTCACGAGCCCCGTGCCGTAGAACTGCTTCCAAAGCCGATTCACAACCGTGCGCGCAGTGAGCGGATTGCCGCGGTCCGCCAGCCACTTTGCGAGATCGAGGCGGGAAAGGCGCTGGCCCTCCGCGGCCTTCGGTGCGCCGGGGAGATACGCGGGCGTCGCGGGCAGGACGACCTCCCCTTTGTCGCTCATCCAGTCGCCACGCGGCAGGATTCGCACGGTTCGGAACTCGGGGACCGTGCTCACGCTCACCAGCGACTTCGGCAGCGGATCATACAGCTTCTTCCGCTCCGCCTCGGCTGCATCCACCGCGCTGCGCAGCGGCGCAAGTTCCGGGTGATGGTGCTGCACGTAATCAGCGATCACCTGCGCCTGTTTGCCTTTGCGTTTAGATTTTTCAACTGCGAGCGCGGCAGCGACATCCTTCGGGATGCCGTGATCTTTCGGGCTCTTCGCGATTTGTTCGCGGAACTCGGCCTCGCCAAATGCCGGATCCGTGGCGGTCGCCTTCACGCGCTCGGCGAGATTCGTGCGCGCCTTTGCAAGCGAAGCATCGAGCGCGCTGAGCCTCGCGAGCGTCGCTTCATCGGCGACCAGCATTCCGTCCTCACGTTTGCCGATTGCTCCCTCCTTGATGTCTGCAAAAAATGCACCGAGCGCGTAGAAATCGCGCGCGGTCACTGGATCGTATTTATGGTCGTGGCACTCGCTGCACATGTAGGTCTGGGCGAGAAATGTGGTGCCGATGCTCTTCACGCGATCAACGACGGATTTTGCCTCATACTGCCGGGCCTGTGCGCCGCCTTCCTCGGTGGTGAGCGTGAGGCGGTTGTAGCCACTCGCGACTTTCTGCTCGGTTGTGGAAGCAGGCAGCAAATCGCCAGCAATCTGCTCGATGGTGAATCGGTCGAACGGCATGTCCGTGTTGAACGCCTTGATGACATAATCGCGGTACGGCCAGACGTTGCGAGGTGTGTCCGAGTGATAGCCGATGGTGTCGGCATAGCGGACGAGATCGAGCCACCAAACGGCCATGCGCTCGCCATAGCGCTCCGAGCCGAGCAGCTTTTCCACGAGCCGCTCCACCGCATCGGCGCGGGTGTCTTTCACAAAGGCATCCACGTCTGCCGAATTCGGAGGCAGGCCGGTGATGTCGAGATGCAGGCGGCGGCAAAGCGTCGCGCGATCCGCCTCGCCGACGTGCTTCATTCCGAGTTCCCGCTGGCGTGCGAGCACAAAGGCGTCGATCGCATTGCGCGAAAAGCCATCCTCTTTCATCGCAGGGACGGCGGGCCTCTGCACCGGAACGTAAGCCCAGTGCGGCTCGTATTCCGCGCCCTGCTCGATCCATTTTTTGATCACCTCGCGTTCGCGCGTAGCAAGTTGGCGGTGCTCTTTCCCCGGCGGCATCACGTCGTCCTCGTCCGGCGTGGTGATGCGCTTCCACACATCGCTCTCCGCAGGTTTGCCGGGCACGATGGGGAAGACGTCGTCGATCTTCGCGAGCGCAGCCTCGCGCACATCGAGCCGGAGGTCGGCTTTGCGCGTGGCTTTATCGAAGCCGTGGCAGCGGAAGCACGCGTCGGCGAGAATGGGACGCACGTCGCGATTGTAAGTGACCTTCGCCGGAATCGGCGCATCGGCGGCAAATGCGGACGAAAGAAGCAGCGGGAAAAGGAGGGCGCGTTTCACGGCGGGAATCTTTCCGATGCCACCGCCGAACGCAAGACACGCGAGGAAATGCAAAAGCACGCGATGGACAATCCGGGCATCAACGAGTTTAACCGCCGCATGACCCGCCGAACATTCCTCCTCGCCACCATGCTCGCCTCCTCACTTCCCGCCTTCGCCGCCGAACCGGACACCCGATGCTTTGAGATGCGCACGTATTTCGCCGCGCCGGACAAGCTCGACGCGCTACTCGCGCGCTTTCGCGATCACACCGTCGCGCTTTTTGAAAAGCACGGCATCGCGAACATCGGCTACTGGGTGCCGATCGAAAATGCGGACAACAAGCTCGTCTATGTGATCGCCACGCCGAGCCGCGAAGAGCACGCAAAACGCTGGAAGGAATTCGGCGCAGACCCGGACTGGCAGACGGCGCGCAAGGCCTCGGAGGAAAATGGGAAGATGCTGACGAAGGTGGAATCCGTGTTCCTGAATGCGACGGATTTTTCCCCGGCGATCAAACCGTCCGTCGGCGAGCCGCGGATTTTCGAACTGCGCAACTACACGACGACACCAGGCAATCTCGGCCGGTTGCAGACGCGCTTCCGCGATCACACCGTCGCGCTTTTTGCGAAGCACGGGATGACGAATCTCTTCTACTGGACGCCGATGGCCGATCAGAAAAATGCTGACAGCACGCTCGTCTATCTGCTCGCGCACAAGGACGCCGATGCGGCGAAAGCTTCGTTCGGCGCGTTCCGTGCGGACCCGATCTGGGTCGCGGCGAAAGAAGCCAGCGAGAAGGATGGCGGCGGATCGCTCACGGTGCCAGACGGGGTGAAATCGGAATTCCTGAAGGCGACCGATTTTTCACCGACGAAGTAGGCCCGGTTGCACCTGCGCAGGCGCAGGCCTATCTTCCGCAAGATTCCCGTGAACAATCCGCGCCCGAAGCTCTCCGCAGACGACCAGCGTCGGCTGGATGAATTGCACGCGCGCTTCTCGCGACTGAAGCGCTACTACGTCGGGTATCCGTGCAATGAGGACTTCGATTTTTCGGAGCTGCTGCCGTTCTTCGAGTTTGCGATCAACAATGTCGGCGACCCCTTCAGCGGATCAAACATCCCGCTGAACACGCACGACATTGAGCGCGAGGTGCTCGCGGATTTTTCAGAGTTCACGCATGCGCCGAAGGACGGCTGGTGGGGCTATGTGACGAGTGGCGGCACGGAAGGAAACATGTATGGGCTCTACGTCGCGCGGGAACTTTTCCCCGAGGGCATCTGCTATTTTTCCGAGGACACGCACTACTCGGTGGCAAAAGTGCTGCGGCTCCAGCACACGCGGAATATCATGCTGAAAAGCCAGCAGAACGGCGAACTCGACTACACCGACTTGCGCGAGACGCTGCGCATTCATCGCGATGTGCCGCCGATCATTTTTGCGAATATCGGCACAACGATGAAAGGCGCGGTGGACAGCCTCGCGAAGATCCGCGCCGTGCTCGACGACCTCGCGATCACGAATGCCTACATCCACGCCGACGCGGCGCTGAGCGGAATGATCCTGCCCTTCGTGGACGCGCCGCAGCCTTGGGACTTCGCGGCGGGGGCGGACAGCATCGCGATCTCCGGGCACAAGATGCTCGGCTCGCCGCTGCCGAGCGGCGTGGTGCTGGCGAAAAAATCGCACGTGGACCGCATTTCGCGGAGCATCGAATACATCGGCGCGCTCGACACCACGATCTCCGGTTCACGCAGCGCGATTGGCCCGCTCTTCCTTTGGTATCGGCTGCGCACACTCGGGCGCGAAGGCGTCACCGCGATGGTCCGCGCCAGTCTCGAAATCGCGGCCTACGCCGTGGATGCGCTGAAGGCCCACGGCATCGACGCATGGCGCAACGAGAACTCCGTGACCGTCGTCTTTCCCCGCCCGCCGGAGGCCGTGATGAAGAAATGGATCATCGCGCCGAAACGCGGCATCGGGCACCTCATCACGATGCCGCATGTGAAGAAGGACATCGTGGATGAATTCGTCGCTGATTTTGCCGCGGCGGTCGCTGCGGAAAAGAAATCCCACACGCCATGAAAATCCTGCACGTCCTCGCACCGAATCAGCCGGGCGTCCTCGCGCGCATCACCGAGGCGCTCGCCGCGGCGGGTGTGAACATCGAGGATTTCGACGTGGAGAGCCACAATGCCGAGGGCATCCTCTCGCTCACGGTGGACAAGTATGACGAGGCCCTGCACGTGCTGCGCGACCTCGGCTACCGGGCCATTACTCAGGACACGCTGCTCATCCGGCTCGAGGACAAGCCGGGCGCGCTGGCAAAAATCGCACTGCGGCTGAAGGACGCAAACCTCGACCTTCGCTCCATGCACATCGTCCGCCGGAGTGGGCCATTCAGCATCGTGAGCCTCGTAGCGAGCGACAACTCCGCGGCGGCAGCGGTGCTGGGCGATGTGCTCATCAGTGGTCCGCCTGCGTGAGCTTGGGAGCGAGGGCATTGCACATGGCCCTGTCCCTGCTATACACGAATCCCTTTCCAGCAGAAATACAGCCCAAGAATGCCGACCTACGAATACGAATGCGAGAAGTGCAAAGGTGCCTTTGAATGCGTGCAGTCCATGAAGGACGACGTTTTCAAGACGTGCCCGAAGGACTTTTGCCAGATGAAAAAGTGGGGCAAAGGCAAGGTGCGCCGCCTCATGGGCACGGGTGCGGGACTCATTTTCAAAGGCTCGGGCTTTTACATCACCGACTATCGCTCCGAGGGCTACAAGGCTGCGGCGAAGAAAGACTCCAGCGACTCCGCCCCGGCGAAACCTGCGGAAAGCAAGCCAGCCGAGAGCAAGCCCGCAGCCGCGCCGAAGAAACCCGCGAAGAAAGACTGACCTCCGCGCCAATCCCTTTTCCATGTCCAAGCCCGATCTGCGCAAGCTCACCTGCACCTCCTGCAAGCACGAAAACGAAATCGAACGCGTCTATTGCCACAATTGCGGCGAGAAGCTCGACCGCTCGCTGCTCCCGACGCTGAACGTGACGGAAACGGACGACGATCGGGCGAAGGAGAGGAAGAAGGTGAAGAGCATGATGAACCCTCACCGGTTTGGCTGGCTGAGGACCATGAAGGTCTTTTTGCTCATCGAGCTCCTCGCTGCCGCAGTCGCCGCTGGCTACCTCGCCACCCAGGCTCCCGACATCGTTCCGCAGGCGGGCAAAGACCGCTTTCCGGAGCTTGAGATTTCCGACGTTTGGCCTGGGATGATCAACGCGAAACCCGCGGTGTCCGTCACGTTCAAGGAATTCGACCTCAACTACTATCTGCGCAAACAGGTGAAAGGCTCCGAGAGCCCTATCGGCACGAAATTCGTGCGCGCGTTCACCCATCTGGAACCGGGCCTCGTCACCATCGCCACAGAGCGTAATGCGTGGGGCCTGCCCTTTTTCAACAGCGCGACCTTCAAGCCCGTAATCAAGGACGGGAAGTGGAACGCGGAGATGAAATCCTTCGCCATCGGTCGGCTCACCATCCCGGCCGCCTTTGGAAAGCTCGTGAAGCTCGACACCTTCACCTATGGCGCGCTTGAGCAGGCCTTTGAAAAGGAAATCAAAAATCTTTCCCGCATTGAAAAAATCGAGCCCGGCAAAGACGTGATTTTCTTCCTGACAAAGCCCCAGCAATGACCCCGCGCCCCACGGGAGGCCGCTCGATCCTGCTTTTCCTCGCGCTCCTTTCCGCGACGGCAGCCAGCCTCGCCGTGGACCTGCGGCATCGCAGTGTCAGCCACTCCGGGCAATTCGTGGTGTATTGCGACGACCGCGATGCACGCGGCCGCATCGTGAGCTTTGCCGAAGATGTGAAGGGCGAACTGCTCCGCGTCCTGCGCGAGGGCGACGACTGGAAGCTCCCCATCGTGATGACCATCGAGCCGGAGGCCGAGGCGCAGGGGCAATCGCCGCCCGTGAGTATCACTCTCATGAATACGGTCGGCGGGCCGAAAGTGGATGTCGTCGTGCGTATCGGCGACGACCCGACGCGGGTTTTTCTCCAGCGGAATATCGTCCACGCGCTGCTCCTCGAAATGGCGTACCGTGACCGGCCCCCGATCCGCGGAGGCGAGCGATTCCAATATCCGCCATGGTGGCTCACGGAAGGACTGCTCCAGGGCATTCGCGCTCACGCAGGCATGCGGGACCCGGAGATTTTCAAGAGCATCGTGAATACCGAGAAACTGCCCACCCTCGAGAAAATGCTCACACAGCCACCCGTGCATCTCGACACCGCAGCAGGCACCGTCGATCGCGCCAGCGCGTATGCACTCACCGAGGCGCTGCTGCGCCTGCCCGCCGGCCCGGCGAATCTCGGACGCTTCGTGCGCGCATGGCCCGAGGGTGCCGCCGATCCTCTCACCCTGCTCACCAGCCATTTCCCCGTCCTCGGGCAATCGCCGCAGAGCCTCGCGAAATGGTGGACGCTCCAGCTCGCCGCACTCGGCAAATCCGAAACCCTGCGGGGCCTCACCTCCGCGGAAGCCGACGCCGAACTCACCACCCTGCTCACACTCGAAATCAGCACCGGAAAGCCGGGACGCGGCGAACAGTTCGCACTGCGCGATTTTGAAAAATACGCCAAACTCCCCGGTGCACGCCCGGCACTCCGGATCGCTCAGGTGAAAATCTCGACCCTCGCAGCCAAGGCGCACGTCCTTTTCCGCCCCATCCTGAGGGAATACGAGGAAGTGTGCGCGCAGCTCGCCACAGGAAAAAATGCGGGCATCTCCGATCGCATCGCCCGGATCGAAAGATTCCGAGCCTCGATCCTCCAGCGCTCCGAGATGATCACTGACTACCTGAATTGGTACGAAGCCACGCAAACACCCGGCAGCACCGGCCAGTTCGACCGGTATCTCCGCGCCGTCGAGGATCGCGACGCGAAAGCCAAACAGCCTGTGGTACCCGTGGACCCGAAGATCGCCGAATACCTTGATGCACTGGAGCAGGAGTTCGCCCCGCTACGACCGAACATGCTCCCCGGCACCGAATCCCTGGACAGCACGGAACGCTGAACGGGCCGTCGCCGCCCACGCAGCAGTCACACGCCCCTTAGGCTCGGTCAAAGAGTCTTCATTTCGCCATATTTGACGCCGAATAATCAGGATTTGTCGCCATTGTTTCGCCAATGTCACTGTTCCGCCATCTGTTCGTAACATTGGCCTGAGAGGTCTGTGTTCGCACTCGAAACACAAACGACACCAAACCACCCATGCTGAAAGCCACCCTTCCCCTGACGCTCGCACTCGTAACCGCCTCCGTATTTGCCGGACCGCCACCTGTCGAGAAGCAGGCCACGAAAGAAAAATCCGTTTACGATTCCATCTGGGATTCCCTCACACTTTACAAAAACAAGGAGGGTCTTTTCCTCAATGAATTCCGCATCGTGGGCCGTGCGCACTTCGACGAGTACTATACGGATTCGAATCTCGGCTGGGATCAGGACTGGACGATCCGCCGTCTGCGCCTGGGTGCAAAGGCGACTTTCTTCAAGAAGCTCGACCTGCACGTGGAGACCGATCTCGCCCCGCAGAATCTCGGTGGCGCACTCTTCGTCGGTGACCCGACATACCAGCGGCTCACGGATGCCTACGTGTCGTGGAAATTCTCCGATGCAGCAAAGCTGACGATCGGCAAGCAGTCGGTGAAATACACGCTGGATGGCGGCACCTCATCGAACGAACTGATCACGATCGACCGCAACAATCTGACGAACAACCTCTGGTTCACGACCGAATACATCAGCGGTGTGAGCCTAAGCGGGAAAATGGGCGCGTGGCAGTACAACACGGGCATTTTCTCCGGCGGCTCGATTTACTCTGCGCAAAGCCAGTTCGAGCACAGCTCGAAGGAATTCGGCAATTTCAACGGCGGCAACTTCTGGCTCGGCAGCGTCGGCTACGATTTTGCGAAGACGCTGAATGTGAAGAAGGCACTCCTGCGCGCGGACTATGTCTATAACGATCCGAGCACGCAGAGCAATGCGACGAAGAACTTCTCGCAGATCGGCTCACTGAACTTCCAGCTCGACTCAGGCCGGTGGGGTCTCTCGACAGACCTCACTTTCGCGAATGGCTCGCTCGGACAGAGCGACATGTGGGGATTTGTGGCGATGCCGTGGTTCAATATCACAGACAAGCTGCAGGTCGTGGGCCGCTACACTTACATGTCGAGTAACGATCCCGATGGCATCAGCTTCAATCGCTACGAGAACGTGCAAGCGGTGAACCTGAACAAGAACGGCACTTTCAAGACCAACAAGTTCGGCAAAGTGAGCGGTCAGCGCGGCGATGAGTACAACGAGATTTATCTCGGCGTGAACTACTACCTCTACGGCCACAAGCTGAAGCTCCAAAGCGGCTGGAATTACGCCTGGATGCACGATGGCGCGAACAATGGCGGCAAATATGCCGGCTGGACTTGGACGACTGGACTCCGCGTGAGCTGGTAGATTCTGTCCTGTGGTGAAACTCGCCCGGTGCTGTTCGAACCAGCACCGGCGAATCCGCTCACCGCCGCTTCTCCAACCGCTTAATATGCTCCGAAGTTGAATTGCCCGCCCCAAGGCTTGCAGTGTTACGACATTGGCTCCCAAATGCCTCACAACCGTAACATTCGCACCGCAACCTCTAACCCTTGCCAAGCCTGATGCCATCCCACTACGAAGACTCGCTCCAGCACGATGTTGATCGCATCAAGCACAAAGTCGCGGACATGTCGCGTCTTGCGGAGGGTGCGCTGGAGGCATGCGTGAAGGCCCTCACGACCCGCGACCGGCAGCTCGCGTATGCAGTGATTTTGCGCGACCGGCGCATCGATGAACTGGAGAAGGAACTGGACCGGCTCTGCCTCGAATTTCTCATCCGCCAGCAGCCCGTCGCGCGCAGCCTGCGCTTCGCATATATCACGATCCGCGTGACGCTGGAATTGGAGCGCATCGGCGACTACGCGGAGAGTATCGCGCGGCAGACGCTGAAGCTCGCAAAACTGAACGCGCAAGTCCCTCTGGAGCGCTTTCAGCAGATCGCCAGCCTGAGCATCCCGATGCTGCGCGACGCCGTGAAGGCATTCATCGCCGGTGATGAGGCGCTCGCCCGCGACGTCATCTCCCGCGAATACGAAGTGGATGCGCTCCGCAGTGTCATCAATAACGATCTCTTCAAGATGCGGGCGGAAAATCTCATCCCGCTCGAGGCGCTCACGCCGCTGATGACCATCGCGCGCCGCTTCGAGCGCGTGTCCGACCAGGCGACGAACATCTGCGAGGACGTGATCTACATGATGACCGGCGACTATCCCCGCAAACTCGGCGGCGAGACGTGGCGCATGGTTTTCATAGATGAGCGCAACAGTTGCCGCAGCCAGATGGCCGAGGCCATCGCCACCGAGCTGAAGCGCCCGCAATTCGTCTTCGCCAGTGCGGGCCTCACGCCGACGGAACTCGATCCCGGCACCGTGGAATTCATGCGCGGCAAAGGCGTGGATCTCTCGAGTGCCAAGACCCACAACGTCGAGCAGCTCCCGAATCTCGACGCCGCACAGATCATCGTGGCGCTCGCGCCCGCGGCGAAGAAGGCATTCCCAAAACCGACCAAGGCCGTGTGCCTCGACTGGAGCCTGCCGGATCCCTCGACCCTCACCGGCAGCGACGAGGAGAAGCGCGCGGCCTACGAGTCGGCCTACCAATTTCTCCGTGAGCACATCACCGAACTCTGCGACGCCGTGCTCAGCGACAGCATCGGCTAGCACGCAAACCGAACGCACACATGCCGGCTTCTCTCTTAATCTTATTCTTAATCGTAATCTTAATCCCCGCCGCATCGCCACTGCGCGCTCCGCTCGCTGAGTAAGATTAAGATCAGGATTAAAAGTAAGAAAAACGCGCCGCACCGCAGCCAGAAACCTTTTTCCCATAAACAAACACCACCGCATGAAACGCATCAGCACACTCGCACTCGCCACCTTCACCGCCGCCGGAATTTTCCTGACCGGCTGCGACAAGAAATCCGCCGACGGCGGCGGCGGCGAAAAGAAGAGCACCATCGCCAACATCGGCTCCGACACGATGGTGAACCTCGCCGCCTCGTGGGCCGAGGCCTACCGCACTGTGGACAAGAGCGTCTCTGTCGAAGTCGGCGGTGGCGGCAGCGGCACGGGTGTGACGGCGCTCATCCAGGGCACCGCGCAGATTGCAAACTGCTCGCGCACCTTCGAGGAAAAGGAGATCGCCGACTTCAAGGCAAAACACCCCGGCAAGGAGCCGAAGGAGCACATGGTCGGCTACGACGCGATGAGCATCCTCGTCCACAAGGATAATCCGATGAATGAAATCTCCATCGAGCAGCTCGGAGAAATCTACAAGGCCGACGGCAAGATCACCAAGTGGAGCCAGCTCGGCATTACGCTTCCCGCGGGCAAGGACGAGATCGCCGCAGTCACGCGCCAGAGCAACTCGGGCACCGTGCACTATTTCAAGGAAGTCGTCGTCGGGAAAAAGAACGAGTTCCGCCTCGGCGCAGTCGTCGCGAACGGCTCGAACGATGTCGCCGCGATCATCGGCAAGACAGTGAACGCGATCGGCTTCAGCGGCATGGCCTACGCGACACACGAGGTGAAAGTGCTGAAAGTTTCCAAGAAGGCTGGCGAACCGGCAGTCTCACCGAGCATCGAGACCACGCTCGACCACACCTACCCAATCAGCCGCCCGCTCTACATGTACACCGCCGGAGAGGCCGAAGGCGCGGCGAAGAAGTATCTCGACTGGATCCTCTCCGACGCCGGCCAGCAGATCGAAAAGGAAAACGGCTACGTGCCGCTGCCCAAAAAGTAGTCGCGGAAAATTCACTTTTACGCGGGCCGGTAGCCGTCAATGGCAACCGGCCCGCTTTTCCACAAAATGCAGTCACACCGCAGCAAGACCGGAATCATCTTCGAGCGAGCTATTGAGCTGCTCATCCGTCTCTGTGGGATCAGCTCGATCCTTTTCGTGTTCGGCATTTTCTTTTTCGTCTTCCGCGAAGGCGCGCCGTTCCTGGCGAAGCTGAATTTTGGCGAGTTCTTCGGCTCGATCAATTGGATCCCGAATTCCACCGTGAAGCCGCAATATGGCGTGCTCGCGCTCATCGTCGGCACGCTCAGCGTCACAGGCCTCGCCATGCTGATCGCTGTCCCGTTCGGCATCGGCGCAGCGGTGTTTGTCTCGGAGTTTTGCACGGGGCGCGTGAAGGAAATGCTGAAGGTGACGATCGAACTGCTCGCTGCGATCCCGTCGGTCGTGTGGGGCTTCATCGGCCTCGGCGTGCTGCAGCCACTCATCATCAAATGGTTCCACGCCGACTTCGGCCTGAACCTCCTCAACGGCGCAATCCTCCTCGCACTGATGAGCGTGCCCATCATGGTCAGCATCGGCGAAGATGCGCTGAAGGCCGTGCCCGACAGCTTCCGCGAAGCCGCGATCGCCCTCGGCGCGACGAAGTGGCAGATGGTGTGGCGCGTCCTCATTCCCGCCGCAAAAAACGGCCTGCTCGCCGCCGTGCTCCTCGGCGTGGGCCGCGCCGTCGGCGAGACGATGGCCGTGCTCATGGCCACCGGGCAGAGCATCCGCATCCCGCAATCGCTCACCGATCCCGTCGCCACACTCACCGCGACCATCGCCGCGGAACTCGGCGAGTCGCCCAAGGGCGGCGATCATTACCAGGTGCTCTTCCTCATCGGCATTCTGTTGTTCAGCATGACCTTCATCGTGAACCTCACCGCCGACCTCATCGTGAAAGGAGTGCGGAAAAAATGAACATGCCTGCCGACACGAACATCGCGCCCACTTTTGGTGAGACGCAATTCACGCGCAAAAAGCAGACGCAGGAGACCGTCGCAAAATGCTTCTTCGGCGGCATGGCGGCGCTGATGGTCATCCCGCTCATCCTCATCGTCGGCTACGTCATCGCACAGGGCTGGCCTTCACTGAGCTGGGGGTTTCTCACGGAAAATCCGCGCATGGGCGGCGTGAAAGGTGGCATCTGGTCCGTCATCGTCGGCACGCTCTACATCGTCGGCATCTCGCTCTGCGTCAGCGCACCCATCGGCGTGCTCGCCGCCGTGTATCTGAACGAATACGCGAAGGACAACTGGTTCAACCGCATCGTGAATCTCGCCGTCGTGAACCTCGCGGGTGTGCCGAGCATCGTGCACGGGCTCTTCGGCGTCGGCGCATTCGTGTATGCCGCCGGCATGGGAAAAAGCATCGTCGCCGCGTCGCTCACGCTGGCGATCATGACGCTGCCTGTCATCATCGCCTCGACGAAGGAAGCACTCTCCAGTGTGCCGATGCAATTCCGCGAGGCGTGCTGGAATGTCGGTGCCTCGCGCTGGCAGACAATCCGCCGCATCGTGCTGCCGAACTCGATCAGCGGCATCCTCACCGGCGTGATTTTGCAAGTCAGCCGCGCCGCCGGCGAGACCGCGCCCGTGATGATCACCGGCGTCGCCGTTTACAAGGCGGTCGAGGGCACCGGGCTGTTTCTCTACGATCCGTTCCGCGAGCAGTGCATGGCGCTCTCGATGCACCTCTATTATATCGCCACGCAGGCGCACAACGCGCCGAAGTCGCTCCCCTTCGCCATCGCCACGGTGATGATCGTGCTCGTCCTTTTTGTGAACCTCACCGCGATCATCTTCCGCTCGTGGCTCCGCTCCCGCAGAAAATGGTGAAGCCCAAGGTCCAAGTCGAAAATCTCCGGCTCAGCTACGGGCCGAAGGAAGTCATCCATGGCATCTCGTTCGACATCGAGCCGAACGAAATCCTCGGCATCATCGGCCCCGCACAGAGCGGGAAGACCTCGCTGCTGCGCTGCATCAACCGCACAATCGAATTTACATCCGGCGCAAAACCGAGCGGCACGATCCGCGTGGACGGTGAAGACGTTGCAGCGATGAAGAACGTCTATGAGTTGCGCCGCCGGGTTGGCATGGTCGCGCCACTGCCCGTCGGCCTGCCGCTGAGCATCTACGACAACGTCGCCTTCGCCCCGCGGGCTGCCGGGATGAAAAAGAAGGGCGAACTCGATACGCTCGTGGAAAAATGCCTCACGCAGTCCGCGCTTTGGGACGAGGTGAAGGATCGCCTCGACTCGCTCGGCACGAAACTCTCCGGCGGACAGCAGCAGCGGCTCACGATCGCGCGCGCGCTTTCGCACAGCCCCGATATTTTGTGCCTCGATGAATTCAGCATCGCAATCGATCCGGTCACGACGATGCGCATCGAGGACGTGCTCAAAGTTTTGAAAAAGGAGATGACGATCATCCTCGTGACGAACCTCGTGCAACAGGCCCGCCGCCTCGCCGCGCGCACGATGTTCCTCTGGAACGGCGAGATCATCGAACTCGGCCCGACCGAACAACTCTTCGGCGACAAGCCGAAGGACAAACGCACGTATGATTACGTGAACGGGATTTTCGGATGAGATCAGCGGAGCGAGGCCAGCACCTTTTGGAGCAGCGACGGCGTCGTGAAAAGCGTCGAGCGCAGCGGCACGGATTGCAGCAGTTCAATGGCAGCCGCCTTGGAGATGATCTCCCCATCGGCTGCACTCGTGATTACGCCAAGCGTTCCCATGGATTTGTAGCCCATGTCATCCGCGGCTGCGCGGGCCGCATTGTCGTCGCTGACAAACAAGTCAGCCCCGAACTTCTCGACCCACGCCAACGCCGCAGATTCACCGACATCGAGATCATGCAACCTGATGATTTCGGAGAGCTCCCGGCTCACGGAATCGCTCTCTCCGACGATGCAATCTTTCAGTTGAACCGTTACGCCGGGACGGTGCTTCTCCGCTTCGTACGCCACCGACTCGGGGATGAAAAGTTTGCCGAGGTGATTCAGCAGACCGAGCACGCCGAGTTCGTCCAAGTGGATGATGGGGCCGGCATCAACGACACAGACGCGCCTATTTCCCGTGCTCGGCATGAATGCGCACCACCTCGGTCAAAATGTCCGCTTCGCGAAGAACGCGCTCATTTTCCTCCTCGTAGGCTTTCATCATCTTCCACCCGCCCTTCTCCGGCGGTGGGTCAAAGCCAAACTCCTTCGCCCACGCCGTGTAGCGCGCGCGGCGGCGTTCGAGCATTTCCTCCATTTTCTGTGCGAGCATGGCGGAAAGATACCCCGCTGCAGCGCACCTTCCAGTCGCATTTTTTTCCAGCATGAGCGAACCACGCCTCAGCATCACGACGCGCGACCTGAAGCTCTGGTATGGAAAATTCCAGGCGCTGAAGGGCATCAACACGGACATCAAGCATGGCAAGATCACGTCGCTCATCGGCCCGAGCGGGTGCGGGAAGACGACGCTGCTGCGCTGCTTCAACCGCGTGAACGAGCGCTACGGCAACGTGACCACGACCGGCGAAATCAAACTGCTTGGCAAGAATATCTACGACGAGGATGTGTCGCTCATCGAGCTGCGCAAGGCGATCGGCATGGTCTTCCAGCGGCCGAATCCGCTCCCGCTTTCCGTCTATGAAAATGTCGTCTTCGGGCTCCGCATCCACGCGGAAAGGAAGCCGTCGCGCAGCGAACTTGATGACGCAGTTGAAAAGGCTCTGATCGAAGTTGGACTCTGGAACGATCTCAAAGATCGTCTCGACGACCGCGCCATCGGCCTCCAGCTCGAGCAGCAGCAGAAGCTCTGCATCGCGCGCCTGCTCCCGCTGAAACCGGAGATCATCCTCATGGACGAGCCGTGCTCCGCGCTCGATGTGGATGGCACGCGCGCGATCGAGGAGCTGATGTGGAGCCTCGCGGGCCGCTACACGATCGTCATCGTCACGCACAACATGGCGCAGGCCCGCCGCGCGAGCGACGAGACCATCTTCATGCTGCTGGGCGAACTCATCGAGCACACGCGCACCGAGGATCTTTTCCTGAACCCGCGCAACCCGAAGACCGCCGAATACATCGAAGGCCGCTACGGCTAGCCCGCTCCTGTGTTGGTTCTATTTTCCACTGGCGCAAATGGGACATGCGCAGTTCACTCCCGCGCCATGTCCAAAGTGCTCCGCTTCATCTTTGCCGCACTCGCGCTGATTCTCACGCCGTTCTCGCAGGCCGCCGGCCCGCAGGAGCCGCGCGAACCCGGCGAAACGATCATCGTCTCCGGCGGCGTGTCCCTTTTCATCTGGGAAAAATACAAGGCGAACCCGCACGACAAGTGGTGGAAAAATTTCGCGCGCGCCGCGGAGATTCGCATCCAGCAGATCCAGCAGGCGAATCCGCAGCAGCCGATCACGTGGCTCGTGTATCGCCCGGCCTACGCCTCGCGCTCGCGCCAGGATGGACAGGACTACGTGAGTGCCATCAGCGCCATGGGCTCTGCGCTGCGGGTGCGGATGATCTGGTTCGACTCCACGGGGCAGCTACTGAACTACATCAACCGCGGCCAGCCCCGCGACCGCGTGAAGATCAACGACCTCGAGTTCTTCGTGCACAGCAACAAGGCCTGCTTCCTCTTCGACTACTCGAACATCATCGACAGCGCCTCGAAGGTCTGGCTCCACGAAAATGACCTCAGCAAAATCAACCGCGGCATCTTCACGCAGGATGCGCTCGTGCGGAGCTGGGGCTGCCACACCGGCGAGAGCATGTCCGCGCGTTTCCGGTCGGCCACCGGTGTCCCGATGTGGGGGCTCACCGGCAAGAGCCAGTACATGACCGACGAACTCCCGCTCCCGGCGACCGTCGCTGGCCACTGGACGCGCTGATCCTATTTTTCAAAAATACATGACGCTCCTCGAACTGCAGGCCATCTACGAAACGCCTTTCTTCGACCTCATCGGGCGGTCGCGCGAAGTGTATCTCGCAAACTGGAAAATGAACGAGGTGCAGCTCTGCACCCTGCTCTCGATCAAGACGGGGGGCTGCTCCGAGGACTGTGGCTATTGCGCGCAGTCGTCGCGCTACAATACGGGCGTCGAGCGCGAGTCACTCATGGCGCCGGCGGACATCGAGGCCGTCGCGATCCGTGCTAGGGAAAACGGCTCCACGCGCTTCTGCATGGGCGCGGCGTGGAAAGGCGTGCGCAATGGCGACCCTCGATTCGAGAGCGTGCTGGAGAGCGTGCGTCGCGTCGCCAAGCTCGGCATGGAAGTGTGCGTCACGCTTGGACAGCTCGGGGAAAAGGAAGCCGTGCAGCTCAAGGACGCGGGCGTGACTGCCTACAACCACAACATCGACACTTCGCCGGAGCACTACCCGAGCATCGTCAGCACGCACACCTTTCAGGACCGCCTCGACACCATCGGCCATGTGCAAAAGTCCGGCATGAGCGTGTGCTGCGGCGGCATCATCGGCATGGGCGAGACGGAACTCGATCGCCTGAAAATGCTCGAAGTCCTCACGAACTTCACCCCGCCGCCCGAGAGCGTGCCGATCAATTGCCTCATGCCCATGCCCGGCACGCCGCTCGATGAGCAGCCGCCCGTGGACATCTTCCAGCTCGTGCGCCTCATCGCCACCACGCGCATCGCGCTGCCGCGCGCAAAAGTGCGTCTTTCGGCGGGTCGCACGCGCCTCACCCGGGAGGGCCAGGCGCTGTGCTTCTTCGCCGGAGCGAATTCGATTTTCTACGGCGACAAGCTCCTCACCGCCGCGAATCCCGGCGTGGACGACGACCGCGCGCTGCTCGACGATCTCGACCTCAAGCCGCAGCCCGCCCACACCGGCGAGCACCCCGCCGGCAGCGAGTGCGGAACGGCCATGGCCTGCCTGTCGTAGGCGGGAATGTGACTGGTGAATAGTGACTGGTCCTCCGGTTTTCACGCAATGCGCGTGGCCGGATACCAGTCACTTCTCACCAGTCACCAGTCACAAATTCCCACCCTTCCCTTCCCGCCCACCCTCGCGCAAACTGGCAGCGCAATGACCACTGCGAACAAGATCACCATCGGGCGGATTATGATGATCCCGTTCTTCGTGCTCATGGCGCTGTACTACGGGCGCAGCGTCGCGCATGGGCATCCGCAGGAATGGATGCGTGTCGCGGCCATCGCCATTTTCGTCATCGCGGCGGCGAGCGACGGCATCGATGGCTACATCGCGCGCCGCTATAATCAGATGAGCAAGCTCGGCACCGTGCTCGATCCCATCGCGGACAAGGGGCTCCTCCTCGCCGGCATCATCACGCTCACCTTTGGGAACTGGCAGTATGAATTCCCCCTCTGGTTCCCCGTCCTCGTCATCACGCGCGACGTCGCCATCGTCACCGGCGTCCTCGTCGTCCACTTCGTGAATGGCGAGCTGCGCGTGCGACCAAGTTGGCTGGGGAAGACGGCCACCGTCGCGCAGATGGTCGCCATCGGTTTCGCCATGCTCCTCACCGGCAACGAATGGAAGCCCCGCATCGTCGGCCACGAAGTCGCATTCCTCGACATGCCGGTCTTCGTCGCCGGCTTCTTCACGCTCATCTCCGGCCTGCTCTACATCCGCGACGGCATCCGCCAGCTCCATGCGAAAGGCCACGGCGAGCCGCGCCCCCCGGCGGATTTGCTGTGATCAGAAACACAGCGGCCATTCTTCCTCACTGAAACTCACCGCAACCTCGCGGACACACCCCGGCTCGTGGACTCGCAGGAAAATGGGAGCGCACGCTTCCAGCATGCCGGCCCGCGCATCCTGCGCGGACCATCTGCCGGCGTCTCGCGCCAGGTCGCACGCGACTGCCCGCTGACCATCGCTGCTCCCGATGCATGTGCCCGGCAAGGATGCCGGACACTGCACGCTGGAAGCGCGCGCTCCCGGTTTCCTTCGTGCTTCCGTCCGCCGTCGTGATTCAGGGCGATGCATTCGTGACACGACCCTCCTTGTCTTCCTCCGCGCCTCCGCGTTTGCCAGTGCCCTCCAGCGCTGCCCTTCGGGCTGCCTGCGGCAGGCCATGTCGCTCCGCTCCATTCCGCGTGGAAAATGTCCCGCCTTCGCGAGCCAAAGATTTCCCCGCGTGCCAGGATTGCCCGTAGCACCTTTCACCGATACTCCACAGCCATGCGCCACGTTCTCCTCACCCTCGCCTGCATTTTTCTCGCCGTCACCGCCCGCGCCGAGCCGTTTGAAATCAAGGACGGCGACCGCGTGCTTTTCCTCGGCGACACGCTCCTCGAACGCGAGGGCACCTACGGCTACCTCGAGACGCGCATGGTCGAGCAGTTCCCCGACCGCAAATTCACCGTGCGCAATCTTGCCTTCAGCGCCGACACGCCGCTCGGCTGGTCGCGTGCGTCGTTCGACCCCGCGGCGAAGGGCTTCGAGCGGCTGAAGGAACAGCTCGCGCTCGTGAAGCCCACGGTCGTCTTCCTCGGCTACGGCATGGCCGCGAGCTTGCAGGAAATGACCGACCGCTCGCAGGACTGGACGCTGAACCGCGACCCCGCCCGCTACGGCTCCGAGCCGATGAGCGCCGCGCGTTTCAAAAAGGAACTCGCGCAGTGCATGGATGCGATTGCCGGGAGCGCTGGCGTCCCCGCCGGCCACCTCCCCGCGCCCGGCGCAGCCGCACTTCCCGCAACGGATGGCGCTGCGCACTCGCCGCAGACTGCCGGCGGGACGCCAGCGCTCCACCAAGGCGTCCGCTTCGTCCTGCTCTCGCCGATTCGCCACGAGGACTTGCGCTGGATGCGACCCGGGCTCCCCGATCCCACGGAGCACAACAAGCTGCTGGAGCAATACACGAAGGCCATCGAGGAACTCGCGAAGGAGCGCGAGGCGCGGTTTGTTCCGATTGATGTCCCCGATGAGTTTCACCAGCAGTTGGAGGAATTGAATGGCATCACCAAAAAAGGCGGCCCCACTTCACCTCATGAAATTGGCCTTCTGGCTTCGCTCACCACCAACACCACAACGAATGGCATACACCTTCACGAGGATGGCTATCGTGGTTTTGCCGATTGTGTCGCTCGTGCATTTGGTTGGACATACCCCCGTGGGATTACTGAGTTGCGCGCCGCCATCGTCCGCAAGAACGAACTCTTCTTCCACCGCTGGCGGCCGGCGAATGAGACCTACCTCTTCGGCTTCCGCAAACGCGAGCAGGGCAAGAACGGCGCGGAGATTCCGATGTTCGACCCGCTCATCGCGGAGGCCGAGGCCGAGATCGAACGGCTGAAGAAATCCGCCGGCAGCGCAAATCCCCCGGATGGAAAACGGCCTGCCGCGGGTAGGGCGGGTTTGCAACCCGCCGTGCCGGGTATCCTACCCGGCACACCGGGCGTCGAGAGATCCCCGCACCGCGACACGCCCACGGCAACGAATCCGGGAGACGCGCCATCGCGAGACGGTCGCAAAACAACGTCCGATGCGCCGGGTAGAATACCCGGCGCGGCGGGTAAAATACCCACCCTACCCGGGAACACCGCGCAGCCCGCGACGGACGTCGGCGCAGCCGCCGCCGACACCTCCCGCCAGACCCCCGCGGAAAAGCCCGACCTTTCAAAGATCCCCACGAACTCCGCTTTCACCCCGCCGGACTTCACGCTCGCCGATGGGCTCGAAATCTCCCTCTGGGGCGAAAACCCGCTCCTCGCCAAGCCCACGGAGATGAACTGGGACGCGCAGGGCCGCCTGTGGGTCGCCAGCAGCGCGATGTATCCGATGATCGCTCCCGGCCAGGTCGCCTCCGACAAAATCCTCGTGCTCGAAGACCCCGGCCACACGGGCAAGGCCACGAAGAGCACCGTCTTTGCCGACGGCCTGCTCATTCCCACCGGCGTCGCGCCCGTGCTCACGCCCGAGGGACACTGGGCCTGCTACGTCGGCCAGAGCACCGAGCTGCTTTACTTTGAGGACACGGACGGCGACGGCAAGGCGGACAAGAAGCGCATCGTCTTCAGCGGATTCGGCACCGAGGACACGCATCACATCGTCCACACCCTGCGCTGGGGGCCGGACGGGCGGCTCTATTTTTCGCAAAGCGTGTACATCCACACGCACATGGAGACGCCGTGGGGCGTCGTGCGGCTGAACAGCGGCGGCACCTTCGCCTACGACCCGCGCACCGAGCGCGTGGAAGTCGTCCAGCGCGGCCTTTGGAATACCTGGGGCCACGCGTGGGACCAGTGGGGCCAGTCCTTCCACACCGATGGCGCGGGCAGCACCGGCCTCTCGTGGGCGTTCCCCGGTGCGACCTTTGCGCCGTTCGAGGGCTCGCGGCGCACCATGGCGAGCATCAGCCCCGGCAGCTACCCGAAGTTCGCCGGCCTCGAGCTCATCTACAGCCCGCACTTCCCCGCCGACTGGCAGGGCAGCGCCGTGACGTGCGACTTCCGCGCGCACAAGATCGTGCATTTCAAAATCAACGACCTGGGCGGAACACAGGCTTCCCAGCCTGTGGGCGGGAATGGGCAGGCAGGCTTCCAGCCTGCCAGCGGCGGACAGGATGTCCGCCGCCCCGTTCCAACCACTCAGGCTGGAAGCCCGAGTTCCCCCGCGCAATCCGGCTACATCACGGAACAACTGCCCGTGCTCGTGCAGACGAGCGACGCGACCTTCCGCCCCATCGACGTGAAGCTCGGCCCCGACGGCGCGCTCTACATCGCCGACTGGAGCAACCCCATCATCAACCACGGCGAAGTGGACTTCCGCGACCCGCGCCGCGACCACGAGCACGGCCGCATCTGGCGGCTGAGTGTGAAAGGCGGC
>JBBRPQ010000028.1:0-67074 GCA_038227825.1 Chthoniobacterales bacterium
ACGCGGGCGTCTTCGCCGCGGGCAAGACGCCGCCGCCGTGGTGGGAAGTCATCCTCTACCGCTGGTATGACGCGACCGTCGCCGTCGCCAATTTCGCCAACCACCCCGTGCTCGCCTACCACGGCAGCGAGGACAAGCAGGCGCAGAGCACCGCGATCATGAAGCGCTTCGCGGAAAAGGAAGGCGTGAACATCGAGGAGTTCATCGGCCCCGGTGTCGGGCACAAATACGAGCCGGAGACGAAGAAGAAGATCGCGGAGAAAGTGGAGGCGCTGCTGGAAAAAGGACGCCGCATTTCACAGCGGAATGTCCACTTGGTCACCACATCACTCGTGTATTCAAAGGTGGACTGGATTACTTTGGGGGCGATGGGCCGGTCATGGGAGCGTGCGGAAGTGCAGGCGAGTTACCTCGGCAATGGAACCGTGCGCCTTCAGACCAAGAATGCTCCGCTCATTCTGGTCGAAACTCCGCAAGAAGCGCGCGTGGAGAATGATCACCTGAAAGTGATCGAAGTGGACGGCAAGAAGGTTGTGTTGGAGTCGCCGACGGACTGGGTGCTCCTGCAAAAACCAGATGGTGAGGATTGGGTGGACGTTGGGGCAGACGGCATATCTCCATCGTCTCGGGTGGACACAAGAGGTGCGTTGCCGGAATCCGCTCAGACCGGTGCTACGAACATTGAAGGGAAGATGGTTCCAGTTTATGCCAAGGTTCCCGGGCACTGCGGCCCGATCGATCACGCTTTCATGGACAGTTTTGTCTTTGTCAATCCGACTGGCGCGCCGCTGAATTCCAAGCTTGGCGAGTGGACGCAGCTCGAACTCGCGCACGCGACGAAGCAGTGGCGCGCGATTTTCCGCGGCGACGCACCGACGGTGGACGATGCGAAGCTCACCGACGCACAGATTCAAAACGGCAACCTCATCCTCTGGGGCGATCCCTCCTCGAACGCCGTGCTGAAAAAGATCGCCGACAAACTGCCGGTGAAGTGGACGAAGGACGGCCTCGAATTTGGCGGCAAGAAATACGACGCGGCGACGCACCTGCCGATCCTCATTTTCCCGAACCCGCTGAACCCGCGCCGCTACGTCGTGCTCAACAGCGGCTTCACGTTCAGCCGCGCGTGCGCGAGCGGGACGAATTCCCTGCAGACACCGAAGCTGCCCGACTGGGCCATCGTGGACACGACCGTGCCGCCGGATGACAAATTCCCCGGCAAGATCGTGGACGCGGGATTTTTCGACGAGCAGTGGCGCTTCACCACCGAGCGGCCGAAGTAGCCCGGAGCGCCGCGCGTCCCGCCGGCCACGTCGAATGCGCGCAGCGCCTGTCTCTCGCCGCTGGCAAGGCTGTGGAACGCTCGCGAACACCCGTGCAAAAGAAGTGACGCTCCGCGTGGTGCGTTCGTGGCCGCCGGGACGGACGGCCCTCCATGCCTGCGGCGCTCCTTCCTCCTTCGTCATTTCCAAAATGCACCGAGCCACCTCATCGAATCACTGCATCGCGATTCTCCATCCACCCACACACCATGAAAATCATCTCCGCCGCACTCCTCCTCGCCCTCGCCACCTCCGCCTTCGCACACGACGCGTCGGTGGAAATGTCGAAGGCCGCGAGCGCATTTCTTTCCTCACTGACGCCGGAGCAAAAGGCGCAGGCATCTTTCCCATTTGAGAGCGATGCGAAGGGCGAGCGCGTGAACTGGCACTTCATCCCGCGCGAGCGAAAGGGGCTTCCGCTCAAGGATATGACCGAGCCGCAGGTCGCACTAGCGCGCGCGCTTTTGAAAACCGGGCTGAGCGAGGACGGCAACAAAAAAGCCGAGACGATCCAGAGCCTCGAAGCGATCCTGCGCGAGATGGAGAAGGACACGACGGGCAAGCGCGATCCGCTGAAGTATTACGTGAGTGTCTTCGGCACGCCGGGCGGGAAAACGTGGGCGTGGCGCTGGGAGGGGCACCATCAGTCGTTCAACTACACGAGCGTCGGCGACGCCGCGCCTTCGATGACGCCTTCATTTTTCGGCACGAATCCCGGTGAGGTGCGCGAGGGCGATCACAAGGGGCTGCGCGTGCTGGGCACCGAGGAAGATCTCGGGCGCTCGCTAGTGAAATCACTGAACGATGAGCAGCGCAAAACCGCAGTGATCGTGGGCGACGCGCCGAAGGAAATTTTCAACGATCCGAAGCGGCCCGATCCGACGAAGCCGGAAGGTCTGGCCGTGTCGAAGATGACCGCGGAGCAACAGGCGACGCTCGTGAAAATCATCAAACTGTATCTTTTCCGCGCCCGCACAGATGTCGCGGCGGAGGAATTCGCGAAGATCGAAAAGGCCGGCCTCGGCAATGTGTTCTTCGCGTGGGCGGGCGGATTTGAACTCGGCCAGCCGCACTACTACCGCGTGCAGAACACGGCGTTCGTCCTCGAATACGACAACACGCAAAACAACGCCAACCACGTGCACAGCATCTGGCGCGAATTTGCGAATGACTTCGGCCTAGACATGCTCAAGCAGCACGTGAGCGAGGGTCACGCGAAGTAAGTGCGACCGTCGTTCCGAGGCGGGGGAAAAATTCCCGACATGGGCACGCCAGCCTCCTTCCGCCGCCAGCTACTGTGAAATACTCACCTGCCCCGCTTTGCCGGTGGCCTGGGCGTTTGCCGCACTGGTGAAAATCTGCGTGAGCGAATCCTTGCTGCTGACGCGGTATTCGATCGTGCGCGCGTGTGTCGTAGTCGGATAACTTTTTACGACCTTCTTCCAAGCTTCAGTGCCACTGCGCTCCGCAGCCTCGGTGAGCAGGCCCTGCACTTTGCCGAGCGTCGCCGCACCGATTCCGCCAGGGCCGGATGCGACCACAGGCTCGATGAAATAAAATCGCACGGCGAATTGCCCGCTGGTGTCCACATTCACCTCGGTGACGCGCGCCGCGCCGTCCACGACGTATTCGTGGGTGCTCACGCTGAGGATTGCGGAGACGAGCACCTGATACGTGCCGCCCGGCAGTGTGCAGGTCCAGAGATTCCGCGTGGGGACGGCGGTAGCCTGCGGCGCAGGGGTCGGAGTTGCGCTCGGCGTGGCCGCACCGCCGGACGTCTGGGAGAATGCGGTGGCGGCGAAGATGAGGAGGAACAGGATGGCGCGCATGAGATGAAGATTGTTTTCAGGATGGAAGCGCCACGCGGGTGCGTGCGCAATCACATCATTCAGGCACTTCGATCTCGGGCTGCGCGATGGATTTGAGTTCCCAATCCCACGGCTTCCAACCGCGCCGCCGCCATTCGGTCACAAACGGCTCGTGCAAAGTATTCACCACATCGCGCGCAGCCATGGCAAGGTGGCCACCGAGTCCTTTGATGTGGATCTTCTCCGACAACATCCACCGGTCCACGTCGGCACGCAGATCGCGTTTTTCCCGCTCAATGGTGAGCGTCGCAAACTGTCCAAACACCTCGCGAATCCGGGCGACGACAGCGGCCTTGTCGTGTCGCCATCGGTCGCGGTAGTCCGCGGCGAGCATCGATGCCACGGCATCAAAATCGCGGTGCTCGATGGCTGACAGAAGCCTTGCCTGCGCGCGAGGAATCTGACGTTCTGGACGCAACCACGATTGCATCCAAAGCGCGGCAAAGAGCAAAACACCTGCAAAAACGAGAGCTGCCTTTTTCAAATCCATGAGCAAATCCGAGCCAACATATCAGCAAAATGTCGCAGGCATCCTTCGCAATCGCGACGGAAAAATCCTGATCTGCGAGCGGAGCACGATCCGCGGGGCCTGGCAGTTCCCGCAAGGCGGTGTGGACGAGGGCGAAACTCCGGAGCAGGCGATCGTCCGGGAATTGTGGGAGGAGATTTCAGTGGATCCCGAGGACTTCAAGATCGTCGAGAAACGCGACGGCTATCGCTACCTTTTCCAAGGCGGTAAGAAGCGCGGCCACGACGGGAAGGATCAGATCTATTTCCTGTGCGACTTCCTCGCGAAGGACTCGAAAATTAACGTGGAGACGGAACACCCTGAATTCCGGGGATGGAAGTGGATTGAGCCGTCGGAATTTCGGCGCGAGTGGCTGCCGCCAATGAAGCAAGACGTGTATGCGGCGGTCTTCCGGGATTTCTTCGGTGTGATTCTCTGAAATGGGACTTCGGCGGATCAAAAAATCCCCGCTTCTTTTCGAGTTGAACGATTCACAAGAATTCATTGGGCAATGAGCCCGCAAACTGCTCTACATGCCGCGCATCCGGCGGTCTTTGCACCCGATTTCTTCGCGCTATGCCTAGGAGGCGGTGGATTTTTACGCCGATCATACTGATTTTACACTCCTACATGCTCTCAGATACCGATCATCAGTGGCTCCAGACGGCAGCGAACGATCTCAACAATCTCCTGCAAGTCATTTCAGAATCGTCCAAGGCGGTCCAGCCGATGTGCGAGGTCAGCCCCGAAGGAATGCGCTATTTTGCATTTTTGCGGAGCAGCCTAGACAGAGCGAAGGATGTCACGACTCAACTGGCCACGCGGCTCGGTGGCCACGCATCGCCGCCGGTGCCCCTACCCAGCGCCAAAACCCCTGCTCCCGCGCCGAAGACTTCCTCGGTCGCGATCGACAATCCTTCAGGCACCAAGGAACTGATCCTCATCATTGACGATGAGGCCCTCATCGTGACCCTCGCAAAGCGCATGCTCACTGACGCGGGATACCGCGTGGTCACTTCTGCGGAGCCATTTCAAGCGCTGGAAATCTTCAAGCAGCTCAAGGATGAGGTGGATCTGATCATCCTCGATTTCACGCTGCCCATCATGGATGGCTCGGAAGTGTTCGATGCACTGCGTAAAATCAAGCCGAGCGTCGCAGTCATGCTGAGCAGCGGCTTTGCCGAGCAGGACAAAGTGCGTGCGATGCTCAGTCAGGGACTCCGCGGCTTTCTTCCGAAGCCCTACACGCAGGAAAAGCTGCTCTCGCAGGTTCGTTCGACCCTCGAATCCCTCCGCTCGGTAAAGAGCGCATAGGACGAGGGCTGCGGCCCAGGGCGCTAAAATCAAACGTGCTTCAAGGAGGGCCTACAAGAGGCCGCCCCTTGAGAAGCAACGACGCACTTACCTCGATTGCTTCGATGCTGCGGTGGTCTTTTCCGTCGAAGCCGTTGCAGGCGGAGTCCGCCCCAGTTCGATCAGGTCAGTCAGGATATTGATACTTTCGTTTCGGATCGGATCCACCTTCGAAGCTGCCTCGTCGGCAGCCAGTTCGCCGTCCTCGTCATCCGGCACTTTCCCATCCTCAACCTTTTCTGCGGGCGCTTTTCCATCCACACCCTTTTTGGGAGTGGCTTCCTTTGCGATCTTCTTTTCCTTTTTCAACTGAAGCTCAGGGTCCGCGGCATTATCCAGCGTCACTTGGAACACCTTTTCATCCGTCAGTTTGACCTTCGCACGCTCGGTGGTCCGCTTTTCCTTCCGTCCCTTTTCCTCGTCGAGTTCGGCGCGGCGAATCTTTTCGTTCAACGACACTTTGTTCTCTGCCACGCGCGTCTTCATGCGTGCCATGTCTTCCAGAATCCACTGAAACTCGACATCGGCAGCAACTCGGGAGGCTGAACGTTTCTTGAGTTCCGGCTTGAAGAGCGACTGCTCACACTTGTCGTAAGTTGCAGGCTCGATCGTGTCGTAAGGCATCGGCCCCTTCAGTGCGACCTCGCCGATGTCGGCCTGATCCCACAGCGACGGGAGCTTCACATCCGCCGCCACGCCCTGAAGCTGCGTGGAACCGCCGGAGATGCGGTAAAATTTCTGAATCGTGAGCTTCAACGCACCGGCCTCATTGCCATTGGATTTTCCGCTCAGCGAGAGAGGGATGATGTTCCCGAGATCCACGAGCGTCTGCACGGTGCCCTTGCCAAAGGTCGTTGAGTCTCCGACGATCACCGCGCGGTTGTAGTCCTGCAGAGCGGCCGCAAAGATCTCGCTTGCGGATGCGCTCAGCTTATTCGTCACCACGAGCATCGGGCCATCATAGTAAAGCGTCTTGTCGCGGTCGCGCAGGACCGATGTGCGATTGTTGCTATCGCGCGCCATCACGACCGGACCGCTCTTGATGAAGAGTCCCGTCAGATTCACCGCCTCCTCAAGCGATCCGCCGCCGTCACGGCGCAGATCCATCACGAGACCTTCGATGTGTTCCTTCTTCAGCCGCTCGAGAAGAATGAGGATGTCCTTAGTAGTGCTCTTCGCGCCGGTCTTCTGCATGTCGGCATAAAAAGACGGCAGAATGATCCATCCGATCCGGCTCGTGGTTCCGTCAGGCTTCGTGCGCTCGACGATCTCCGCCTTTGCCTCCTGCTCCTTCAGTTTCACTTTCTTGCGAGTGATCTCGATCACCTTGCGCGCCGAGGGATCGGTCGCATTTGCAGGTATGACACGCAGGACGACCTTCGTATCCTCCTTGCCGCGGATCATCTCCACGACCTTGTCGAGCTTCATGTCCACGGCCTCGACAAAGCCTGAATCGCCCTGCGCCACTGCGCTGATCCGGTCGCCGACTTTCAGGCGTCCGCTCATGTCCGCCGGCCCACCGGGGACGAGCTCGCGGATTTTCGCGTACCCCTCTTCGCTCACGAGGACGGCACCGATGCCGATGAGCTGCAGGCTCATGTTGATGTTGAAATTGTCGTTCTGCGAACGGTTCATGTACTCCGAGTGCGGGTCGTAGGTCTCGCACAGCACACTGAGAAAACCGGCCATCACGTCCTCATTCGTCTGCTCGTGCAGACTGCGGAGAAGCTGATCGTAGCGGCGCGAGACGACCTTCATCGGCGTTTCCACCTTGTCGTTCATCAGCGTCCGGTCGAGCAGCTCGCCCTCGATGCGGTCGCGCCAGATCTGATCGGCTTCCGCCGCGTCCTTAGGCCACGGAGATTTCTGACGATTAACCTCCACGTTCCGCGTGCCGCTGAAGTCAAATTTCTCGCCGAGCAGCGCCTTCACCTTCACCACGCGATCCTCCACGCGCTTGCGGTACACCTCGTAGATTTTAACCGCAGGATCGAGATCGCCAGCCATGATGCTGTCATCGAGCGTCGTCGCATACTTCGCGGAAAATCCGTCCACATCCTTCTGCGTTAAAAAGAGGTGATTGTAGTCCAAACGCTCGAGGTAATTTTTAAGAAACTGCCTCGACACCGTGTCATCCAGCCGACGCCGACTGTAGTGCGCTTTTTCCAGTAGCTCGCCGACCGTCTGTGCGACCTTTGGCGCGATTTTTTTGAAATCCGAATCGACCGCTCCTCGAACGTGAGGGGTAAAGGCGATAAGGCTAGCGACCGACAGGGTGAGGCAGCGGATGGCGTTCATGGGATAGTAAAACCGGCTTCGGAGATTGGCAGAGTTCACCCGAATCGCAAGGGAATCGCAGCCGAAATTGTCACACCGCCACACTCGACACACTGCGGCTCCCTCGCGAGTGTCCCAGCCATTCATGCAAATCGAAGTCCACACCGGCGGCATTTTTGACACAAACTGCTTCTTCCTCCCCGCGCACGGCATTCTTATCGATGCGCCGCAGACCGCCGCCGCCTGGCTGAAAAAACGAGGCTTCCGAGTATCCACACTGCTGCTCACACACGCGCACATCGACCACGTGTGGGACGCTGCTGAGATCCACCGCGAGCACGGCTGCCGCGTGGGCTATCATGCCGACGGAGTGGAAATGCTCACCGTTCCCGGCTATTTCAAACGCCTCGGCATGAACTGGGAAATCGATCCGGTCGCCGCAGATTTTCTCATTGAGGAAACGCCAAAACTGACCGTCGATGGGCTCGATCTGCGCTTCCTGCTGGTCCCCGGCCACTGTCCCGGCAGCCTTTGTTTCCTCGATGAAAAGGAACGCATCCTCTTTGCTGGCGACGTACTTTTCGCCGGTAGCATCGGCCGCACCGATCTGCCCGGCGGTGACCACGACCTTCTCCTCCGCGGCATCCGCACGAAACTTTGGCCGCTCGGCGACGACGTCAAAGTGCTCCCCGGCCACGGCCCGGCCACGACCATCGGCATCGAACGCGGAACGAATCCGTACGTCGGCGAATCCGTCTGATAAAATTGAGGGAATCAAGACGGGCGAAACGCGATGCTCGCCTAAATTTCGCCCGGGCTAGACCTGAGCGCCAGTTCCGGGATGGCAGCCGCAGCCGGTGCCGCAGCCGCCCGACTCAGCAGCGTCAGCGGCCAAGACTTCGGCCGGAATAGGTTCGCCAACCACACGGACGGCGAATTTCATTTCCTGCAACGAGAGGTGTTCACGGATATTGTTGATGAAATGCTCGACCACCGGATCGGGCGTCTCCGCGCAGTCGAGCTGGACGCGCACAGGTTTGCCGACGAGTTGCGGGAACGTTTCAAACAGCTCACCATCGAGCGCGAAGCTGAGGTAGGCATTTAGTTTTTCCTGAAGCTGGAAAAGGCGCTCCTCGGAGCCATCCCAAGGCCGAGTCTCGACCATGATGAGGACGATCTCGCCAGTCTCCTTGTCAAACGCCATCGCATCGAGGCTGGCTGGATTTGCGACACCGAAGCCGGTCGGCGGGGTGGCATCGGAGCCGTGTTCGTGGGAATGGTGCTGGCAGCAGGAGTCGCTCACAATGCAAAGGAATGGACGAGGACTGGCGGCATGTCAAAGACTCGCGGCATGAAAGCAATCCAAGTGCGGGCCTTCGGTGGCCCGGAAGTCCTCGAACTTTGCGACGTGCCCGAACTTCAGCCGGGACCGGGGCAAATCGTCGTGCGGATCTCGGCGGCGGGGGTGAATCCCGTGGAGACGTATATAAGATCGGGCGCCTACGCGAAATTGCCGGCACTGCCGTGGACTCCGGGCTCGGATGGGGCAGGCGTCGTGGAAAAGGTGGGAGCCGGAGCCGAAGGAAAATTCCAGCCCGGCCAGCGCGTGTGGGTGGCTGGGAGTACGAGCGGGACTTACGCGGAAGCGGCGGTGTGCGATGCGGGACGGGCATTCCCTTTGCCGGATCACGTGACTTTTGAACAAGGCGCGGCTCTCGGCATCCCCTGCTCCACGGCTTGGCGCGCACTCATGCAGCGCGGCGAGGCAAAGGCCGGTGAGACGGTGCTCGTGCATGGTGCGACCGGCGGCGTGGGTATGGCGGTGGTGCAGTTTGCAAATGCGGCCGGGCTGCGGGTCTTCGCAACGGGCGGGAGCGAGGCCGGGCGAAAAATGCTCACCTGTTTGAAAAGTGACGCGATTTTCGACCACCATGCCCAGGACTATGCAGATGCGATTCGCGCGGCAACGGGTGGAAAAGGCGTGGATTTAATCGTCGAGATGCTCGCGAATGTGAACCTCGCAAAAGACCTGACATTACTCGCTCAACGCGGTCGCGTAGTCGTGGTCGGCAGCCGGGGAAGCATCGAGATCAATCCGCGGGAATTGATGGCACGCGATGCCGACGTCCGCGGAGTCATGCTCGCCAATACTCCCGCAGTCGAACTGGCCGAATGCCATGCTGCCATCGCACAAAGTCTTGTCTGCGGGCAACTCACTCCCGCCATCGGTCACACGTTCCCACTCGCTGAAGCTGCAGCAGCACATCGCGAGATTCTCGCTGCCGGACATCAGGGCAAGGTGGTGCTGCGGGTCGTTGATATTACGTAAGCAGACTTTCTGAAGTCTGCGAAACGGCGAAGAGTCGGACAAGAAACCCTCGGCTCGAAACACGCTCACAAAAGGAAAATTAGGTATTTAATCTTCATTTACCACGATGCAAAAAACTTGTTGCCTCGATTTATCCATGGCGCTACAAATCGCGCCGTGCCGCAAGGCATCACAGTAGCAAAAAACAAACACCACCACTAATAACACCATGAACAAACACACCACAGCAGTTGTCGCATTCGCGGCCGCGTGCCTCGCAGGCTCCACCGCCTACGCTGGCCCTCACACCGTCAAGCCGATGAAGAAGATTGTCGAACCCGCGCAGGAATCCTGCATCACGGGCGACATCGGTTTCGACGTCGTCAGCAGCTACATCAGCAAGGGCATTCTCTTCGAGAATGCTGGCTTCATCATCCAGCCCTACGCGAACCTCCACTTCCGCATCTACAAGGGCGCGGGTGCGCTGACCTCGGTCACCGCCGACATCGGCATCTGGAATTCCTTCCAGGGCAAGCGCACTGGCTCGCCCGGCAGCACGACCTCGAACTGGTTCGAGTTCGACTTCCAGACCGGTCTGACGTTCAACTTCGACAAGCTGAGCCTCGGCACGTACTTCAAGACCTACGAGAGCCCTGGTGACTATTTCGCCAATGCCTACACGGTCGGCATCAGCCTCTCCTATGACGACAGCGCCGCCCTCGGTGCAGCCGCTCTTCACCCGTATGTGCTCGCCGAGCTCCAGCTCGAAAAGTCCACCGGCAATAACGTGAACGGCAGCCGTGGCCAGTATTATGAAGTCGGTATCGCCCCCGGACACACCTGGGGTGACCTGACGCTGTCGCTGCCCATCAAGGGCGGCTTCGGCTCCGGCGGCTTCTACCTCGGCAACCGTGGCTTCGGCTTCGTGTCCGTCGGCGTCCGCGCTGACTACGCGCTGAACTTCGTGCCCGCCTGCCTCGGCAAGTGGACCATCAACAGCGGCGTGACCTACTACCGCCTCGGCGGTTCGAATGGCCCCACGACCTTCAGCAGCGCTGCCGGCTTCTCCCCCACGGGTGCGCAGGCTCGCGTTGACAAGAACCAGATCGTCTTCCAGGGCGGCCTCAAGGTCGCGTTCTAAGGAAAACAGCTAGTCTGTTTCTAAATTCACACCCCTGGGGCGGCAACGTCCCAGGGGTGTTTTTTGTACTGTTTCACAATCCAAACAATGCACTCGTCGGTGCTGAATCGCTGCGCCTTCACATACCGGCTTTTTTGAGGAAATGGCACCAGCATCCGCCTCAGCCGGCCGATATTTTCTGAGTCGCTAATGGCGGGGCTGATTTAATTCCACCACACGTCACCGATGGCACAGTCAGTGCTAACTAAAGCATCAGACCCATGGCCCAAAACGCATGAACTTCCTCGTTGTTGACGACAATCGCCTTCTTAATCGCTTCCTGACGACTTACCTCCGCGGCAAAGGCCACGGGTGTTCTTCGCTCTCAGACAGCTCAAAGGTCCTCAGTTGGCTGGACCTCAATCCCTGCGACGCAATCATCCTCGATATCGGCATGCCGAAGATCGACGGCATCGCACTCACTGGGCAGATCCGGGAAAAGCTTCCCGCTCTCCCGATTGTGATGTTCACCGGCCTCGGCTACGACGAAGAAGCGATGCAAGCCGCACGCAAGGCGGGGGCAAACGGCTACGTCAGCAAAGGTCTCGGACCTTCCGAAATCTACTCTGCTCTCATGCGCGTCCTCAGCCAGAGCACGATGCCGAGTGCCCAAGTCGCATAGCTGCAGTTCCGCAGCATTCCCTCTCCTACAATGGCCGGGCTCAGTGCCCCAGACGCCGCAGAAGCTCCCGTAGTTCCCGCGCCTCCCATTGTCCTGGCGCGTTCGGCTTATCCAGATAGCCGTAGTTCAAAATGGAGCCGGCGCATGCGAGCACAAGCCGCGACGCCTGACCGAGCTTTCCCATCCCCATCGCGGCCACCGGTCCATCCGAGTCTTCGGATACAAACTCCAGAAGTTTCGCCACGGCGAGCGCATGATCCGCGAGGCAGGCCTGCTTGAAAATATCCGCGCCTTCGCCAAAGGCCCGTCTCCGGCGTTCACGCATCTGCGCCAATGTCGGCATTCGACGAAACTGGTGATCCGACACCACCACGGCGATTCCCCTTTCCCTCGCAAAAGCGATCTCTTCTCTCAACGCCCCGACTGAGCGGAGCTCAACGTCCATCATCGCGGCCGAGGGCAGAAACTCCTGGAAAATTTCCCGTCGGCGAACCACCGAGAGATTCCCAATTCCTCCTTCGTCCGGATGCCGCACCGTGAGAAGCACCGGCAGACGAATCTTTTTCATCAATCGCCGCACGCCGGCCAGGTGTCCTGCAAGCGCATCCAAGCGGAGTTCCAGCAAGTCCACGTCCCGTTTCCCGAGTGTCTCAGCCAATCGCATTCCCGCCTGCGAATGAACGGCGCCAACGACCAACGGGCCGGATATGTTTGATACTGAAACCTTTTTCGCTCTGTTCACGCGGAGTTTTGATGTAAGGATATATTCCCCTGAAGCCACGACCATGCTCGGCCGCCGTCAGAAACTCAATTTGCAATTCCTTCAGATCGTCGATGCATTCCTGCTCGTCGTCTCGCTGTGGTGTGCACATTGGTTCCGTTATCACGGCCCGGAGTTCGGTCTTTTTGAAATCCCCATCCAGCCATTTTACGTTTTCCAGTGGCTCGTGCTCGTACTGGGAATCTTCGGTCCCCTATGCCTCCATGCACAGGGATTCTACGAACATCCGGAGCGGAAAACAGTAGGGAGAAGCCTCACGCAGCTTGGCCGTTCGGCCGTCGTGCTCGGCCTCATCATCGCACTGATAGCGTACTTTTTTAAGCAAAGCCTCGACAGCCGCGCAGTCATGCCGATTTTCGCGGCACTGGCTACGCTGCTCCTGCTTTCCCGCGAATGGATCACCGTCCACGCCTACCAGCGCCGAGTCAAAAGCGGCAAGATTCGCGAACTTGTGATCCTTGTTGGCACCGCACAGGACATCGTCACCTTTCGCAAGACCCTCACCCCTTCCGAACTCATGGAAATCGAAGTGGCCGAGGACATGGATGTAACCTCCAGGACTCTTCCCGAATTTGTGGAAGCACTTCACCGGCACACTCCCGAGCGTGTGCTCTTTGTCGGCAGCCACAGTGAGCTAGGCCGACTTCAGGAATACATGAGCGCATGCGAGACCGAGGGTGTCGAATCCTGGCTCAGCGCAGACTTCATGCAGACGGCCATCGCGAGACCCGATTTCGATCATTTCGGTCCACGCCCCATGCTCGTCTTTCGCACGGCACCGAGCGTTTCGTGGGCACTGTTTCTGAAGCACATGTTCGACCGCATCATCGCGTTCTCAGTGCTTGTCGCACTTTCCTGGCTCTTCCTCATCATCGCGATCGCCATCCGTTTCACATCAAAAGGGCCGGTCATTTTCCAACAAGCCCGCGGCGGAAAAAATGGTCGCCCTTTCCAGATGTTCAAATTCCGCACGATGCAGACCGATGCCGAGATGCAACGCGAGGAACTCCAGAAATTCAACGTCATGTCCGGACCGGTTTTCAAAGTGGAAAACGATCCGCGCATCACCACCGTCGGGCGATTCCTGCGCAAGACCTCCCTCGACGAACTGCCGCAGCTCTGGAATGTGCTCAAGGGAGACATGAGCCTGGTCGGTCCGCGTCCGCTGCCGATGTATGAAGTCGAGCGCATCGAGGCCACCGCCCACCGCCGCCGGCTCAGCATGAAGCCCGGCATCACCTGTCTATGGCAAGTCAGCGGAAGGAACAACGTCACCAGCTTCGAGCGCTGGGTGGCCATGGATCTCGAATACATCGACAATTGGTCACCACTCCTCGACCTCCGGATTTTGCTGAAGACAATCCCCGTCGTCCTTTTCGGCTGGGGCGCAAAGTGAAGCCCCCTGGAGTCCGCCCGGCGCTGAGCTGACTTTTCTCAGCCGCGCCTATTTGCGACTCACGGCTTCGGCACGCCTTCCACTCCGATTGGCGGCTGCGCAGCGCCGGCAGGCGTCGGCGGAGGTGCCACCGGCTGTGGTGGTGGTGGAAGCTGCCACTGGAAAAGCGTTCCGGTGTGCGGGCTAAAATCATCCAGCAGGGCAGCGCACCGCGTTTGCCATAGCAGCAAATCAGGCGGGCTCGTTTCCTTCTCCGCCGTTCCCGGAAATACAATGTAGGTCACCTTGAGATCACTCACTGCCCTTACGTCACCGTTCGACTTGGCATTGATCTCACGGCATAGGCGGAGCGAAGCCTCGCCGATTTTCGCCGTCGGCCCTGCATCGCCGATGATCGCCGGATAAAAGACATCACCCGCCAGCACCAAACAATAGTCTCCGACACGCGGAGCAAAGCCGGTTTTCTTTCTGCTGAACATCTGCGAAGGCAGCACGATGAATGGGTCCATTGAGCCGATCAGAAAGCTGTTCGCCTTCATGTCCGCGACCTCCGCACGAAGCCTCGCATTGTCAGCCTTCAGCCGCGGCACATCGCCGGCAAACTTCGGGTCTTTGATCTTCGCCTCATTGTCCAAAATGCGCTTTTCCCAGATTGGCGTGCATGGGTTCGGAGTTGGTGTCCGCTTTTTCCAGCGATAGGTCGTCATCGGCTGATACGTGCGCGAGCTCGTATCGAATGTCGGCAAGCGGTCGCCGTCTGCGCCGTCCGTGTCCACATCCATGTCCGCCTGGATGAGCAGGGCTTTCCGCTTTGTCCTCGGATTCTGCAGCTCGATCATAGTCTCGCAGTCGTAAAAATTATGCCGCGAGAGCAACTGATCCAGCCGGTCCATGTTGGAGCGGATCGAGGTGACTTTCCGCCGGTATAAATCATCAAACTCCGGCGCGACTGCCGCAGTGCCCAGCATTTCAGCCAAGCCGGGCAGAAGTTTGGCGATATTCTCGTTCAGCTTGGCAAGCTCCTGGATGCTCCGGTGAGGCTTCGGCACTGCGACCTTCACCGTCACCTCGACCGAGTAGCTCCCTGCGCTGTTTCGATCCGCCGTCGCCGTCGTCCCATCGACCGTCTCCAGTTTCGTACGAAAATGGATGCCGTTGAAAATGCTGCCCACGTTCAGCGTCTTCTGCGGCACGTACGGCGGCGGCTCCGGTGTGGGCACGGGAGTCGGAGTCGGCGCAGCCTCGGGAGTCGGCTTGGGAGTGGGAGCCGGAGTCGGTGTCGGCTTCAGGCTCGGCGCAGGTGTAGGCGAGACAGGCGTCGGCGGTTCAGGCTTCTGGTCGCAGCCGGAAAGAAAAAGCGTGAACGACACGCCCCCCATCGCCGCCCAGCGCAGCAATGCACACATGTTTTCAGCGGATGGATTGCGGTTACTTCCTGCGCGCATCACGGGACGGGATTCCGAGGAAAAGACGCAGGATGCAGATCGGCACCAGCGCCGTGAGAAACATCATCACCGCCAGCGGAACTCCGGGAATCGTCCGCGCCCGCCCGCGCTCCAGCCCGCGCAACGCATCGCGCACGATCCGCCCCACCGACTGCTTGAGAAAATTCGGCGCAGGCAGCGCATCGTCCTCCCCGTCGCGTTTCGCCTGCTCGCCAAATTCCGTATCCACCGGCCCCGGACACACCGCCGACACCGCCACGCTCGTCCCGCGCAATTCCCCGCGCAGCGCCTCGGTGAAACTCGTCACATACGCCTTGCTCGCCGCATACACCGCCATCTTCGGCATCGGCAAATATCCCACGATCGAGCTGACATTCAGAATCGCCCCACGCCCCGAGCGGATGATCCCCGGCAGCAGCGCATGCGTCAGCCGCGTGAGCGCCTTGATGTTCACATCCAGCATCGCCTGCACGCGCTGCCAGTCGCTGTCCTCAAACAGCCCGTGGTCCCCCAGCCCCGCATTGTTGATCAGAAAATCCACCTTCGCCCCCTTTTCCTCCAGCGCCGCGAGCAGCCGATCCACCTGCGCCCCATCCGCGAGATCCACCGCATGAATCTGAATCTCCATCCCGCTACGCTCGAGTTCCGCCTTCAGCGCCTCCAGCCGATCCGCACGCCGCGCGACGAGCACCAGCACACTCGCCTGCGGCGCAAGCTGACGCGCCATCTCCGCGCCAATGCCCGACGAAGCTCCGGTGATCAATGCTGTGCAGCCGTGAAATGAGTTCATGTGCGCGGGACTTATTCCGCTTACCGTCTTTCGTGTCGAGTGACGAGTGCGCGCGCATTTTTTCCGCTCGCCGCATCGAGCACCTCCGCATCCATTTCGCGGATGCACCTCCTCAATGTCGCCACCCAGGTCCCCTTCACCACCAAGGACGGCTCCACCATCCGCAGCATCCTCGACCGCACGAATGCCCCCGTGAAAAACCAGTCCCTCGCCGAAGCCACCGTCCCCGCCGGCACTGCGACCCAGCGCCACTACCACTGGCTCAGCGAGGAATTCTACTTCATCCTCGAAGGCCACGGCACCATGGAGATCGACGGCGAGACGCGCGACGTCACCCCCGGCGACGCCATCGTCATCCCGCCCGGCGCATGGCACACCATCACCGCCCGTGAAAAGCTCCGCTTCCTCTGCTGCTGCGCCCCGCCCTACAGCCACGACGACACGCACTTCGAGTGAGCGCCCCGCTTGCCACGCCGCACCGCATTCTGCACGCTCCGCGGCCTTATGTCTGATCAAGTCCGCGTCCGCTTTGCACCTTCGCCCACCGGCTACCTCCACGTCGGCGGGGCGCGCACGGCGCTCTTCAACTGGCTCTTCGCGCGTCATACCGGCGGCAAATTCATCCTCCGCATCGAGGACACCGACGCCGCGCGCAACACCGACGCGGCGATGCAGGCAATCTATGACGGCATGCGCTGGCTCGGGCTCGATTGGGACGAAGGCCCGCTCGTCGGCGGCGACCACGGGCCGTATCTTCAAAGTGAGCGCGGAGCGATCTACGAGCGATACGCGGAGAAGCTGCGCGCCTCCGGCCACGTCTATACCGATGAAAATGGAGCGCTGCGCTTCCGCCTGCCGCGCAAGATGGTGGTGATGGAGGATCTCGTGTGCGGACGCATCGAGGTGGATCGCGGCAAGTCGCAGAACCGCGATGGTTCGCCCGAGGCGGACATGACGATCCGCCGCGCCATCACGGACGCGAATGACGCGTCAGGCGGATGGATTTTCCATTTCGTGAATGTCGTGGACGACATCGAGATGAAGATCACGCACGTGATCCGTGGAGAAGATCACCTCTCGAACACGCCGAAGCACCTCGAACTTTTCGAAGCCCTCGGCGTGACGCCGCCGCGCTACGCACACATCCCGCTCATCCTGAACAAGGACGGCAGCAAGATGAGCAAGCGCGATCAGGGCGCGTCGGTGGATGGCTACATCGAGGGCGGCTATGTGCCCGAGGCGGTGCGCAATTTCCTCTGCCTCCTCGGCTGGTCGCCGAAGGACGATCGCGAAATCATGCCCATCGCAGAAGTGATCGAGCGCTTCGACCCCGCGCAGATCAACCGCAAGGCCGCACAGTTCGATTTGGAGAAATGCGACTGGATCAACCAGCAACACATTTTGCAGATGCCGCTCGATGCACTCGCCACGCAGGTCGAGCCGTGGCTGGTGAAGGCGGGCGTGAACTTCGGCACCCGCGGCGCGATGCTACCCGTGCTCGCGCTCGTGCGTGAGCGGCTGAAGAAGCTGAGCGATGCGCCCGCGTGGATGGACTATTTCTTCACGGAGGATTTCCCCTTCGACGCGGAGGCCGTCGCAAAAGTGCTCAGCAAACCCGGAGCGCTCGATCATCTCCGCGCACTCGCCACCGCCTACGCGGCCCTCGGCGAATGGACCGCCACCGCGCTGGAGACCGCGCTGAAATCCGCCGCGACGGTCGCGGGTGTGAAGGTCGGCGAATTCGTACATCCCGCACGCCTGGGCGCGACTGGACGCAGCGTCGGCGCGAGCCTTTACCACACGCTCGAAGTGCTGGGCCGCGAACGCGTGCTCGCGCGCTTCGCCCGCGCGCTGGCGAAACTTTCCGCGCCGAACTGAAGTCCGTGAAGGAAGTCTATACGCTCGAGGATTTGCGCGACTGGCGCACGGCGACGGCAGATTGCGAGCCGGCGGTGAAGCTCGCGGTCATCGGCGATCCCGTCGCGCATTCCGCGTCGCCGCCGATGCACAATGCCGCCCTCACCGCGCTCGGCATCCCCGCGCGCTACACGCGGCTGCACATCATACCCGAGGAACTCACCGAGGCGCTCGGCCTGCTGCACGGCGCGGGGTTCATCGGCATCAACTGCACCATCCCGCACAAGCCCGCCGTGCTCGGTGCCGTGGACATCGCCGACGAAGGCGCGAAGCGCGCGGGCGGCGTGAACACCGTCGTTGTCGGCAAGAACGGCAAGCTCCACGGCTTCAGCACCGACGGCCCCGGCTTCTCGCGCGCTGTGCAGGAGAGCTTCGGCATCGGTCTCCGCCACCTCCGCGTGCTCGTGCTCGGCGCAGGCGGCGGCGCGGGCCGCGCCATCGCCATGCAGTGCGCCGAGGAACAATGCCCCGCGCTCACGCTGCTGAACCGCAGCCTCGACAAGCTCGAACCGCTGCTCGACGACATCGCAAAAGTCTTCCCCTTCGACCGCGTCTCCTCCGGCGACCTCTCGGATCTTTTCCTCAAAATCGGCCTCGCGAACAGTGACCTCGTCGTGAACTGCACCGCGCTCGGCATGAAGCCCGGCGACAAATCCCCCGCCCCCGCCCGCCACCTCGAGACCCGCCACCTTCTCTACGACACCATCTACGTCGGCCACCGCACCCCGCTCCTCACCGCCGGAGATAGCGTGAGCGCACGCGGCGCAAACGGCCTTTCGATGCTGCTGCACCAAGGCGCGCTGAGTTTCAAAGTCTGGTTCGACCGCGAGCCAGACATCGAGATGATGCGCTCGGCGCTGCTGAACGGGCGCTAAACCGTCGCACCGCGCACCACTGCGACGTCGCTCGCGATCTGACTGCGAAGCGCATCGAGACTCGGGAATTTCTGCTCAGGACGGACGAAGCGCTCGAAGAAGACCTCAATGTCGCGACCGTAGAGATCCTCGGTGAAATCAAACAGGTGGACTTCGACGAGGCGATGCACGCCTTCGCTCGAAATGGTCGGGCGCACTCCGACGTTGGCGACGCCCCTGTAGCCGCCGACGGAAGGAGGCGGGCACTCGGATTTCGGATTTTGAAAATCACCCCGCCTCGTTCCCTCGGCGGCTACGGAATCAACAATGGCGCGCACGGCATAGACGCCGTTCGGCGGGAGTTGCTCGCTCTCAGGGCGGACGTTTGCAGTAGGGAAACCGAGTGTGCGCCCGAGTCTGCGGCCCTCGATGACGGTGCCGAGCACGCTGAATTCACGACCGAGCAGGCGCGCGGCGGCGGCGAGTTCGCCACTCTCGACGGCGGCGCGGATCGCGGTGCTGCTCACGGGCTTTGCATCTACCATCACCGGCGGCAGGCCGATGGCTTCGAAGCCGAGCTTTTTTCCGAGCGAGGAGAGGAGTGAAATATTTCCCGCACGATTTTTCCCGAACGCCCAGTCTTCGCCGACGCAAATCTCGCACAGCGGGCGGCAGGCAGCGGCGAGTTCGGCGATAAATTGCTCCGGCGGCTTCGCGGCAAATGCGGCGTCGAAATTCAACACGAGCACGTGCGCGATGCCCGCATCGGCGAGCAGGCGAATCTTGTGGCGCGTGGAGGTGAGCAACGGCGGCGCGCTTTGCGGACGGAGCACGGCGGCGGGATGCGGATCAAAGGTCACGACGACGGGCGTGCCACCGCCGGCGCGGGCATCGGTGATCGCGCGCTCGATCACGGCGCGGTGGCCGAGGTGGAGGCCGTCGAAGACACCAGCGGCGAGCACGACAGGGCCGACGATGTCCGTCAGTTCGGAAATCGAATGGAGGACTTTCACACTCACGCTGCGCGAAATTGCAGGCTACGCGCCGCGCAGGATGGAGACCTGCGGCAGCGTCATCACCTTGGCGAGCACGGCTTCGAGCGGGCCGTGCTTCAGCACGTCGGCGGTCACGGAATTTTCGACGGAGAACTTTCCGCTCTTCGTGCGGCGCAGCGCCTTGAGATGCGCGCCGCAGCCGAGTTCCGTGCCGATGTCGAAGGCGTAGGTGCGGACGTAGAAGCCCTTGCTGCACACGACGCGGAAATCAATCTCGGGCACACGGACATCGAGAAGCTCCTGCGCATAGACGTGGACGAAGCGCGGCTCGCGCTCGACGGTCTTGCCCTGGCGCGCGAGTTTGTAGAGCGGCACGCCGTCCTTTTTGATCGCGGAGACCATCGGCGGCATCTGGTAAAAATCGCCTTTGAATTTTCCGAACGCGGCCTCGATCTGCTCACGCGAAAGTTCCGGCACGGGCTTCGTCTCGGTGATCTGTCCGTCGGCGTCCTGGCTGTCGGTGTTCTCGCCGAGTTTCATCGTGCCAACGTATTCCTTGTCCTCGGCCATGAGGAGGTCCTGGATTTTTGTCCCGCGACCGAGCGTGAGGATGAGCAGGCCGGTCGCGAGCGGATCGAGCGTGCCGCAGTGGCCGATCTTTTTGGTGCCGAGCGTGCGGCGGGCGATGGCGACAATGTCGTGGGACGTCATCCCGCCGGCCTTGTCCACCAGCAGCACACCGTCAATTTCGCGGGAGTTTGTCATGGATGGCTTGGAGAACTTTTTCCTGCACCTCGGCGAGCGTGCCGCGCGTGCGGAGACCGGCCGCGAGCGTGTGCCCGCCGCCACCGAATGCAGACGCGATCTCGCAGACGTCGGTGCTCTTGTCTTTCGAGCGAAGCGAGACTCGCACGAGGCCGTCGGGGAGCTCCTCGAAAAATGCGGCGATACGCACGCCCTCAATGGAGCGGATGTGATCGATGAGTCCCTCGGTGTCGTCGGGCTTCGTGCCGAGTTCGCGAACGATGGTGAGCGGGAGCGCGATGCTCGCGACGCGATCGTCGCTGGAGAAGCGCATCACGTTCAGCATCGCCTTGAGTAGCTCGATGCGACGGCGAGGATGACTTTCGTAAAGGTTCTGCGAGAGCGTGCCGACGTTCACGCCGAGGCGAACAAGTTCCGCGCCGATCTCGTAGGTGCGCGCGGTGGTGTTCGGATACTGGAAGCTGCCAGTGTCCGTGCTGATGGCGACATAGAGGCTATCGGCCATCTCGTACGTGAGCGGCAGATTGCCTGCGCGGAAAAGCTCGAACAGGATCTGGCCGGTCGCAGGCGAAGTGGAATCAATGAAATTCAGATCGGCGTAGCGCGGATTCGAGACGTGGTGATCCATGTTGATCCACGTGCCCGCGCTTTTCACAGCCTTCACGCAACGTCCGCCGCGTTCCTTCACCGCCGTGTCGAGCATGATGGCAACGTCAAATTCCTCCGGCACCTCTGGTGGCTGCTTGACGAGTTCCGAGCCGGGCAAAAAATGGAAACGCTCGACGCAGCCGTCGTCATTCCACATCTGCACTTCCTTGCCGAGAGCGCGCAGGCAGAGGCCCATCGCGATAGTGCAGCCGAGCGCGTCGCCATCGGGACGGATGTGTGAGATGACCACGAAACGCTGCTTCGTGCGGATCAGGTCGGCGATTTCGGCGAGTGTGGAATCAGCGGGCACTTTTTTCGAGTCGGTAAGATGAAAGTCGGCGGTTTTTTTTCTTAATCGTAATCTTATTCTTAATCTTACTCTGTGTTGAGAGGGCACCGGTGGACGCGGCAGGGATTAAGATTAGGATTAAGAATAAGATTAAGATGAGGAAGCGGGTGGCTCCGGCGGGAGGTGGAGGTCGTCGAGGATTTGCAGGATGCGGTCACCACGCTCGCCGGTCTCATCGAGCTTGAAATGCAGATGCGGCGTGAATTTCAAAATGATGCGGCGGCTGAGTTCGCGCTGCAATTTGAGCCGCGCGTCGTGGAGTTGCGCGAGCGCCGCGTGCTGCTCCTCGGGCGTGCCGATGACGCCGACATACACATGCGCGCTCTTGAGGTCGGGCGTGATGTCCACTTCCTTCAGCGTCACGAGCTTTGCCTGAAAAGTGATCTCTCGGCGCACGAGCGCGCCAAGCTCGCGCTTGATGGATTCGTTGACTCGGTCGAGGCGGTTCTTCATCGGATAGTTGAGAGTTGAGTGTTGAGTGTTGAGAGGGAAGAAGGCGCTGCACGCCTCTCAACTCTCAACTTTCAACTCTCAACTGCCCCCTCACAGCGTCTGCGGAACTTTTTCGAGCAGGTAGCACTCGATGATGTCGCCCACTTCGTACTCGGTGTAGTCGCCGAGCTTGAGGCCGCATTCGACACCGCTGCGCACTTCCTTCACGTCGTCCTGGAAGCGCTTCAGCGTCGCGATGCCACCGTCGTAGATCGGCTGGCGATTGCGAATGACGCGCGCACGGCCCGTGCGCTGGATGCGCCCGTCGCTCACGTAGCAGCCGGCGACGATGCCCTTCGTGAGTTCGAAGACCTGCTTCACCTGCGCGTGGCCGATGATCTGTTCGCGGTTTTCCGGATCGAGCAGGCCCGCCATCGCTTCCTTCACCTGATCGATGAGTTCGTAGATGATCGAGAAGAGCTTGATCTGGATGCCTTCCTTCTTCGCGGCTTGCGAAGCGTTGTTCTCGACCTTCACGCCGAAGCCGACGATGACCGCACCGCTCGCTGCGGCGAGCAGCACATCACTCTCGGAGATCGGGCCGACAGCCGAATGAATGATGTTGAGATCAACTTTCCGGCTTTCGATCTGATTGACCGAAGTGGTGATCGCCTCGAGCGATCCCTGCACGTCGCCCTTGAGGATCAGCGTGAGCGCAGGCTTCTGGCCCTGCTTGATGGTATCGAAAATATTCTCCAGCGTGGCGCGGCGCGGCGCGGTGAGCTTGCCGAGGCGCTTGGCTTCAAGCCGATCAATGCTGAGCTGCTGCGCGCTGCGCTCGTTATCCATCACGATCATCTCGTCGCCGGCATTCGGCATTCCGGAGAAGCCGATCACCTTTGCGGGAGTCGCGGGGCCTGCTTCCTTCATGTTCGCGCCGGTCTCGCTCACGAGCGCCTTCACCTTGCCAGAGTAGTCGCCGCAGATGAATGACTGGCCGACCTTGAGTGTGCCCATCTTCACGATGACCGTCGCCGTCGGGCCGCGGCCCTGTTCGATCCGCGCCTCGATGACGCTCGCGCGTGCGGGCACCTTCGAGTTCGCCTTCAGTTCGAGCACTTCGGCTTCGAGCAAAATCATCTCCAGCAGGTGCTCGATGCCCTGGTTTTTGATGGCAGACACGGGACACACGATCACTTCCCCTCCCCAGTCTTCGGGCTGGAGACCCTTTTCCTGAAGCTGTCCCTTCACGCGATCGATGTTCGCGCCGGGCAGATCGATCTTCGTGATGGCCACGATGATCTTCACCTTCGCCGCCTTGGCGTGGCTGAGCGCTTCGAGCGTCTGCGGCATCATGCCGTCCCCCGCGTCCACCACAAGAACCACGATGTCAGTCACCGTCGCACCACGCGAACGCATCGCGGTGAACGCGGCGTGACCGGGCGTGTCGAGGAAAGTGATGGAGTGCTCCTTGCCATCCTTCGTCTTGTGCTTCACCGCGTAGGCACCGATGTGCTGCGTGATGCCGCCAGCCTCGCCCGCAGCGACTCGCGCCTTGCGGATCGTGTCCATCAGCGTCGTCTTGCCGTGATCCACATGGCCCATGAAAGTGACTATCGGCGCGCGGACCTTGAGCACGTCGGGTTCGTCCTCCTCGGCGATCTCCTCGGGCTTCGGCGCGGGAGGCGCGACGACTTTGACCTCGACCTTGTGGACGCCACCACCCTTTTCGCGGCGATCCTTTTCAAACTTGAAGCCGTGCAGTTCGCAGATTTTCGATGCGACTTCCGTCTCCAGATTCTGATTCTGGTTCGCGAAGACCCCGATATCCATCAGGTTCTTGATCAGGACGAACGGCTTCAAATTCAGAGCCACTGCGAGATCCTTAACCGTGAACGGCGGCTTGAGATGGATGAGTTTTTCACCACTCTGCGAAATCTCGGCGACGGGCGCTTCAGCAGGAGCTTCCACTGCCGGAACGACAGGCACTTCGGGAACGACAGGCGCAGCCGCAGCAGCGGTCGCTGCGTCGTTGATTCTCGAAATGGTCGGCAGGACTGGATTCGTCAGCGAGGACGCCTTGCGCACGCGCGGCGTCTTCGGCTTGTCATCCCCGTCGATCAGTGAAAGCGCCTCTTTTGGCTTTTCCACCACTGGCTCCTCGCCCGCCTTGGGCCCCCGCTTGGATTTTACCGTCTTTTTTTCCTCCGGCTCGGCTGGCACCGGTACAGGCGCCTTCTTACCCGTGATGGGCTTAAAAACAGATTTGACTGGCTTGTCGCCTGCGGCGGCTCCTGTGCTCTTGCTCTTTGTCGGCATGAATCGAAATGTATTCCCTGGTATTCATGGCTTCACCTATTGTGAAGCCACGGTGGCGTTTTTGGCCTTGTTGACAATCTCCTCCGCGACCGCGAGGTCAATCCCCGCGGCATCCACGACATCCTGTGCCGAGACATCCGCGACGACCTCCACGGCATTCATGCCGACGGCGAGGAGTTTCTGCGCGACGTCCTGGCTGATGCCGAGGCCGTCCATAAGCTGCTTCTCCGCGACCGAAAGGTTCGCCTTGAAGGCATCTTTCACGGAAGTGTCCTCCTCGATGTTGATTTCCCAGCCGGTAAGCCGGGCGGTAAGGCGCGCGTTTTGGCCGCGCTTGCCGATGGCGAGTGAAAGCTGATCGTTGTCCACACGCACGTCCACAGTCTTGCGATCGGGATTCAGCGTGACGCTCCTGAGTTTTGCCGGCTTCAGCGCCTCCATCACGAGTTCCTTCACATCGGAAGACCAGCGGATGATGTCCACCTTCTCGTTGTTCAGTTCACGGACGATGTTCTTCACGCGCGCACCCTTCATGCCGACGCATGCTCCGACTGGGTCCACCTTCTCATTCGCGCTGAAAACCGCGACCTTCGTGCGATAGCCCGCCTCGCGGGCGATGGCCTTGATCTCCACCGTGCGGTCCGCGATCTCCGCGACTTCGGTTTCAAAAAGACGGCGCACGAAATTCGGATGGCTGCGCGAAAGGATGATCTCCGGTCCGCGCGAGGTATTCTCCACCGCCACTACATATGCCCGCACCCGGTCGCCGATGGCGTAATCCTCCGTCTGCACGCGCTCGCGATTCGGCATGATCGCCTCAAATTTCCCGAGATCCACCATCACATCCTGACGCTCAAAACGGCGCACGATGCCCGACACGATCTCACCCGCACGATCGCGGAACTCATCGTAAATCATCTGCTTCTCCGCCTGCCGGATGCGCTGCATGATGGCCTGCCGCGCCGTCTGCGCGCCGATGCGCCCGAGATCCCTCGGCGTCACATCCACCCAGACCTCCTCGCCGAGCTTCACATCAGCCCTCACCGCCTTCGCCTTGGAAAGCGAGATCTCATCATGCTTGTTCGCCACCTTTTCCACCACGGTGAGCTGCGCACGCGCTTGGATGGCACCCGTCTTCGGGTCCATCACCACTTCGAGATTTCGGCCAGCCTCGACCGACTTCTTGGCAGCGCTCAGGAGAGCGCTCTGTACAGCCTCGATCAGGACATCCCTTTTGATGCCCTTCTCCTTCTCGAGGTACTCAATCATCGCGATAAATTCTGCGTTCATGGCTTTGCTCTTAAAATGTGATCATGCCGGGAACAAAAAAAGTGGGCTGTAAACCCACTTTGCAGTGTTCGGGTCGGCGTTGAATGGCGGGAAGGTAGGGAAAGAATTCATATGCGTCAAGCGATGGATGCACACCTATTCTTACACGGCCCTTCCGAGGCCTCCAAAACGGGCCTAAACGGCTACCGCTCAACTAAGAATACCCTTCACCACATGTGCCGGGTCCACACCTGTGAGACGGAAGTCGAGCCCCTGCGAACGGACCGAAAGCCGCTCGTGATCGAGGCCGAGCTGGTGCAGGATGGTCGCATGGATGTCGTGGACATGGACTGGATTTTCCACGGCACCGAAGCCGAACTCATCCGTCTGACCAAACACCGTGCCTGCCTTGAATCCGCCGCCGGCAAACCACATCGTGAACGCATCAATGTGATGGTTGCGCCCGGTGGACTCCCGCACTTCGCCCATCGGCGTGCGGCCGAATTCGCCGCCCCAAATCACAATCGTGTTGTCCAAAAGGCCGCGCTGCTTCAGGTCGCGCACCAGTGCGGCGGAGCCACGGTCAATGTCTGCACTTTTGAGCGGCAGATGCTTCTCCAGATTCTCCGTCACGCCGCCGTGGTGATCCCAATTCGTGTCGTAGAGCTGCACAAAGCGCACACCGCGCTCGACGAGTCGCCGTGCGAGCAGGCAGTTCCGCGCAAAGCTCGTCTCCTTCGGATCCTTGATGCCGTAAAGGTCGAGCGTCGCCTGCGATTCGCCTGCGGTATCCATGAGTTTCGGAGCACTCGTCTGCATCCGGTAGGCCATCTCGTAGGCATTGATGCGCGTGGAAATCTCCTCGTCGCCTGTCTCGACCAGCCGCTTGAGGTTCAAGTCACGCACCGCATCCACAAGCTGTCGCTGTTGCGGTCCAGTGATGGCCGACGGCGTGGAAAGATTCACGATGGGATCTCCCGTGTTGCGAAGCGGCACGCCTTGATAAGTCGTCGGCAACACGCCGCTGCCCCACAGCACCGCACCGCCCCGCGGCCCGCGCGGCCCACTTTGCAGCACCACAAAACCCGGCAAATCCGAACACTCACTCCCGAGCCCGTACGTGACCCACGCGCCCATGCTCGGCCGCCCGAAAAGCCCGCTCCCCGCATTCATGAAAAGCTTCGCCGGCGCGTGATTGAAGAGGTCCGTCTTGCAGCTCGTCACGATACTCAGTTCATCCACGATCCCTGCCGTGTGCGGAAGTAGCTCGCTCACCCACGCGCCCGATTTCCCGTGCTGCGCAAACTTGAATTTCGACCCGAGCAGGTTCGTCCGATGACTGCTGTCCATGAAGGCAAACCGCTTGCCCTTCGTGTAGCTCTCCGGGATCGGCTTGCCGTTCAGCTCCGTGAGCTGCGGCTTGTGCTCGAAAAGATCGAGCTGCGACGGCCCGCCCGCCATGAAGAGGAAAATCACATTCTTCGCCTTCGCGGGAAAATGCGTCTTCTTCGGCTCCAGCGGATTCTTCAGTGTCAGCGAAGGTGCCGCCGCAAGTCCGCGCTCGGCCATGAGCGAGGCGAGCGCGATGGAGCCCACGCCCATCGAGCAGCGGCTGAAGAAATGGCGGCGCGTCATTTCGCGCAAAGCGAGTTCAGAGTTCATGGCGTTCATTCGCGGGTGACGGTTTCGTCGAGGTTCAGTAGCGCGCGGGCGGCATTGAGGGAGTCGAGTTTTTTCAAAATCGCGAGTTCGTCCGCTTTCGGCGCACGGCTCGTGCAGCGGCCGAAGGCGGCTTCGAGTCCGTCCTTTTTGATGATTTTCTCCAGCGCAGTCGCAAACTCGAAAAAGCTGCCGTCGTTCATCAGCGTGAGCGCCTGCAGCGGCGTGTTACTGCGGATGCGGCGAGTGCAGGTGCTCAGCCCTTCCGGCGCATCGAACACACTCAGCGAGGGCGGTGGCGAGGCGCGATAGACGAATGTATAGAGCCCACGCCGGTAACGATCCTCGCCTTTGCTCACGGTCCAGACGCGCTTCACCTGCCCCTGCCCCATCACGCCATCAGGGATCGGCGGATAGACCGGCGGCCCGCCGAGCTTCTGCGAAAGCAGACCACTCGCGGAAAGGCACACATCGCGCACGACCTCCGCATCGAGGCGCAGGCGTGACTGCCGCGCGAGGAGGTAATTGTTCGGATCCTTCTCGCGCAAATCACCGCGCTGCGACGAACTCTGGCGATACGTCGCGGAGGTGACGATGACGCGGTGCAGCTCCTTGAGGCTCCATTTTTTTGCGATGAACTCCGTCGCGAGCCAGTCGAGCAATTCCGCATGCGAAGGCTGCGTGCCCTGCATGCCGAAGTCATTTTCCGTCTCCACGATGCCGCGCCCGAAATACTGCTGCCACACGCGATTCACCATCACGCGAGCGGTGAGTGGATTTTTTGAACTCATGATCCAGCGCGCGAGATCGAGGCGCGTGGGCTGGGCGGCGGTCGTTTCAAATGGGTGCAGCACAGCCGGAGTGCCGGGCGTGACCTCGTCGGCCGGGCGCGTGAAGTCGCCCTTGATGAAGACCGTCGTCGTGCGCGGCTTCGGGAGTTCGGACATCACGAGCGTCGTCGTACCCTGGTTGAGCAGCGCATTGAGATCGTCGTAGCGATCGTGCAGCACGCGGATGGGGTCGCTGGGCAGGACGAAAATGGTGAAGAGCGAAAGGTTCTCAGCGAGCTTACGTTTGGCCGCAGGCTTCGCGATGATCTTCTGCACGGCCGACGTCACGATTTTCTTAAACTCCGAGCCCTTCAACTTCGCTTCCCAAGTCGTAATTTCGCCATAGCGTTCCTTCACTCTCGCAGTCAATTTTGCCTCGGTGGCTTTGAATTCCGTCGAGAGCGCGGCGACATTCAAGCTCGGATCCAGCACCTTCATCGTCGGCTCGTCCTGGTTGTTCAGAAATGCAAATAGCCGATAGTATTCCTTCTGCGCGATGGGATCGAATTTGTGATCGTGGCACTGCGCGCAGCCTACGCTGAGTCCTAGCCAAACCGTGCCAGTCGTAGCGACGCGATCAAAGACGCTGTCGATGCGGAACTGCTCCTTGTCGATGCCGCCCTCCTGATTGATCTGCGTGTTGCGGTGAAAACCGGTCGCGATGCGCTGGCTTTCCGTCGCACCCGAAAGCAGATCGCCCGCGAGTTGCTCAATGGTGAATTGATCGAACGGCATGTCGGCATTCAGCGCGCCGATGACCCAGTCGCGGAATTTCCAAATCTGCCGCGGCGCATCCACTGAGTAGCCGTTGCTGTCCGCATAGCGCGCCTGATCGAGCCACCAGCGACCCCAGCGCTCACCGTAGTGAGGGTTCGCGAGCAGACGATCCACGAGTGCGCGATAAGCCGCATTCGCATCCTTCGCCGAAGCCTTCACGAAAACATCCACCTCCTGCAAAGTCGGCGGCAGGCCGGTGAGGTCGAGAGATACACGGCGAATCAAAGTCGCGTAATCCGCAGCCGGCGAAGGTGCGAGATTCTCCGCAACCAGTCGTGCGCGAATGAAACGATCAATCGGATGCGAAGCTCCCGCGATTTCCGGCGGCGGAACCCGCTTCGGCGGCTCGAACGACCAGTGTCGCTCGTAAATCGCGCCCTGCGCGATCCATCGCTTCAGCGTGTCCTTCTGCTCCGCCGTGAGCAGTTTCTTCGATTTCACAGGCGGCATCACGTCGTCGTCATCGTGCGTCGTGATGCGCTTGATCACTTCGCTTTCATCCGGCTTTCCCGGCACGATCGCCGCATACCCGCCGAGGTCGCGCACCGCATCCTCACGCACATCCAGTCGCAACTTTGCCTCTCGGTGTTTCGCATCCGGCCCGTGACAGTAGAAACAGTTATTCGAGAGGATCGGGCGGACGTGCTGGTTAAAGCTCACCTTCTCCGGCAGCGGCGCAGCAGCGGCGGAGCAAACGAACATCGCGCAAAAAAATAATCCGAGAGCCATCGCCAGCGCCCTGCTGCGGAACGGTGTGCATCGGGTAGCGCGGGCGTCCCGCCTGCTGTCCGAAGCATCCTGCATCGGACGCCGGATGTCTGAGCGCATGATTTCGAGAGGGACGCCTGTCCTTCCACGATGTGCCACGCGGGACGCGCGGCACGGCAGGCGCGACGCCCACCCTACCCGACGCACCACGCCACGCACTCGTATGCCGCTCAGATGCTCGGCGATCATTCGGATTTTCATCTCAGTCCTACTTCGTCTCGGCGGCCTTTTTCTTTGCCGCTTTCGCAATCTTTCGCACATGAATCTCCACCGCATTTTTCTGCGTGGCTCCCGGCGTGCTGCGCCCGTCAGCGATGTATTTGTCGAGCAATCCGCTCAGCCGCTTCACGATTTCCGCATTTTCTGCGGCGACGTTTTTTGTCTCAGCGCGATCCGCGGCCAGATCAAAAAGCTGATCGGTCGGCAGTCCGTTTTCCGCAGGCGAGCCGGGCTTCGGATCGCTCCATCCGCCGCTTCCGGCGCAGAGGCAGAGCTTCCAGTTTCCGTCGCGGATGGCGAACGAACCATTGATCGAGTGCGACACGAGCGTCGTGCGCTTCGGGCCATTGTTGCCGAGCAGCAATGGGAGAAAACTCACGCTATCCTCCGCTGCGTTCGCAGGAATTTTTGCGCCGGTGATTTCCGCAGCGGTGGCCATGAAATCCGTGAGGCACACGATGTCCGCGCTGCTGCCGCCGGGCGTCACCTTTCCCGGCCAGCGCACGATGAACGGCACACGGTGGCCACCTTCAAAAATGTCCGCCTTGTGTCCACGGAAGCCGGCGCTCGGGTTGTGTCCCTTCGCAAGCAACTCCTCGTATTTCGCCTGGGGCGAGCAGCCATTGTCGCTCGTCATCACGACGAGTGTGTTCTTTGCCGCTCCCGCTTCGTCGAGTGCCGCGAGCACCTGCCCGACTGCGGCATCCACCTGCATCACGAAATCGCCGTAGGCATTCAGCCCGCTCTTGCCCTTCCATTCCGGCAGCGGATTGATCGGCGTGTGCGGCGCGTTCAGCGGCAGGTAGAGGAAAAATGGCTTCCCGCTTTTCGCGGCAGTCGAGATCCAGCCCGAGGCGACGCCAGCGAGCGTCGGCAGCACGTCCACAGCCTCGAATCCCTCGGCCGCCGGGCCTTTGCGAGTCATCCCGCCATTCTCGCGATCCGTCATCATCGGGAATGCAACCTCCTTCGTCGGCACCTTCGTCACACGGTCGTTTTCGATGAAAGTATAAGGCACCATGTCGAGTGACGCTGCGACGCCGAAATAATAATCGAAGCCCACTGCCGTCGGCCCGTTCGCGATCGGTTTCGTGAAGTCCACGCTCCACACTTGATCCGGCTTTTCGATGCTCAGTTCCTCCACTTCCTTGCCCGCCTGCTTCGCCCAGTCCATCCCAAGGTGCCACTTGCCGACGCACGCGGTCGCGTAACCATTATCCTTCAGCATCTGCGCGACCGTGAGGCGCTTCTCCTCGATGAGCCGCGGACTCAACCCACCGAGCACGCCGCTCTGGAGTTTCGTGCGCCAATTGTAGCGCCCGGTGATGACGCCGTAACGCGTCGGCGTGCAGACTGCGGATGGCGTGTGCGCGTCAGTGAATTTCATCCCTGCCGCCGCGAGCTTGTCCATATTTGGCGTGGCGATTTTTCCCTCAGGATTAAAGCACCGCACGTCACCGATGCCGAGATCGTCGGCGAGGATGAAGATGATGTTCGGCTTTTCAACTGCGCGTGCAGCGAATGCTGTGGCAACGACGGCGACGAACAACGGGAGGATGCGCATCGCTCAAGAATGCAAGCGCGCTCGCGAAGTGCAAGCCGGGCGAATCACAACTCTGCTCCGATGCGGTCCGAGCTTGCAACGAACCCGCACGATTCCATAACCCGAAGACACGTCACCCACACCAATGCTCCGAATCATCCGCTGCCTTCTCCTCATTTTAACCGCCGTTTTTTCTGGATGCGCGACGAAATCCACTTTCAACGGCGGCAAAGTCAGCGTGACTCGCGATGAATGGGGCCATCGTCCCGGCGCGCGCGGCTTCTCGACAGTGATCCTCGACGCCGGCCACGGCGGGCATGATTCAGGCGCGATCAGCAGCATCACCGGGCAGCGCGAAAAGGATCTCACCCTCGACATGGTGCAGCGGGTGCGCCGCGAACTCGGCGGCAGCGTGCGCACGATCATCACGCGCGACTCGGACACTTTCGTGGATCTCGATGACCGCGTGCGCTTCGTGAATGGCCACAACGACGCCGTGCTCGTGAGCATCCACTTCAATTTCGGCCCGTCGAACCTCGCCGGTCCCGAAGTCTATTACTGGCGCGTGGACAGCTACACGCTCGGCCGGCGGCTTTTCTCCGCGCTGTCGCAAGCCACGCAGGAAACGCACGCCAATCGCGGGCTCGTCCGCCGTCGGCTGCGGCTCACGCGCAATCCGCAGCTCCCGAGCGTACTCGTGGAATGCGGCTACCTCACCCACGGCAGCGAGGCGCGCCTCATTTCAAATCCCGAATACCGCACGAAGCTCGCAAAGGTGATCGCACGCGCGATCCTCGACCAGCGCGCAGAGGGCGATGGGAATCTCGGCCCGCTTCCCGGCCCACTTTTCGAGCCGCTCAGTAAGGCATCCGACAAGCGTGAGTAGCTGCCGTTTTATACACCGAAGCGCCGCCAGCATGCGATAGGACTTTGCGCTTTCATGCGGATCGTCTAGGCAACCCTAACGCACGCCCGACGGAAACTGCGCGCCGATGCAAGCAGAAGTCTTTTTCATCTATCACAACGGAGAACAGCGCGGGCCCTACACAGCGGCTCAGGTGAATCACTTGCACCGCTGCGGCTTCATCGATGACGACACGCTGTATTGGCGCGAGGGCTTGGAACAGTGGCAGCCCATCGGGCAAATCGTGCTCCGTCGCAAACGAAGGAACCGGCGTCTGTTTTGGTACATCCTCCTCGGCGCACTCGCGGCCACCGTGTTTTTCGTGAAGCTCTTCGGCCACGTCACGGCGGACCGGTGGCGCGAACTCACGAGCGGCGACCTCACCGAGCAATCCGCATGGTGGCGCGCGCGCGGCCTCATCCGTGACCAGCTTCCGAAAGGAACGGATGTCCAATTTGATTCCTTTTCAACGGCGCGTGTGACCATTCAGGAAAAAGTGAATGCGAGCGTGGTTCTCGGCGGAATGCTCACCCACTCCTCCGCCTCCAAGGAACACGGCGCTTGGCGCGTCATGCTTCGCTACGATGAGAACCGCGGCGTCTGGGGCCCTGCGCCGAAACCGAGCGAGCCCCCACCGCCGAATTGATCCGCCGTTCGCCGACACTTGCCATCGCGCAAACATCCCACTTTATTTCGCGCCCCCGCATGAAAAGCCTCCTGCTCCTCCTCGTCCTGACCGCGCATGTCCACGCCCAGCGCGTGGCCATTCCCAGCGGCGCGAGCCTCGGCGAGAGCGAGGCGCAGAAGATCGAGGACAGGATCGCGACTGTCCGCCGTGACATCCTTTCCAAATACGAGACGCAGCTCGGCGAACTGCAGCTCCAGCTCCAGAAGATTGCAGACTTGGAAGGCGCGCTGACCGTGCGCGACGAACGCACACGGGTTCACACCGAGCAGGCGCTCTCGGAATCCAATTTTGCACGCGAGCCAAAGTCGCTCCGCACCTTGCAGCAGACCACACTCAGCAAGATGAATGACCTCGTCTCCGGCACCGTGAACGAGTCGCTGCCGAAACTCGTCGAGCTGAAAAAACAGCTCACCGTGGATGGCCGGCTCGATGACGCCGTCGCCGTGAAACAGGCCATCGAGCGCTTGCAAAACGCCAACGTGCCCATCACCCGGGCCGAAGCCGGCGGCATCGTACCCGCCGAGACACTGCTGCGCGCCTACAGCACTGAGCGCAACCGCGCCGACAAGACTTACAAGGGCGTGCGTATCGCCGTACGAGGCGTGATGGCCGGATACAAGCTCGATCCCGAGAATGGAAAAAGCCTGCTCGTCTATCTCTCGGGCGGAACATCCACCGGCTGGGTCCTGTGCTCATTCAATCTCGCGCAATGGCGCTACCGCGAGGACCGCTCCGGCTCTGGCGTCATGCTTGTGCTCATTCCCAAGGACGGCAGCGAAGTGCGCATCGTCAAAGGCGGCGCGATGGACATCCTCGGCGACTGCAATGGGTGGGACGAACTCGTGAAGCTCGTGAAGTGCGACATTCCACGATAAGCTCGGAAAGAGGCTCACCAGGCTCACCGCGCAATCGAAAGACAGACTCCGAAGCGGGTTCGCTGACGCACACCGGCATTGCCCCACAGCATGAACACGACTAAGGTCAAAGCCGTGAATTCCACCGCCACCGAGCGCCTGCTGAGCGCCACCGCTGCAAGGATGCGGGCTGCAAGATTTGGCCGAAAGTTGCATGCTGCGATGCTCATTTGCTGCGCGCTCGCCTTCATCGCCTTGCTCTGTGCGCGACTCCTCGGCATGTTGCCAAATGCGTGGTTCACACCGCTCACACTCGGTTCGGCACCGCTCCTCGCATTCGTCATCGCATTCGCGACCACACGCCAGCCGGGCAAGGCGGACGTCGCGCGCGCCGTGGACGAGCGCGCTGGGTCCAAAGAGCTTTTCCTCACCGCCACGACGACCGCAGAAAGCTCCAGCGAATTCCGGGACGTCGTCATCGCGCAGGCCGACGAACGCGCGGCGCAACTCGAAGCCCCGCGCCTTTTCCCCCTGCGATGGGTGCCCGGCACTCGCAATGCCACGCTCGCCACGGCAGCGCTCGCAGCAGGCGCGATGTGGCTACCGCATCTCGATCCATTCAAAATGGGAGCGAAGCGCGAAGAAATCACCAAGCAGGAGGCGCGGCTCGCTGAGACGAAAAAGATCACCGCCATCCGCAAACAGGAACTGAAGGAAAAAGGCAGCGCGCTCACCGAGCAAGTCGATCAGGCGCTCGCAAAACTCGACAAAACGCTCAAGGGAGTGAAGCCGCAGGAGCGCGAGCTGAATGCAAAAAAACTGAACGAGGAGGCGCAGGATTTCAGCGAGCTGTGGAAAAAAGTCGCCGCGCAGGTACCGAAGGATGCGGTCGAAAAAGCCGCGCAGCAATTTGGCGACTCACAGCAAAAGCAGGCGATGAAAGACTTGCTGGAAAAGCTCAAGAAGGGCGACGCTGAAGGACTCCGCCAAGCGATGGAAAAGCTGGCTCAGCAGATGCAGGAAGTCGCAAAGAAACCCGAAGGCGCGGAAAAAAAGGAACAGCTCGAAAAGCTCGCCAAGGAACTCGGCCAGATGGCGAACCAGATGCGCGAGCAGCTCGGTGACAAGGCGGTGAACGAAGCCCTCGCACACGCAGCAGAACAGCTCGGCATGGCAGGCAAAGGCGAACTTTTCAAAGACGCCCTCGATGCAGCGAACGAGTCGCTGAAGCTCAGCCAGGATGAGTTGAAGCAGCTCGGTGAGATGTTCAAGGATGCGCAGAACCTCGAAGATGCACTGAAGAATCTAGCAGCGGCAAAACAACTCAACGACCTCGGCAAACTCGACGGCAAGGATGCGCAGGATGCAGGTGCAAAAACTCAGGAAGATTACCAAAAACTTTACGACGAAGCGATGCGCCAGCTCGCGCAGATGCAGGATGGCGGCGACGGCAATGGACAAGGACAGGGCCAGAACGGAGGAGGCAAATCCGGCCCAACTCCCGGCATCGGCAAAGGCGGCACCGTGGGCGAAGACGACAGCACGACATCCGATTTCAAAAAGGAAAAGGCGAAGACCCAGCTCGGCGCAGGCAAGATGCTCATGGAATGGAAAGAGGAAGGTGTCGGCGATACCGGCCGCAAAACTGGCGACTACAACGAAGCCGTCCGCGCCGTGAAGCAAGGCGTCTCCGAGGCCATCCGCAACGAGCGCGTCCCACCCGGCTACCACGGCGCGATTCAGAAATATTTCGACGGTCTCCCGGAGAAAAAACCGTAGCAGCCGCGACTGGGAGCGGCGGCTGGGAGCGGCGACATTCCTGTCTCGTTCCTCGCTTAGGGCGAAGGCACACCAATTTTCTCCAAAGCGGCGTGGAGCGCGCACCCCACCCCGGCACCTCTGCAAAAAAAAATGTGCGCCTTCGGCTCATGTGCAGGTCGGCGACAGGAATGTCGCCGCTCCCAGTGCACACCGCCCTTGCCGCACAGCACGCATTCCGCCAAAGCTCCGACGTGCAGGACTTCCGGAATACGAAACGCAGCCTCATTCTCATCGGCCTGCTCGGCACTGCACTGCTTGTATGGCAGTCATTCACACAGGAAAAACTCACGGTGTACTGCGCACACGACGCGGTTTTCGCGGAGGCAATCCTGCACGATTTTGAAAACCAGACCGGTATCCCAGTCGCCGTGAAATTCGACACCGAGGCGACAAAATCCCTCGGCCTCGCCGAACAGATCATCCGCGAAGCCGTGCACCCGCGCTGCGATATCTTTTGGAACAACGAACTCCTCGGCACGCTGGATCTCGCCGAGCGCGGGCTGCTCGAACCGCACAAAGGCCCCGGCTGGCAGCGCATCCCCGCACAGCACCGCGACCACGACGGACGCTGGACCGGCTTCGCCGCACGCCTGCGCGTAGTCATCGGACGCAGCGATGCACCGCAATGGGATGACGCACGAGTGCTCGCCGGTGACCTCACACGCTTCGCAATGGCGAAGCCGCTCTACGGCACGACGCTCACGCACTACACCGTGCTCTGGCACGAGTGGGGATCGGCACGGCTGAAAAATTGGCACGCCGACGCACGCCGACGCGGCCTCCGCGAAGTGCCCGGCAATGCGCAGTCGAAAGACGCCGTCGCCAGCGGCGTGTGCGACGCGGCATTCACCGACACGGATGATTTCTTCGAGGCGAAAGACGAAGGCAAACCCGTGACGATGCGCCCAGCGACACTCGAAAGCGGCCAGACCGTCTGCATCCCAAACACCGTCGCCATCGTGCGCGGCGCACCACACATGGAGAACGCACGCAAGCTCGCCGACTTCATCCTCTCCTCGCAGACCGAACTCGCCCTCGCACGCTCAAAATCCCGCCAAATTCCCCTCGGCCCCGTGGACGAAACACAACTGCCGCAAGAGGTGCGCGAACTCCTCCCGCACGCCGCCTGCGGACTCCCACTCACCGGCCTGCTCCAGTCGCGCAACGAATGCCTCGCATGGCTCAAGGGAGAATATCTGAAATGACCGCGCGACTACATTCACCATGAGCATCGTCGAGCCAACGCTGCTCTCGCTTGCCCGCGCCTCTGTCATCGCACTTACAACGCTAACCGTGCTGCTGATCGGCGGGCCAAGCATTCAGTCATGTCCGCCAAAGTTGCGCCGATTCATTTTTTGGATGGCGACGGCAGCATTGCTTGCGCCGGGCTTTGCCAGCGCATTCGTGCTCCAGATGCGCATCGCAGACATTGGTCCGCTCGGGCGCGAATTGCCCTATGGACTAGTCGTGTGGTCGCGCTACGCCCTGATTCCCCTGCTCGTGGTGTGGCTGATGCCACGTTCGGTCTCCTCCGAAGCAATGCACTGCTTCCGGCATAGTGCGGCGCCGTGGTGGCGACGTCCGCTCTGGGAATTAGCCGCATGGGGGCGGGGGCTTTGGCTCGGCACTGCGCTGGTATTCCTTCTCGCATTTCAAGAGTTTGAAATCGCCACGACTTGGAATATGCGCGCATGGACGGTGTCGCTGCTTGATGCGCAGACTGGCGGACTTTTGCTCAGGGAATCGCTGCGGCTCGCATTGCTCCCCTTCCTGCTGCAGGCGACTCTCATCACTGCACTCGCAGCCGCCTCCCGTCGCGAATCAAAGCCGACAGAGCTGAGCGGAGGATTGTCCGAGCGTGGCACTGCCGCGATTTCACCCGCGATGCTTTCGATTGTGCTCTGCTTCGCACCAATGTCTCTCGCGCTATCCGTCACCGTGCGCATGCTATTTGCACACGGCACCGAAATGCTCACCGTTGCGCCGTGGCGTGAGATTTCCAACACCCTCGTTCTTTCGATTTCCGCAACCATCCTAGCGTGGCTGCTGGCCGGCTGGATCGAAACTCGGCGCGGCTGGCGCTGGCTGCTCGCTCTGCCGGGCCTGCTCGGACCGCTGCTGTGCGGCCTGCTGCTGCTCACGGCTTTGCAAGTGCCGCCGTTGTATTTGATGCGCGACACCGTTTTCCCGACCGTGCTCGGCCTCACGCTCGTGCTGCTGCCGTTCGCGCTCCTGCTTCGCTTTGGCATCGAGACGACGCGTGACCTCTCAGCGCTGCACATTGCGCGGTCCACGGGCGGATCGCGCGCGACATGGCAGCTCGACGGCTGGCCTCGGCTGTGCGCGATCCTCATGCTGTTTTGCTTTGGCTATGGCGACTTCACGATCAATTCCCTGCTCGCGCCGCCGCAATTTACAAGCGTGAGCGTGCGGCTGCTGAACTTGCTGCATTACGGGCGCAGTAGCGCGCTGGTGGCGATGTTTATCATCGCATTTGCGGTCCCGCTCGCCGCTGCGCTGTTGACCGCGCTCATCGCCCGCCTCTATCCACGCCGCCGTGCAAGCTGACGCCCTCTTCCAACTCGACTGCGTGAAGCTTGGCACCACGCGCCTGTGCGATGTCACGCTCACGATTCCCCGCGGTATCACCGCATTGCTTGGTGCGTCGGGCGCGGGCAAGACTTCGCTGCTAAATGTGCTCGCGGGATTTGAAAAGCCGTCGTCAGGAAAACTGCACGGCGACACGCGCGTGGCGTGGGCACCGCAGGGCGACGGCCTCTGGCCCGGATGCACCGCGGGCGAGCATCTCACCGAATGCGGCGCCACCAAGGCTGCGGCGGATGCGGTGCTCGGGGCATTCGATCTCGCGCATCTCGCAACCACGAAGCCGTCAAAGCTCAGCCGCGGCGAGCAGAGCCGCCTCGCACTTGCCCGAGCACTCGCGATGACGCCGCGCACGCTCGTGCTCGACGAACCGCTCGCGCATGTGGACAGCGCGCGTTCAGCGAGATTTTGGCGCGTGATTCGCGAGCACGTTCGCAGCACTGGCGCATCGCTCATCTTCGCCACTCATGCGCCGGAAATCGCGCTCGCTGAGGCGGAGCATGTGATCTGCGTGCAAGACGGTAGCGTCGTCTTCACGGGCAAAGTCGCCGACCTCTACGATAGTCCCGCGTCGCCAGAACTCGCGGACTTTCTCGGCCCGGCAAACTGGCTGACTCCCGATCTCGCGCAGCAATGGCTCGGCGAATCATGGGGCAGCGCGCGATGCGTGCGGCCCGAACGCGTCTTCATTGAGACTTCACCCGATGGTCCGCATACCGTCTGCGATTCGCGTTTCCTCGGCAGTTGTGCAGAGACGACTCTGCGCTCGGAATGCGGCGAAACGCACACGTTCATCCATCGCCCGGCTGAGGCTCCGCGCGCGGGATTGCGTGCGAAACTCCACTTGCTGCTCCGTACGGTCGCGATGTTTACGCTGCTCGCGCTTTCACTCGGTGGATGCAAGCCAAGCGGAAAGACAGACGTGATCCCGGTGAAATCCTGGCGCACATGGATGCTCCCGACGGACGGCGCGGTGCAGCCCACGCCGCGCAGTCTCACCACCGGCCCGCACGACGCACTCGCGGTGATGGACACCGCGGGCCGCGTGCTCATTTACGATGCGAATGGCGCGCTACTCCGGCAGTGGAAGATGCTCGATGTGCAGTTTGGGAAACCCGAGGGCATCGTGTGGCTGAAGGATGATCGCATCGTCGTCTGCGACACGCACTATCGGCGGCTGGTGTGGTTCGATCAGCAGGGGCATGTGCTGAAAACCGTCGGTCAGCACGGCAAGGGGCGCGGCGAATTCATCTACCCCGTCGGCATCTGCAAGGACGCGGCGGAGAATCTCTACGTATGCGAATACGGCGGGAACGATCGCATACAGGTCTTCACTCGCGAGGGCGAGTGGCTGCGCGAATTCGGATCACCGGGCACGGGAGCGGGACAATTTCAGCGACCGAGCGGGCTCGTGTGGCACGGAGGAAAAGTGTTCATCGCGGATGCGATCAACAACCGCATTCACATTTTCAGTGACGCAGGAAAATACATCGCGCTGCTCGGTGCGGGTGCGGATGGAAAGAGCGCGCTCACTTTCAATCTGCCCTACGACATCACGCTCGCGCCGGATGGAAATTTCTACGTGATCGAATATGGTGGCGGGAGGCTGCTGCGCATTTCTCCCGATGGAAAATTGCTCGGCCAATACGGCCACACCGGGCGTGGCGACGGTGAATTCGCAACCCCGTGGGGCCTCACCGTGGACTCGCAAATGCGCGTGCTCGTGGCTGACACGATGAACCGGCGCATCGTATCACTGCAACTGTGACCCCCACGCGCACATCGTCCGATCAGCCCGCGCTCTCACGAGCGCGGCTAAGAGGCTGTAGCCGCGCTTGTAAAAGCACGGACACTTTCACGCTACGATGAAGCGTTTCTTCCAGAGCTTCTTCCCCGCCGCGCGGCGTCCGGTGACTCTGCTCGCACTGCTGCCGCTGCTCGTGTTTCTCGCAGTATTTGCTGCAGCGGTGATCGTGTGCGAAGTGCGCGGGTTGGTCCGCTTCACCTGGAAGCCGGCCTTCTGGCTGATGCTGGTGACGCCTTGGGTGTGGTGGATGCACTTTGCCGGATGGAGCGGGCTCACCGGTTGGCGCGCGCAGGCGGCGCTCGTGTCGAGGTTACTGCTGGTCGGCGCATTTTCCGCGTTACTCGCAGAGCCGCGCGCGGTGCGAAAATCGGATACGCTCTCAATGGTGTATGCGCTCGATGTGTCGGACTCGATGGGGGAGAAGATTTCCGACAAGAGCATGGAGTGGATTTTGAAATCGGTCGGGCAGAAGCCGGAGAAGGATGAGGCGGGGCTGGTGGTTTTCGGACGCGATGCAGCGGTGGAATTGCCGCCGCGGAAGTCGTTCCCTTTTGAAACGATCAACTCTCGCGTGAACCGCGACGGCACGGATCTGGCAAAGGGACTCAGCCTCGCGGCAGCGATGCTGCCGGAGGGAAATCAGGGGCGTGTGGTGCTCGTCTCGGATGGGAATGAGACGGACAGCAATGTGACAGCCGTACTCGATGAGATGAAATCGCGCGGCATCGCGGTGGATGTGCTGCCGGTGGCGTTTGATTTTGCAAAGGAGGTGTGGCTGGAGCGGCTCGACCTCCCGCGCGTGGTGAAACAGGGTGAGACTTACGAGGCGACGGTGCTGCTTTCCTCGCTCCAGGCGGGCAAGGGCAAGCTGCGCTTCGCGGAGAACGGGAAGAATATTTTCGAGAAGGACGTGGAGTATCAGGCGGGGAAAAATCGCTTCTCGCTGCCGCTGCCGCAGCGGGGGCCGGGATACTACGAGTATATCGCGACCATCGAGACGGCGAAGGGCGAGGACTCGTGGAGCGAGAACAACGTGGCGATGGGCGACCTGTATTTGAAAGGCGAGGGCAAGGTGCTCGTCGTCACCGACGCGCGCGGCGATGCGCGCGAATGGGAGTCGCTCGTCGCGGCGCTCAAGCAGGGCGAGCGCATCGTTCAGGTGCGGATGGCGTACGAGTTCCCGCGCGATCCGCTGTCGCTGCTGCCATACGATTTGATCATCATTCCGAATGCGCCGGCGGATGGCTTCGATGCGGTGCAGCTCCAGGCGCTGCACGATGCGATCTACAATCAGGGCACGGGCTTCATCATGCTTGGCAGTCCACAGACATTCGGGCCGGGCGGGTATCACCGCAGTGTCGTCGAGGATGCGCTGCCGGTGACGATGGATGTGACCCAGAAAAAAATCCTGCCGAAAGGCGCGCTCGCGCTCGTGCTGCACACTTGCGAATTCGCCGAGGGGAACACATGGGCAAAGCGCATCGCGAAGGAGGCCATCCGCGTGCTCGGCGGCGAGGACGAGGTGGGGCTGCTCGACTACGAATTTGCGAAGGGCGACCAGTGGGTTTTCCCAATGACGCCAGCGAAGCTTTTTGAATCAAAGCTCGTGCCGCTCATCAACGCCGCGTCCCCCGAGGACATGCCAGCTTTCAACAACATCATGCAAATGGCCTTCAGCGGACTGAAGGCGAGCGACGCGGCGATGAAGCATTGCATCATCATCTCCGACGGCGATCCCGCGCCGCCGCAGCCTGCGCTGCTCGATCAGTTCATCGCGGAAAAAATCACGGTCTCGACGGTGGCAATCAATCCTCATGGCGGACAGACGGTGGATCTCATGAAAGGCATCGCGCAGAAGACCGGCGGACGCTTTTATTATCCGCAAGATCCGTCGCAGCTCCCGAGCATTTTCATCAAGGAGGCGAAGACGCTGAAGCGCTCGATGCTGCAGAATAAGACATTCAGCGCGCAGGTGGAATTCCCATCGCCGATCCTGAAGGGCATTGATGCGATGCCGCCGCTGCACGGCTTCGTGCTCACGACGCCGAAGCCGCGTGCAAACGTCGTGCTCAAGGTACCGCCTGATGCGGAGGAGCGCGCAGCGGGTGATTCGCCCGATCCCGTGCTCGCCATCTGGCGCTACGGCCTCGGCACGACGGCCGCATGGACGAGCGACCTCGCGCCGAACTGGGCGCGCGATTGGGTGGGCTGGGAAAAATATCGCGCCTTCGTGAAGCAGCTCGCCACGGAAGTGTCGCGCGTCGAGCAGCGCAGCGATCTCACGATGTCGGCATTCGCCAGCGGGAATCAGGGTGTCGTGACCGTCGAGGATTTTGCGAAGAACGAGACTTTCCTCGAACTGAAGGCGCGCGTGAGCGGGCCGCGCGGCGAAACGCTCGAAGTGCCGCTGAAGCAGATCGCACCGCGCCGATATCAGGGCGAATTCCCGCTCTCGGGCAAAGGCCGCTACCAGGTGGCCGCGGTCGGCGTGGGTATCAGCGGCACGGGCGAAAAGACCACGAAGCGCAATGAGCAGGCCTTCGGCGGATTCGCGGTTCCGTATTCGCCGGAGTATCTCCGCTTCAAGAGCAACCCGATCGCACTGAAACAAATTGCGGAACGTACCGGCGGACGCGTGCTCTCGCCATCCGACCTCGACCTATTCCACCCGCCGCGCTCGGTGCGCGAAAGTTCGCGCCCGGTTTTCGACTGGTTCCTCATCGCGCTCGCATGTCTCATCCCGCTCGATGTCGGCCTGCGCCGTGTGCAGCTCGACTGGCAGGTGATCGCGGGCTGGCTCGGCTTCGGGAAAAAATCGGGCTCCACGGAAACGATGGGCGCGCTGCTCCAGCGGAAGAAGGAAGCGCAGGCCGCAATCACCCCGGCCGAACGACCGAAGCCTGTCGTCATTCCCACGAAACCAGGCTCGGCCGCGCCACCTATTTCCGCAGCGCAGCCCGCACCGTCATCACCGAAGCCGGAAGGACCTGCCGCCGCCGATGAACTGCAATCCACCACCGAGCGTCTCCTCGCACGGAAGAAGAAGCGCCAGCAAAACGACCAGTCGTAATCGCCATGGAAACCTGGAAAATCCAAGCCATCCTCGCTGCACTATTCGCGGGACTCACCTCGGTGCTCGCGAAGTCCGGCATGAAAAACCTCGGGCCCGACGTGAGCCTCGCATTGCGCACCTGCGTGGTCTTTACCCTCGTGATGATCAACATGCTCATCTGGACCGCAGCGAAACCCGCCGCCGCACTCCGCGCCGCACAGCCGCGCGATCTCATCCTGCTCGCACTCAGCGGGCTCACCACCTCGCTGTCGTGGATTTTTTACTACCGCGCGATGAAGACCGGCACCGTGTCGTTCGTCTCGCTTGTGGATAAGGGGAGCATCATCGTCACCCTCTTGCTCTCGGTCTTTGTGCTGCGCGAGGAATTCACACGGCAGACGGGCATCGGCGCGGCACTTATTCTCGCGGGCATCATCGTGATGAATTGGAAATCCTGAACCGCTTCCCCGTTCAGATTCCGGCGCGGAGCCTCATGAACCACGACGGCATTTCGTCATCACTCACATGGACCGCGGCAAACTTTCCGCCGGTGGTTTCGGCGAGCAGCACATGACCCTTCGTGGAATTGTCGAAAAGATACGCCCGGTCGCATTCCTTCACCGCCTGCGGAAGCAAGTCCAACGAACGCAGATAACGCTCGCGGATTTTTTCCTCGGGCACCGAGTGGCCGCCCACCTGCACCCGCACTCCGATGCGGCGCACGTTCAGCTCCACATTGTCGGTAGCGACGAAATAGAGATAGGTGCGGAAGCCCAGTGCCTTCGCATCGCGCAACAAGGTGACTTTCCCAGGATGCGACATCACGGTCTCGAAAGTGAACGATCGCTCGGCGGCCAGCAGTCGCGAGCGGATGAATGCCGCGAGCTGCGAAGCGGTGTAGAAAGACGGTGCTGCCGCCGAAAGAATGATCGCTCCGTCCTCGATTCGCACCTCGGCATTGATGCAGCGCGTTTCATCGCTCCATGCGGCTCCGTGCAGCCACGAGGAAAGTTCTTCCTGCGAGGAGGCGATGCCGTAGCGACTGAGAGTCACCCTGCCAGTCATCCGCAATTCAGCCTCGATGTCGTCCGCATTGACGAACGGCTCACCTTTGAAAACTCCACCGCTCGAATGCTCCTTCGCGAGAAGTCGGAAAAGCGTGGTTTTTCCGGAGCCGTTTGGCCCGGCAAACATCCGGATGCGGGCCACTACGCGCCAGCCGTCTTGCGGCGGGGACGTGGTGGCTGCGCCTCATCGAGAGCCACGACTTTGCCATCCCTCAGTACCAGCACCGGCTGACCGTGCGAAGCGAGCATCTCTGCCGTGGCGCGCGCGCCGGCCTCGAGCGCCTTGCGCAGGTTTTTCAAAGTGAACTCTCGGCGTGCTTCAGCCATACGACACCATTAGCACGCATGTTCCACGCCGCCAACGGTGATTTTCCCCACGGCGCGCGCGAGTCGAAGCACTCCGCGCTCGACGTATCCGCATCCTGTTTTCAAGCTGCAAATCCAATGTCCGACACCGCACAACTTCAGGCCGAGGCTCAACGATTCCGCGAAGACTTCCAGCGACTGCGCGACAGCGTCGGGCGGGTGATCGTCGGTCAGCAGCGCGTCGTAGACGGCGTGCTCACCGCCATCGTCGCAGGCGGGAATGTGCTACTCGAAGGCGTGCCCGGCCTCGGCAAGACCGAGCTGGTGAAGACGCTCGCACGCGCGCTCGATCTCGATTTTCGCCGCATTCAATTCACACCAGACCTCATGCCTGCCGATATCATCGGCACCACGGTGATGAGCGCGGGGCCGGATGGGCGCTACCAGTTTGAGTTTCGCCGCGGCCCCATTTTTACACAGCTCCTGCTCGCAGATGAAATCAACCGCGCCACACCGAAGACGCAGTCCGCACTGCTCGAGACCATGCAGGAAGGCACCATCACCGCGGGTGGCGAGACGCATGTGCTGCGGCAGCCGTTCTTCGTCCTCGCGACGCAAAATCCGCTCGAACAGGAAGGCACCTACCCGTTGCCCGAAGCGCAACTCGACCGCTTCATGTTCAAGCTGAACGTGCCCTTTCTCAACCGCGCCGAACTGAACGAAATGGTGCGCCGCACCACGCTCGGCGGCTCCAGCGACGTGCCGAAGATCATGAGCGGCGACCGCATCATGGAACTTCGCAGCGTGCTCGACAAAGTGGTCGTCGCCGATCCGCTGCGCGACTTCGCCGTGCGCCTCGTGCTCGCGACGCATCCCGACGCCGTCGAGAGCGGCGAGCAGGTGAAAAAATTCGTGAAATGGGGCGCATCGCCGCGAGCCGTGCAGGCGCTCATCAAAGCCGCCCGCGTGCGTGCTCTTGCGGAAGGACGCGCGCATGTGGCCTTCGAGGACATCCGCCATTTCGCACCTGAAGTCCTCGGCCATCGCGTGCTGCTGAACTACGACGGCCTCGCGGAAAATCTCAGCGTGCCCGCGCTCGTGGAGGAACTCGCGAAACTCGTGCCTCAGGAGGCGGCGTAGGCGGGCACTACGGCTTCTGCTTCTTCTCGCGCACCGGCACTTCGCGGAAGGGCTTCTTCTCCGTGAAAAGCGCGACCCGCTCCTTCATGCCCTTGACGTCATCAGGATGCGTCTTTTCCGCGAGGGTGAGCGCTTCCTTCTGCCACTTCAGCGCCTCATCCCAATCACCTGCCTCGGCGTAAGCGGCTGCGAGCGTATCCACCGTCGGCGCGTGTTTGTAGTCGGTCTCGTGGCATGCCTTCTTCGCGTATTCGATGGCCTTGCGTCCGTTGCGAACCGTATCCTTGGGATTCGTCGCCAGCGTCCATGCGTAGTCGTTTGCCGCACCCGGAAAATCTGGCGCACGACGCATCACTTCCTCAAGATCAGCCAGCGCGGATTCCGGATCGGATTCCACGAGGTAAAGGTGCGCACGGTAGAGATAGGTCGCCGCGTTGTTCGGATCGAGCGCGATGGCCTCCTTGAAATCACCGAGCGCCTTGTCCTTCTCGCCCTTTTCCGAATACGCAGAGCCGCGAAGCTGCAGGCCGTGCACATTTTTCGGATCTGCTTTCACCGCGGCCTCGAAGTCTTTCAGCGCGCCATCGTCATCGCCCTTTTGCGCGCGGCAGACTCCGCGAGTTGAGAGCAGTTCGGAATTCGTCGGGTCTTTCTTCAGCGCAAAATCAATGTCCGCGATTGCCTTGTCGAAATTCCTTTGGATCTGATGAATCGCTGCGCGCAGCAACCGGGGACGCTCGTCATCCGGAGCCAGTTCCGCCGCCTTCGAGTAATCGGCAATCGCCTCCTCAAACTTGCCACGTGACGCATTCGCAAGGCCGCGGAGGACGTAGGCGGGAATCAGCTTCGGGTTCGACTCGATCGCCTCGGTGAGGAGCGTCACTGCGCGATCAAAGTCGCGCTTTTCAAAGGCCTCCTGACTCTCGCGCAGCACGTCCATGGAATCGCGCTTGATCACCGCGTGGGACACACCGAGGAGGGCAACCGCAAGGACGAGGGACAATGCGAAACGTTTCATGTTGACCGAAAGAATGGTGCAGAACTCGGAAATGCTCAAGTGATGCCGCGCACTCGTTTTTCCGGTGCCCACCGCAATTTCGGCCCGATGTTCACTTTTCTCTTGCCCGGGTTTTTCTTCTGCGGATAGTTTCGGCCCTCAGTTTCGCAGCAAACGGGGAGTTAGCTCAGTTGGTAGAGCGCGTCGTTCGCAATGACGAGGTCAGGGGTTCGACCCCCCTACTCTCCACTTTTTCCAAGGCGGAAAAAGCCCGTTCCTTTTCCCCGCCGCATCGGGACGGCGGCTTGCACTCAGGGCCAGCGTGAAGCGATCTCGATCATCGTGCGCACACCGAAGCCGGTCGCACCCTTCGCCATGGCGACACCGTCCTTGTTGCGATGCGCCATGTAGGCGATGTCGAGATGCGCCCATGGCGTCTTCTCGGCGAAGGTCCGCAGGAATGCCGCCGCGGTGCATGCACCAGCCATGCGCCCACCGCTGTTTTTCAAGAGCGCCACATCGCTGCGGATCGCGTCGTCGTATTCGGGAAAATGCGGCATGGGCCACAGGCGCTCGCCGGATTTTTTTGCGGCATCGAGCGTGGCATCCCGCAGACGATCGTCGCTGCTCCAAAGTCCCGCCGCAGCTTCACCGAGCGCGACACCGACCGCGCCTGTGAGCGTGGCGATGTCCACGATGGCAGAGGCACGGTGATCCTTGCGCGCATAGCCGATGGCATCCGCGAGAATCATCCGGCCCTCGGCATCGGTGTTCACGATTTCCACATGACGCCCATCGTAGCACGTGACGATGTCGCCGGGACGGTACGCAGTCGAGCTAGGCATGTTCTCGGCGGACGGAATCAGGCCGATGACGTTGCGTTTCACCCCGAGCTTTGCGATGGCGAGCATCGCGCCAAGCACGGCAGCACCGCCGCACTTGTCCCAGATCATCTGCTCCATGTCGCCGGCGGGTTTGATCGAAATGCCGCCCGTGTCGAACGTCACCGCCTTTCCGACAAGTGCGAGCGGCGCCTGCGTGCGCGGACCTCCGCGGTGCTCCAAAACGATCAGCCGAGGCGGGCGCGCACTGCCACCACCCACGGCCGTGATGCCACCGAATCGCCGGGCGCGAAGCTGCTTTTCATCGAGCACCGTGCATTTGAGTCCGTGCTTCTTCGCATGCCAGCGCGCCTCTTCGGCGAGTGTTTCTGGAAAGAGGACATTGCCCGGCCGGTTCGCGATGCCCCGCGCGAGATTCGTAAATTCACCGACAGTCTGCGCCAGCGACACATCCTTCTTCGCACCCACGATCTGCCTCGCACCGACGATCACATTCACCTGCTCCAGCGCACGGCTTCGTGTCGCCTTGAATTCCTCATATGCATAGTCAGCGAGCATCATGCCCTCGACCGCCGCTCCGGCGAACTGCGCCCATTCGCCGAGGTGCAGCGTGAAGCGCGTGCGCCCGCTGCGCTTCATCGCCATCGCGGCGCAACCTGCCGCATGGCGCATTTCATCGGCGGTCACTTTCCCCGCATCGCCGAGTCCGACGCACAGCACATTTTCGCCGTGATGGAAGACGCGTGAGCCGGGCTTCAGCGAAAGCTCGCTCTCGGAAATCCCGCGCGGCAATGCCTTGCGGTGTGCGGTGGTGAAAAGGCGGACGCCCGGCAATACCGCCGGAGCTTTGCTGAGAATGGAAAACTTCACGCGCGCCTTTACACGCAGAGGCGTGCGCGGTGCGAGCGGGATTTCACCCAGACTCCCTGCGAAATCGACAAATGAGTCAGCGGCCCAGTGGGAGCGGCGACATTCCTGTCGCCGTGCGCGTCTGCGCCGCAGGCGCAACGGCTTCCGATGAACACGGTGGTTGAAGGCACGACCGCACCCGCCGTTTTTCCGAAGAAGTGTGCGCCTCAAGCGTGACGATGGGTCGGCGACAGGAATGTCGCCGCTCCTTGGGGCCTGCGCGACGCTGTGGAATGCTAGAGCTGCACGACCTGCGCGGACTTGATGTCCGGTTCGGCGAGCATTTCCTTCAGCACCGCTTCGCCTGGGACGCTGTCGAGGTTCAGCACCGCGAGAGCGAGGCCGCCGGCTTCGGTGCGGCCGAGGCTCATGCTGGCGATGTTCACGCCGTGCTTGCCCATGAGGTTGCCGATCCATCCGACCATGCCGGGGCGATCCTTGTTTTCGTAGATCAGCAACACGCCATCTGGCCGCGCCTCAATGTGGCGGCCATTCATCTTCACGACTCGCGCCTGGTTGCCGAAGAATGTCCCCGCGACGCTCACCCATCCGCCCTCGCCGGTCGCGGTGAGTTCGATGAGCTCCGCAAAGTCGCCGCCGTTGCTCTCGCGGGTTTCGGTCACTTTCAGGCCGAGCTGCTTTGCAAAGTCCGGCGCATTCACCTCGTTCACTTCGCCACCGCTCGCGGCGTGCAGGAAGCTCTTCAGGATCGCACGCGTGACGGCAGTGGTGTCGTGCTCGTTGATCTTGCCGGCGAAATTGATGTTCAGCGTGTCGCAGCGTTTTGCCGCAATCTGGCGGATGAGCGTGCCGAGGCGTGCGCCGAGCCGGATGTGCGGCCCGATGATCGCGAGCGTCTTCGCGTCCACATTCGGCATGTTCACCGCGTTGCGGACTTCGCCGCTCATCAGCATCGCGCGGATCTGCTGCGCGACTTCGATGCCCACATTTTCCTGCGCTTCCGCAGTGCTCGCGCCGAGATGCGGCGTGAGGACGATATTCGAAAGTGAACGCAGCGGGAAATCCGCGGGCGGCGGCTCCACTTCGTACACGTCGAGCGCGGCGGCGGCGACCTGCTTGCTCTTCAGCGCGTCGTAAAGCGCCTTCTCGTCAATGAGCCCTCCGCGTGCGCAGTTCACAATCCGCACGCCCTTCTTCGTCTTCGCGAGGCGCTCGGCGTTCAGCATGTTTTTCGTCTCATCCGTGAGCGGCATGTGCATCGTGATGTAGTCGGCCAGGGGCACGATCTCATCGAGACGCTCGACGAGTTCCACCTGCAGCGAACGCGCGCGGCTCGCGGAGAGATACGGGTCGTAGGCATACACGCGCATGCCGAACGCGATCGCCCGCCGCGCGATCTCCGTGCCGATGCGGCCCATGCCGAGAATGGCGAGCGTCTTGCCATAAAGTTCGACACCCTCAAAAGACTTGCGATCCCACTTGCCCGACTTCACCGAGGCATCCGCCTGCGGGATGTTGCGCGAGATGGACATCATGAGGCTGAACGCGTGCTCCGCCGTCGAAATCGTATTGCCCGCGGGCGTGTTCATCACCACCACGCCGCGCTTCGTCGCAGCCTCCACGTCCACATTGTCCACGCCGACGCCGGCACGTCCGACGACTTTCAGATTCTTTGCCGCCTCAATGACCTTGGCATTCACTTTCGTCTGTGAGCGCACGACTAGGCCGTCGAATTCACCGATGATTTTCAGAAGCTCTTCTTCCTTGAGGCCCGTCTTCACGGTCACGTCGAGCAGCCCGCCCTCCTGCAATTCCGCGATGCCGCGCTCGCTCACTGGATCGGCCACTAGGACTTTTGGTTTGTTCATTTTGATTTTTTAGAAAATGGGCGCGCAGTCTGCGCAGCTTCACGCCGCTGGCAAATCGAAAGTTCGCCATCGTAAGCGTGGGCGGCAGCCCACGTCCGCGCAATCTCCCGATTGCGCCTACGATCCTATCCGCGCCCCTGCGGCTGCCCCGAAGTTTTCACAAGCCGAAACGCGAAATGGCCACGAAAGGGGTTCTGCTCACTCCGGGGTTTTCAAGTTTTTCGTGGACCGCATCCTCTTGTCCGCTTGCACGCGGGGCGATTTCACAGTTTCTAGCCGGCTCCCATGCGCATCGCACGACTCCAACTCTCCGACCAATCCATCACCTTCGCCCGCCAGCACGACGGTGGAAATTTCACGCGTCTCACCGGCGGCCCGTTCGGCCCGTTCGCAGACACAGGCGAAGCGGTCGCGGGAAAGCTGCTCGCACCCATCGTGCCGACTTCCATCCTCTGCATCGGCCTGAACTACCGGAAGCATGCCGCGGAATCGAATTCGCCAGAGCCGAAATTTCCCGTGCTCTTCGTGAAGTCCACCGGCGCAGCCCAAGATCCGGAAGGCCCGATTCTCCTCCCCCGCCGTCTGCGCAGCGACAAGGTGGACTACGAGGCGGAACTCGCCGTCGTCATCGGCAAGGCCGCAAAAAATGTGACGCGCGAAAGTGCGCTCGACTACGTCTTGGGCTACACCTGCGCGAACGACGTGAGCGCACGAGACTGGCAGAAGGAAGGCGGCGGCGGACAGTGGTGCCGCGGCAAATCCTTCGACACCTTCTGCCCGCTCGGCCCCGTGCTCGTGACGACCGACGAAATCCCCGACCCGCACACGCTGAAAATCGCCGCGCGCGTGAACGGCGAGACGCTGCAGGACTGGACCACGAGCGACATGATTTTCGACATCGCGACGATCATCGAGTTCCTCAGCTCCAGCAACACGCTGCTCCCCGGCACCGTGATCCTCACCGGTACGCCGCACGGCGTCGGCATGGCACGCACCCCTCCCCGGTGGCTGCTCGCCGGCGATGTCGCCGAGATCGAGATCGAGAAAATCGGGATCCTGCGCAACCCAGTCGCCGAGGAACCAGCCGAGCAAGGCCGCTTCCGATTCGAGTAACAACAGCTCAGGAACGCGGACACTCAATCTGGTAAGAACGACAAAGGCCGGATGCCATGAGGCGTCCGGCCTTTGTCATTTCTTGAGTGGCTGGTTTTCCGCGCCCGGCACGCAGGCTTGCATCCATCTCACCGCTCTGCAGGGAAATCCCGGAGAGACGGTCCTCTGCTTGAAGCGAGGCAAAATATGAAGGCTGCACATTCAAACTGACTGATCCTTAAAGTCAGCAACGGACGAAACGCGGCGGACGGCGTCGTGCACGGATCGCATTGTGGCAGTTCCGCTTCTTCGGCCACATGAAAGCCATCCGTGACTCCGTTACGTCTCACAAACTCCGCACGGATTTCACCCTCAAGCCGCCAGTTTGACACAGGGACATGTGACTTTCGCAACGCTTCGGAGGGCATCCCCTCCTCGCCGGGGCTCATTGAAGTCATTCCAAAAAAGCCAAATCATGAAGCCCATCCAACCGACTTTGTCGCACCTTAAAAATCCAAGCGCGAGTTCCCGTTCGCTCAATGAACCAGCCGCTACTTTGCGGCCGGGTCTGCTCTCAAAGCCAGCAAACCTCCCTCATCTCAGTCGCATTACTTGCCGGGGCACCTCCATCACTTTCGTGCTAGCCGCCTTCTTGGGCCTGGGAGCCATCGACGCACATGCTGGTACCATACTCTGGAGCAACACCGGCGGAACATCCTGGCTCACCGGCACGAACTGGACCGGCAACGCGACGCCCGGCACCACAGACGTGGCGCAATTCGGCGCGAATCCCACTACGGCCACGGGATTGGGCATCAGCATGAGCAGCCCGACCAATAACGGCACGGCGAATCAAGCTGTCGGCGCGATCGAGGTGACATCGGCGCGCACGAGCGGCGGCGTCACCATCGGCGATAGTTCGACGACAAGTGCAGGCACGCTCACTTTGAACGGCGCGACAGTGAATGGCGTAAATGATGTGATCCTGCGCAACGGAAGCAGCGTGACTTTGACTCTCCAGCCCACTCAGGGGACCGGGACGCAAAACATGTCCGTGGCGCTCGCAGATTCCACCGCCAACATCGTGAATGTGGATGGCAGCGGCAACATCGTCATCTCCAGCAACATCTCCGGAACGAGCAAAAGTCTCACGGTAAACGCCAGCAGCACCGTTGACCTGCGACTCAGCGGAACCAACTCATGGGATGGCGGCACGAATATCACCGGAGGAAGCGCTGGAGGCAAGCTTCGCGTGGACGCCGTCGCCGCGCTGCCGACGACCGGCACTGTGGCGGTCTCAACGGGCGGACGAATGACGCTGAATGTCGCGGGAACCTACGGCGGAACGACTCAGGCGCTCACCTTCAGCCCGAATCAGACCGCCAATCCTTCGCTGGATATCCTGAGCGGCGCTGCTGTGACGTGGCAGGGCACGGTGGCTCTGAATGGCGACACGCGGATCGAGGCAAATGGAGCCGCCGGCTCACTGACTTTTTCGGGCAACGCCTCCGGAAGCGGAGCGCTGATCAAGCAAGCTGCCGGAAATCTCATCCTATCGGGAGCTGCAAACACGCTGACCGGAGCAACACAGATTGGGAACGGGACGCTCACGGTGAATGGCGGTTCGGCAATGGGAACCGGTGGGCTGACGCTCTTCCAGACCGGCACCAACAATACGGCGCTCACCCTGAACAACTCCACGCAGACAGTCGGCAGCCTGGCGAGTCAGTTCACGGCGACGACTGGAAGCCAGACCCAGACCATCACGCTGAATGGGACAGCGCTGACAGTGAACCAGTCCAACGACGGAATCTACGGCACCGGTGCCGTGGCCACGCTGACGAGCACGATTACCGGGACGGGATCCCTGACCAAATCCGGTACCGCGCAACTCACCCTCGGCTCTGCCAATACGTACACCGGCACGACTGCGGTTACCGGCGGCACTTTGAAGGCTGCGGCAGCGGCGGCACTGGGCTCCACTTCCGGCATCACCGTCCACGGCGGCGGCACGCTCCTGCTGAATGGTGGAGGCAACGACAAGCTGAACAACGCGGCGACCTTTACGCTGAATGGCGGCACATTGAACCTCGGCGGGATCTCCGAAGGTGCGGCTGGCACCACAGGTATCGGGGCACTTCTCCTTTCGGCAAATTCAACACTCGATTTCGGCACAACGGGCGGATCGAACGTCGTCCAGTTCGGTGGAATCGGCACGCATGCAGCGAGCACTACGCTAAGCGTGCTCAGCTACGAAGACGGCGCCGACCACCTCTTCTTTGCAGGGAATGCGCTCACGGCCTTTACAAACACATTCGCGCAATCAGACGTCTCGTTCAATGGCTTGGGCGGCTACTCGGCAGTGCAATTTGGCGGGTATTTTGAAGTCGTGCCTGTCCCGGAACCCGCGACCGTTTTTGGCGCGCTTAGCCTGGTTGCATTCGTCGGCTGGCGCGAACGACGCAGGTTCGCGACTCTCCCCCGAAAAACCGCGTCGCTCTAGCCGCCCAGGCAAGGAACTCACTTCGCCGCGTCGAAAAATTTCTCCACCGTCGGCTCGCCGCTGAGCCAGCCGAGCGACACGAGAAATTTGTCCGCCTGCGTAAGCGTCGCGAGAAACATTGCATTGTCGCCGCGGCCGAAATTAAAAAATCCGTGCTGCTGCCCCTCGAACCCCGCGACCTCGCAGCGGTTCCCCGCCTTCTTCATCGCGCTCGCGAATGCCTCCACCGTCGCAAACGGCACAGTCGTGTCCGCCTTGCCGTGAAAGACGATCGTCGGCGGCGCACCCGCCTTCACATTGTGGGTCGGCGAAATCGCCACGGGCTCGGCGCCGAGTTTCTCCGCAGGAAGCCGCGCGCCGAATCCCCCGAAGTCATTCCCATTCACCGGCGCGAGCGTGAGCGCGGGATTGAAAAGCACCATCGCATCCGGCACCGAACTCACCTTTGCATCCTCACCCGGCTCATCGAGCCCCGGCACCGTACCCGTGCATCCCGCGATGTGCCCGCCCGCCGAGCCGCCGCCCGCCGCGATTCGCTTCGGATCCACGCCGAGTTCCGCTGCATGAGCGCGCACGTAGCGGATCGCCGACTTCGCATCCGCCACACACTGCGCCGCCTTCACCTGATGCCGCGACGCCACGCGATAGTCCGCCGTGATCGCCACCATCCCGCGCGACGCGAGATACCGGCACTGCTGCTCAAACTGCCCCGGCGAACCGCTCGTCCACCCGCCGCCGAAGAAAAACACGATCGCCGCCCGCGAGTCCGATACCTTGGGCCCCTCGGGGTTGAAAATGTAGAGCGCAAGCTTCGTCTCCCCGACCGTCTTGTAATTCACCACCTGCGCCCCCGAAAACTCCGGCGGATACCCGATTCCGCCCCTCTTCGCGCGCGCTTCCGGCGCAGATTTTTCCGCAGCTCCGGCGATGCCGAAGGCTGCGGTGACGAGGACAAGCAACATTTTCGTTTTCATGGGAGGAGGCAGATGCAGTTGAGGAATGCGACTGTGCGTCATTGATACCGGAGCCGTGTTCAGCAAGTCGAGTGTTCGGTATGCAAGGCTCCGGAAAGCGCGCAATGTAGAACCGACGACTCGTCGGTCCAAACCGTGGAAAGACGGACAACTCCCGGAATCGAAAAACGCGTGCTGCACGAAACGCACCATCCGCTGTCGCACGCCTGCCGGGCCGACGAGTCGTCAGCCCCACATTGGATCACGCAATCCAAGGCTTCACGATCTTCCCCGCGACATCCGTGAGCCGGAAATCGCGACCTTGGAAGCGATGCGTGAGTCGCATGTGATCGATCCCAAACTGATTCAGGATCGTCGCGTGGAGATCATTGATGTGCACCGGGTCGCGCACGACCGACCAGCCGATCTCGTCCGTCTCGCCGTATGTCATGCCACCTTTGATCCCGCCGCCCGCGAGCAGCACGGTGAAGGCATTCGGGTGATGGTCGCGCCCGGTGACGTTCTTACTCCCGGCGCGATTCTCGCCGAGCGGCGTGCGGCCGAATTCGCCGCACCACACGATGAGTGTCTCATCGAGCAGGCCGCGCGCTTTCAAATCCTGGATGAGCGCGGCGACGGGCTGGTCGCTCATGCCGGCGTTGAACGCGAGTTCGTTGTCGAGATTCGAGTGATGGTCCCACGATGCGTGGACGACATTCACAAAACGCACGCCGCGCTCCACAAGCCGCCGCGCGAGGAGGCAGTTCGTCGCGAAGCTCTTGTACTGCCCCGGCCCGCCGGCGCGCGTGGCCTTGATGTCCGGCTCGCCGCGGTTCACGCCGTACGCCGCGAGCGTCTTCGGGTCTTCCTTGGAAAGGTCGATCAGTTCCGGCGCCGCGCTCTGCATGCGAAACGCGAGTTCATACGCGGCGATGCGGCTCTGGATTTCCGGGTCGTGCATTTGCGCAAAGCGCGCCTCGTTCAGCCCCGCGAGCGTGTCGAGTCCCGCGCGCTGAAGCTCCGGCGGCAGGCCCGCGGGATTCTCAAGATTCAGCACCGGCGCGCCCTGACTGCGGAATTGCACGCCCGCATACACCGACGGCAGGAATCCGCTCTGCCACAGCGACGCCCCGCCGCTCGTCCCCCGCCCCGCACTCAGCACGACGTAGCCCGGCAGATTGCGCGACTCGGAGCCGAGCCCGTAGTTCAGCCACGCACCCATCGTCGGCAGCCCAAACTGCGCGCGCCCGCAGTGCATGAGCAGTTGCGCCGGGTGATGATTGAACTGATCCGTGTGCATCGAGCGCACCATGAGCAGATCGTCCGCGCACTTCGCCATGTTCGGCAGCAGGTCGCTGAACTCCATCCCGCACTGCCCGTGCTTCGCAAATTTCCGTGGCGACCCCATCAGCCGCGCAGTCTCCTTCTTGATGAACGCAAACCGCACATTCTTCGTCATGGACTCCGGCAACGGCTGCCCATTCAGCTCATTCAGCTTCGGCTTCGGATCGAACAGATCGATCTGCGAAGGCGCGCCCTCCATGAAGATGAAGATGCAGTTCTTCGCCTTCGGCGCAAAATGCGGCGCACGCGGCGCGAGAGGATCACCGGTCGCCGGTGCCGCGAGCAGCCCTTCGCCCTGCAACATGGATGAAAGCGCAAGCAGTCCGAGCCCGCTCGCGGTGCTGGTGAAGAATTCGCGGCGGGAAAGATGAATCGCTTTGTCGAGAGGATGCATGGGTCAGTTCCGGGTAATGAATTCGTCGGTATTCATCACGATGCGCGTCATCGCCGTCCACGCGGCGACTTCCGTGATGTTCGTCTCCTTCGCATTCGCGATGAGCTTCTTCGCCTCCGCGGGATTCGCGGTGTAAAATGCGCGCGCCTGACTGAGCAGCGCCATAAGCCGCGAACTCTCCGCGCCCGTAGGCGGACGCGCGAGGCACAGCCGGAATGCACGCTCCACGCGCGGCGCATCATCCCCGCTCACCTCGCGCAGCACACGGGTGGCGAGCGCACGCGCCGCCTCGGCGAACACTTGCGCATTCAGCGTCGCAAGCGCCTGCAGCGGCGTGTCGGAAACCGTCCGCGTGACACACGCCGTGTTCGCATCCGGGCAGTCGAAAGTCGTCAGGTCCGGATGCGGTGCGGTGCGCTTGAAGAAAGTGTACATCGCACGGCGATACCGATCCTCGCCGCTGCTCTCGGTCCACTTGAAATTGCCCGCGTAGCTGAGCGCCGCGACCTCGGGCGGCATCGGCGGAAAGACACTCGGCCCGCCGATTTTCGCCGAGAGCAAACCGCTCACGGCGAGATGCAGGTCGCGCACGATCTCCCCCTCGACGCGGATGCGCGCCTGCCGCGCGAGCAGCCGGTTCAGCGGATCCACATCGCGCAATTCGGGCCGCTGCGCCGCGCTCTGCTGATACGTCGCGCTCGTGACCAGCAGCCGGATCATGTGCTTCCGGCTCCAGCCCTTCGCGACGAATTCATCCGCGAGCCAGTCGAGCAATTCCGGATGCGATGGCACTTCACCGCGCACGCCGAAGTCCGCCTCCGTCCGCACAATCCCCGTGCCGAAAAGCTGCGCCCAGATGTGATTCACCGTCACGCGCGCCGTGAGCGGATTCTCGCGGCTCACGAGCCAGCGCGCAAAGTCGAGCCGGTCGGCCGCGCCGCCAGCGCGCGCACGCAGCGGCGGCAGCGACGCGAGCGTGTTCGGCTGCACGGGATCCGTCGGCGAAAGAAACTCGCCTCGGTGCAGGATGCGCGTGTCGCGCGGAGTCGCACGCTGTGAAATCACCCGAACATCCATGAACGGCGGCGGCGGTCCCGATGCCGCGATTTTCTCCGCCTCCAAAGCGACTGCCTGCGCAGCCGGGTCGCGTTTCACAGCCCAATCGAGGATCACCACGCGATCCTCGTTCGTCCATTTTTCCGAGCCGACACGCACCAGCCGCCGCACCTCCGCAGGCGCCACACTTTCCTCCGTCTCGCCCACGAGCGCCACGAGCCGGAAGCGCCCGATGCAATGATTCCCCTTCGCGTAAGTCTGCTGCAGCGCGACCGTCACCTCGCCCGTCTTCGCGCCATCGAGCGGCTGCTCGAATTGGAACGTCGCATTGTGCGGCTTGCCGACACCGCCGCCCACGCCCCAGCCCGTCTCCGGTTTTCCGTCGAGCGCGCCATCGACTTTCCATCCCGTCTGCTCGTAGTCCGCCTTCGGCGAATGCAGCGCGAGCTTCGCGCCATCGCGCGACTGCACGCGGAATTCGCTCAGCACAAAGTTACCCTTGTCCGCGCGGCCCGGCCCCTTGTCCGGCAGCGAATCATCCGGCAGCACCTCCAGCATCAGCGCGCTGATCGCCGCCGCGGGGAGCTTCGCCGTGATCGTGTAAGTGTCCTCCTTCGCCTGCGTGCCGCCCGCGAGCCACGAGCCGTCGTCGAGCTTTGTGAAAGTCGTCTTGCCCGCCGATTTCACCGCGGAAAGGTCGAGCACCTTGCGCTCCGCCTTTTTCCCCTCGAGCGCCGCGAGCCGTGCGTGCGTCTCCTTTTCCCACGCGGGAAGATGCTGCTTCAGCCCTTCGCGCGCGGCGGCGACCTTCACCTCGATCTCCTTCAGCTTCGTAAGATGCGCCGCATTCTTTGCCTCGTATTCGGCGAGCGCGCTGGCGGACTTGCCGACCTTCGCCACCGTCTCGTCGCCGTTGTTGAAGAACGCAAAGAGCTGATAGTATTCGCGCTGCGAGATGCGGTCGTATTTGTGCGTGTGGCAGCGCGCGCAGCCAACCGTGAGGCCGAGCCACACCGCGCCCGTCGTCTCCGTGCGATCGAAGACCGCTTCGTTGCGGAACTGCTCCTGGTCCACGCCGCCCTCGGTGTTTGTCAGCGTCTGGCGATGAAATGCCGTCGCAAGTTTCTGCTCCGACGTCGCACTCGGCAGCAGATCACCCGCGATCTGCTCGACGGTAAATTGATCAAACGGCATGTCGCAATTCACCGCCGCAATCACCCAGTCGCGATACCGCCAAGCATCCGGACGAGGCTTGTCCTTTTCGTAGCCATCACTGTCCGCATAACGCGCCTTGTCGAGCCAGTGCCGCCCCCATCGCTCGCCGAAATGTGGCGACGCGAGCAGCCGATCTGTGAGTGCCTCCACAGCTTGTTGACGGTTTGCCGCTGCGGCCTTCACAAATAGATCCGCCTCCTCCGGCGTCGGCACCAACCCAGTGAGATCGAGGTAAAGTCGGCGGCAAAGAGTGAACGAATCCGCGACCGACGAAGGCTTGACGCCCTCGCGTTCCAGCCGTGCGAGGATGAACGCGTCAACCGAGTTAGTGCTCAGTTTCTCACTTTGCGCGCCCTGCTTTGACTGAGCACTGAACACTGAGAACTGAGCACTCACCTTCGGAACCCCAGGCCGCACCACCGGCTTGTAAGCCCAGTGCTCCGTCCACTCCGCGCCGCTCGATATCCACTTTTTGAAAAGCTCGATCTTCTCCTTCGTCGGACGCTTCGCCTTCTTCTTCGGCGGCATCATGTCGTCCTCGTCATTCGTGAGCATCCGAACGAGCGCCTCACTCTTATCCGGATGCCCCGGCACGATCGACGCCGCCTCGCTCTCCAGCACCTTTATCGCACCCTCACGAGTCGTGAAATTCAGCCCGCCCTTCTGCTGATCCGGCCCGTGGCATTCATAACAGTGCTCGGCAAAAATCGGCTGGATGTCCCGCTGGAAATCCACGCCAACCGCCGCCGAAGCAGCGGCCACCGAAGCAAGGACAAGGGACGATATTTTGAGAGGACTCACCATGCGTGGAAGCTACCGTCGCCAGCGCGACGTGTTAGCAGAATTTGCAACCCTCACCGGAAGGCGGCGGGCACAATGTAGCGCCGACGACTCGTCGGCATCCCCGGCTCACGGATGACAGCCTCACGTGCAGAATCTGGCACAGCGCCCTGTTCCAATCCGCAAGCCCGCGCATGCCGACGGGTCGTCGGCGCTACATTGCACCGTCCGTCGCCAAGTGACTGCCCGGTCACCCGTCGCAACTTGCGCAATTCCGCCTCAGCGCGGCCGCACGACCATCTCCTCGATGATCACATGCGCGGGCATGTTGATGGCAAACACGCAGCAATCCGCCACGTCCTCCGGGCGCATCATCTTCGCGAGCGCATCGGCGTCGGGCACCACGGGTCGCTTCTGCAGCAGCGGCGTGTCAATGTCGCCGGGGAAAATCGCGATGCCGCGCACGCCGCGTCCGCGCTCTTCGGCATTGATGCTCTGCGTGAGTCCCGCGAGGCCAAACTTCGACATCACATACGCCGGCCCGGCCTTCGGCGACGCGGCCTTTCCCGCGTCGGAAATCACATTCACGATCGTGCCACTGCCGCGCGTGCGCATCCCCGGCAGGAATGCCTGCGCGCAGTAGTACGCGCCGTTGAGGTTCGCGTTCATCATGTCGTGGTAGTCGTCGAGCGAGAGGACTTCGAGCGCACGCTTCGGCGCGTTTGTTCCTGCGGCATTCACCAGCACCTCGACCTCGCCAAACTCCGCAAACACGCGCTTCCCCATCGCCGTCACCGCCGCGGAATCGCCGATGTCGCACGGGCACACGAGCACCTTGCCACCGTGTTCGCCCGCGATGCCCGCCGTCTCCAGCAGCACGCTCTCGCGTCTGCCGACGAGCGCCACGCTCCAGCCTTGCGAAGCCAGCGCGACTGCCGTTGCCCGACCCACGCCGCTGCCGGCGCCAGTGATGACTGCTATTTTCATAAGTGATGAATCTGCGGTTTTCCGCAATTAAACAAGATCCACCCACGCACCGCTCTCCGCGGATTCCAGCGCCGCGTCCATCACGCGGATCACATTTGCACCCTCGACGAAGCTCGGCACGCACGGGCGCTGCGAGCGGATCGCGTCCACAAACTCGAACGCCTGATCGTAGCGGAATGTGACGAGTGGATCGCCCGCGCCGGGATCGCGCGGCGAGCCGGGCCACGTCCAGAATTCGCGCGGCACGGGCAGCGGTGCGAGGCCGGGGCCACCGACTTTGCCGAAGATAAGTTCGTTCCATTTTCCCGTCGTGAACTCGAACGTGCCCTCGCTGCCGTTCAGTTCCACGTAGTCAAGCGAGCGCCACGACTCGTTGCGTCCGCTCGCGAGCTTCGAGCTCTCCAGCACGCCGGTCGCGCCATTTTGAAAATCCGCGAGGATCGCCACCCAGTCCTCGGTGTCGTTCGGCAGTCCGCCGCGCATGGGTGTTAAATTTTTCACATTCGCCACGAGCCGCCGCATCGGGCCGATGAGGAACTGCGCGAAATTGATGCGGTGGCTGAGCATGTCGCCGAGTTCGCCGGTGCCCGCGAGTTTTTTCACCATGCGCCAGCCGAGCGGACGCGTGCCCCAGTCCTGCAGACGGCACGAGCGGAAATGATACGGCTGCCCGAGGTCGCCGCGCTCGATGAGATGCCCGAGGTAGCGCATCGCGGGCACGAAGCGATACGTGAACGCCGTCATGTGCCGCACGCCCGCGCGCTCCGCCGCCGCCGCCATCCCGCACGCCTCGCCGTAATTCATCGCGATCGGTTTTTCGCAGAGCACATGCTTGCCCGCTGCGATGGCCGCGAGCGCGATCGGCGCGTGGGTGAAATTCGGCGTGGCGATGATCACCGCATGCACTTCGTCGCGCTGCACGATGTCCTCGTAGTTCGTCGAGCAAATGGTGACGCCCGTCTGCTGCCGCGCGGCTTCGAGCGTCGCGGGATTCGTGTCGCACAGTGCTGTGACGCGCACATCGCCGCACATCGCGAGTCCGGGCAGGTGGTTTTGCAAAGTGATGCCGCCAGTGCCGACGATTGCGAAATTCAGGGTGCTCATGGGACGCGCAGGACAGCCGAGGCGAAACGGCACGGCAAGCGACAATGTAGCGCCGACGACCCGTCGGCACGCTGTTGTGTGAGCGCAATGGTGGTTCGGCCCTGCCTGGCGTGAGTGCGAGACCGAGAGCCATTCGCATTTCCACCGTTTGAGCCGACGAGTCGTCGGCTCCACATTCCCACCGCCGCTGCTCCGGAGCGCTACGCTACGCCGGAAGCACGGTCCGCAAAAACGGCGCAGTCCTGCTCAACGGATGCGCCGCGACTTCCTCGGGCGTGCCGCACGCGACGACTTCGCCGCCCGCAGCGCCGGCCTCGGGGCCGATGTCCACGACGTAGTCGGCGTCGGCGATGAGCGAGAGATTGTGCTCGATGACCAGCACCGTCGCGCCGTCGTCCACGAGGCGATGCAGCACTTTCAGCAGCTCGGCGACATCGGCCATGTGCAGTCCGATCGTCGGTTCTTCGAGGAGGTAGAGCGTGCTCTTCGGTTCGCGCTGGCGGCGCATGCGTGAGTTCGCATCGCGAGCGACACCTTGGACAAGTTCAGCGACAAGCTTCAGCCGCTGCGCCTCGCCACCGCTGAGCGTCGGGCTCGGCTGGCCGAGCCGGATGTAGCCGAGGCCGGTGTCGCACAGCAACGCGAGCGGACGATTGATCTTCGGTGCGGCCTTGAAAAATTCCGCGGCCTCCGCGAGCGACATGTCCATCACGTCGCCGATGCTCTTGTCGTTGTAGAGCACTTCGAGTGTCCCGGGGTTGAAGCGCTTGCCGTGGCAATCCGTGCACGGCTGGTAGCTCGTCGGGAGAAACGCCATCTCCATGCGGATGACGCCCTGCCCGCCGCACGTCTCGCAGCGTCCGCCCTGCGTGTTGAATGAAAATCGCGAGGCCGTGAAGCCGCGCATCCGCGCGAGTGGGAGCTGCGCGAAGAGCCCGCGGATCTCGTTGAACACTCCGAGATAGGTCGCAGGCGTCGAGCGCGTGGTTTTGCCGATCGGCGACTGATCCACCTCATGCACAGCCTCGATGAATTCGACGCCAGCGAAAGAAGGCACGCCTGCCGGACGCACGACGACAGCCTGCTTCGCCAGCTTTCCACCCTTTCGTTTGTTCGCTTTCGCCCACAGTGCCTTGCCACGCTTCACCGCTTCCTTCAGCTCGCGCTCCACGCCTGGCTTCAGCACTCCGCGCATCAGCGTGCTCTTCCCGCTGCCACTGATGCCACTAATCACACTCAGCCTGCCGATCGGAAATTTCACGTCCACATCCTTGAGGTTGTTCGTGCGAGCGCCGCGGACTTCGAGCCACTTCGCGTCGGCAAAATCACGTCGCACGCCGCGTGTAGGATGCACGAGCGGGTGGCGCAAATACTGCCCGGTCGCACTGCGCGCGGAGTCGGCGATGTCCTTCAGCGTGCCGATGGCGACGACCTCGCCGCCATGCACGCCAGCGTGCGGGCCGAGATCTATGATCGTGTCCGCGCGCCGCATCGTCTCCTCGTCGTGCTCGACGACCACGAGCGAGTTTCCTTTCGCGCGCAGCGCGGTGAGTGTGTCGAGCAATGCGTCGTTGTCACGCGGATGCAGGCCGATGGTCGGCTCATCGAGCACGTAGAGCACGCCGCGCAGATTGCTGCCAAGCTGCGCGGCAAGGCGGATGCGCTGGCTCTCGCCACCGCTCAACGTCTTCGCGCTCCGGTCGAGTGAGAGATAATCGAGACCGACTTTTCCCATGAAGGTGAGTCGCTGGATGATCTCCGGCACGATGTCCTGCGCGATCGGTTTCTGCCGCGGCGTGAAGCGCAATTTCTCCGCAAGCGCGAGCGCGTCGCGCACCGGCATCGCGGTGTATTCGCCGATCGTGCGATCATTCAGTCGCACGGCGCGCGCCTGCGGATTCAGCCGCGCGCCGATGCACACGGGACACGGGACGGCTTCGCCTTCCTCCAGCGATTCGCCCTGACGCTCGATGTCGAGTTCCTGCTCGAGCGCGGTTTCGAGACGCGGATTCACGTAGTGCTTCCACACTTCGCCGAAGCCGCGGCACTCGGTGCACCAGCCGTGCGGCGAGTTGAACGAGAACAGCCGCGGGTCAAGTTCCTCGAACGACTGGCCGCAATCCGGACACGCCCGTTCGGTGCTGAGAATTGTGCCGCGATTCTTCGCATCAAGCACGCGGATCGTGCCGCGTCCGATGTGGAGCGCGCTCTTCACGAGTTCCTCCAGTCTCCGCCGCCGCTCGCCTTTCGTATCCGCAGGCGTGCGCTCGCCGACGAGCACCTCGATGGTGTGTTCGCGGAAGCGCTCCAGCTTTTGAAAATACGCCACATCCACGAGCTGCCCATCCACCATCAGCGTCTCGAAGCCTTGGCGCTTCGCCCATTTCGCGACGTCCGTGTGGAAGCCCTTGCGCGCCTTCACGAGCGTGGCGAACACGCGCACTCGCCCCTTTTTCGCGAGCGCCTCGACGCGAGCCGTGACGGCTGCGGTGGTCTGCGATTCGACCGCGCACTCGCACTTCGGGCAGTGCTGCACGCCGAGCTTCGAGAAGAGCAGACGCAAAAAGTGATACACCTCGGTGACGGTCGCGACGGTGCTCTTCCCGCCGCCGCGAGTGACACGCTGCTCGATGGCCACACTCGGCGGCAGACCCGTAATGCGATCCACATCGGGCTTCTCAAGCTGCTCGACGAACTGCCGTGCATACGGGGACATCACATCGAGAAAGCGCCGCTGCCCCTCGGCAAAAAGCAGATCGAACGCGAGCGTGCTCTTCCCCGAACCGCTGAGACCCGTGATGACGACAAGCTGATCGCGCGGGATTTCGAGCGAGATGTTCTTGAGGTTGTGCTCGCGCGCGCCGTGGATGCCGATGCAGCGGGAAGCAGCACCTTGGAGTGCGGTGGCAAGCGACAGCGCGACACCGCTTTTGGATGCGCCGGAGGCGAGTGGCGAGTCTTCGGCGACTCGCGCGCTCACTTCGTCGTCCCCCGCCGCGTCGCTCCGCTCCTGCCAAGGCGGCGTCGCGCTGTCGCTTGCCGCCGCACTCCAAGGTCGCGTGTCGCGCGTCCCACGCAAAATGTCTTTCAGGAACCGGCCTGTGTGCGACGCCGCGACCTCGGCCACTTCCTCCGGTGTGCCAGCGGCAACAAGCAGGCCACCTTCCGTCCCCGCTTCGGGGCCGAGATCGATCACGTGGTCGGCGCACTTGATCACTTCGAGATTGTGCTCGATGACGAGCAGCGAATTTCCCTGCTCCACTAGCCGATCAAAAACTTTCACGAGCATCGCCACGTCGTCAAAATGCAGGCCGGTCGTCGGCTCATCGAGGATGAGCAATGCCTTCGCCGTGTCCTGCTGCGTGAGACGCTCGACGAGCTTGAGCCGCTGGCTTTCGCCGCCGCTGAGCATGTTGAGCGGCTGCCCGAGGCGGATGTAGCCGAGGCCGACTTCCTCCAACACACGCAGCGGCGCGGCGGTGCGCAGTTCGCCGTGCTTTTCAAAAAACTTCACGGCCTCGGTGACGGTGAGTTCCAGCACGTCGTGGATGCTTTTTCCGTCGAGGCGAATCTTGAGGACATGCGACTGATACCGGCGGCCTTCGCACTCCGGGCAGCGCACGAAGACGTCGCTGAGGAATTGCATCTCGATCTTCTCGAAGCCGCTGCCGCTGCATCGCTCGCAGCGGCCTGCGCCGCCGTTGAAGGAAAACGCGCTCGCATTCAGTCCCTCGCGCAGCGCTTCGGGCGTCATCGCGAACATCTCGCGGACGTTGTCGAAGATTCCGAGGTAAAGTGCGGCGGTGGATTTCGGAGTGCGCGAGAGCGGCGACTGATCCACGAGGATGACCTGATCGATCTGCCGCGCGCCGACGAGTTTCTTGCAGGCGCCAGCCGTATTTCCGCTCGCGATGCCTTTTGCGTTCAGCAGGTTTTCGTAGAGCACGCTGTGGACGAGCGTGCTCTTGCCGGAGCCGCTCACGCCGGTGACACACGCAAAGACGCCGAGCGGAAATTCGACGGTGATGTTTTGGAGATTATGCTCGCGCGCACCCTCGATGCGGAGCCACGACGCTGGCTTGCGGCGAACCGCCGGGATGGGGATGGATTTTTCGCCGCTGAGGTAGGCGGCGGTCAATGAACGCCCAACGCCCAACGCCCAACGCCCAACGCCCAAGGAACGCGGAGAAGGTCTCACGGAAGTTTGAGGATCATTGGCCGCGCCCTGGCCCTTGTGGGTTCCGCCCTTTGCCTTCTGCATCGCACCTTGGGCGTTGGGCGTTGGGCGTTGGGCGTTGGGCGTTGAAATCAGCCCCGAAGCCGGCCCCGAATACACCAACTCTCCACCGCCATCGCCGCGTCCGGGCCCGAGTTCGATCATGTGATCGGCAGCGCGCATCACGGCTTCCTCGTGCTCGACGACGAGCAGCGTGTTGCCTTTGTCGCGCAGCGATTTCATCACGCGGATGAGGCGGCCCGTGTCGCGCGGGTGCAGGCCGATGCTCGGCTCGTCGAGGACGAAGAGCGTGTTGACCAGCGATGCGCCGAGGCAGGTGGTGAGGTTCACGCGCTCGACTTCGCCCCCGCTGAGCGTGCGCGTGGCGCGGTCGAGCGAGAGGTAGCCGAGGCCGACTTCGAGCAGGTAGCCGAGGCGGGAGCGGACTTCGCCGCGGAGCATTTCGGTCGTGGAGTCGGAGCGTCGTTCGTTGTCGTCGTGCGCGGAAGGGACGGCGACGTTGGTCGCGGCGAGGGCAGTTTTCTTGGGTAGGGCGGGTGTTCCACCCGCTGTGCCGTGTATCCTACCCGGCGCAACGGATTCACGATTGACGTCCTTTTCAAGTTCACCGCCTGCGACGTCCGATGTTCCGGGTCGAATACCCGGAACGGCGGGTAGGATACCCGCCCTACCCGCGCGCTGTCCGAGCGTTTCGAGTTGGGCCACCACTTCGCCGATCGGCATCGCTTGCAACTCGGGCATCGTTTTTCCTGCGAAGCGAAAGTTCAGCGTCGCGGGCTGATAGCGGCCGCCGTGGCAGTCGGGGCAAACGGTGTAATTGCGATAGCGGCTCAGCAGCACGCGGACATGCATTTTGTAAGCCTTGCTCTCCAGCCAGCGGAAGAAGCCGCGCACGCCGTACCACAGGCCCTCTTTCCACAAGTCCTCGCCGCTGCGTTTCTGTTCGGGGCTGCGCGCGAAGTCTTCGCCTTCGAGCACCCATTTCTGATCGCACTCGGGCAGATCGTCGAAGGGCACCTTCACATCGATCTCCTTCGCCTTTGCGCACTTCATCATGTCGCGCTGGCAGTCTGCACCGCTCTCGGTCTGGAAGGGTTTCACACAGCCGTCGGCGAGACTCAGCGAGCGCTCGGGGAGCGCGCGGAGCAGATCGATCGCGATGGTGCGCCCGAAGCCGCGGCACGCCGGGCACGCGCCGAGCGGGTGATTGAAACTGAACAGCCCCGGCGTCGGCGGCGTGATGTCCACATCGCAATGCGCACAGTGCCAGCCCGCGCTGTACGGATGCCGGAAGCCGGACTCGGGATGCCGGATCGCGAGCTTCCCGCTGCCGAGCCGCAGCGCGTGTTCGATCGCCTCGGTGAGCCGCGATCGGCCTTCGTCGGAAATCGTGAC
>JBBRPQ010000029.1:0-66916 GCA_038227825.1 Chthoniobacterales bacterium
GGAATACACGGGAGCCAAGATGAACGGCTTCCCCGAGGCCGCGACGGGAGATCGCTTCGAGGGGGATGAATACCGGTTCCTCATCGTGGCCAGCAAGTTCCAGACGGGCTTCGATCAGCCCGGTGCTTTGGGTAGATGACATGGTGGATTCAAAGTGGACTCTGACTGTCGCCGCGTATCTTTTAACCTCCAACGGCAGTGGTCCGGTGTATCCTCTGGCACTGGCATCAACTGCAAACTCTGACGAATGATTGAGCCTCTGACACCGAACACGCAGGCCATCCTGCTGCTGACCGCTCCGCTGATTGCCGGACGCGGTGAAACTTCACGCGATCTGCTCAGTTTGGGCGAATACAACCGGCTCGCCCTCATTTTGCGCCAAAAGCAGAAACAGCCTGCGGACTTGCTCGCGCCAGATGCGCAGGAGTTGATTGAAGTTTGCGCGCAGCCTTTCGGCCGGGCGCGGCTGGAGGCACTGCTTGGGCGGGGGTTCCTGCTCAGTCAGGCCGTGGAACGCTGGAACACGCGGGCCATCTGGGTGATCAGCCGGGCTGACGCCAAGTATCCGAGTCGGCTAAAAGCAAAGCTCAAGGAAGACGCGCCTCCGCTGCTTTACGGGTGCGGCGATATTGCTTTGCTCGAAAAAGGCGGGCTGGCCGTCGTCGGCTCTCGCCATGTGGATGACGAACTCGTCGGTTTCACTGAAAACGTCGGGCGATTGAGCGCCGAGGCGCATCGCAACATCGTGTCAGGTGGAGCCAAGGGAATCGACAGGGCGGCGATGCATGGTGCTCTCAAGGCGGGTGGTGAAGTGGCGGGAGTGATGGCGGACAGCTTGGAGCGGGCGGCGCTGGCGCGGGACAATCGGGAGCCGTTGATGGAAGGCCGACTGGTGCTCATCTCTCCTTACGATCCCGCAGCGGGCTTCAACGTCGGGCACGCCATGCAACGCAACAAACTCATCTATGCCCTCGCGGACGCGGCATTGGTGGTGACCTCGGACTTCGAAAAGGGCGGAACATGGGCTGGTGCCATCGAGCAACTCGATCGCCTGCACTTTGTCCCGGTCTTTGTTCGCAATGGGGCCAACGCAGGCAAGGGCAACTCCGCCCTGCTGAGTCGCGGAGGCAAACCGTGGCCAAATCCTCAAAGCGGCAATGAACTTGGGGTGGCGCTCGTCGCTGCCGCTGAGTTCGTCGCTGCGGAGCCAAAGCAAGATAATCTGCCGCTTACCCTGCGGGAGGAGCCGGCCGGTTATGATGCCGCGCCTGTTGCAAAGCCAATCGAAGCAGCGGCGGAAAAACCTGAGGCAACGGAAATCCACGCGAAGCCGTCACCCGAAGTGGAGTTATTGAACACCGTGCGGGAAATTCTTCGACGCGAACTCGCCGAAGCTCGCACGGAGGAAGAAGTGGCGACTTTGCTGGTCGTCACGAAACCGCAGGCGAAGGCTTGGCTAGCTCGCCTAGTGGAGGAAGCGGTGCTGGAGAAAGTCACCAAACCAAAACCGGTGCGCTACCGCACAGGCAGCAAGGTTGAACGCCTGCTCTGAGCGCAGCTTTTTCCAGAAAATACGGGCGAGATGTCCTACGGCTTCGCCAGCAACCTGCGCGATGCCTTGCCGAATGCTTCGTTCATCGGCTTCACCGGCACGCCCAGCCCCTACAAGGCGCTGGTGGCTTTCACCGACGTGGTGAAGGACGCTAAGGACGGCTAGGAATACACGGAAGCCAAGATGAACGGCTTCCCCGAGGCCGCGACAGGGGATCGCTTCGAGGGCGATGAATACCGATTCCTCATCGTGGCGAGCAAGTTCCAGACGGGCTTTGATCAGCCGAAGCTGGTGGCCATGTATGTGGACAAGAAGCTCAGCGGCGTGGCCTGCGTGCAGACGCTCTCCCGCCTGAACCGCACCACGGCGGGCAAGGAGGATACCTTCGTGCTGGATTTCGAAAACACGGCTGCAGACATCGAGAAAGGGTTTCAGCCTTTCTATGACCGCGTCACGCTTTCCAAGGAGACCGACGCCAACCAGCTCTACAACATCCGCACGGATTTGGATAAGTTCGCGATCCATGAGGCGGCGGATTTGGAGGCGTTTGCCAAGGAGTAGTTCGGTGACAAGCGCAGTGTGGAGAAGCTCCAGGGCGTGGTGAATCCAGTGGCCAAGAAGTGGCTAGCGGAAGCCGAGGACGATCAGGTGGACTACAAATCCAAGGCGAGGGATTTCGTGAAGCTGTATTCGTTCCTCTCGCACCTCGTCCCGCTGCGGGATGCCGGACTGGAGAAGCTCTATGTCTTCCTGCGCTTCCTGCTGCCGCTGCTACCCGGCAAGAAAGGCGAAAACCCGTTGGAAGTGCTGGCCATGGTGGACATGGAAAAGCTGGCCGTGCGCAAAAAGGACCAGAAGGACATCGGCCTGAAGCGCGGCGAGACGAAGGTGGACGCGCTCAACTACGGCGGCGGCGCGACCTTGACGGAAGAGGAACACGAGGCGCTCTCGAAGATCATCGAAGACCTCAACACACGCTTTAACACGTCGTTCACCGAAGACGAGATCATGGTGATCAAACAACTGGAGAAGAAGATCAGCGAAGACGAGGCGCTCCAGCAGCAGCTCAAGAACGGAGCGAAACACGCCGTGGAAGCCACCTTCCGGCAAGTGGCCGAAGATGCCTTTGAAGACCTGGTGAACGACAACTTCAAGTTCTACAAAAAAGTCAGCGATGATCCGGAGGTCTCGAAGGAGTTCTTTACCCGGCTGTTTGAGTGGTATCTGGATGGCCGCAAGAAGACGCCGCCGAAGAAGTAGGGGTGGCGGTGGGGGGAAGCGCCAAAGAGCGTGAGCGACGCCGACGTGGTGAAGGGCGCCAAGGACGGCCAGAAAACCACCGAAGCCAAGATGAACGGCTTCGGCGAGGCGGCGGCGGGGGATGGGGAAAAGTAGGAAGGGTGAAGTATGAAGGATGAAGTGGCGTGGCCTGCGTGCAGACGCTCTCCCGCCTGAACCGCACCACGGCGGGCAAGGAGGATGCCTTCGTGCTCGGCTTCGAGAAGGCGGCGGAAGACATCGAAGGCGGCTTCGAGCCGTTTTACGACCGGGTGACGCTTTCCAGGGAAATCAACGCCACCCTTCGGGCTGCGGGGCATCCGAGGGACGGGTATGCCGGCGGGCCGCGAATCCATCCGGGGGATCGGCTCCCATCGGGATCGGCCTGCTAGCTGTTCACAAGCTTTGCGTCCACTTGGGTTCGGTCAGGTGCGATGCCGATGGCTCCGTCCACGTGCGGGATGTAAACAAAGGCGACGCCGCGCTTGGTGGTGAACCATCCGCCCGCTTCCGTGGTCACAGCGGTCCCATTTTTCTCCTGATAGTCGAAATACTCCGAGCCGGGCGCGCTCACCCAATTCGAGTAAGGGCCGAAAAGCGAGAGGACGGAGCGGAGGTCGCCTTCATTGAAGTTTCCCGGCGAACGCTTCTTAAAGCCGACGTAGCGCGCCTGATCATTGAAGAAGCCCACGGTAACTGAGTAGCCGGTGCCAAGCGGGCCGAGCGAGAACCCATAGGCTTTCTCCCCCTGGAGGATCATCTCGAGGACATTGGTCGCCAGCACGGCAGGTTTCCCAAAATACTTTTCGACGCTTTTCTTGGATTGCAGGAGGATATTCATGGGGTGGTGGATTCTAAATCGGAGCTGCATCGGGTGCCTGGAATGCCGGGACACTCACCTGGATGAGCAGTCCCTGGATTCGCGGCGCAGTGGCAACGCGCTCAGACTTCCCCCATGGAACCATCCCGCGCCGGTGACAACAAGGGCAAAATAATGCACGAATGCGGATGACGGCACGGGTGAGCGGGGGTTTTTCTCACGGATGATAGGCGGATTCTCAGAATTGAGAGGGAATGAGGGGGAGGGCTGGCAGCTATCTGAAAAAAGTTGCACCGGTGAATTATGCGGCATTTCCAAAAACTCCGTGATTTGCCATTTCCAGTAAAATGGCGGGTCTATATTTTCATCGGTTTTCCAAAATTACTCGAATAGTCATTGAATGAGCTTCGGATGCACGGCGTGCGCATGGAAGGGGGGTGGCACGGGCTGGCATTGCATTGGCTATTACTGAATGTGCGTAGGCGGGCTAGTGCCCGATTCTTCGCATCACTAATAACTGACTCAGAAACCACACGACACCTTATGGCAAACTGGAATGATGGCACTCATTACGACAGCAAAGCTCGCTGGGCGCCGGCGGGCCCGAGTCCAAGAAAGAACACAACGATGGCAACCGTAGCAACCAATACAAGCAAGCTCTCCATCCCGGAGAAGCTGGTGAAGGGACAGGAAATGATCACCATGAGCACGAGCAATCCCAAGGTCCCGGGGAATGCCGCGCTGGTGGCGGCACTCAACACGGCGCAGGCGGCTCTGGTCGCGGCAAACGCCGCCTACGAGCAGGGCCGGCAGGACAGCAAGCAGATGAAGTCCGCACGGAATAATGCGCTGGAGTCCTGGAACGGGGCAGTGAACGGACTGGCTGCATTCACGGAAAGCGCGACCGGCGGAGATGAGACGGACATCCTGAGCGCAGGCTTCGCCGTGAAGGCGCCGCCATCCCCGCCGCAGCCGGTGGGCCAGGTGATGAATGTGCGCGTGGGCTACACGGGCGACCCCGGCTATTCCGAGGTCCGCTGGAAGCGCGAGAGCAATGCCGACGCCTATGTGGTGGAGTGCAGCCCGGACCCGATCACGGAGACGAGCTGGAAGAGCATGGGCACGGTGGCCGAAGTGAAATTCGTCGGCAACGGAGCCACGCCCGGCCAGAAGTGCTGGTACCGCGTGGCGGCAGTGAACCGCGCCGGCCGCGGCCCATGGAGCGAGCCCGCGCTGCGCTCCGTAATGTAACAGACACCCGACAGCTAACAAACAGCATCCTCAAGCGACGGATGCCGCAAGGTGGAGGGTGGCCTCCCGGCGCGCATTCACGGCAGCGGCATCCGTCGCGATGGGGGTGGGGAATGGTGGCTGGTGACTGGTGACTGGTGACTGGTGACTGGTGACTGGTGACTGGTGACTGGTGGCTGGTGAACGGTGAACGGTGAACGGTGCGCCTCATCGCAAATCGGGAGCTGGCTTGACCGGCAGGCCACATGGCAGCGCCGAGGGCCAAAGGGCCGCAAACATGCCAGCCCAGGGCAACGCCCTGGGTGATCGGCCGAATTCATAACAAGGCCCTGAGAGCTTGTTCAAAAAGTCCTGGATGAGTGTCGCGCAAAGCCGCAAAGCCGCAACGATTGCCTAGTCAAAGCTGCATCCTTTGCGCCTTCGCGCCTTTGCGTGACCCACTTTTTCAACATGCCCTGAAAGGGCAGCGCCATATTCGTCACCCAACTTCAGGGCCTTGTCCATTATCCTTCCGATTCCCCAGGCCGCTTGCATGAGCTGGCTTGCATAGCACCGCTGGTGCATAGATCGCACCGCTGACACTCAGACCACATGGCCCCATGCCTAGCAATTCACTTTTCAAAATGCGTCACTTATTCCCAAGCTAACACAGATCAAATCACTAGCCCACCGCTCACCATTCACCATTCACCATTCACCATTCACCATTCACCATTCACCATTCACCATTCACCATTCACCATTCACCAACCAAATCCACGCCATGCCATTCAATCCCAATATCCCCGAGGACGATTCGCTCATCGTCGCGCCGCCGATTCGCGAGCAATTCAACAGCCTCAAGACACTCATCGACAATGTACCGACCGGACCGGCGGGCCCGCAAGGTCCCCGAGGCGCTCAGGGCGCGCAGGGAATCCAAGGGGCACCCGGTCCGCAGGGAGCGGCGGGCGCGCAGGGTCTTGCAGGACCGGCGGGAGCAGCAGGCGAGGAAGGTGCGCAGGGGCCGGGCGGGCCAGCAGGGCCTCCAGGCGAGACCGGACCGCAAGGCCAGCAAGGAGGGCAGGGCGAACAGGGTAACCCGGGGCCGCAGGGGCCGCCCTTTGCACAGGCAGTCGTGGACGGTGTGGCGACGCTGAATCCCGGCGAATCCGCCACGGTGAGCGTGATCTACTCGGACTCGAATGTGCATTTCAGCTTCGGCATCCCGCGGGGCACGGATGGGCAACCCGGCGAGGTAAGCACGCAGCAGCTCGCGAGCGCGATCGCGGGGACGAGCAGCAATACAAACACGGTGGCCACTCTCGGCACGGTCGTAAGCGATCCGCCGACACAGGCGGAGGTGCAAGCCGTGGTCAGCAAGCTGGACGAACTGATCCTGGCACTGCGGCGATAGCAGCGGACCGGGCAGTGAGAGTGGTGAGGCTCCGGCTTGCACGGTTGCGCTTCGGCGCTAAGTTGTGCCTTCTCCTTTTTGATGAACCGCATCGCTGCATTTCTATTTTCCCTGGCACTGCTCCTGACTCCGGCCGACGCGGCGTCGAAGAAGCAGGCGACGCGTGCGACTTCCTCGCCTTCGGCGCCAGAGACGCCGGGGGTGTCGCGTCCGTTCGCGATGGACGACAACGATCCGACGGTATTCCCGGAGGTGGCGGCGGAATCCGTGGTCCTCTGCGATGCCGTGACGGGTCGCGTGCTGTACGAGAAAAATGCGGACCAGCCGCGGGCGGTGGCGAGCACGCAGAAGCTGCTCACCGCGCTCATCATCGCCGAGACGGGGGATCTTTCCGGCAAGGTGCGCATCGACAAGGCGGACGGGCTCTGCGAGCCGACGAAGCTGGGGCTGAAGGGCGGCGAGGTGTACCGCCGCTATGATCTGCTGAAGGTGCTGCTCATCAAAAGCATGAACGATGTGGCGCGCTGCCTCGCGCGGGACAATGCCGGGAGCATCGAGGCATTTGCCGACAAGATGAATGCCAAGGCGAGGGCCATCGGGATGAGGAATTCCAATTTCCTAAACCCGAACGGGCTGAACGCTCCCGGCCAGCGCTCCAGCGCGCGGGACATGGCGCGGCTCGCGCTCTTTGCCTACCGGAACCGCGTGATCCGCGGCATCGTGAACCAGCCGACGCTCTCCTGGCAGTATGCGGACGGAAGGAGCACCGTCTTTGAAAACACGAACAAGCTGCTGAAGTATCTCGGTCTCTGCAATGGCATGAAGACCGGCTACACGGAGGCGGCGGGGCACTGCCTCGTATCGAGCGCATCGGACGGCGGGAGGCATCTGATCGCCGTGGTGCTGGGCGACCGCCGCCGCGACTTCATCTGGGTGGACAGCTACCGGCTGTTCAACTGGGGCTTCCACCAGATGAAGAACCTGCCCGCGACCGGCAACTGATCGCGAATGGCCGCGAGCATCGAGGACCAGCTTGCGGATCTGCGCTCACGCTCGCTGCTGCGGAGGCTGCGCACTTTCGACGGCCCGCAGCAGCCCGAGATCGGCGAGGCGGGGAAAAGCCTGATCAGCTTTGCGTCGAACGACTACCTCGGCCTCGCGACGGAGCCCGCACTGAAGGAGGCGGCGAAGGCGGCCATCGATCGCTACGGCGTGGGGAGCGGCTCGGCGCGGCTCATCTCGGGAAGTCTCGCGCCGCACGCGCAGCTCGAGGAGGCGGTCGCGCGGTTCAAGGGTGCGGAGGCGGCGCTCACTTTTTCCAGCGGCTATGCGACGGCACTCGGCGCGCTCGGCGCACTGTGCGGCGAGGAGGATGTGATCATCCTCGACAAGCTCAGCCATGCGTCGCTCATCGACGGAGCACGGCTGAGCCGCGCGACGGTGCGCGTCTTCCCGCACAACCATCTCGGCAAGCTGGAAAGCCATCTCGAATGGGCGGCGGAAAATCATCCCGATGCGCGCGTGATCATCGTCACGGAGGCGGTGTTCAGCATGGATGGCGACCGCGCGCCGCTGGAGGAGATCGTCGCGCTGAAAAATGAATTTGGCGCGATGCTGCTGGTGGACGAGGCGCATGCCGTGGGCGTGCTCGGCCGCAATGGCCGCGGGCTCGCGGACGCGCTGCGGCTGGAGGGCGAAGTGGACATCCAGATGGGCACGCTGAGCAAGGCACTCGGCGTGGCCGGCGGCTACGTCGCGGGCTCGCGGAGACTCATCGAGCTGCTCGTGAACCGCGCGCGCAGCTTCATCTATTCCACCGCTCCCCCACCCGCGGTCGCCGCAGCCGCATGCGCCGCGATCGAATTCATGCAGAGCGACGCGGGCGAAAAGCGCCGGGAGCAGCTCTGGGACAATCTCGCATTTTTCGGAGGCGAGATGCCGCATCTTTTTGCCGACGGGAGAAAAATCCAGAGCGCGATCATCCCGCTGATCCTCGGCGACTCGGGCCGCGCGCTGGAAGCCGCGGACCGGCTCGCAGAGCGCGGATTCCATGTCCCGGCGATCCGCCATCCCACCGTGCCGCGCGACTCCGCACGGCTGCGCGTCACGATTTCCGCGCGCCACACGCAGCAGCAGATCGCCGCGCTGTGCGGGGTGCTGCGCTCACTTTGAGAAAGACGGGATGCGCACCACATTGAAATCGCCGCGCCGCAAGGAGCCGGGGTGCCCCCGCCCCGAGAGTGAACATGGGGAGGGTACGGCCCTGCTCCTTGAAAAAACAGCCGCGCTTTTTTCGTGAACCGATCTAGTGTGACCCGAGCAACCCAAGGCAAACTTCATGGCTGATTCCCCCCACGCATCGCAACCGCGCACTCACGGGATTTGCTCCGACTGCGGCGCAAAGTTTGAGGTGAGCCCGCGCGCGGGAACGATCTCACGCTGCTGTGATTCATGCCAGGCGAAGCGCATGGATTCCGTGACTGCGGCACCGTCCGCCATCATCCACGAGGAGAAGCCGACGCCGCTGCTTCGCTCGCGCAAATTCTGGGCCGGCATCGCGATTCTCGCGGCGATCACGACCGCGATCCTGGTATTTTGGAGGCCGCTGCTTCACCAATATCAGCTCTGGACGCAGAACCTGCACGCGAGGCGCGCAATCCAGGCCTATGAGAAGAAGGACTATGACCATGCGGTCCTCGACGGGCGACGTGCGCTCGAATTCGATCCCTTTGACATCGAGAGCAATCGCATCATCGCAAAATCCCGCGAAGCGCAGGGTTCCAAAGAGGCGATCGGATGGAGGCAAAGGCTGAACCGAATCAAGCCGGGCGATGTGGAGAACGACATCGCCCTGGCGCGCGGTGCCCTGAACGCAGGAATGATCGAGACGGCGGAAGACGCACTCACATCCCTCACCGTGGCAAACCGGAACAATGCCGACTACCACGACATCGCGGCGCTGATCGCGATGTCGAAATCCGAATCCGAATCCGCGGAGTCGCATTGGCGCGAGGCCGTGCGGCTCGCGCCGGCGTCGGATGAATTCCGCCTGCGGCTCGCGTCCATCGAGATCCAGTCGCGCTCGGACTCCACCCGCGAATCTGCGAAGGGCACGCTCACCACGCTCGCAGCAATCCCGAAGCACCGGATCGCTGCGCTCCGGCCATTGATCGAGGATGCGATGCGCCGTCAGGAATATTCACGCGCCCGGGAGCTCGCCGATCAAATCGTGGCGTGCCCCGATTCCACATTCACCGAGCGTCTCGCACGTCTCTCCATCCTCAGAACTCAGGACGCACCGGATGCTCCGCAATACCTGGAGCAGCTCCGCGACGAATCGATCCCGGATCCGATGCAGCTCGCGACGCTGCTGCTTTGGATGAACAACAACGACCTCCCGGTGCTCGTCTCCGACTGGGTATCCGTGCTGCCTCCCGCGCTCGTCGCACAGCCTCCGGTCTGCCTCGCCATCGCGGATGCCTATGGCCGCGACCGCGACTGGCCGAAGCTCCGCGCGTATGTGGAGACGACCACGTGGAAGGACTACGAGCACATCCGCCTCGGCCATCTTTCCCGTGCGCTGGAAAATTTCGGCAACGTGGTCGCAGGCGAATCCACCTGGACACGCGCCATCGCGGAGTGCCGTGAAAAGCCGGACCGACTCGGCGCGCTCGCGCGACTCGCGCAGTCGTGGAAATCGGAATCGCGCGAGGAGATCACGCTGAAGAAACTTTCCACCGACGAGCGCACACCGCTGTGGGTGCTCGACGCACTGTGGGTCATTGCGAAAAAGGCGGGCAATGGCGAGGAACTGTACCGGCTGAGCCGCCTCATCGTGAAGGCTCGGCCAAGGAATCCGGAGGCGAGGAACAATTTCATCCGGCTGTCATTGATCCGCCGCGAGGACGAAGGCGGGCCGCATCAGCTCGCCGAGGCCTTTTTCAAGGAGAGCCCAAAAGACATCAGCCGCGCGGTGACGTATGCGCTCTCGCTCTTCTTCCAAGGGCGAATCCTCAATGCCAAGGAAGTCCTCGCCGCCTTCCCCGAGGCGGAACTGCGGGAGCCCGAGATCGCGTTTTACTACGGCATGCTGCTGCAGGCTTCAGCGGATTCCAAGTCGGCGCAGGAGTATCTCGCGCTCGCGAAGAGCGCCACTTTCCTCCACGATGAGGATGAGCTGCTGGCGCGGGTGAAACGCGAATCGCGCCTGAATACGCTCGCGCCCGAACAGAAGCCAAAGGCGCTGCCGCCAGCGGTCACCAAGTAGCTCTCCCTCAGTCTTGCGCGAGGGGCCGGGCAAACTGGAAGCCGGCGAGCGGGCCGGCAGTTTGCAAGCCTCGCGAAAAGGCGATGACCTTGAAGGCTGCGCCCATGAACTGCGGGTGCATGAGCGTCTGAAACGCGCGGCGTTCATTCGCATTCGCACCGTCGGCAAAATGCGCGGCACCGAGTCCCACCGTGAAGTGATGCTGATCGGTGAATCCCTCCAGTCGCATCCCGGCGGCGGCGGCAGTCTCGATGAGCGTGTCGAATTCCACATGCGCCGTGAGGTCGATCTCACCGGGGCGCGCGAGAACATCCGCCTCGCGGCGGTGGCTTGCGTAGGCGGAGAGCGTGCCTGCGATTCGCTCCGGTGCGTAGAAATCCAGCCGGCGATAGCCGTAGTCCACCGCGAGCACGTAGCCCCGCGTCACGACCTTTGAGACCTCGCGGATCCAATCAGCCGCCGCGAGATTCACCTCGGTCGTGTAGCCTTCCGGCAGCGGCATCGGAATGTGCGCGCATGCCTCGATCAGTTCACTTTTCGAAATCAGGCCGTCTGCAAAAACGAACCGCCCCTCCTGCTCGATCACCATCAGCTCACACCACGCGCCGCCGCTCCATTTCACCAAGTGTACGGGGAACGCATCCGGAAGCTCATTGGAAAGATGCACACAACTGCCAGCCTGAATCTCGCCCAACGCGCCAGCCCACTTCACCCTTCCGGCAAACGCCGAAAGACGCTCGCGCTGCCGCGCCTCAAGCTTCGCAAAAGGCTCCGAGATCACGTAGCGCACGACCGCGAAGCATTCCGGAGCCATGTCGCGCAGACCCGCAAGCACGTCCGCCGCAAGATCGCCGCTCGCGGCACCTTGCTCGATCACCGTGAACTCCCCCGGCGCCCCAAGCGCGCCCCACATCTCCGCAACCTGCCTCGCCAGCAGTCTCCCAAAGAGCGGACCCACGCTCACATTCGTGAAGAAGTCCCCGCCTCGCCCGATCATCGCCCGACCCGATGCGTAATAGCCGTGCTCGGAGTGATAGAGCGCCAGCTCCATGAACCGCCGGAACGGCATCGGACCGCCTGTGGCGATTTCGGATCGGATGATGTCGGTCAGTTCGGCTGGCATTGCATTCGCGCGACACGCATAGCCGCCGGGCGCATCCGCGCAAAGTAGTTCCGCGCTTCAGCGCGCAGCGGCGCACAGACCCGGATGACGCCTATGCTCATCCGATGATCCCGCCGCAAATGCCGATCATGGCGGACTGAAGCCCGGGACTGCTTTTCCAGCGCCCGTCCACTCGTTTGCAAATCTCCACGCAAACTAAGAACCCGCGCCGCCGAAGACTTGTCCCACCCGCACACTCACGACACCTTCCGCGCCATGCTCACCCGCGTCCTTTTTCCCCTCGCACTGCTCGCCCACACCGCACTCGCCGAGGACTGGCCGCAATGGCGCGGCCCGCGCAACGATGGTCGCAGCACCGAGTCCGCATTTCCCACCGCGTGGAGCAAGACCGACAACGTCGTCTGGCGCACCGAACTCCCCGGCGAAGGCCACGCCTCGCCCGTCATCTTTGGCGGAAAAATCTTCACCGTCGCCGCCACGCCCGACACCGGCGACCGCGTCCTCATTTGCCTCGACCGCACGACCGGCAAGAAGCTCTGGCAGCAGACCGTCCTGAAAGCCCCGAGCGAACACGTCCACCGCGAGAACAGCCACGCCTCCTCCACCCCCGCCTGCGACGGCGAGCGCGTCTTCTGCACTTTCCTCGACGGCAAAGATGTCGTCGTCTCCGCCTACAGTCTCGACGGCAAACTGGTTTGGCAAAAGCGCCCCGGCATCTTCACCAGCGTCCACGGCTTTTGCAGCACGCCCATCCCGTACAAGGACAAAGTCATCGTGAACTGCGACCACGACGGCGACGGCTACATCGTCGCTCTCGCCCGCACCGATGGCCGCGAACTCTGGCGCATCATCCGCCCGAACCACACGCGCAGCTACTGCACCCCCATCATCCGCGAAGCCGCAGGCCGCATGCAGATGGTCCTCAGCGGCAGCAAGTGCATCGCCAGCTACGACCCCGACACCGGCAAGCAACTCTGGATCGTGGACGGCCCCACCGACCAGTTCGTCGCCTCGCCCGTCTATTCGGAAAAGACCGGCCTCTTCTACATCACCGGTGGCTTCCCCGATCACCACATCATGGCCATCCGGCCCGACGGCAGCGGCAACGTCACCAGCACGCATGTCGTGTGGCATCACCACAACGGCGCCGGCGTGAGCTACGTCCCCTCGCCCATCATCGAAGACGATCACTTCCTCGTCACCGACGATCGCGGCTACGCCCACGCCTTCGACGCAAAGACCGGCGACATCGTGTGGAATGAAAAATTCGGCCGCAGCCACGCCAGCATCGTCAGCGCCGCCGGCCTCCTCTACTTCATGAACGACGCCGGCGTCTGCCGAGTCGTGAAGCCCGCGGAAAAATTCACCACCATCGCGACCAACGATCTCGGCGAACCCACCTACGCCTCCCCCGCCCTCAGTAACGGCCAAATTTTCCTCCGCACCGACAAGGCAATCTACTGCATCGGGCAGCAGAAAAAGACGACCGCCGCGACACACTCTCGCTAACATCGGAAGCAGCGCCTCTTATTCATGGAAGCATCCTGCCGTCCCGCATCCGGCTTGGCATCCGCGCTCGGTGCTGGACTTGCTTGAGGCTCCGCGTTGTCAGCCCCAATACCGAATCACCCCGCGGATTGACCGTGGGAGAAACCGCAGTTCATCCTTCCCCCGATCTAATCTCCCCCATGAACAGGCTCCCCCTGCTTTTGCTTCCGTGCCTCGTGCTGTCCCTGCGTGCACAGTCCACACCCCCGCCCGCACCCGCGCCGGCACCCGCAGTTCCCATCACTCCCGCAGCTCCCGCAGCTCCCGCCGCGCCTGCACCGGCGACTCCTGCGACCCCACCCGCAAGCGAGGTGCCCTACGCCGCACCAAGGCTGAATGCGCTGAACAATGCGAAATGGCCGAAGACGCACTCAGTGTTTGTATCGAAAAACTTCGACGCGATCCTCTCAGTGGATCGAGTGTTGAGCATCCAGCCAAAGGTGGACGGGAAGCCGGTCGGCGCGCCAGTGGTGATGAACTTCAGCCTGCACTACTACAATGGGCTTCACTATTTTTACCCGAAGATGACGGCAATCGAACGGCAGTCGCCGCCAACGATGCAGCCGACGCGGGTCGAATTTCTCTGTGCCTATGATCGGAAGGAAAAGGTCTCGATGCGAATCATCTTCAGCGACATCGGCATCCACTTTTCCGGCGACGTGAGGGATCCCGCCAAGCTGCAATACCCTTCGTACATCACGTATTCGCTATTGTTCGGAGCGTCGCACCAGATCCCGCTGGAAAGGCCGATCGAGGAGATGCAGAAGCAGACCGAGGGCTTCACCGTGAAGTTTTACGACCCGAAGCGCGTGGGGAAGGTGCACGGCTATTGGGAAGGAATAGCGTCCAAGTCCAACGTGGCCGAGGCTCAGGTGATCGGCCCGTGGGGACAGCGCCGCCTGAGCATCGAAATGCCCGCGACGAAGGAGACCGCAGGCCAGTTTGGTGTTTTTTACAACTATCAGGTGGCACGGTTTTTCCGGGGTGGCTGGTCCTTTTACCGTCGGGGGACGGACAAGATCGTGCCCGGTCCGCTGACGCTCCGGGTGGACTAGCACGGACGGACTACGTTCCGCGGCGATAGATTTTTGCGAGCTTCAGAAGGATGACCTCCAACTCCCGGAAATACTCGTCCTCCTTCATGGTGGATTTGCGTTCGCGCAGTGCCGCAAGATCGCGTTCGAGACGGTCGCGTTCCGCACGCTGCTCGGCGGTGAGGGCGCGCTCCGCATCGCTGCGGACGAGGTGAATCTGGGCTGCACGCAAACCATCCGTGGACTTGCCATCGCGCGACTTTTTCGTGATGCGGACTCCGGTGAAAAAGTCCGGCGGCGTGCCGAGGCCGTCGCCATTGTCATCGAGCAGCGAGTGCTCCGTGGCGAGGCGGCCTTCTTCCGTGTAAAAGTCGGCGGTCTTGCGCGCGGCGGTGAGCCACGCCTCAAGCAGCGAGGTCTCGCCGTCCTTGTCGATGTCCGCCGCCAAATCTCCGATGGCCTGTGCGAGGTAGCCGCCGAAACGGGCGTAGTTATTTTCCGATCCGTTCTTGGTTGCGGTGACGACAATGCGATCGGGCGCGGCCAGCGGCTTCAGCCATGCGCCGCTCGATGAGAAGGCGCAGACGATGACAGTCGTGCGACGGAATGGCTTCAGCCATTCGGCAAGTTCGGATACGGCGAGGTCATCTCCACGCAGGTTGAATTTCGCTTCCTTCGCATCCGCAGTGCCATGGCCGAGGAGGACGATCCAGAGTTCGTGCGCGCTTTGCTTCGGCTCCGCATCGAGCGCAGCCTTCAGACGTTCGCGATCGGATTGCACGGGCTTGGCATTGGGCTCAGCCTTGTCGAGTCCGAGCGTGAGATGCTTCGCGCCACCCGCGTCGCACGCGTGTTCCCAAGCTGCTGCCCATTTTGAAAAGGCCTCCGCGTATGTCACCTCTCCGCCCGCACCAACGGCGATGAGCACCGATGCGCGATCCTTTTCATCATCCGCGAATGCTGACGTGGCCCATACGACTGCGAGGAGGAGAATGCGGGTGATCATGCGAGTCCGTTTTTTCGGCGCAGGCCCCACTCTCCGAGGAAGCAGCCGAGCGCAAAGACAAACATCCACGGCGTATGCCACAGCGGCTCAGTGACTGTCTCCGTGACGGGCACGCGGCGTTTCGGCAGATCGCGCACAAACTTTTCCAGCCCGTCCGGCGTGATCACCTCGCCGCCGGTTTTCCGCGCAAGCGCCTCCATGAGCGCGCGGTTCGGCGCGAGCCGGCGGAATTCGTCGGCATCGAAGTTGGTGCTCCATCCGGTCTGCGCGGTGCCTGCGCTCGCACCGTTTTCATTGAGCACGATTGCCTCCACGCGGTAGCCGCCGCTCTCGCGCGGGACGTAGTTCGCAAGATAGACGCCCGCGTCCTTCGGTGACGGCTCGGCAGGAATGGTCAGCTCGGCGTCGGGCCCCTTCGCGCCAGCGCGGATGACTTTCACGGTGACGCGTGCATTGTCGATCGGCTCGAACTTCGCATCGCGCGCCTTCACTTCGATCCGCACGCCCTGCGCATCCGGCTGCGGCTCGGCGTGGACTTCGATCGCGCCCGGCACATCCGCGACCAGCCAGCGCACCATCTGCCGCCAGGCGCGCCCGAGATCCTTCTGCCGTTCTTCATCACCGAGTCCGCCGTGCCAAAGATCACCGAGCAGCAATGCAGCAGTGCGTCCGCGTCCGAAGCGCTGCGTGACGAGCGCGGGAAGTTCGCGCTTCCCGTCATTCACCGTCGCGATGACGGTCGCGGCGGGCTTCGCCGTGCCGGTGTGATTCAGGATGCCAAATGCGGGCAGCTCCGCGAGACGCTTCCTTTCATCCTGCTCCGTTGTGCGCAGCCGCGCCCAGGGTGAGAGCCAGCCCTCGCGGGTGAGCGAAAGGCGCAGCTCACCCGGCTCCGCGACCGTGCGGCCTTCGAGATACACCGGCAGCATTTCGCCAATCGCCGTGTGCGCGAAATTCCCATCCGCATACGACTCGGCACCGCCCAGCATGAGGAAGCCACCGCCACGCTCGCTGACGAATCGCTGGATGAGCGACATCTGCGCCGCCGTGAAAAACTCGGCCTCCACCTTGTCCACGATGATCGCGCGGTAGCGGAACAATTCCTCCGCCGACTTCGGAAAACCACCGACCAGTTCCTTCTCATCCTCGGTCCCGAGCCGCACCATCACCGGCTGGTCGTATCGCTCGATTTCCTCCTTCGACTGATTCCCAAATCCACGGAACAAAGGATTCGATGACTCACCCGCGCGGCCGCGGAACTCGAACTTGGGCTCGCGTTTCGCGATCCGGATAAGCCCGACGAGCTGCGTCTGCTCCTCGCCGTCGAGCGCGCGACGGAGGAACTTGTATTCCCAGTTCGGCCGCCCGGCGAGATACAGCACCCGATACGGGCCGCCCCCGCGGTCCACAGTCACGACCGTCTCGTTGTTCGCCATGGTCACCTCCGGCGCGCCCGCGACTTTTGCGCCGACGCTGAGACGGTACGACACGGCGCCGCTGTGTTCCGGCTTCATCCGAAAATGAAAGACAACCTTCTTCGCATCAGCCGGCACTTTGAGCACTTCGCTCGCCGCCGGCTTCACATTCGCATCCGGCGGATCGGCAATGATCGGAAAAAGCCGGCCAATGATTTCCTCATTTGCAAAACCCGAGACATCAACATCCGCCTGCACTTCCACCGGCGCATCGTCGAACGAAGTGAGCGTCACCGCCGTGCTCGTGATGGCGATGTCACGCCCCGCATTGTCACTGCCAAAGACGACCGGATACACGGGCGGCAATCCATCCATCGCATTCGCATCCGCGAGGTCGCTGGCATTGCCATCGGTCATCAGGAGGATCCCCGCGAGCGGCTGCCCGTGATGACGCGCCGCCACCTGCCGCAGCGATTCACCGAGCGCACTCGCGCGACCGTCGAAGCTCATCTCCGCAAAGGCATCCGTCGGCCGCAGCCGCGAATCGGCGAGGAAATTGCGGACATCGAAATTCTCCGTGAGCGACTTCCGCCACTCACTGCGCTCGCCGGCCAGCGCCTCGCGCATTTCCTCGCCGCGCGAACGCTTTGCATCAGGCTCCTTGAGCGACAGACTGCGGCTGTTGTCAGCGACGACCGCAAATACATTCGCACCCGGCTTCGCCTTCTCGCGACTCCACATCGGTTCCAGCAAACACGCGAGCAGCGCCGCGACGCCGAGCAGCTTCAATCCAGCGCAAACAAGCTTCAGCGGCACCGAGGCCGCACTGCGCGCATACGACCACACGATGGAGATCAACGCGACGGCAGCCGCAACAAGCACGGGCGTGAGCCATGCTTTTCCAACTAGGAAGACGGTGCCGAAAACCATCAGCGGCTCCGGCCAAGCTCCTCGTAATATTTGCGGACGCGCTCGGAGTATTTCACCGGCACCGGATCGCGATCGATCGGCACGAGCGATTCGCGCGACTCGCGTTTTGCGAGTTCATCGTTGAGCCGGTTGCGGAGTTCCGCCAGTGGCTTGCTGATTTGCGATTTCACAATGTCCCACTTCGGCTGCGCACCTTCGCGTTTGAATTCCGACCGCATCACCTTCGCAGCCTCGCGGATGTCCGCCACCTCCCTGCGCAATTCCGGCGTATCGAGCATCTCCTCCACATTCCGCAGCCGGTCCGACCAATCCACAAAGCCATCGCCCGTCAACGGCGCACGCTGATCCAACTGCAGCCCGCCATCCAGTCCGCCGCCGCTGTTCGCACCGCCGTTGAGTGAACCGCTGCGCGCTCCCGCAGAAGACGCCAGTTGGGCAAGCCGCGACGCGCCCTTGCCACTCTGCTTCGCGCCGCCTTGTGAGTTATTCGCCGCGGAATTCTGTCCGCGCTCCGAGCCGGAGGCACCTTTTCCACCCTGCCCTTCGCCCTGCTTTCCTTCCGAACCCTCCTCGCCCTGTCCCTGCCCCATTCCTTTTCCACCCTGCGCCATCTGGCCTTGCCCGTCTTTCCCCTCCGAGCCCGTCTGGCCTTCACCACCTTTTCCCTGCTGCCCCTCCTTGCCCTGTTCGCCTTTCGATTGCCCCTCGCCATTTTCGCCCGGCTGTTTGCCGCCCTTGGAGTCTTGCTTCGATCGCTGCGAGGCATCGCCATTTTCGCCCTGCGATTTTTCCTGCTGCCCATCGCCCTTCTCATCCGAAGGCTCGCCTTTCTCCTTCCCTCTCTTACCAGCCTGGCCACTCGCAGACTCCGGCCTCGAAGAAGGATCATTCGAGCCCGCTTTCCCTGCACCATCCGGCTTTGCCTGCTTCGCATCGCCGTCCTTCATCTCCGCACCCTCGCTTCCTTGCCGTGAATTTTTCCTGTCGCGCTCCGCACCCTCGCGATTCTCCACAAGGTCAGGCCGTGCGTTTGCAATCTCCCGTTCGAGCTGTCTGCCGAGCGCATCGAGTTCCGCGCGCGCCTGCCGCATCGCCTCCGCCTCGTCGCCGAGCACACTCTCCGCCGCGCGCTCCACGCCACTCTTCACCTTCTCCACTTCGGCGTGGGCCTTCTGTTCAAAATCCTTCGCCTGCGACTGCATCCCGCGCCGCGCGAGCTCGCCAGCCTTCTGCAGCGTCTCGTCCGTGCCTGCCTGCGCATTCTCGCGCAGCGTGTCATAGAGCTGCTTCGCCAGCAGCGGCTCGGCGGCCTCGGCCTGTTCGGAAACTCGCTGCATCTTCTCACGCAGCTCTCCGAGCCCCTTCTGCTGCTTTTCAAAATCCTCCGCCAGCTTCTCACTGGGGCTGGTTCCATCGAGTGTGCGCCGCTGCTTCTCCTGCGGCTTGGCATCGATCTGCTCCGCGATTTCCTGCTGCTTCTGCGACAGTTCACGCGCATCCGCGCGCATCTGCCGCATCTCGTCCTTGAACTCCCCGCTCGCCTTCTTCCGCAATTCGTCACGCATCTTCTGGAAGCCCTGCTCCGCGCGTTTCCCCTCGGCAAGCGCGCGCGATGCCTCGCCCTTCTGCATGGACTCCGCGGCCTGCTGCGCGTCATTGCGTGTCTGTTCGAGCTGCTTGCGCTCCTCTGCAAAACGCGACTGGTTTTCCTGCTTTTCCATCTTCTGCTTCAGCTCGTCCGCATCGGCGAGAAGCTGCTGCTCATCCTCGCGAAGCCGCTTGAGCTGGCGCCGCGCCTCCTCGCGTTCCTTCTCCGTCTTCGCCTCCTCGATGGCTGTCTGCAATTCCTTCACGCGTTCATTGATGTCCGCCTGCCGCTGCGCGAGTTCCTTCAGCCGGTTCAGCGCGGCAAGCTGTTCCTTCTGCTGATCGTTCTGCGGCTGCTCGGCCTCCTTCTGCGTCTCGTAACGCTTCTGCTCATCCTTCATTTCGAGCTGGTCGAGCTGCGCCCGCTGCTTCTCTCCCTGCTGCCCCTTCCCCTTTCCCTGCTGCTGCTGCTGTCGCTGCACGCGAAACTCATGCGCCGCGAGTTTCAGAAGGCCGTTGTAAGCCGACTGTTCCGCATTGAGTGCATCGGAAAGTGGAGCCGTCTGTTTTTCCGCCGACGTGAGCTGCGTGAGCGCGCGCTGCATGTCCTGCATCACCTGCGCGACAATCGCCACAGACTTCGGCTGCTCGATTTTCTCCGCGAGCTTCTGCGCCATGCCGAGCGCCTCCGCCTGCGAATCCTTCACCACCGGCTCGTCCTTCAGATACTTCTCGCTCGGTGCCGAAGCCGCAGCGCCATCTTCCGAGCGTTTGAGATTCCACGTCGCGCTGATGATTTGCTTCTGCAATTCCGCGAGCTTCGTCGCCTCCTCGCCCTGCCCTTCGCCCTGCTTCGGTTCACCGGCGCTCTCCTCACCCGGACGATAGATTTCCTCGAAAGGTCGCACCTCCGCAAAGAAAATATCGCCCGCGGTTCGACGGGGCTTGCCATCTGGTCCCGCATCCTCGGCCCACACATGCCACGACACGAGTTCGTCCTCCTTCACACCGATGCCTTCGAGCTTCAGCACATGTTCGAGATGCAGCTTCTCATCCGGCTTCGAGTCCCGCGCGAGCACCAGCTCCTTCGTCTCACCGCCGCCAATCGAATAGCTGATGCCCACAGCACGCAGCCCAAAGTCATCCCACGCATCCACGCGGAACGCGATCTCCTCGATTTGCGAAACGCGCTGGTCACCCCTCGGCGTGACCACCTTTAGTTCCGGCTTGCGGTTTGGCAGGGCATCCAGAGTGAAAGTGGCGGCCAGCTTGTTCGCGCGCCCGTCGGCGTCCTTGAGTTTCAACTCCCACACCTTGCTTTCACCGATGGGAAAATCCTTCAGCTCCGCCACAGCCTTTGCCGGGTCCACCTCCAGCGGCACCACGCCCCCGTCCTTCGCCACGAGTTGCGCGGACTGCACGGCCTTATTGAGCAGAAAGGTCACGCTGAGTTTTGCTCCCTGCGGTGCGCTCACGCGTCGGGTGTCAGCAATCAACTTGTCCGGCAGCTTCGCAAATTCAGGGTAGCGCACCGTCGCATCCGCACGTTCCAGCCGCGGATGCTCGAAGACCTTCACGGAAAAATCCCGCGATGCGCGCCCCGCAAATTCCACCCGGTATAAAAGGTCACCCGTCACCTCCGGCACACCGCCGCCGAAGACCGGATCATCCAAGTTTTTCACGAGCGAAATGCGCTGCGCGGGCTTGTTCACCGGGCTGAGCACCAGCACCGCTTCGCTCGGCACATTCGTGCCAAATTTCGCAAGCACCACCAGCCCGCTGCCCCGCTCAAGCTCCACGTCGCCGGGCGTCACGGTGATTGCATCTTGAAGCTCTCCAGCGACAGCGTGCGGAGCTTGCTCCGAGGAAAAAATCAACGCAGCGAGTGAAGCTCCAAGCAACCCGAGCATCGCGAAATGCAGCGCGCCAGCTCCGGCCATTTGCCAGCCCGGCACCGTCTTCACGCAATCCCGCTGCCGCACTTCCGACACGGCATTCGCAACGACACGCTGCTGCAGGAAATTCAGACTGCCGCCATTTTCCGCGGGATGCTGCTCGATTGCCGTGACGAGCAGCGCGTGCAAATCCGGATGCTGGTGCTCCACGCTCCGTGCAATGACGAGATAGTCCGGCTCCCACGAGGCCACCGCACGCTTCGCGAATCCCCAAACGAGGAGCGCCGCCACCACCAACCCGGCAACCACAGCCGGACCTCCCACACCTTCCTTCCACAGGAGGAACGCGACCGCTGCGAGCAGAAGCCAGCCCACGCTCAGCCAGAGCGTGAGACGAAGATACTTCTGCCGCCTGACGATTGGTTCCAGCGCAGTTTTAAGCAAAGGGAGCGTCATGGTGAAACCTCGGAATTACGGACGTTTGGACGAGCTGCGGAGACTTTCGCTGCCAATGCGGTTTCCACCAGCAGGAAGATCACCGCGGCAATGACGAGCCAGCGCCAGAGCTTCTGCTTCTGCTCGGCATCCACGCCAGTCGCATGTGCGGCTGCGCTCGCCGTCGCCGCTGCCGTGATCTTGTCGTCCATGGGCAGTGCGAGCGCAGCAAGCCGGTCACGGCCCAGCGGAGACGTGCGGCTCTCCTCGGGATCGAGATTCACGGCAAAGCGAAGCTCGCCCGGATTCGCGATGTAGATGCCCGGCTGATCGGTTGCGGAGAATTTTCCGCCCGCAGTCACCGCCACTTCCGAACCATCCGGCTTCCGCATGGTGAGTGCCTGCGGGCCGGGCGGCAGAATGATTTCATCGCCGACAAAATACTGCGCACGCGCAGGCGGCAGGCCCGAGCTCTCATCGAGGATCGCGTGCAGCAGCGGGATGAATTTCGACGACAGCGCGAGCTGACTGTCCGCCGGACGCCAACTGCTCGTGAGCACGATCACTCCCCCTTTTCCGATCGGCACGCGCAGAATTGCCGGGTCGCGACTCTCGAAACTCGCGAGCACTCGCGCATTGGGGAGCTTCGTCGCATCGAGACGGCGGTGATGCCAGAAGTGAATCTTCGTGAAGTCGCTGAAACGCGGATCGGCGAACGGTGAAAACAACGGGCTCTGGAAATCAATCTGCGCGAGCAGCGCGTATTCGCGGACGACGGCCTCCTCTGCGCTGAGGTTAGGAATCTCCAAGAGCCTTCCAAGTACTTCGGCGCTCGCGGCATTCGTCATCGGTAACACGGCAAGCTTTCCATTGCGGGCAAATTGCCGCGCTGCCGCAAGCTGCGCATCCGTCGCTCCGTCACCGATGAATACGAGCTGCGCCTTTTGAAATTCAAACGTCGCAACCGTATCGCCCGCACGTCGCGCGGTGACTTCGACAATCTGCTGCGCAGTCTGCTGGAACGCGCGCCTCACGTAAAACAGCGAGCCACGGATATCGTCCTCCTTCTCCTCCCCGAGGAACATCACCGGCACCCGGCGCGGCTGCGAGGGGAGCAGCCAGAGCGTGTTGTCAAAGTCCGCATCATCGCCGGTCAGAGTCAGTTTGTTCGCCTCAGCGGCGGCACTCGGTACGCGGAGCACCGTGCTTTGCCCGGCAGGTACGTAGGCATCGAGCGAGGAATCCGGCGTCGCACCCCACGCCACACGGAATTTTTCCGACTTCGCTTCCGCCGCATTGCTGATGCGCACACGCAGCTTGTCATCTTTTTCAGCGGCATCCTTTTGCTCCCCGCCGACCAGCCACTGCGCGGATGCGTTGCCAAGCTTCGTTGCCTTTACCGTCTCAAACCGGACCGTCACATTTGCCGGCCACTCGAGCCCCTGCAATCCGTCGAGCCGGGCTCCCTCCTGCATGTCACTGATCACGACAATCTCGCCATGCGATGGAGTCGCTTGTCGCGCTCCGCTGATGAGGTCCAGCGCCTGCAAGACCGCAGCACCAAGATTCGTCCCAACCCAACCCGGACTCGCAGCCGCCAGTTGCCTCACCGCATTCGGCACGCGCTCGGCTACCGGCATCGCGCGCCACTGCTCCATATCCACGAGCACACGCGGCGTTCGGTCAAAGGTGATGAGGGTCACGACATCGAGCGGCGTGGTCGCCTGCAAGAGCGCCTCGGCCTTTTCGCGCGCCTGCTGCCACAACTTCTCGCGCCTCATGCTCGCGCTCACATCAACGAGGATCGCCAGCCTTCGCGCCTGCGCACTTGCCTCGGGAATCTTTGCGCTGCTCTCGCGGAAAAATGGCCGCGCAAATCCGAGCGTCAGCGCGAGCAGCACGAGGCAGCGCAGCAGCAGCAGCCAGAGATTTTCAACGCGGCTCCTGCTCGTCACGCGCGGCGGCGTAGGCTGGAGAAACATGAGCGAGCTGAATGGCTTCACCTCACGCGTGGTGCGTCGAATGAGATGAAAAAGGATCGGCCCCGCGATGGCCATCGCACCCAGCAGGAAGAGCGGCGAAAGAAAGTTCATGCCCCCGCGCCCTTCCGGCGGATGAGTTTGCCGCGCATCGAGCGAGCCTTCAGAAAATCGAACAGCGCGAGTTCGAGCGGCTTCGACGTATCGAGCAGCACATGGCTGATGCCGAGAGCTTCACAGGTCCCACGCACGGACTCCAAGTGCGCCTCCAGCCGCTGCAAATATTCCGCACGCGCAAGCGACGGATCGAGGAACAAGTCGCGTCCCGTCTCCATGTCGAGAAAGCGCGCCGCCTGATCAAAATCAAACGTGCGCTCCGCCGGATCGAGCGTCTGAAAAACAACCACCTCATGCCGGCTCGCGGTGAGCAGCCCCAGCGCAGTGGCGAGAGCCTCCACCGGCGCAAGCAAATCACTGATAAGCACAATGAGGCTCCTCTTTCGCACCAGCTCCGCGATGCGCCGCAGCGGCGTGACGACATCTGTGCTGCTGCCATGCGCGGGCTTTTCCAGCGCGAGCATGAGGTGCCGCAAGTGACCGGGACGATTGCGCGCCGGGAGATATTCGCGCACCTGCTCGTCGAACGTGAGCAACCCCGTCGCGTCGCCCTGATGCGAGAGAAAATACGCGAGCGTCGCCGCCAGCGTCCGCGCGTAATCCGCCTTTGTGTAACCGCACGAGCCGAACGCCATCGAGCGGCTGCCGTCCACCAGCAGGCTGCACCTCAGGTTCGTCTCGTCCTCGAATTTCTTGATGAAATACCGATCCGTCCGCGCGACGAGGCGCCAGTCGAGATACCGCGGATCGTCACCTTCCGAATACGGCCGGTATTCCGTGAACTCCACCGAGAACCCGTGATACGGGCTCCGATGAATGCCATGCCAAAACCCCTCAACCACCGTGCGCGCCCGCAGCTCCAGATTCCGGATCGCCATCAGCGCCTTCGGATCGAGAAACGACGCTCCGCCCGCCTGTGGCGTCGTGTTCAAAGTCGGCGGCGCAGCGGACATGGGCGGTCGCTATTTCACCTCCGCAAGCACGCGCTCAATCACTTTTCCGACGGACACACCCTCGGCCTCGGCGCGGTAATTTACCAGCACGCGGTGGCGCAGCACAGGCGCGGCGAGCGCGATGATGTCCTCTTTCGTAACATGTGAGCGGCCCGCGAGCAGCGCGCGCGCCTTTGCGCCGAGGCTGAGGAATTGCGCGGCGCGCGTGCCTGCGCCCCAGCTCACCCAATCGTTCACAAAGTCCGGCGTCGTCGCCTGCCTGGGGCGCGTGCTCGCGGCGAGGCGCACGGCGAAACGCACGAGGTCTTCCGCAATGGGCACTTTCCTCACGAGCGCGTGGAATCGCAGCACGTCCTCGCCGGTGAAAAGCGGCATGATCGGTTCACTGCGCCCTGCTGTCGTGCGCTGCACGACCGTCACCTCATCCTCTTCCGGCAGGTAATCAATCACCACATTGAACATGAACCGGTCGAGCTGCGCCTCGGGCAGCGGATACGTGCCTTCCATCTCGATCGGGTTCTGCGTCGCGAGCACGAAGAACGGCTCCGGCAGCGCGTAGCGACGTCCGCCCGCAGTCACCTGATGCTCCTGCATCGCCTCAAGCAGCGCAGCTTGAGTTTTCGGCGGCGTGCGGTTGATTTCATCCGCGAGCATCATGTTACCGAAGATCGGTCCCGGCACGAAGACGAGTTCGCGGCCGTTCGCGCCTTCCTTCAAAATCTCCACGCCCGTGATGTCCGTCGGCATGAGATCGGGCGTGAACTGGATGCGCCGGAATTCGAGATGAAAAATCTGCGCGATGGATTTCACGAGCAGCGTCTTCGCGAGGCCCGGCGCACCGGTGATGAGACAGTGCCCACCGGCAAAAAGTGCGATGAGGATTTGCTCGATCACCTCGTGCTGGCCGACGATCGCCTTGCCGAGTTCGGCAAGGATGCGCGGGCGCGCAGCGGTGAGTTGCTCAAAGGTGGCGGCGTCGTCTTCCGCTGGAGCGTTGCTGGGTGGCTGGTTGGTCATGGAAAAATTGCGGGCGCGATTCGCTCAGTGCGTCATCGCCCAGAAGATGATGTTGATGCCGAGCGGGAATGCGCGCTTCTCGGAAAATTCGTGGAAGAAAAAATCGTCCTCGCCCTCGCGCTCCCAGCCGTCACCGTTGTCGGTGTTGTGCGTGGCGATGACCATGATGCGGCCCTTGTCGTCGAGCAGCGCACGCACATGCATCTCGGTGCATTGCTCGTAGCTCCCGTCCTTCTGCGGGTGTGTCTCCCAGGTGATTTCTCCGTGACTGCGCGCGCCGATGTGCACGCCCGGCACCTGGAGTTTGTTCTTCTCCACGTTCAAAGGAAACACGCAGGTGAAAATCGGATGCTCCATTGGCAGTTCGGCAAATTCGCGCTCAGGGAAAACGCGCTTCATCTGCTCCGCGAAACACTCCCACTGCCACTCGCCCCAGAAATCATCGGCCAACAGGAATCCTCCGTTCAGCAGGTATTTTCGGAGGATGGGAACCTCCTCCTCCTGCAACAGCAGCGCGCCCGGCTCGACCATGTAAATGAACGGGTAGTCGAAGAGATCCTTGTCCGTGAGCCGCAGGATGCGCCCATTCGGGTTCACGCGCATCGAAGTCATCTGCTGGAGGCGGAACGACAGATTCAGATCACTGTCTGGAAAATCAGTGATCCAGCTCCCGGAACTAGGCGCTCCATTCGGATCGTTGTCGCGGATGATGCGGCAGAAAGTGAACCCATCGCGGTCAAAGCCGGGCGCATATTTCCACTCCGGCGTGCCGGTGCTGTGCGACGCAATCTCGCGCGCGGTCTTCACCACGCGCACATCCACCTGCACTCCGCCCTCGCCGGAATAGATCGGCCCGTCATTGTATCGGCGATAGCGCCGCTGCGCAGAAGCAAGACCCGCGAACAGCACGAGCATGAGGAGGAAAAGTGCGGCGCGAGCTTTCATTTCGCAGCTCCGGTTTTCACCGGTGATTCCGGCTTCGCCTGAGGCGTTTTTGCGTCCAGTTCCAGCAGCAGCGCATGTGCCTCGCGGAAGCGCGGTGCCTCCTCCAGTGCGAGCAGCACCTCGCGCTTCGCCGTCGCGTCTCCGTTCGAGTGCAAAGTGCGAGCGAGGCGGAAGTGAATCTCCGGCTGATCGGGCGGATTCAGCGCGAGCACCGTGCGGTAGGCGCGGATTGCGCCGGGTTTGTCGCCAGTGGCCTCACGGGCCTCGGCGATAAAGCGGTGCGGAGCGGGTGAGAGAGGATTCACGGCGGTGAAATGTCCCGCATTCGCGAGCACCGCGTGCCAGTCCTTGCGCTCGACAGCGATTGCCATCAGCCGTTCGTAGGCCTCCGGCGCATTGCTGCTCAGCTCGGCGACCTTGTTTAGCATCGCCTCCTCCTCGGTCTTCTCGCCGAGTTCGCGATGCGACCGGGCGAGCATCTCGTAGGCGCTGCTGGAATCACGCTGGTCGGGATACAGCGCGATGATCCTCAGGAGCACCATCTTTGCATCGATCCATTTCTTCGCGGTGATGAGCAGCGTCGCCTCCCGCATCAGCGCTGCAAAATTGTTCGGATTTTTCGCGAGCCATTCCTTCAGCTTCGGTTCGCTCGCGAGCGCAGCAGGATCGGGCTTCGACCAGTCGAGCTTCGGGCCTGTGCCGTTCGCGAGACCGCGGGCGTGCTCGGCAAAATCCGCGTCCAGCTTTTCAATCGGCGCAAAACGTGCGGCGAGCGCCGCATTGATTTCCACGCCGCGCGCAAGATCGGCGAGCAGCGCGCGCATTTTCTCCATGCCCCATTTTTGGATGAGCCATTCGACCACGAGCGACGACTCGAAATACGCGAACTGCAAATGTGCGCCCGATTTTGGCCGGAGGAATGAACCGCTGAGCTTGCTCACCGGCGCGAGGTCTTCGCCGAGGATCATCGCTCGGTAGCGCGGCGTCATGTGCTCTCCCCAGTTCCCGCGCTGCTGACGCTCCTCATGCACGCTGATGCCCTCGCTGAGCCAGCGCGGCATCTTGTTTTTCGTGAGCGTGAGCGTGATCACGTGCGTGAACTCATGCCACAGCACCGCCTGCCAGTTCTGCGGACTGCCGGGCCGGGACGCGGGGCTGTTTGCAGTGATGACGCGTCCAAAACACACGCCCAGATAACCCGCGCCACCCGGCAGTCCGAAGGTGCGGATCGCGAAATCTTTCTGGTCGGGAAAAATCTCCACGACCGTTTTCTCACTCGTCGTCAGTCCGTATTTTTTCGTCAGCGTCGCATGGGCGCGCTCCAGCAGTGCGAGCACATCCGCGCCATAAACCTCCGCCTCGCGCGGATCCATGCGCACTTGGAAATGCTCGCTCTTCAACACGGTGAAATGCGCGATGGTGTCGCGCAGTTCGGTGAGATTGAACGCCACCACATCGTAAGGGTCCGCCTTCTGCACTTCATCCGCGAGCTTCCATCCTTCATCATCGTGCCCGAGCCGCAGGAGATCCTGCGCGAGCTGGATCTTCGCGGGGATGAATGTCGCATCCCACTTCAGTGCCTCACGCTGGAGCGCCGCGCCCTCGGCAAAACGATACTTGTGCGAAAGTTTGCCGCCGATGAGGTGCGGCACGGCGGGATTCGTCGGCCACAGCTTCAGCGCTTCGGCGCGTGCGGTGCTGGCAGCCCTTGCATCTGCTCGCAGATTCGCGAGCACCGCCCTCAGTGCGTGCGCCTCAGCGTGGCGGGGATTGATCTTCAAAACCTCGGCGAGCTGCTTTTCCGCCTCGGGATAATTCTCCGAATCAATCGCGTGATCCGCGCGCAGCATCCGCGCCCCGGTGTGATTCGGATTCAGCTCCAGCACAATCGCGAGCTGCTCCTCGGTCGTCTCGCCATCGCTCGGCGCAAATGCGCGCGCGAGTCCGAAGTGCGCCTCCGGATTTTTCGGAAATCGCTTCACCGCCGCGGCAAAGCTCTTCGAAGCCAGCGCGAAGTCATGCTTCGCCAGCGCCAGTTCCCCATTCGCGAGATACACATCGGCAAAATCCGGGTTCGCCTTTTTCACCGGATCGAAAAACAACTCACTCACCCGCTTCGGATCCGCGCCGAGCATCAAGGCGGCCTTCCCGAGCGCAATCATGTCCGCAGGCTCGCGATATGCCCATGAACGCTGCCCGCCGAAACGATCCATCTCCTCCTTCATCGTCCCGGCACGCTCCGTCTCGCCATTCGCCAGGAACACATCGCGACTGAGCAGCCGCAACCGCATGGCATACGGGAAGCGCTCCAGTGCCGTCGCAATTTCATCGCGGGCCTCCGGGTATTTTCCAATCGCCATCAGCGCCTCGGCACGCAGCAGCGGCCAGTCTTCGACCTCCGGCTGCGTCTTCTCCGCCGCGCCCGCGACATCCGCAGCGTCAGCGTATTTTCCGGAGAGGATTTGTGCGCGGACAGCATCAGCTTCCGACTCTTGTGAAAAGCCCGCGCTCATCGCGATTTTCGCGATACACACAGCCACCGCGAGCGCCGACAATCCCGCCCTCGAACCGAGTGAGAGGAAAGTCGGTGAAGACATCGTGTGCAGATTACGCAGACCGGCGGCTCATACTCAAGCAGCGCGGCTAGAGTTTTGTGCCAGTGACTTTCGTCCACGGGCTCCACGCCCCCGCCGCGTGCTGGAGCACTTTGCGCTTCCATATCTTGTTTCCGCAAAATGCGAACAGCGTGTCTTTATCCGTTCCGCCGAGCGCGACGCCGATGACGCGTGCGCGATCCGGCACGGGGAGGATGACTTGCGTGGGGCCGTCGTCGGCGCTGATTTGCACGCCGCTTTTCGTTGCGATGAATTGCCGTCCTTCGAGCGAATAGCACACGCACTCGGGGCCCGCGTCGTCGTCCCAGTCGGCGACGTGCAGGTGGAAAAAGCGCTCCTTGTTCGTGAGCGTGCCATCGGGGTTCATCTGATAGGAATAGGCCCACTTAGAGTGCCCCTCGGCAACGGAAAGCAGCCACTGGTCGGGACGAATCGCGAGGCCGGTCGCAAACTTAATGCCCGCATCCACCTGCTTCTTCTGCCCGTCCTTCACGAGCCACACGCTGCCGCCGTTGTTCGGCTTCTTATCGTCGTTGTCCGTGACGTAGAGCCCGCCGTCCGCCCGCGCGAGAATCGAGTGCCCGGTGAGGCCCTCGATCACCACGCTGCCTTTGCCTGCGGAGTCGTAGCGCATCACCTTTGCGGACTTTTCCGAGACGGAGTAAAGCGTGCCATCCGCGCCAATCGCCACGCCGTGCGCAGCGCCAGTGTCCGTCGCGAACTCACTCACCTTTCCATCGAGCCCGATGCGGTGGATCTTACTTGCGGTCGCATCGGCGAAGAAGACCTCGCCGCTCGCATTGCACGCCGGACCGCGCGTGCTTTTGAAGCCCTCGGCGACAAGCTGCCAGCCTTCACCCGGCACCAGAATCTCCTGCGCACGCGGCGCACTCGGCCCGGCCTTCACTCGCTCAGGCCAGCCCTTCCACAAATACGCCATCGCCTCCTGCCAGTGCTCTGCGTAGCCCGCGCCGTGCCGCCCTTCGATCGTGAGGAACTGATAGTCGTAGCCGGAAAACTTCAGCGCCTTGTCCATCTCCTGATCGAGCACGAACCAGTCGCCCGCGCAGTTCTCCATGTCGTGAGTGGCCGTGGTGAAAAATCCACGAATCGGCTTCGCCTCAAACTTGCGGACCATCGTGGGAAATTCATGCCCGCCGCGAAACGCCACGAAGCTCCCGCTCGCCGCATACACGCGGCTGAAAGCATCCGGCCGATTCCACGCCGCCGCGAATGCCGCGATGCCGCCGCTGCTGCCGCCGGACATGCAGCGGTCGTTACCGTCCGTCGAAAGATTGAGCTGACATTCCTTCGCGACGAACGGCAGCAGTTCCTCGACGAGGAAACGCACGTTGTTGTCGTTCACCGCGTCGTATTCAAAGTCGCGATTGCGCCGCCCCATCGTCTCCTTCATCGGCGCGGGTAGCTCGCCGGGCCGCACGAATACTCCCACCGTCACCGGCATTTCCTTCGTCGCGATCATCGTCTCCAGCATCGTCTTCTCACGCGGGTTGAAGCCATCCGTCTTCACATACACGCATGCAGGCTTTTTCCCGTCATACTGCGCAGGGATGAAGACCGTGACCTCGCGCGTGGTGCCGGGAAATATTTTGCTCTGCGCGAAAGTGAACTGCTTCGTGGTGCCAGGCGGAATGTCCTCCGCCTTGATCGCCGGCGGCTCGTATTTCGGCGCAGCATCCGCAGCCTTCACCTCCGCGACACCGCTGCCCGCGAGCGGCTTTATGAACCATTGCAAGTGCTGGTCGTTCGCGCTCAGCGTCCAAAGGTCCACCTTAGCGCCCGGTGACTGCTTGCCGCCGAGCAGGTCGATGCCCATGCCCGGCGCGTGCTTCGGCATGAGCGAATATGCGCCGTTCTCGCGCTTCGTGAGCGACCACAGTTGCGAAGGCTTCCCCCTGTCCTTTTCCAGCACGATCAGCGTGCCCTGCCTGTCTCCACCCTGCGCCACGGCGAGCGCAAGCGAGGTATCATGCGCGGGCTTGATGGCAAAGTAGCCCGCCTCCCTTGCCACCACGTTCCATTTCTGATGCGCCTTGCCAGCAGGCTGATTGATCGAGACCACCGTGCCTTCCGCCGCGCCTGCGTCCACCGCTTCGAGCACCATCGCCTGCGCACTCACCGGCACGAGACTGTAAGCGCCCCAGTCCTCCGCGAAGAGCCGCCCCGCGCCGATGACGAGCAGTGTGCAAAGTTGCGATGCAAGTGCGACACGGCGATGCGTGCGTGATTGGGGAGCTTGGAGGCGTTTCATGAAAAACAGGGTCTGTGGCAGAGACCAGACAATCCGCGACGGCCCGCTTTGCTGAGAGAATAGAACTTCATCTTCCGTCCATGCGCACATTTTCTCCCAAGCAAACCGCCGCTCCCGCATCTTCCATCTACCAGCAAAACCCCAACCAACCATGAAAACGCCGCTCGCCATCCTCCTCGCGTCTCTCACCGCCACCGTTGCCTTCGCCGGCGACTACACGCGCACCATTTTCTCCGACGACTTCTCCGGCGACAAATTCGGCCCGCGATGGGGACACTACAAAAGCGGCAGCGTCGTGAAGGACGGCGTCCTCGTCGGCATCACACCCGACGGCTCGGATCACTCGGCGGTGGACAGTGTAAAATTCGACGCGGAGAAGGACCTGGAGGTTTCGGTGAAGTTCAAGTTTGTGAGCGAAAAGGCGAAGAGCTTCAACGTGTGGTTCGACGACAAGGACTACAAAGGTTCGCACGCGGGGCACATCTGCCAGGCGAGCATCAGCCCGAAGAGCGTGAATCTTTCCGACGCAAAGACGGGCGGCTTCAATCTCGAAGGCGGGCTCTACGATCGGAAAAAAGCGAACCAGCTCACGGCCGAAGACAAGAAGATGCTGGCCTCCAAAGCGAAAGCTTTCCCGGTGGATCTCAAACTGCAGGACTGGCACACACTTTCGATCACCACGAAGGGCGAAGAGGTTTCCGTGAGCATTGATGGAAAGGCCGTCGGCTCGTTCAAATCCGAAGGCGTCGGCCACGACCACAAGACGCTCGTGAGCCTCACCACGAACCAAGTGGACGTGAACTACGACGACTTCAGCCTCAAAGGCACGGCGAAGAAGTAATGCGCAGACTGGCTCTGCATACGCCGAACTGATGAAGCGGGAATGGAAGTAGGCGCTAGCTTTCACGCCGACGCTGCACCATTCCCACCGGACACATGGCACTCAAGGCGATCATCTACAAGGCAACCATCCAGCTCTCCGACATCGACCGCGGCGTGTATGGCGACCACGATCTCACCATCGCCCGCCACCCCTCCGAGACGGATGAACGCATGCTCATCCGCCTTCTCGCCTTCGCCCTCAATGTCCCGCCCGACGACGAGCACGGACCCCTCACTTTCGCAAAGGACATGTGGGACGTGGACGAACCCGCCCTCTGGCAAAAAGACCTCACCGGCCAGATCATCAGCCACTGGATCGAAGTCGGCCAACCCGATGAAAAGCGACTCATGCGCACCACCTCCCGTGTCGGCCGCGTGAGCGTGTACAGCTTCGCATCCAGCACCCCCGTCTGGTGGAAGGCCCTCGCGCCAAAGCTCACCCGCTCTGAGAACCTCACCGTCTGGCAGATCCCATCGGAGCAAAGCAAAGCCCTCGCCGCACTCGCTCAGCGCACCATGATCCTCCAAGTCACCGTCCAGGACGGTGCCATCTGGATCGGCGACGGCACCCGCTCCCTCGAAGTCTCGCCCACCCGCCTCTTAGGCACCGGCGAGCATTAGCCTTGTTTGAAAAGTGCCCCGCAAGTGACCGCAGGACATTGCAGGATTTCGCCAGGCGACTTCGGCACACCGACTCAGACCCTCAACGACCCGCGGAACGCCCTCGCAGCATAGTAAGACTGAGCACCATTGTGCCCCACAAACACGCGACCATAGCGGCGGTCGCAATATAGCGCACCGCCGAGCTTCCTGATATCATCAGGGGTACGCACCCAGCTCGACGTCTTCATATCGAATTCCCAGAGCTTCTGCATCTCCATGTATTCCTCCTCCGTCAAAATCTCGATCCCCATTGCCAATGCCAAATCCATCGCAGTATTGGCCGGCCGATGCTCCCTTCTCGATTCCAGCCCTTCCCGGTCATAGCAGACACTTGTGCGCCCTTTCGGAGTTTCCGCTGAACAATCCACGAAGATATATTCCCCCGTTTTCTTATCCAGCCCCACCACATCCGGTTCTCCACCCGTCCGCTCCATCTCATTGAGCGACCATAGTTTCCCGGTGTTTGAACCCATTCTGGCTAACACTTTGACCCATGCGAGCCCAGGATGCCGCTTCATATTGCTTTCAAAACGCGCCTTCAGTGCGCTGAGCAGTTCTTCGCGCTGTATTGGTGACAAATCGACTTTGGTTTTAGCGTTCTTCATGGAGGTTATTTTTCTCGGCGCTCTGTAGTGACGGCTGATTTTTTCGACGCGGATCTAATTTCTGTAAAGCCATTCGACGGCAAGCAAGAACCGTCAATCCAAAATTCCCCATGAGGGAAGCCCAGTATAAATAGGTGAGCCATATGCAGGCATGCGCACACTTTGGTTTTAAATTACGTTCCCCGCACCATCCGTGGCAGATGTCCCGCCATGATGTGACTTGGCTAACCGGCAAAGCCGTTTCCGGCTGGGAGTTGCGGTTTGGCTGATGAGTTTTGTTGCTAAACTCCAGGAGAACCAGCGCCCCGCGGAAGAATCTCGCCGTCGGACTACGCAGCGCGGTTGTCTCCTGCGAAGAGTTCGCTGGGCAAATCGCCTTCGCTCAGGATGTCATTGAGGCACGCGACCATTGCGTCGAGGCGCATGGTCTTGGGCAGGAAGCGCAGGCCACCCGAGTGAGGACCGTTGAGTCCCACTTCAGGCTCCGTCACCGTTCCCGTGAGGAAAACGATGGGTGTTTCCGACAGGGTCGGTTCATCCTTGAGCCGGATGGCGACATCGGCCCCGTCCAGACCTGGCATTTTGATATCCAGAATGATGAGATCCGGCAGAAACTCCCTCGCACTGGCCAGCGCGAATGCAGGGTCATTTTCCGTCAGCACGCCGAACCCTCCGATTGCCTCCAGTGCAATCTTCAGCACGTCCGTGAGCTCTGGCTCATTATCGACTATCAAAATTCGTTTTTCGGGCGTGTTCACGGCAGCGGAGGTGCGATGATACTAGCAAGCGCGGTACCATGCCGGCGGAAGAGATACGGGAGCCAAGGATGGCGACGGACACATGGGCGGCCTCACGAAAAGGCCAAGAAATGAAAAATGTGGGCAGAATACGGGGCGGTGCACCCTCGCTCCTTCGCCGCTTCGCGATTTCATTCCGCTCATCCCTCTTCCGTGCTTGAACATTCCCCCGCATGCCCATTTCATCCGCGCCCTTTATGAAAATCGTCCTCGCATACTCCGGCGGCCTCGACACAAGCGTGCTGCTGACCTGGCTCAAGGAAACCTACAAGGCGGAGATCATCGCCTTTTGCGCCGATGTCGGGCAGGAGGAGGAACTCACGGGACTGGAGGAAAAGGCGTTCAAGACCGGCGCGAGCAAGTGCTACATCGAGAACCTGAACGAGGAGTTCGCGAAGGATTTCATCTTCCCGATGATGCAGGCGGGCGCGATCTACGAGGGGCAATATTTCCTCGGCACGAGCATCGCGCGCCCGTGCATCGCGAAAAAAATGGTGGAGATCGCAAAGCGCGAGGGAGCGGATGCAGTGGCGCACGGGGCGACCGGCAAGGGCAATGATCAGGTGCGCTTTGAACTCACCGCTGCGGCGCTCGCGCCGGAACTCGAAGTGATCGCACCGTGGCGGCAGGATCGGTTTCGCGAGGAATTCCCCGGTCGCGCGGAGATGATCGCGTATGCCGAGAAGCACGACATCCCCGTGCAGGCGTCGGCGAAGAAGCCGTATTCGATGGACCGCAATCTCCTGCACATTTCGTTCGAGGCCGGAATCCTCGAAGACCCGTGGTACGATGCGAGCGCGAAAAAGGCGCGCGACATGTACGTGCTCTCCGTCTCGCCCGAGGAAGCGCCGGACAAGGCGGAGTATGTCGAGCTGACCTTTGAAAAGGGCAACTGTACCGCCGTGGGCTACCACGAAATCGCCGCAGTGCTGAAGGATCTCGGCTGCAAGGACGCGCTCACTTTCAACACGAACGACCACGCGGTGCTCTCGCCGTACTGGGTGATGAAGGTGCTGAACAAGCTCGGCGGCAAGCACGGCTGCGGACGCGTGGACATGGTGGAGAATCGCTTCGTCGGAATGAAGTCGCGAGGCGTGTACGAGACGCCGGGCGGCTCGATCCTGCACTTCGCGCACCGGCAGATGGAGAGCATCACGATGGATCGCGAGGTGATGCATCTGCGCGATTCGCTCGTCCCGAAATATGCAGAGCTGGTTTACAACGGGTTTTGGTTTGCGCCCGAGCGCGAGGCGCTGCAGGCACTGGTCACCGAATCGCAGAAGCATGTGAGCGGCGTCGTGCGCGTGAAGATCTACAAGGGCAACATCATCGCCGCCGGCCGCAAGTCCGCGCTGTCGCTCTACAATCCCGAGATCGCGACGATGGAGGCCGACCCGACGAAGGCTTACAATCAGAACGACGCGACGGGCTTCATCGCGCTGAACGCACTGCGCCTGAAAGTCGCGGCCCGAGTCCACACAGCGAAGTAATTTCCGACCCGCGCCTGTCTATTTTTAGCGGCAGCTAGAACCACTACTGCAGACCCGAAAGTGAAAGCGCTCCGCGGAATAGCAATTCTGATCCTCGGTGCGCTCGCGGTCCTTTTCGGCTTCAACCGAAACGAAATCGAGCAGCGCGCCGCGGAAATCCGCAGCCGCAATGCTCAGAACGAGCGAGCCTCTCTCCCCATTGCCGCGCGAAAGGCGCGCGAAAACTGGCTCGTGCGAGGAAACGATTGGTTCGGAAAGATGCCGGATGGATCGCTCGTGCGACTGGAGTCGCCGGAGGTCAGCGCGGAACCGCTGAAAATCGGACGGCCCTACTGCTGCCGCTGGTACGGCGAGATTTCTATCACTGCAGACCGCTGGCAGACCTCGCCGCCAAGCGAGACGAAGGAGCCGTTTTCGACGACCTACCGGGTGCTCGTGCAGGACGCAAAGCGCATCGAGATGGCGACGGAATCTGGCCCCGAAATTACTCCGCCGAACGCAGCCGAGATCGCCGTTTTTTCCGAAACGAAATAGCGCACGCCCGGCAGATCCGGCGCATCACGCGATAGACATTGCGCGATTGGAAACTAGATTGCACCGCATGACACAGGCACCCGCCGCGATTCAGACCAAGATCGGCAACGAGAAGCTCATCAAGCTCACCGAGAAAGCCGGAGGCAAACTCGGCTCGCTGCTTTCCAAACAAGGCCGCCCTCACGGCGCACTGCGCGTGGCGGTGATCGGCGGCGGCTGCTCGGGGCTGCAATACAAGATGGACCTCGTGGACGGCCCGGCGAACCGCGACATCATCGTGACCTCGCAGGAGGTGCGCGTGGTGATCGATCCGAAGAGCGCGCTGTTCGTGAGCGGGAGCGTGCTGGATTTTTCGGACGATCTGCAAAAGGGCGGCTTCAAGGTGACGAACCCGAACGCCGAGGCGCACTGCTCGTGCGGCGAGAGCTTCTCGGCGTGACGGATCACTTTGCGGTGCTGGGCATCCCGCGCACGGCTTGGGTGGATGCGGAGGAATTGAAATCATGCTTCCACCGACTCAGCGCGGCCCGGCATCCCGATGCGGCGGGCGGTTCTGGCGAGGCATTCACGGAGCTGAACGCCGCGTGGCAGTCTCTGCGCGAGCCCGCGGGATGCCTGCGGCATTTCCTCGAACTCGAGCACCCCGACGCGCTGGCAAGCGCGAGCACAGCACAGGCTCCCGCGGAACTCGCGGATCTTTTCATGGACATTGCGAGCCTCCGGCAGAGTGCGCAAAAATTTGGGGCAAAGTTTGCAGCCGCGAGTTCGCCGCTCACGAAGGCGATGCTCGAACCGGAGCGCGTCACGCTTCGCACGCGAGCCGCGACGCTCGCTTCCGAAATCGAAGCCCGGGCTGCGAGCATCACCGGCGCACTGCGGGCTGGTGCGCTGTCACCAAGTGAACTCGCGACCTCGCTCGCATCGCTCGTCTTCCTCAGCAAATGGTCCGCGCTTCTCGCCGAACTGCGGCACGGACTGTAAGACAGACCAACTGCCCCCTTTTTGTGAAACTGGTGGAAGGCGCACGCAAGGAGCGGCGACATTCCTGCTGCCGACCGAAAATCGCATCGGAGATGCCACTCTATTGGCAAGGTGGCGGATGCAATGACACAAGTCCCGCAAGCACGCGATCCGATGCCTGGCATCCTTTGCCCCACACTCACGCACGGCGACAGGAATGTCGCCACTCCCAGTCCGCCCCTCGCCATCTGCGCAATCTGCGCGCGCCTTCGCCCTTGCGCATCGCGATGCGAAACACACAATCCGCGCTCGCATGAAACCCCTCCGCACCTTCGCACTCCTCCTCGCCGCACTCGTCGCCATCGCCTCCCCCGCCGTCGCGGAGGACTTCCTGCCCGGCGTGAAGCGCGTCCTTTTCCTCGGCGACAGCATCACCTACGCGGGCCATTACACCGAGCTGTTCGACGCATTCATCTTCACGCAATTCCCCGGCGCGCACATCGAGGTGATTGACTGCGGCCTGCCGAGCGAGACGTGCAGCGGACTGAGCGAAGCCGGGCACGCGGGCGGAAAATTCCCGCGCCCCGACATCCACGAGCGCCTCGACCGCGTGCTCGCACTCGTAAAGCCCGACCTCGTCTTCGCCTGCTACGGCATGAACTGCGGCATCTACCTCCCGCTCGATGACGCGCGCTTCGCCACGTATCAGGCCGGCAGACGCAAGCTGCAGGAGAAGGTCGAAAAAGCCGGTGCGAAAATCATCCACCTCACCCCGCCCGTGTTCGACCCGCTGCCCATCCAGGCGCGCACGAAATCCGCCGACGTGGTGAAGGACGGCGAGTTTTTCGAGGGCTACAACGGCGTGCTCGACCGCTACTCCGCATGGCTCGTCGAGCAGGGAAAAGCGCAAGGCTGGCGCGTGATTGACACGCACAAGGCGATGTGGATCGCGCTCCTCTTTAATCGAAAAAATGATCCCGCGTTCAGTTACTCCAAGGACGGCGTCCACGCGAACAACGACGGCCATCGCGTGATCGCAAATGCGATCCTGCAAGATCTCGCCCCGGAAAAGGCGTGGATGAATTTCGTGAAGCTGCTCGACAGCGAATGGGCGAAGAGCGCGGACGGCCGCGCTTTCTTCGATTCCATCCACAAGCGCAACCGCCTGCTCTGCGACTCCTATCTCACCACCGCCGGCCACCTCCGCCCCGGCATGGCGAAAGGACTGCCTGTCGCCGAGGCCGAGGAAAAGGCTGCAGCATTCGAGAAGACGATCCGCGAAGCCGCGAAGAGCGCGCAGTAGCCAAAACCGGCGGCAACGGCGCCTCAGAATCTATTCCGTCGATCCGGGCGGCTCTGCCAGCCGCTTCGGTAGATCCTTCATCCCGTGCAGCACACGGAACACCACGAGCCCGTCACTTTCCTCGCGGTAAAAGACGAGGTGAACGCGGAATGGTGCAGGCAACTGGAACGAGCGGATGCCTTTCAGCCGCGGGTTGCAAAATCGTCTCTGCACACCAATGCCAGACTGTCGCCCGAGCAAGTCCACTGCTCCACGAAATGCATCCAGATAACGCTCGGCGATGACCTCGCCCGCTCGCGAAAATACCATGCGGATTGCAGTGCGAGATCCTGCCGGGCGTCGTCACTGACCTCACATCGCTTCCCCGCCATTTTCGCCCTCAGTTTTTAGCTTTTGCAGCCTCGGCGCGGATGCTGTCGAAGAACGCATCATCCACAACATGACGCGGTGAATCGAGCGACTTGAGCAACTCAGCCTCCAACTCGGGAGCCTCGAATTCTCCGGACGCGAGCACCGCGAGATGCCGTTCGGCCATCCAGCCCAAGAGCGAAAAGAATTCAGCCGCCGGAAGGGTCTCGATGGATTCCTCAATTTGAGCGATACTCGGCACCTTATCCGAATATCGGCTTTGCATCTGGGATGCAAGCGGGCGGGCAATGGCTTCCCGTCGCAACAAGCAGGAGGAAAATACGCAAAGATGCTCGCCACGTCGCGATTGCCTTGCGCATGAGAACCCCCGCCCTGCTCCTCGCATTCGTCTTGTCCGTTTCACTCGTCACCGCCGCGCCGGAGGCGTTTGAAGTCGGGCCGGAGCAGAAGGGCGCGCTGCCGGGCGGGCGCGAGGCGGATGGCATCATCGGCGATTTCATTTTGCGGAACGACAAGATAGAGGCGGTCGTCTCCGGCAACCTCCCGCTGCGACGCGCGAACATGAGCACGTTTTACGGCGAGAGCGGCATCACGCCCGGCTGCGTGTTCGACCTCACCCTGCGCGGCGAGAACAACGATCAGCTCACCATTTTCGGCCCGGCGGCGCAGCAGGGCAGCGTGTCGTGGGTGCGCGTGACGAAGGAGGGCAAGGACGGCGAGGCGATCGTGGAATGCGTCGCGACTGCGCCGGGCCACGACGGCATCACGCGCCGCCACGAGTATCGCCTGCGCGACGGATGGTCGGGGCTCATGGTCACGACGACGATCACGAACGAGGGTGCGAAGCCGCGCAACGTACTGCTCGGCGACAAGTGGACGAACTTCGTACGCACCGGCAGCGCGACGTTCACGCACGGGCCGATCATGTGGGCCGAGTCGGTGGACCCGGCGGACCGCTGCGGCTACGCGGTCGGCTTCACCGAGGACAAGGACGATGCGGCGACGAAGCCGATGCGCGAACTCGCAGCCGGAGCAAGCGTGACGTTCACGCGCTTCCTCGCTGTCGGGCGTTCGCCGGCGGAGGCCGTGGGGCTCGTCGCGGAAAAGCAGGGTGATGTGGGAAAAATCGCGGGCATCGTGAAGGACATGGGCGGTGCTCCCGTCGCCGGTGCGCAGGTGATTGTGCGGCAGAAAAATCCTCCGGCGCAGACTCCGGCGGCTTCCGCGCCGACGGCGTTTGCGCGTGCTGCGCTGCGCGCGGCGGCGATTGGCTACACGGATGCGCAGGGACGATTCGCGTTTGCGTTTCCGCCGGGAGAATACCGCGTCACTTTCTCCGACCTTGGGCGTGCGAATGTGGAGCAGGCAGTCACCGTCGCAGCGAACGCCGAGGTGAAGCTCGACGCGACGATGGCAAAGGCGAGTGCGGTGCAGTTCGACATCCGCGACGAAAAGGGCGCGATGCTGCCGTGCAAGGCGCAGTTCCTCGCGCTCGAAGGCACCGACTCCGTAAACCTCGGTCCCGACCAGCGCGCGCACGGCTGCCGCGACCAGTATCACAGCGAGCGCGGGCAGTTCCGCGTGCAGCTCCCGCCGGGCGGCTACCGCATCGTCGTTACGCGCGGCATCGAGTATTCGCACCTTGAGCGCGAGGTGAATTTGAAAGCAGGCGAGACGTTCACTTTCACCGGAACGCTGAAGCATCTCGTGGACACGCGCGGCTGGGTGAGCGCGGACTACCACAACCACTCGACACAGAGCGGCGACAACATTTGCGGCACCGATGATCGCGTGATCAATCTCGCCGCCGAGGGCGTGGAATTCGCGCCGACCACCGAGCACAATCGGCTCTACGACTGGGCTCCTCACATTGAGCGGCTCGGGCTTTCCAAATTTGTGCAGACCGTGCCGGGCATGGAACTCACCGGGAGCGCTGCGCACTTCAACGCGTTCCCCTTCAAGCCCGAGCCGCGCACGCAGGACAACGGCGCGCCGGTCTGGAACAAGGACCCGCGCATCACCGCGATCACGCTGCGCGACTGGCAGGGCTCGGAGCCGGATCGGTGGATTCAGATCAACCACCCGGACATGGTCGCGAACTTCATTGATGCCGACGGGGACGGACGCGCGGACGGCGGTTTCAGCGGACTCGCGACGCTGATTGATGGCGTCGAGACGCAGAACTATTCCGCGAGCGAACTGCTCGACGGGCGGCCATTCAAAATCGGGCGCGATGCGAAGACCGGGAAGGAAAGCGTGAGCACGATCCGCGAGTTCATCTGGCTGCAACTGCTGAACCGCGGCCACCGCTACGCCGGCATGGCCGTGTGCGACGCGCACACCGTGTGGGGAAATGGCACCGGCGGCTGGCGCATGTACATGCCGAGCGCGAGCGACGAACCGTCCGAGATTGACTGGCGGGAGAATTCGCGCGCTGCCAAAGCGGGCCGCAGCTATCTCACGAGCGGCCCATTTCTCCAAGTCACGACCGACGACGGACGCGGCCCCGGCGACACGGCGCGCGCGATGAATGGCGCCGTGAAATTGCATGTCCGCGTGCAATGCACCGACTGGCTCGACATTGACCGAGTGCAAGTGCTCGTGAACGGACGCGCGCGGCCTGAGCTGAATTTCACGCGCGCGAAGACGCCCGCCAAGTTCAAGGATAGCGTGGTGAAATTTGATGAAACCATCGCCGTGCCGCTGAGCGAAGACGCGCACATTATCGTCGTCGCGTGCTCCGAGCACAGCGATCTGCACATCGGCTACGGCACGAGCACGCAGTCAAAGGTGCGCCCGTTCGCCTACCACAATCCGATCTTCGTGGACGTGGACGGACACGGCTTCACGCCAAACGGCGACACGCTCGGCTGGCCGCTGCCGACGAAAAAAATCAGCGTCGAGGACGCGAAGGCAATGCTGAAGGCGCGCGGACTTGATGCAGCCGCGCCGGAGGTGGACACGAACCTCTGATCATCGTGGCGCAAGCAGGAACGCTTGCGCTACGACAGCGGCAGCCCGCTCGCGAGCAGGATGGTCTCATGCACGGCGAGATCGTGCGCGGGAGGAAAGTCGTGCGCCTTCTCCCCACGGATCACTTTTGCAAAATCCTCGAAGTCGCCGTCGTAGCGTCCGCGGCCTTTTGGAAACGCGAGCGTTTGCCGGCCCGTCTTGTATTCGCCGTGCGGATTTTCGAGCGTGAGGCGAGCCTCGGGGTGTTCGATGGGGCGGATGTCCATCGTGCCCTTCGTTCCGCACACGACGAACTGCCGCCGCGCCCCGCCGTCGAATTCCACGAGCACGCTTCGCACGGTGACTATGGCATTCGGGTATTCGAGCACGGCAGTCTGGTTGTCCGGGAAGCCGTCCTTCAAAGGTGACGAACTGCGGCTGTGCGGCGTGACCTTTTCCGGGCGGCCCAAAATCGCGACGACGGAATCAATGATGTGGCAGCCGAGTTCAAACATCGCGCCGCCACGATATGGTGCGAGGGCGCGGCGTTCCGCGTCGCCCTGCAGTTTTCCCATCGCGGCCTCGATTGAGAAGACCTCGCCGAGCGCGCCCTCGCGGATGAGTTGGCGCGCGATCAGGAAGGCGGGATTGTACCGCAGCATGTAGCCCATCTGCACGGTGAGCTTCCGAGCGCTCGCGTCATCGAGAAGGCGGCGGAGCGCGGGCAGCGATTCGCCGGCGGGCTTGTCGAGGTGAATGTGTTTGCCAGCGGCGATGCAGCGCGCAGCGGTGGGCACGAGATCTTTCACCTCCGTCTCCACGGCGATCGCCTGCAAGCCCGGCGCGCTCAGCAATTCCTCCTCGGTCATCACAGGAATCCCGCCGTAGGTTTTACTCGCAGTGAGCGCAGTGCGACGGCGTTCATCCGGCTCGACGATACCGACCACCTCGAAGTCCGCGGACGCACGCATCGTGTCCATTTTCCCCGAGGCATGCGCGTGCGCCGTGCCGATCTGCCCGACACGGATGCGTGGTTTCGCATTTTGCGCATTCACAAAAAATGGCGCGCTCACGAGCGAGGCACAGGCGAGACCGGAGATCTGGAGGAAATCACGGCGGCGGCGGGCGGAATTCTGCATTCCGCAGACTACGCAGCAGGAGGTTCCTGCTGAAACCAAAACCCGTGCGACTTTCCATAAATGCCCGCCATCATTCCCGCCTTGCGTGCCCTTTCCCACTCTGGCACGAACGCGACATGTCCACGATGAACGAAGCCATCATCGAGCAAGCCACGATGGAAGATCTGCCACAGATGGTGGATCTTCTCTACGAGCTGTTCGGCCAGGAGGGCGACTTCGTACCCGATCGCATGAAGCAGGAACGCGGGCTCCGGCTCATCCTAGAGCAGCCCAGCCGCGGGCGCATTTTCGTGTATCGATGGAACGACTCCATCGTCGGCATGGTGAATCTCCTCTTCACAATCAGCACCGCGGAAGGCGGCTTCGTCGTGCTGCTGGAGGACGTGATCGTGCGCACCGACTACCGCGGGCGCGGGGTGGGAAGGCAGCTCCTCCTGCACGCAATCGAGTATGCGAAGAAAAAGGAATTCCTGCGCGTGACGCTGCTCACGGATCGCATCAACGAGGAAGGCCAGGCGTTTTTCCAGAAGATGGGATTCTTCAAGAGCCAGATGATCCCGCTGCGCCTGCCGCTCACGCAGGACGCGGCGACGCTCCCAAAATCGTAATGGCGAGCAGTGAATTCACGGGCGGATTCACGGATCTCGGCTTCGCGCGCGTGGACACCGACCGGCGTCGGCGCTGCGGATTTCCAGAGGTGATTTTCGGCATGGGCAAAACGCCCGCTCAGGTCGCTGAGATTGCCCGCGTGATTTTGGAAAAGGAGCCCGTCCTGCTCGTGAGCCGCTCAAACGCCGAGCAGTGGCGCTCGGTCGCCGCGCAGTTTCCCGATGCACGCTGGCACGAGGCGGCACGGTGCATCACGGTGGAGCGCACGCCGCTTGCAAAGCTCGGTGGCCACATCGCGGTCGTCTGCGCGGGCACGAGCGACATGCCCGTGGCGGACGAAGCCGCGGTGACACTGGAAATTTTTGGCAATCGCGTGGAGCGCTTCACCGATGTCGGCGTCGCGGGCATCCACCGCCTCCTCGCAGTGCGCGATCAGATCGAGACCGCGAATGTCGTCATCGTCGTCGCGGGAATGGAAGGCGCGCTGCCGAGCGCCGTCGCGGGAATGGTGAGCAAGCCCGTCATCGCCGTGCCCACGAGCATCGGCTACGGCGCGAGCTTCGGCGGAGTCGCCGCGCTGCTCGGCATGCTGAACTCCTGCGGCAGTGGCGTGACGGTGGTGAACATCGACAACGGCTTCGGTGCCGCATACGCCGCCGCGCAGATCAACCGCCTCGCGCAGCGGTGATGGATTGCACATTCATCTCGCCGCACCGCGCACCGTCGCGGTAAGACTCGCTCCCATGTGGGCCATCCTCTCCCGTAATCGCGACGCCGGACTTCTCATGCTGCGCCTCACGCTCGGCGCACTCTTCATCTGGGCACACGGCTGGGACAAACTCGCCGGAGGCACGGATAAATGGCACGATGTCGGCACCGCGATGAAGCACTTCGGGATCAATTTCTGGCCGACATTCTGGGGTTTCATGGCGACGATGGCCGAGACCGTCGGCGTCGCACTGTTCATGATCGGCCTCGCCTTCCGCCCCGCGTGCCTGCTCATCGCATTCACGATGGCGGTCGCAGGAATTCATGCCTTTCACATCGCTGCGAAAGGCCTGGCTTTGCAAAATGCCTCGCACGCCTGGGAACTCGGCCTCGTGTTTTTCTCAATGATGTTCATCGGGCCGGGGACGTACAGCGCGGACAAAAACTGAGCATCGCGTTCACGTCCGCACGAAACGCGCGATTCGCCGCCATCAGATCTCCGTAGCCGGCCTCAACCCCGGCGCTTTTTCTTCCAGCCGGTTCATCAGGTTGTGCGCGCGGATCGTGTCGCGGTCCTTTTCGCCCTTGGCCTTCAGCCATCCATCATATGCCCGCTTTGCAAAACCGATCGCTTCCTCACGTTTGATTTGTCCTTTGAGGACACTGGCGATTTGAAACGCTGCGAGGCAGGTTTCCGAATCCTCGGGGCCGTGCGCAGCTTCCTGCAGTTCGAGATTTCGTCGCAGTAACGCCTCCGCCGCCGCACCGTCGCCTTTCTCCATGAGCATCTGCGCAAAATTGTCCCGGCTGACTATCGTGCTCTTGTGCCCCGGTCCTTCTGTCCGCTCCCGGACCGCGACGATGCGCCGGAAAAAGGTCTCAGCCTTCTCAAAGTCTCCCTTTGAACGCAGGTAGTGGGCGAGGCTGTTCACGCAGCTCAGCGTCTCGTTGTGCTCGGGACCGAAGGTACGCGTGCTGATTTCCACCGCCCGGCCATACATCGGCTCGGCGGCTGCGTCGTCGTGCTTGAGGTGGAGGATGATCGCGAGATTGTGGACGCTCCCCAGCGTGTCGTGGTGATCCGGCCCGAGCGTGCGCTCGCGGGCATCGAGCGTCCTGCGGCAGATGAATTCCGCCTCGGGAATGGCGGCGCTCCCCTTGTTGCGCAGAAGGATCGAAAGTTCATGCATGCTCGCCAGCGTGTCTCGATGCTCCGGGCCGAGCGCACGCGTGCGCCCGATCACCGCACGGCGAAAAAGCGACTCCGCGCCGTCGCGATCACCTTTGTTTCGGAGGAAAATGGCGAGCTCGCAGACCGCGGACAACGTGAGCGGATCCTCCGGGCCGAGCGCCTTTTCACGCGCCGCGAGCGAGCGGTGAAACCACGGCTCGGCGGCGGAGCGATCGTCCTTGCCGCCGAGAAATATCGCGAGCGTGCCGAGGCTGATGAGCGTGTCGCGGTCTGCCGGGCCCAACACCTTCTCGCGAACCTCAAACGCAGTTTTGAAAAGCGGCTCGGCACCCGCTCTGTCACCCTTGTCGCGCAGCAATGTGGCGAGATCATACATGGAGACAAGCGTATCACGATGCTCCGCGCCGAGCACGCGCTTGCGGTAGTCCAGCGCGCGGCGCAGCAGAGGCTCGGCCGGGACCGGATCGCCTTTCGCCCGCAGGACACCGACAACTTCCAAAACCGCCGCAATCGTCTCCGCGTGATCCGCGCCAAAAACCTTTTCGCGGATCTCCAAAATTCGCCGCCACACGATTTCCGCTCCGGCAAAGTCGCGCTGCTCCTTCAGCACCCCGGCGAGGCGTGCCATGCTCGCAAGCGTATCCGCATGCTCCGCACCGAGCACACGCTCTCGCGCTTCCACGAGGCGGCGGAACAGCGGCGTGGCACCCGCGCGATCACCCTTGTCGTTCAGCAAAATGGCCAGCTCGCTCAGGGCGAAAAGAGTATCCGCATTATCCGCACCGAGAGTGCGCTCGCGGGCCGCGAGAATCCGGCGGTACACCACCTCGGCCGCATCCCGATCCTTTCGATCTCGCAGCACGCCCACGAGACTCAACGCGGCGGCGATGGTCTCCCGATGATCGGGGCCGAGGACGCGCCCGCGAATTTCCATCACCCGGCGCAACAGCGGCTCGGCGGCGGCAAAGTCGCCCTTGAGCTTCAACAGCGCGCCCAGCCCGTGCATCGCGGCGAGCGTCTCGACCTGCTCCGCCCCGAGCACACGTTCACCTGTCTCAAATGCGCGGCGGTACATCGCTTCCGAACCCGCGAGATCGCCCTTGTTGCGCAGCAGGCCGGCGAGGTTGTTCATGACGGCAATCGTGTCCCGGTGCTCCGGCCCGAGCGTGCGCTCGCGAAACGACAACGCACCGCGCAGGAGCGGTTCCGCGGCTGCGTAATTGCGGGCGGCTTCGAGCTTGTGCGCCGTTTCGATGTCAGAGCGGATCGCCACGACAGCCTCCTCTGCGAGCCGATGCTTTTCCACCACCGCCGCCGCGACAGAACGTTCCTCCGCCCGCCGCCATGCGTAGCGCGCCCCTGCGGCAATGCCGAGCGGAAGCAGGATCGCGAGCACCACTTCACGCCAGCGCAGCAGCGGATCGGCCTTTGTCGCTCTATCCTTCATGGCAACATGCACCGCTCTGCAGCGGCTGCTGCATCGTTCCGGTGGAGGTGAAATTGTGCGCTCATGGGAACCTCAGCGACTGCGCAGCAAAGCGGAAAGCGCGACATGGTGTCGAGGCGATTCCATCACGTGCCCTGTGCTCTTTTCACGAGGGACTCAAGTCTTGTTGCGCGAGGCTCAATGATCGAACAATGGCCGAACAGGAGAGCAAGGAGCAGGGACGCCGCCACCCCGCGTTTTCCTACCGAAAGGGCGAACCACCCCCTCTCCTCGCTCGTCAGCCACGCCATCTGTCATTTTTTCTTCTCAGGAAATTCCACCCACGGCGTCGCGGCGAATACCTTCCACTGCTCCTCGATCTTCGCGGGCTCCGGCATTCCGGCGTGGACATAGAGCGCGTAGCGGAGTCGCAGCGGCTCGCCCTTTTTCACCGTGAGCGCCTGCGCAAAGGTGAGCGATGCGCCCATCCAGCCATCGTTGCGGCAGTGGAACGGGACGGGATGATTCGGGTTCTGCGGGTGATCGAAAAGCGTGATGCCCTCCTGCGCCGTCGGCGTGATCGGACCGCTGTAGTCCATCCAACGCGCGGGTTTGCGGAAGCATCCGGCCTCGTCCACGCCGCCTTCGCTGTTGCGGATGGTGCCTCCGCCATCGGCGACGCCGATGGTCTTCGCCATGCGCACGCCGAGCATGCCGAAGGCCGTCTCCGCGAGCGGCACTTCGGCGGTGCGTGCCTCAAGTTGCAGATCGAGCAGCAGCAGCCACTCCTTGCCGGCGAGCGGCTGCACACTGATGCGCCGACGGTCGTGGAGGACCGGCTTGCCTTCCTGGTCGAGCCACGCATTTTCCGTCTCGGCAAAGGCCACGTCGTCCGCGTCCTCATAGCGCAGGACGCGGAGGTGCGAGATGCGCCCGCCATCGTCGCCCCAGAAATTCACCCCGCGGACAAACTGGTGCGAGAACCACACCGAGTTGTGATGACTGTGCGTAATCGGATCGTGCGGATGCCCCATGCGCGTGAGCGACCGCCCGCTCGGCCCGATGACGGGAAAAACGAAGGGCCTGCGCTGATCCTGCGCAAAGTGGAAGCGCGCGATTTCCTCGCCATCGCGTTGGAATGAAACCTCGTCACGCGGCTGCGGGATCGCCTGCATGCGTGGGACGGGCTTTGGCTCCGCGGCAGATGTGGCAATCGTGAGTGCGATGAGGATTTGAAGGGAACGCATCGGGCGATGGTGCGATCAACTTCCGAATTTCACAAAGAGCTTTTGCGGCGGGAAAATGCGGAGCTGACAAGTCGTCGGCACAGGCGGGAGATGGGGAGCCGCCGATCGCTTTGGAATCGTGCGCCCGCTCTTTGCCTGAAGAAGAGTGCCGACGAGTCGTCGGTGCTACATTGGCTAATCCGTCACCGCGCCCTTGCTCGCACTGGCGACGGTCTTTGCGTATTTCGCGAGGACGCCACGGGTGTACCGCGAGACGGGGGCTTTCCACTTGGCGAGGCGCTTTTCTAGTTCGCCTTTCGGAAGATTGAGTGTGAGGGCGCGCTTGCCGGCATCAATGGTGATGGGGTCGCCATTTTTTACCACGGCGAGCGGGCCTCCGAGGGCTGCCTCAGGCGTGATGTGGCCGACGACGAAGCCGTGCGAGCCGCCGGAGAAACGTCCATCGGTGATGAGCGCGACATCTTTGCCGAGGCCCTTGCCCATGACGGCGCTCGTGGGCGAAAGCATCTCGCGCATGCCGGGGCCGCCGACGGGGCCTTCGTGGCGGATGACGATGACGTGGCCCTTTTTCACGCTGCCATCGAGGATGGACTTCATGGCGTCGAGTTCGTTCTCGAAGACGATGGCCTTGCCGTCAAATTTATCGCCTTCCTTGCCGGAGATTTTCGCGACCGCACCGGTGGGCGCGAGGTTGCCGTAGAGGATGACGAGGTGGCTGTCCTTTTTGATCGGGTTCGACGTGGGGCGGATGATTTCCTGGCCCTTCGGGTACGCTTTCACGCGCTTGAGATTTTCCTTCAGCGTCTTGCCGGTGACGGTCATGCAGTCGCCGTGGAGCATGCCTTCATCGAGCATCATTTTCATGAGCGGCGTCTGGCCGCCGATGGCGACGAGTTCGGACATGAGGAAGCGTCCGCTCGGCTTGAGATCGGCGAGCACGGGGATCTTTTTTCCGATGCGCGTGAAGTCATCGAGTTCGAGTTTCACATTCGCGGAGTGCGCCATCGCGAGGAGATGGAGCACGGCATTCGTCGAGCCGCCGAGGGCAATGACGACGGCGATGGCGTTTTCAAAGGACTCGCGGGAAAGGATGTCGCTCGGGCGGATGCCACGCTTGATCAGCTCGACGACGGCCACGCCCGCGGCGCGTGCGTCCATCGCCTTCTCTTTAGAAACGGCGTTTTGTGCAGAGCTGTTCGGCAGCGACATGCCGAGCGCCTCGATGGAGCTCGCCATCGTGTTCGCGGTGTACATTCCGCCGCAGGAGCCTGCGCCGGGGATGGCGTTTTCCTCGATGAGCGCGAGCTCGCGGTCGTCAAGCGCACCGGCGGCGTGTTTGCCCACGGCCTCGAAGCACGAGACGATGTCGAGCGGCTTGTCGCCGAGCAGTGCGGCGCGTTCGCGATTGAGACGTTTTTCCGCAAGGATGCCGGTGATGCAGCCGGGCAGGATGGTGCCGCCGTACACAAACACCGCAGGACGATCGAGGCGCGCCATCGCCATGAGGCAGCCGGGCATGTTTTTGTCGCAGCCGCCGATGGCCACGAGGCCGTCGAACTGCTCGCAGCCCATCACGGTCTCGATGCTGTCCGCGATGACTTCGCGAGAGACGAGGGAATATTTCATGCCCTCGGTGCCCATCGAGATACCGTCGGAAATCGTGATGGTGCCGAAGATGACACCCTTGCCGCCGACGGAATTCACGCCCGCCTCGGCCTGCCGCGCGAGGCCGTCGATGTGCATGTTGCACGGCGTGACCATGCTCCACGTGCTCGCGATGCCGACCTGCGATTTTTTGAAATCCTCCCGTGCAAAGCCGACCGCATGAAGCATCGCGCGGCTGGCTGCGCGCTCGGGGCCATCCACGACTTGGCGTGACCAACGGCGGTGAAGTGACCCAGGGTGCTTGGACGGTTCGCGGCTCATATTTTCGTAAAAGGGCGCGCACCCTAGCGACCTTGACCCCGCATGGCAAGGACGGTGCGTCCGGCCATTTTCTCTTTTCTCGCAGGGGATCGTCTGTTTGTTTCGCGGGCTTCCATGAACGTGAAACGCTTCCTCTCCGCCACACTCCCCGTCCTCACCCTCTGCGCCAGCCTCCGTGCGGACACCGTGATTCTCAAATCGGGTGACAAGGTGGAGGGAAAAATCCTGAGCGAGACCGATGCCGAGGTGACAATGAGCGTGCAGGTGACTGCGACGATCAAAGACGAGCGCGTGATCAAGCGCAGCGAGATCGACAAGGTCGAGAAAGTGCAGCCAGACGAGACAGCGTGGGCGCTGATCGCCAACTTCATGCCTGGCGCCGAATCACTGGAACGCGACGACTACGAACGGGTGAAAGCGGCACTGGGCAGTTTCACGGGTTCATTCCCACAGAGCTCCCATGCGCAGGTCGTGCAGAAGCGGCTCGATGAATTCACCGCCGAATCCGTGCGAGTGAATTTGGGCGAGGTGAAGCTGAACGGCCAGTGGATGAGCAAGGAGAAGGTGCAGGAGGAGCAGATCCAGATCGGTGGAAGGATCCTGCTGAACCGAATGAATCGCGCGGCTGGCGCAGGCCAGCTCACCGAGGCGATGGCCATCTTTGATCAACTCGAAAAGGGCTTCGTCGGATCGGCGAGCTACCCGGAATCGGTGGAACTCGCCCGCCGCGTGCTGCCTCCGCTTTCCCAGACCGTCGAGCAGAGAAACATACAGTACAAGCGGCGCGTGGAAGATGAGAAGCAGCGCCTGAAGAATTCCAAAGGCGCGGAACTCGCGCAGCTCGATGCTTTGATCAAAAAGGAAGTCGCCACGACTGAGGCAACTCTCGCAGCGATCGAGCGCAGCGGCGCAAAATGGCTCCCGCTCCAGCCGGTGAATGCACGCAGCCTCACCTCCCTCGCCAGTCGTGTGACTTCTGAATCCTCGCGGCTGGCGGCGCTGCCGATCGAGAAGATGAAAGAATCCATCAAAGCTGCGGAGGAGGCGAGGAACGCACTGGCGGTGAGAGATTTCGACGGCGCGGAAAAATCGCTCAGGGAGGCGAGTTCGGCGTGGTCCGCGAATGAACTCGCCAAGCGCCTGCAGACCAAACTCACCGAGGCAAAAAAGGCCCCGAGCAGCAGCGGAAGCGCAAAGCCAAAAGAATCAGCCCCAACTCCCACACCCGCGCCGACGCCCAAGTCGAAATCTTCCGCTTCATCATCATCGGAAGAAAACCGCCCGACCGCCGCAAGCTCCGCACCTGCGAGCGAACCGGATGAGACTCCGATTTTCAAGAAGCCGATCTTCTTCGTCGGGGTCGCCGCACTCGTCGCATTCGGCGCGGTGGGCGGCAAAATGATCGCGAAGAAACGAGCCGAAGCTACGGACGCCACGCTCGACAACTAGACGCACGCCGCTCCAACGTCACACCCATCATGCCACGCACCGCACAGATTCATCGCAAGACTGGTGAGACCGATATCGACATCGGCATCACGATCGAAGGCACCGGCAAGAGCACCATCGCGACGAAGATTCCTTTCTTCGATCACATGCTCACGCTCTTCGCCCGGCACAGTCTGATGGATCTCAATGTGAAGGCCGATGGCGACATCGAGGTGGACCTGCATCACACCGTGGAGGATACCGGTATTGCGCTCGGGCAGGCATTTGCAAAGGCGCTCGGCGACAAGTCGGGCATCCGCCGCTACGGCTTCGCATACCTTCCGATGGATGAGACGCTCGCACGCGTCGTCGTGGATTTCAGCGGGCGTCCCTTTCTGGAATACCGCGCACCGCAGGGCGTCGCGAGCATCGGCGGATTTGCGTTCCAGCTCGTCGAGGAATTCATGCGCGCCTTCAGCGTCCACGCGGGGTGCAATCTGCACATCGAAATCCTCTACGGCCGCGACGCGCACCACATGGCCGAGGCGATCTTCAAGGGGCTCGCAAAAGCCACGGATGCCGCGTGCCAGATCGACCCGAGGGTGACAGGAATTCCGAGCACGAAGGGAACGCTCTGAATTTAGGATTTCAGATTTAGGATTCAGGATCTCCCTGCAGCGCACGACTCGCGAGAGGCAATCTTCAAATCCTAAATCCTAAATCTCAAATCTTAAATCCCATGGTCGCCCTCATTGATTACGGCTCCGGCAATGTCCGCAGCGTCTTCAACGCGCTGAAGCAGCATGGCGCCGATGTGCAACTCACCGCAGACCCCGCCGTCATCGCGCGGGCGAAGCGCGTGGTGCTGCCCGGGGTCGGTGCATTCGGCGACTGCGTGAGCGGGCTGAAGGAACGCGGGCTGTGGGAAGTGATGCAGGGCGCATTGCAGGACGGGCGGCCGTTCCTCGGGATTTGCGTCGGCTACCAGATGCTCTTCGAGGAAAGCGAGGAATCGCCCGGCGTGCGCGGCTTCGGATTTTTCCGTGGAAAAGTGCGACGCTTTTCCACGCCGGGACTCAAGGTCCCGCAGATCGGCTGGAACTCGCTCGAGCTCACGCCGCATGCGCTTTGGGACGGGCTGCCGGCAAATCCATTCGTGTATTTCGTGCACAGCTATTTCCCGGCGACGGACGATGCGCAGGCCATCATCGCACGCTGCACGTATGGCGAGACTTTTGCAGCAGCAGCAGCGCGAGGCAGCGTCGCCGGCGTGCAATTTCACCCGGAAAAAAGTCAGGCGATCGGCCTCGGGATTCTGCGCAATTTTTTGAGCGCGTGATGTGAAGCGACAGCGCCACGGACAGACTGCGTGGCGGCATTTTTTCAATGCGTGACGAAATTGCAGGATTGCGCCCATTCTCCCCTCTCCTTTCCTCCGATGAAAACACCGCTCGCACTCACACTCGCACTTTGCCTGTCTCTCAACGCGCCCACGATTGCTGCGCCAGCGGAACCTCCTGCGGGAATCCACAAATCAGGCGAGGCAATCTCGCTCTCCCTTCGCGCGCCAATCGCGCAGAAGGTGAAGCTTCGCGCCCAGTGGTCAAAGGACCCGGTCGCCATGGCGCGCGGCGATGACGGCACGTGGAGCGTGAAGCTCGATGCGGTGCCTTCCGGCGTGTGGGAATACAGCTTCGACGTGGACGGCGTGAACGTGATGGACTCGAAGAATCCTTCATCCAAGCCGCAGCGCGAGCCGCAGAAAAACATCCTGCACATCGCCTCGGTGCCCCCTGCGCCGTGGGACTGGCAGGATGTGCCGCACGGCACGGTGCATCAGCACGGGTATGCGTCGAAGGCGCTCGGGCGCGGGCGGGAACTGATCGTTTACACGCCGCCGGGCTACGAGCTTTCGGGAACGAAAAAATTTCCCCTCCTCGTGCTCCAGCACGGCTCGGGGGACAATCAGCGCGCATGGGTGGAGCACGGCAAAGCACACTGGATCCTCGACAACCTGATCGCCGCAGGCAAAGCACGCCCGATGGTCGTCGTGATGCTCGACGGCCACCCGCTCGGCGCGACGAAATCCGCAGAGCCCGCGAAACGCGCCGAGGCGATGGACGCATTCCGGCATGAGCTTTTCGACGACGCCCTGCCGCTGATGGAATCGCTCTATCGCGTGGAAATGGACGCCGCGCACCGGGCCATCGCCGGACTCAGCATGGGTGGCTGGCACTCCCTTACGGTGGGACTTGGAAACTTGGATCGCTTCGCATGGGTCGCCTCATTCAGCGGAGTGCCGCCGCAGGAGGATGTGGCCGAGCACTTCCTCAGTGACCCCGCCGCCGCGAATGCAAAACTGCGCCTGCTCTGGATTGCAGTCGGCCAGGATGATTTCCTGCGCAAACGCAATGAGGACTTCATCGCCGCGCTCAAGGAGAAGGGCATCACGCACACGTGGAAGCTCACCGAAGGCGCGCACGCATGGCCGGTGTGGCGCGGCTACCTTGCGGAATTTGCGCCGCTGATTTTCACTGACAAATGATGCGCGAGTCCCGCACCGGCAGGCAAACTCGACGGCGCGCAACGTGCGAAATTGCGGCTCGCCTAATATGCAAAGGAACCGGCGCCCCTTTTTTGCTTGAGCCGATGCCCCTTGAGCGAACACACTGCTTACGCACTTCAACCCACAACTACATATGAAATCGAAATTTCTTCTCCTCGGTGTTCTCGCGCTCCTTCCAAGCTGCGCTTCGGTGCAAACCCTCCAAATCTCGGCTGAAGGCGGCTTGGCGGCGGCTTCCATCCAAGTCGATGTGGTGCCAGATTCCCCCGGCATCCAGTCGGTGCCCATGAGCCAGTATTTCCTGCCCGGCAACGCGATTCGCGCGGGCAATGCCTCCCGGGCGAAGTCCATCCGCTTCGGCCAGGGCCAGCCTTCCACTCAATCGGTGTCGGTATCGGGCCTCGGCGGCAGTGCCGTCGTCCTCGCCCAGCTCCCCGGTGGCCGCAGCGATGCAGCCGGCGACTCTGATTCCCGCCGCAAGACGATCCCGCTCTCCGGCAAGCTGCCGACGGGTGAGAAAGTCACGTCGGTGCTCCGCGTCGGAATTTCCGAAGGCGGCATCACGGTCAAGCCCTCGAAGTAATCGAAGCGTCGCGCCTGCAAAAGTGGGCGCGACGATTTCCCGCACAGGCTGCGGACTTCCAGAAGAAGCATGGCGACGTGCGGTGAATACGAACTCGAGCGGGCAATCGGCTGGGGTCGGCGCTCGACCTTTTTTGCAGCGCGAGCCATTGACGATCGGGGCCCCGCGCTGATTGTAATCCGCCGAGCGCGTTCCGCCGAGCGAATCCATCGCCACTCCTTCCTCCGTGCTGCGGCGGAACAGCAGGCGGCAGTCGGTGCCGGCTGCCGCAGGCTTGCGCCGATTCTGGCGTTCGATTGCGACGAGACGGGCTTTGCGTTTTATGCGACGACGCGTTTCGAGACGAGTCTCGCGGAATTTCTTGAGGCCGAATGCAAGACGGACAGCGTGCTGCTGCGTGAAATCGTCACCAGCGTGCTCGGCGCCCTTGCGGAGTTGCAGGAAAAATCACGCCGTGCCCACGGCAACCTGACGCCAGGCAACATCCTCCTCGATCCGCACGGTCACTTCTTCCTCACCGATCTCGCCCCGTCCGCGAAGGACGCGACCGCTGCGGATGATCTCTTCTCCCTTGGCACTCTGATATACCAACTGGTGCGCCGAACCACTCGGATCGGCACGCTGAATCCACCGCTCGACTATTCGCCCGCGTGGACGGAATCCCTCGGTGACGATGCCGAGGGATGGCTCGCATTTACGAACCGCCTGCTAGACAAGCCGAGCAATGCAAAGCCCGATGCGATCCGCACCGCGCTCGGCGATCTGAAGTCCCTCGCCGGCCTCGCAGCAAAAGCGGCGAAGGCTGCGGCAGCATCGCCACTCGACAGCGGCACGACAGCGGTGCGGCCCGCTATCGTGCGACCACCGCCGAAAAAAAGGAGCCCCGTGCCTTTCATCCTGGCGGCTGTGCTCCTGCTCGGCGGAGGCGGAGGCGGTTACGCGCTTTACAAAAAAAAGCAGGCGGAAAAGGAGCGTCAGCGAGTGCGCGAGGAGGAATTGCAACGGCAGAAAGACGTCCAAAAACTGCTGCCGGGAGCGATCAACAAACTCGCTGACGAGGTGAAGCAGGTATCCGAAGAAAGAATCCCGGACAGCACCGCCCGCTCCCTGCTGGTCCGCATGGGCAAGAACCTTGGTAACTCGACCACAGTGGACGGCGTGATCTCGGACATGAATTCGCTGATCCGCAATTGGGACATCCCGGATAAAATGAAGGTGCAGGCCGCCGCGTGGCGCACCGCGCCGAGGGAATGGACCCGCCTCGCAGACGCACTCCAGAGTGCCGCGGAGGTGGATGCAAAGGGCGACACGTCGGTAGTTACCCAATTCGAAAATGCCATCGCTGCACGCAACGCTGCGGCTGATCTTGATATTGGGTGGGAAGACATCACGCGCATTCTCAGCGATCACAAGGCAGCGGGAAACCGCCTGCTGCCGGACTTCACGCCGTGGGCTCAAAATGAAATCCGAAGCGCGAGGGATCTGAAAGACGCGGGAATCCGGGGGCAGTCGGCACTGAAGATTCTGCGCGAAGTTCTCGTCTTCCAGCGGGACTTGGGCCCGCGCGTGCTGTGGCCGGTCTTTGAAGGGCAAGTGCCGGAGCTCCTGCAGGAACCGAGCAGTGAACTCCTGCCTACCTGGCCGACGCGGTGGATGACGGAGGCAAAGCGACGCGTCGCTCCGGAGAAAGCGACGCTTGATCTGTGGGAAACGAAACTCGCGGATGTCAAAAAACGCATCGACCGGCTGAACGCGAAGGATCCGAAGCTGCCGAGCTGGAAGAAAATGCTGGAGGATTCGCGCACCGCCATCGCCGGGGCGATGGAGACGGATGTCGAGAAAATCGGCAAAGACCTTGAGAAGTTCAAAGACTTGGAACTTCCGACGGAAATCGCACACAAACAGTATCAGGCGTTTCTGGAGAAGTGGAAGGCCAAGGTGGAGGCAATCGCGGCGGACGATCCCAATGGAAAGCTGAAGGCGCAGACGGCGCTCAATGAATTCAAGCAGGAGACCGACAGAATCCTAAAGAGCTTTCCCGAATACAGGGCAAGCCTCGCCAATGTCCCGCAGATGGCATCGGAAATGGCAACGAACCTCGCAACGCCGGACAAGATCAACCCGATCTTCACCCGTCCGGACAGTTCACCCGAAGGAGGAGATGGGTGGAAACCTGCGCCTGCAAAATACAACGATCCCAATGCGGCGCTCTACCTCTTCATGAAAAACGGCAAGGTGGAAGCGCAGATGCCCTTTCTCAAGATCGGCAGCGACCACGCGATGGCGGCTTGGGAGACACCGTTGGTACTCGCTCAACTCTCTGGCGTGAAGGCCGCGACTCTTCCGCGGGACAGGACGACCGGCAAACAGACGAATGGCCCGCAGACGCGCAAAGATGACTTTAGCCCGGCGGATGACTGGCTCTGGAAGTCCCCGACCGATCTCCAGACAAAAGCGGAAAGGACAGGCAAAGGTCCCGGAAATTACTATGCTCCAGGAGTCAGCGGCGGCGCGAATAACACCTATACTCCGGTGACTTGGCTGACATTTGACGAGGCGGACAAAATGGCAAAGGCACTCGGGGGAGAATTGCCGACGGCTGAGCAGTGGAAGGCTGCTTATGGGAAAAATATGGCCGGCCCAGAAAGGCGGCTTCGCTCGGATGGAGCTTGGTCGAAGCAATATCCATTGCTCAAGGATTGGGCGGCACAAACTGGCGACGCACCTCTGGTCAGCTTGTGCACCCCGGACGCCGGGAGTTTCAGCCGACAACTGAAGGAATACGACGGCCTCAAGGGGTCGGCCGGAGGAGCAGCAAATGACACCAATCTGTGGCTCACTCAGGTGGCGACTTCCGACTGGGCCCCGGAAAAGGGCTTCACTCACCTCATTGGCAATGCCGCCGAGTGGGTGAGTGACAATGGAAAACCCGCCGTGATCGGCGCCTCCGTGGTTTCGCCAAAGCTCCCGCCGGATACTGCATTCCCCATGAGCAACAGCGCTGCGTATTTCGATGTGACATTCCGGCTCGTGGTGAAGCTCGGCGAAGGCGGTGCCGGCGTTGGGCTTCAAAAATTCAAGGAATACGCGGCCAAGATCAAGCTGCCGGATCCTCCTGTGCGTTAAGCGCAAACGGCGCTTCCCAAAATTGGGGCGACCGGTGTAGCATCACACGCTAAAGGCGAGTCCAATCATGCCAGCGATTAATTTCACTCCAGAAGAACACGCATGGGCGTCGAAGTCCGCAATGAAGCTGCGTTTTGTGCAGGCGGATTTTGCGGATCGTCCTGCGGAAGAACGGCGCAGTTTTTTGGAGGATGAAGTGCAACGCGCGCTGAGGGACATCTCGCCGGAAAAACGCGGACGCTACGCACAGGCGCTCGCGGAACATTTTCCCACCGGATTCATCAACAACGCACAAGCCGTGGACGCGACGCCCTCTGAAAATTCACCCGAGGCGCTCATCGATGCGCTCGTCAAAATCGCACCCAAGCTCCCGAAGAGCCTGCTCGCAGACTTCGGCCTGCGCCTCCAGGAGGCGGGCTACATGGAGATCAAATCGACGACGCTCATGGATGCGCCGCCGGATGATCTTTTGAAAAGCATCCCGCTCGATCCGATGCAGTCCGTGGACCTCCAGCGGCTCTACCGCACACTCGCGATTTTTGCGGAATACTACATGGGTCTCGAATCGATCATCTGGCGCACGTGGCAGGAACTCGCCCCGACTTCGCCGGTGAAGCGCGACCCGACTCCGATGGGCGACGTGAAGAAAGTGAGCGCACGCTATTTGCATGGCGACACGGAGGTTTCCTCCGAGCAACTCCGGCACATCGTGGAGCGCACGCGCAAGCTCATGGGCGGCCTGCTCGGCGCGATTCCGTCGGGCGGCGCGGCGTTCTTGGAGCGGTTCCTCAGCGAATTTTCTCCGGATAAAATCGCGGCGCTTGCGAAAGCCGACAAGAGCCTCGGCGGCTGGACCGAGGACGCGAAGAACTGGAGCAAATACAAGAAGATGGTGGACGACCAGAAGGGGCAGGTCTTCGAGGAAAAGATGTACGAGGCCATCGCCCGCAAGGCCGAGGCGCTCATGGGCGGCACCGCACGCAAGGAAACCTTGATCTAAAAAATGAGTCTTCAAATCCACTGGCACGAGGGCCTTTTCCTCCAGCCGCATCACCTTCAGCGGTTCCAGAAAAACCTCCACGATCTCGTCGCCATGGGGCGCACGATCCAGATGCCGTATCCGTACGGCGTGATCGAGATGAAGCTCAGCTACGACGAGCTGGAAAATAAGCGCCTGCTCTTCGACCGCCTGCGCGTCATCACTCGCGGCGGCGTGGAGATCGACTACCCGAAGAATGCGCACCTGCCGATCATCGACATCAAGAAGGCGCTCGCCGAGCATCCGGGCGGATTTGCGGTCGCGCTCGCAGTGCCGCTGTGGGTGGACGAACGCGCCAACTCCATCGAGATCGGCAGCAACACGGACCCGCGCGCAAAGCTGATCTACCGCGTGGCGGAAAAGCAATACGCCGACGAGAACACGGGCGAAAATGCAAAGCCGGTGATGATGCGGCATTTCAATGCCCGGCTGATCCTCGAAGGCGAGGACGACTCCGACATGGAGATCATCCCGCTCATGCGCATCACGCGCTCGACGAATGAGGAATCAGGAATTCCACGGCAGGACCCTGAGTTCACGCCTCCGTGTTTCATCGTGAATGCATCGCCGGTGCTGCGGGAAATGGTCCGCGACATTTCCGCGCAGCTAGAGGCGAGCCGCAAGGAACTGAACGTGCAGATCACGCGCGGCGGCACGTTCGATCTGAACATGCTGCGCGGCGTGCAATTCGAGCAGGTGTGGCGTCTGCGCACGCTGAACAAATTCGCCGCGCGCATGCCCGCGCTTGCCGCTGCGCCCTCCGTCACGCCTTTCCAGTGGTATCTGGAATTCCGTGAACTCCTCGGCGAGCTCGTCGCACTTTACCCTGCGGCAAATGACTTCGATGTGATGCCCTACGATCACGATAATCCCCTGCCCTGCTTTCGCGAGGCTGTGGACAAGATTCGCAAATACCTCCGCGGCTCCGTCGCGCCGAGCTTCTGGAAGGTGGACTTCAAACGCGACGGCCAATGGCTCGCGGCGCAATTCGAGGACAAGCACTTCACCGTCCCGAGCGAATATTTCCTCGGTGTCCGCACCAAGCAGGATGCACGCGGCCTCGCGACGCTTGTGGAAAATCGCGACGAGTTCAAACTGATGCCGAAGAGCATGATCGAGCGCGCCTATTTCGGCCTGCCGCTGAAAGAGGAGCGTCATCCCCCTCTCGAACTTCCGGCCTCGGCGGACCTGCATTATTTCCGGCTGAACCGCACCGAGGGCGCACGCCACTGGGATCTGCTCTCAAAGGAAAAATCCGCCTGCATCCGTTGGACGGATATTGATTCCGCCGACTACCAAGTCACGCTTTACATGGTCGTTCCGCCCGAAGCCGCCGCTGCAAAATGACACTCCTCGAACTCTGCGATCCGCTCTTCCAATACATCTGCCGCCTCAATCGCGCGGGGCGCAAAGGTGGCCATGTCGAATTCACCACCGTGCGCTCCGAAGTGATCGGACTTTTCGACGAACTTCGGAACCGCTCGTCATCCGACTTCAAGCTCGCGAGCCAGTTCAAGACGATGGAGATGCCGCTCATCTTCTTCGTCGATTCGCTCATCGCCGAGAGCAAGCTCCCGTGTGCACGGCAATGGAACAAGGAGCGCATGGCGTTCAAACGCGACGAACTCGCGGGAGACGAAAAATTCTTCGACCTGCTCGATGAAACGCTCAAGGACACGAGCGACGAGGCGACCGAACGGCTCACAGTGTACTACACGTGCATCGGTCTCGGCTTCAGCGGATTTTACTTCAGCCAGCCCGAGTACCTGCGGAAGAAAATGCAGGACATCGCGCTGCGCATCCGCGGCTCGATGGAGAGCGATTCGCAGGCGCGCATCTGCCCCGAGGCCTACGAGGCCACGGATGGCCGCGACCTCGTCGAGCCCCCGACCGGGCGCGTGTGGCTGATGGTCGTGATTTTCCTCATCAGCGCGATCACCGCGCTCGGGTGCAACCTGTATCTCTTTTCAAAAGCCGCCGGCTCGCTGAAGGACTCGCTCCGCGTGATCCTCGAGCAGGAGCCAAAAATCGGAACACCAGTCGCAACCGCTGCAACCCCTGCCGCCAAATAAGCCATGGAACAGCTCTTCAATCTTCCCACACCCGTAAAGGCAGTCCTCGCACTGCTCACCGGCACCAGCATCGTCGGTGCGGTCGCCATGATCGACACGAAGCTCGCTGGCATCGTGGCCATCGGCTTGATCGTGCTCGTCATCGCGATTGCCGCGTTCCTCATGCTCCGGAGCTGGGCGCGCAAGCGCAAGGCGCTCTCCATGGCGAACGAGCTCACGCAACACTCTTCGACCTCGCCCGTAGGCGTGAATGACGCGGCGAAACGTGCGCGACTCGACGACATGCGTCGCACTTTCGGCGAAGGTCTCACGAAATTCGGCGGGGCCGACAACATCTACAAGTTCCCGTGGTATCTCATCGTCGGCGAGCCCGGCTCTGGAAAGACAGAGGCCATCCGGCATTCCAATGTGGGCTTCCCTCCCGGGCTGCAGAACGAAATGCAGGGCGTCGGCGGCACGATCAACATGAACTGGTGGTTCTCGAACCAGGCTGTGTTTCTCGACACCGCTGGCCGCCTCATGTTCGAAGAGGTGAAGCCCGGTGAGACGAACGAGTGGAAGGAATTCCTCCAGCTCCTCGTGCGCAACCGCCACAACTGCCCGATCAACGGCCTGCTGCTCATCATCCCGACGGACGCGCTGATCAAGGACACCGAGGCGCGCATGAACGAGAAGGCCGGCAAGATCGCCGCGCAATTCGAGCTCATCCAGCGCACACTGGATATCCGCTTCCCCGTCTTCGTGATGATCACGAAATGCGACATGATGAGCGGATTCCGCGAGTTCTTCGATGACTTCGCCGACGCCGCCAGCGTGAACCAGATGCTCGGCTGGTCGAATCCCGACGACCGCGACACACCCTTCGCTCCCGAGCGCGTCACCGATCATCTTTCGACCGTCGTGCAGCGCATCAAGAAGCGCCGCCTCAGCCTGCTCCGTGATCCCGTCCCGACGAAGGGCGAGGAGCGCCGCACCGACGAAGTGGACGCACTGTATTCACTTCCACAGAGCATCCAGCTCCTTGCACCGCGGCTGCGCCAATACTTGGAGAAAATCTTCGTCGCCGGCCCCTGGTCGCCGAAGCCGCTTTTCCTCCGCGGCATCTACTTCACCAGCTCCATGCGCGAAGGCGCGGCGCTCGATCAGGAACTCGCGCAGGCCCTCGGCCTCGGCGCGGATCAGCTCTCCGAGGCAAAGGTCTGGGAAAAGGAACGCGCCTATTTCCTGCGCGACATTTTCACCGAGAAAGTCTTCCGCGAAAAGGGCCTCGTCACCCGCGCGACGAATACGAAGACAATGCTGCGCAAGCGCGGCCTGCTCCTGTGGGGCACAGCGACACTGCTCGCGCTCACCTTCGTCGGCTTCACGATTTACGCGTACCAGCAGTTCTCCGACAGCATCAAGCGGCACAGCGATCTCTGGTCTTCCGCAAAGAATCCCGACGACTGGAAGAACAACAATTGGAAGCCGATCGTGCAGGGCGACAAACCAGGCGACACCGTAGTAAAATTTCGTGGCGTGGAACCGCCCGTCGCCGTCGGCGATCGGCGCGTGCCGCTGCTCACGTACCATGATGAGCTTCGCAATGTCGCCACGCAGCCCATCGAGACAGGCTGGGTCTATCGCCCGATGCTCAAGGCCGCAAAGCTCGACGAGGATCGCCTCAAGGCGCAGCGCATTGTGTACGAGGGCAGCGTCGTCTATCCGCTCGTGCAAGCTGCACGCACGCGGATGCAAACTGAAAAAATCACGGATGCCGTGGACGCTGGCGAAAGCCAGGACGCGCGACTCGACCGCGAGGCAAACGCACTCGCCGCACTTCTGCGCATAGAGTCGGACAAAATCAGCGGCAGCAGGAAAACCGACGACCTTTCCGACGCATTGCTGGCTCCCCTGCTCCGATACGTCACGGCGAGCAAGGTGCCGGCGGATGACGACAAGATGAAGCAGCTCCGCGCTGGCTTCGACGCAAACTACGGCGGCGCAACCCCGACCGCCAAATGGCTTCCGGAACGCCTCGCAATTGGCTCCACCGCGCTCAACGCAAATGCACCCATCGATGCCGGCCTCGCACGTCTCCGCACGCTTGCCGGCGAGAGCATCCGCTCGCAGCTCGACAGCGCCGGGAAGATCGTCCAGATGCGCGACGACCTGAGAAAATTCCGGGACATCGAAAAGGAGATGGATGCGACGGCTTCCGGCCCCGGCGAGACCGGCGTGAAGGAAGGCAAACTGAACGCGCTGCTCGTGCAGCTCGGCACGGTGAAGACCGAGTTTGACGCCAAGTTCAAGGCCGCGACCTCCGCACGGATCATCACGGGCGACAAAGTCTCGCTCAGTGCCGCGTATCAGCAACTCGTCGCTGGCAGCCAGACGCAGGCAAATGCGAATTTCCAGCTCCTCCGCGATGCTGTGAAGCCAAACATCGCGCACCCGACGGCGAAGCTCTTCAAGGAGGTGGACGAAGAGCTCGTGAAGACGCTCGCGAACCTCACGGAACAGGTGAAAGGAACCTTCAGCGACAAGGATCGTGAGGAACTCACGCAGCTCGACAGCTACCTGGAGGACTTCGGTGACCGCAGGCGCATCTACGAAGTCCGCTACACGACCTATCAGGATGCCGCGGATGTCGCGTCGAAAAAGGACGCACTCGGCGATCTGATCGGCAAGAGCTGGGCATCGTACGGCGCAATCGTGAAGGAAATCCAGGGCCAGCGCGCGCAGTTGCCGAGGATCCAGCTCAAGCTGAACAATCCTGCCGCGAAGGACATTCCACTGATCGACAGCACCTGCAATACGCTGCTCCAGATCGCCGAGGAACGCCGCCTCAGCCTCATCGCCTCCGAGTATCTCCGGCAGACGAAACAGAAATTCGATTCGAACTTCTACGAACCCCTGGTGAGCGACACAGGCCGGAAGAGCGGCATGTCCCGCTCGGAACGGCAGAATGCCAACAGCCTCATGGAACTCTGGAAGCTCGATCGTGATTCCGCGGATTTCGGCAAGGTGACTCCGGCGGTGCAGGCAAAGCTCAACGCACTCTTCAGTCAGTTCGACGCGATGAAGACGGCCGCCAATGCGACCGACGAATACTTCGCAAAGAAGGCAGCGATGAAGGCGAGCGTGAGCTTCGTCTCGCAGAGCCCCTACAAGTGGAAGACTGCAAACGGTCACGACATTTTTAACGGGAACGGCTTCAACGATGTGGCCGTGCCGGTCGGTGGTTCACTGGGAGTCACCCTCCGGGATTCTGCGAATCCCCCATACGATGGAAGTGTCTCGATATCTGCAAATGAGGAAGGCAATCAGAGCCATCGTGCTGGTGGCGCGACGCTCACCTTCAGCGTGAAAATCAAGGGCGAGCGGCCACCGCCCGCGAGCAGCCTGCCGAAGGCTCCCTCGAAATCCTCCATCAGCGAAAGACTCCGCTGACCAGATGGCCACCTGGCTCTCCGACATCGGATCGAAGATCGGCAGCTTCATCGGCAAGCGTGCCGCGAGCGCCCATTTCGGAGCCTTTGGCAAACACCCCGGCTGGAACGACCATCTCGACGACATCGGTCTCGACACCGAGCCGCTCATTGCCGCGAAGCAATACCTCTATGTGCAGGGCATCGGCGGCGTGATCGATGCCGGCCAATGGGAGGCGCTGCCCGAAGGCGATGCGCTTCCGGAATTCAAGCACACCTTCGTGTGGATGGATGATCGCGAGACACTCGTCGGGAGGATGTGGTCTTCGAGCGACGGCAAGGGCCGCACGAAATATCCCATGGTCGTGAGCGCGCATTTTTCGAATCGCGTGGCACCCGGCATTCCTGATGCAACGCCGCTCCTCGAATACCTGGAGCAGACCTGCCGCGCCACGACGTCTGCGGATGAAGTCCGCAGCCTTATAGTCAAAGCGCGCACCTCCGCAGCGGAGATGCTCGAATCGCCCGCACCGCAGGCAGTGCCACGCGCCCAATTCCTGAGCACCCTTGGCATCGAACCGGGCTCGGATGATGCCGCTCGCATCGCGTATGCCGTGGCGAGCGATTTTGCAGCCATCGAGTCCACCGGAGTTGGCAAAATCCGGATCAATCTCAAGCTCGGGCAGTTCAGGGGACCCGCGCAGCACATCCGCCTCCCGTCCATCCCGGACCAGCCGCTCGCATCGCAGCGGTTCTGGCGGGAATTCCTCGCGGAATACGTTCCCTCAGGTGCCCCGCAACTTTTCATCTCACCTGCGGCGTCACCCTGGATGGACGTCGTCGTGGGCCTGCCCACTCCACGCCAGCTCTTCTGCCTGCGAGCTGGGGAAAAGACGCTGCCGCCAGCGCACCACATCCCCTTCAATCTCCCCGACACCGCGAAGGCTGCGAGTGCGGTTCGCTGGCAGCGCTTCCTCGACGCGAACTAGGCGCGCGGTCGCCGCGCATGGTCGCGACCGCACTTGCACGCGCAGCCGCGAGTTGTTCTGTTGGGTGATCATGCGCCATTTTCTCCCGCTCCTCCTCACGACCGCGCTCGCCTTTTCCGCCGATGAGGTGGACACGCCGAAGGCGCCGAAGAAAAATGACGACAAGACGCCGAAGGGCAACGCGGCGCTGGAGAGCGCCGAGGGTGCGATGAAGAATTTCGCCGTCGCGCCGGGGCTGCGCGTGGATGTGTGGGCCTCGGAGCCCTTGCTTGAAAATCCCATCGCACTTTCATTCGATCACCTCGGGCGCGCATTCGTCGCGGTGAGCGGACGCCGCCGCACTTCCGTCCCGGACATCCGCAAGCATGAGGACTGGCAGATTGAAAATTTCTCGCTGCGCACGGTCGAGGATCGCATCGCATTTTTGAAAGCGAAGATGCCTGAGTCTCCTGCGAAGAAACCGAAGAATGCGGAGGAGGACATCAACAAGGACGGGCAGCTCGACTGGCGCGACTGGGCGGTGGAGTCGGAGGAGATTCGCATCGTCGAGGACAGCACCGGCTCGGGCCGCGCGGACAAAGCGCGCGTGCTCGCGAGCGGTTTCAATTCCCTCGAAACCGGACTCGGCGCGGGCGTGCTCGCGCTGCCGGATGGCGGCGCGATTTACACCTGCGTGCCGGACCTCTGGCGCATCGCACCGGACGGCACGAAGACGAAACTCGCCACCGGCTTCGGCGTCCACGTCGCCTTCGGCGGACACGACATGCACGGCGTGAAGATGGGGCCGGATGGGCGCATCTATTTCACCATCGCCGACTGCGGCTCGCACATCACCTCGAAGGAAGGAAAAGTGATCGACATGCCCGACAGCGGCGCGGTCTTCCGCTGCTGGCCGAATGGCGACGCGCTCGAACTTTACGCCTGGGGTCTGCGCAATCCGCAGTGCCTCGCGTTCAATGACGTGGGCGACCTTTTCACCGGCGACAACAACGCCGACGGCGGCGACAAGGCGCGGTGGATTCACGTCGTCGAGGGCGCGGACTACGGCTGGCGCATCGGCTGGCAATTCCTGCCGAAGCTCGGCGCATGGAACAGCGAGGGCATGTGGCATCTCGACGTGGCGCAGACGAACGCCGCCATCCTCCCGCCCGTCGCGCACATCACGCACGGCCCCGCGGGCATCGCGCACTATCCCGGCACCGGGCTGCCGGAAAAGTATCGCGACAATTTCTTCATCGCCGACTTCCCCGGCGGCGTGCGCCACTTCGCGCTGAAGCAAAAAGGCGCAAGCTACGAAGTCGCCGGCATGGCGGGCGACGATCCGCTTTTGCAAAACAACTCGCCCTCGGAAATGCGCGGCAAGCTGCTGTGGAATCTCTACCCGAGCGACGTGCAGTTCCCGCCCGGCGGCGGCGTGTGCGTGCTCGACTGGGTGTATGGCTGGGAAAAAACCGGCAAGGGCCGCA
>JBBRPQ010000030.1:0-62796 GCA_038227825.1 Chthoniobacterales bacterium
GCGGTAGATGCGCGCCCAGTTGCCGAGCATCCAGTCCCAGCTCTCCGCGGTGTCGAGGATGGCGAGCGGCTGCGCGGTCGTCCCGCTCGTCTGGCAGAAGCGCGTGTAGCGGGCTTGTGGAAAAGTGAGATTCGATCCGAACGGCGGATGCGCCGCGTGGTCCGCGACGAGTTCGGCCTTGGTGGTGAAGGGCACGCGCGCGGTGAAGTCCGCGATGCTCGCGATCTCGCCGAGCGCAGCGAGGCGTGATGCTTGGAAGCGGTTGCCGCGAATGGTGGCGGTGAGCGCGCGGAGTTGGTCGAGCGTGGTCATGCGCCGTGTGTCTTCATCGGCCCGAGGTGCAGCGCGACCTGCGTCTCCAGTTCCTCGATCAGTTCCGGCTGCATGAACTGATACTCGTCGGGAATGTGCAGCGCGATGACGCGCTTGCCGTCGAGCGCGCCGGGGAAGTCCTGCCGCAGCCGGTTGAGGTGCGATTTTTCCATCACGAAAATGATGTCCGCCCAGCCGATGTGGCCTTCGTTGATGACGATGCGCGCCTGCGGCTGCGTGCCTGCGGAGCGCACCTCGTAGCCGGGAATGCCGGAGAAGATTTTCTCCGCCGTGAGACTCCGCATCCGATTCCGGCTGCAGACGAAGAGCAGCTTAGTGGCGAAGTCATCGCGGCGTGACATGCGCTCAAATTTGTTTTGCCGACTTCTCGGAAAGGCTCACGCAAAGGCGCAAAGGCGCAAAGAAATTCAAGACAACTCTGCTCACTTTGCGGCTTCGCGCCTTTGCGTGACAAAAAGAACAAGACTCGCCGTGCATGAGTGTCAGTGCTTCGCTGGCTGCTCCGCGGCGGCGGGCGCTTTCGGTGGCGCGACCGGGTTTGGCTTGTAGAGCGCGACGAGGCTGCCGCCGAGCGCCGCGCAGACGATGCCGAGCCAGAACTGCGGCTTGATCTGAAAGGTGCTGCCCTCCGGCCCGTGCGTCATGTACATGGAGACGAATGCATTCACGATCGGTGCGCCTGCGAAGATGATCGCCATCACGACCGGCACGTAGGACGCACGCTCCTGCGGCGTCGCGCCGGGTGCCGCGCCGAATGCCAGCAGCACGCCGAATGCGCCGACCGCGCCGACGATTCCGGCGATGAGCGACCACATTTGTCCCGGCCCGGGATACGCGAAGAAATTTGTCGCGCCCGGCTTGCCGCTCAGCCGCAGCATCACGAGCGGCGCGAGCACTGCGACGAGAAAATATGCGAAGCCGACGAAGAGGAATGCCTTCCAGCGTCCGTTCGCGGGATCGGCCATCGCCATCTGCCCCTTGTGCAGATAGACGCCATAGACGCCCCAGCAGGCGACGGTGAGGAACGAGAAGAGGATCCAAGTGTAGGACGGTGAGGCGGATGTTTGTGGTGGCATGAGAGTGTGTATGAAAATGCGGTGAGTCACCGGTGCTTAGGCGCTGCGTGCAAGATGTCTCGCGCAAAGGCGCAAAGGCGCAAAGAGGAAACTGCCGCTCATGATCCTTTGCGTCTTCGCGTCTTTGCGCGACATCTCGTGCTGGTTTTCGTCAGCGGTCACTTTGGTGAAAACGCACCAAGCATTTCCGCTGGCGCAGCCTGGATGGATGCACGAATCGCATCGGGGATCGCCACCGCGCCGAGTTTGCCGGTCGTCTTGTCCACCGTCGCGCAGACGGCAGTCACCGAGCCGCGCGCGATCTCCGTGCGCACCCCGGCGTCCTCTTTCCAAAAGCGGAACGCATACCGGATGCTCCGCGTGCGCACCTCGGCGACGATGAGCTGGATGTCCACGACCTCCTCGAAGCGCAGCGGCTTCAGGAATTCGCACGCCGCATTCACGCGCGGCCAGCCGATCGTCGTGCCGACTCCATGCCCATGCACCGTGAATCCCAGCGAGCGGAAGAACGCATGCTCCGCATTTTCCATCATCCGGTAGAAGTTCGCGAAGTGGACGATGCCCGCCATGTCGGTCTCGGAAAATTCCACGCGGTGCGAGAGGGTGAATTCGTGCGGCATCAGTGCCGATACGCTGCGCTTTCACCTTGCGCGGCGCAATCCCGGAGTGCGGGTCAGCGCGCCAGTGCCGCCGCGATGGCATCCAGTCCTGCGCCGCGCGCGCCGCGTTTCCTCGTGGGACCGCGGAACCACTCGTAGAGCGCCTGGCCGGGGCAGTCCGTGGTGTGCGCGATTTCCCGGTGAAAGAACACGTCGTCCGCGCCCAGGTGATTTTCCGCGAGCTTGCGCGCCACGAGCGCGATCGCCGCTCGGCGTGCAGCCTCGGTGGGGAGCTCCGTCGCGTAGTTCCCGATGAAGCACACCGTGAGATGCCCTGCGCTGCAGCCCGGCTTTTCCGCCTCCAGCGGCTTTGCAGCGAGCGTGGCTCCGGTGGCGTCCTGCCCCGCAGCCTCCCATTGCTCCTTCGTGAGATAGATCGTCCCGCTCGACGCGGCGAATTTTTCCGACCGCCCCTCATACACTTTGCCCGAGGGCCCGATGAGATAATGGTAGGCGATGTCGCCCCAGCCCTGCGTCACTTGGTGATACTGCTGGATGTTCCGAAGTCGCTGATCCTCCGTGACGGAATCTGGCACCGGAGTCTCCGTGTGATGAATGGTCACATGCCGAATCGTCCCCATCGGCAACGTCGCCAGCACCGCCACATCCGGCTGCCCCGTGCTCCACGATGCACGCTCGGCGACAGCGCCCGCCTTCGCCGCGTCCTCATCGCCGGCCATGATCGCGAGCGGGAGTTGGCAGAGCACGGCGATGAGAAAAGTGCGCATGGGGGGGTGCCGTGGATTGGTTTAGCCCGATGCACTCCACGCGCACGATCCGCTCAAGCTCTATTTTTCCACTCGCTCCATTGCGCAGAGGTGCCACTGCGAAGCCGCGCGCGAGATTGCCCAGTTCGGAAAGAAGCCGGTGCAGCCCGCTACACGCTCAGCTTGCCCTCCACCGCATCGTCCGACGCCGCGCCAGTCACCGCTGCGACGACCCTCTTGATCCCCGCGATCAGCGATCCATGCTTCTTGTCCCAGTAGTAAGTTTCCGTGGGGCGCGCTTGGATCACCGTGATGCGCGCAATTCGCGAGCCAGCTCCCTCAGGAAATTAACACGCCGCCTCCGCCTCGGTCGGAAACCGCTCACTCACGTTCGGTCAAGCCGCAGGAAAGCGGCAAGCTGACTCGCACGCGGGCCCATCTTGTGCGGATCGCTATTTGATCTCAAAGATCGCCTCCACCTCCACCGCCGCGCCGGTGGGAAGCTGCGCAAAACCCAGCGCGCTGCGGGCATGAAAGCCGTCGCCTTCCTTGCCGAAGATTTCGTGCAGCAGATCCGAGGTGCCATTGATCACGAGATGCTGCTCGGTGAATTCCAGCGTCGAATTCACGCAGCCGAGCACCTTGATCACCCGCAGTCCGTCCAGCGTGCCGTGCGTGCCCCACACCGAGCGCAGGATTTTCTCCGCACAGTTCCTCGCCGCCGAGTAGCCTTCCTCCACTGAAGTCCCCGCGCCCAGCTTGCCTTTGAGATCGCTCACATGCCCGGATGTGATGAGCTGTGAGCCGCTGCGGATGCACAGGTTCAGGTAGCCGGGTGCGACCTTGTGGAATTTGATGCCGAGATTTTCTGCCGTTTGTTGTGGGGTCATATGGAAAGTCCCATTTGGAAACCATCCGCGCACCGGCGAGTCGAGCAAATCACGCGCTTCGACCCGAGAGTGGAAAGTAAAATCCCGCTCTGGAGCGGTTCAAAAAATGCCATGGCCGCGGCACAAGGAGCAGTGGTGCCCCCGCTCCGAGAGCCAACTTGGGGCGATGGCGCCCCTGCTCCTTGAAAGACGGCCCTGCTTTTTGGTGAAGCGCGCTAGCTCTTGCGGTAGATCTTCACGTCATCCACCACCGCATTGTGCGGGACGGAAAAACGCAGCATGCGCTTCGTCGGGTGCGCGATTCCCGGCGAGTGAAAGCTCCCGACTTCCTTCCCGTCCACGGACACGCTCAGCTCGTCGCCTTCCATCCTCACCTGCAGCTCGTGCCATTTGCCGAGTTCCGTGGCGTGCGGGACGCTCTTGCTCTTCCCGGCCATCGCCTTCTTCTGCTCGTCCGTCAGTTCCTTCTTGGCCGTCCGCGCGTCGTGGATGTCATTGCGCATCCCGCCGGTCTTGTGATCGATCAGCACGACCTGCTTCGCGTCCACCTTCGCGAGACACAGATGGCCAGCGTGGACTTCCTTGCACTGCGCATCCGCAAAATCGAGCCCGAGGCTATCCTTCGCATCCTCCAGCATGAAGCGCAGCGTCACCGCGCCGTCCTTGAACTCCGCCGAGTGCGTCACCGTCACCGCATGGTCCGCCTGCGGACTGATGAAAATGCGCATCGCCCCGTCCTTCAGCTCCACCTGCTTGTCGCCCTTTGCGCGCGATTTGCTATTCGTGCTCCAGCCATTGCCGGGTTCGTCCGTCGCCGTCTGCGTCTCCTTCCGGTTGAAGTCATCCTCAAAGATCAGCTTCCCGAGATCGGCGGCGAAAATGGACGTGGTCAGTGCGGGGATGAGAGCAAGCAGGGCGAGGGATTTCATGCGCGGGATGAAACACGATTCCAAACGGGAGGGAAGTGGCAAACTCCGCACAAAGTCGACGGTGTGCGAAGGTTTGCATGGAAACGCAGATCTGCTAGCAATGCATCCTTGAGCAGCCCGTGACAGCCACGCTCTCATTTGACGCTTATGCCAGAACCCGGCATCCCACTCGCCGAAGTCTTTGCAGCCGCTAACAGCCTGCGCGCGGCGGGGATCATCGTGGACTACGCACTTGGCGGCGCGCTCGCCGCAGTGCGATACACTGAGCCTTTCACTACCTACGATGCCGACGTATTTTTCATCCCCGCGGACACCGGACTCTCCGCCGGCATCCCCGCGATTTACGCGCATCTCGAAAAACTCGGCCACAGCTTCGAGCGCGAGCACACCATCATCCGCGGCTTCCCCGTGCAATGGCTCGCCACCCACGCACTCACCGAGGAGGCCGTGCGCGAGGCGCTCCCGATTGAGTTCGACGGTGTGCAGGGACGGATCTTCCGTGCCGAACATCTCATCGCCATCGCCGCCAGCGTCGGACGGTTGAAGGATCGCGCCCGCATCGAGCAGATGCTTGAACAGGCTGAACTGGATCGCCCGCTGCTCGATGCTATCCTTGCCCGGCATCACCTGAGCCTGCCGCAAAAATGACCGCCGAAATGCGCAAAAAGCTCGCCGCGCTTCCCTACGCCGAAAAACTCCGGCGCGTCGCGGAACTCATCGCGTTCTCCCGGCGATTCAGAACCGCAGATGCTTCCCGCCCGCTGGTCACGCTTCAAGCCGGCACCGGCGATTACGTGAAAATACGCGACCAGCTTTTTACCGGGGAAACGGTGGATAGCCTGTTCGAGCAGGCGAAGGCTGTCGAGTAGCCCATCAAACGCGACACCACCGCACGATGCCCTATGAATTCCACGACACTTCGCACGTCGAGAAGCGTGCCCGCGAGCGGGGATTCACGTTCGGGGAGGCCATGCTTGCCATCAATGTCCCGGACTCCATCGTCAAAACCCCGCCGCGCCGGGGCAATCACGGCGGGATGCTGTGGTAGTTCTTTCGCGAATTTGAGGGTAAGACTCTGACAGTCGTCGCCGAAATCAAACTCCATGAATGCTGGATCATCACCGGATACTGGAACTGACCTTCACGGGTTCGTCATCCCGATCACCGAGCCGCCGATCGTCGAGATCGATACCGAGGCGACCGCCGCGTACATCCGTCTCCGGGATGCCAAGGTCACCCGCACGAAGCCGTTTGGCTCCGAAAACGGCCTTGTCATGCTCGACTTTGACGCGGATGGAAACGTCGTCGGAATCGAGATCGTCGGCCAGCGGGAGTTCAGCATTCGCGAACTCATCAAGCTCGTGCCCGTGCGGACGACTGAGTCCGTTCTCGATCGCACCCGCTACGTGGCGGCCAAGCTTCAGGCTGCGTGAGCCGCATCAAAAAACCGGAAGCAAAATCCTCGAAGTGCGAAGTGCAAGTTTACATGCGGCGCGGTTCCGCTAGGCTGGCTGCCATGACGCGCGAAGAACTTCTCCAACGCATCTGGATCGATCCGCAGCGTTGCTTCGGCAAGCCGTGCATCCGCGGGCACCGCATCTGGGTTTCCCTCATCCTCGATCTGCTCGCGGGCGGCTCCACGGTTGCGGAAATTCTGGAAGACTATCCCGGCTTGGTGGAAGCGGACATCCAGGCGTGCATCGCCTATGGCGCGGAGATGTCCCGCGAACGCTATGTCACCGTGCCACTCGAGCCGGCTGCGTGAAATTCAAGCTCGACGAAAACCTCGGCCAGCGTGGCCAGGACATCCTGCGCGCCGCGGGTCATGATGTCTCGTCCGTCCCGCAGCAGGGGATGCAGGAAAGCGGCGACGCGGATTTGATTGCGCATTGCCGCGCGGAAGGCCGCTGCCTCGTCACGCTCGACCTCGATTTTTCCAATCCGCTCGTCTTCCTTCCCAGCCGCTATCCCGGCATCGCCGTCCTCCGCCTCCCGCCGAAGCCCTCGCACGCGGATCTGCTCCGTCTCGTTCAGACGCTGGCCGGCGCGCTCGAACACGAACCCATCGAAGGCAAACTTTGGATTGTCGAATCCGGCCGCATCCGCATCTATCAGGAGAAGCCTGCCGACTGATTCCACTCCCGCTCCCAAACTCCAGCCATGACCGACACCCTGCCCGAATTCGCCGAGGACGCCCACCCATGCGCCGGGGATTCGCGCCGCCGGGAGGCGGGCGGGACGGAGCTTGCGAAGCAAAAGGCCGAAGGCAAGGGCTGCGGGAGCAGCCGATGGCAATTCGCGGAGAAGGTTCCGGCCTAACCACGCAAAGTTTATTTCATCACAACCAATGAAAAGCGCCCCAACCGACTTGTTATATCTCGACAATTTTCGTGGCTTCGCCAAGACGGTCATTCCGATTCGACCGGTAACCTTCTTTGTAGGTGAAAACAGCACCGGAAAATCATCAGTGCTGTCGGTCCTGCACCTAGCGCGTAGCTTCTCTTTTTGGAGTGAGCCGGATTTCGATACGCAAAACCAACATTTGGGAGGTTTTGATGATCTACGAACTTGTGGGACGCGACGCACGTCATTTGTCATCGGCAGTGCCCGTGAGCAGAACAATTATCAGGGCAAGCCGCAGCCCACGATCGTAATCGGAACATTTGAAAATAACGAAGGTCTTCCCCAGTGCACGAAGCTGTCGTTCGCAGTTGGGGAGGCAATGATGACTGTTCTCCAAGATAGTGGGAATTCGTTTGCTCATCGGGCAAAATTACAGGTCTCAGTGAATAACGGGACGGCCGCAGGCCTGCGATCCGTCGTGGATATTCATGAAAAGGTAGCTCCTTCAGACGCTGTAAAGCTCGACATTCACGCACCCTCAGGCGTGCCGCTTTTCCATTTGCTTCAGATCGCAGACGGCATGCTTAAACGTGCGCAAAAAAGCAAAAAGGCTGAATTTCCTGAGTTTCCGTTTTTCGGCTTTTGGGGGCCAGATACCGAAGCGGTATGGCTGGCTCCCATCCGAACAAAGCCTCGGCGAACATATGACGGAAACAAGAAAACCTTTAGTGCCGAAGGCGATCACACGCCATACCTTTTGAAAAGCCAGCTTTCACGTAAGACGATTGCAGCGAAATTCAAAATGCTACTCGAACGACTTGGGCGTGACAGCCATCTTTTTGACAACATAGGAATTAGAAGCTTTGGTCGTGGTAGCGCCGCGCCGTTCGAGGTCCAAGTTGAAGTAGATGGCGTTCTGTTAAGCCTTAGCAACGTCGGCTACGGTGTAAGTCAAGTATTGCCAATTCTGGTAGAGATCCTCGCTCGTTCCAAGAATTCGAGTTTTCATATCCAGCAACCCGAGGTTCACTTGCATCCACGCGCCCAAGCGGCATTGGGGGAGCTATTTTATCTGTTGGCAGCTGAAGAGGAAAAGAAATTCGTTATCGAAACACACAGCGATTTCTTAATTGACCGCTATCGTTCAATGATCAAGGAAGTAGGTAATAAGGGATATTCCGAAAACTCCAGTGTTATCTTTTTCGCGCGCGAAAAGGGGCATAACATTGCTCACGAATTGACTCTTTCGGAAGAAGGTGATTACCCCACAGACCAACCAAGCACCTTTCGAGAATTCTTCATCAAAGAACAGATAAGAAGTCTTTCTCTCTGAAAATGGTGATCGTTGACACCAATAGTTGGGGGGCCGTATTTGATTGCTGTAGCCCTAAACACCCCGAGTTTGCATCGGTTCGTTTATACATTCTCGCGACCAAGGCATCTATGGCGTGGGGTGGATCGCGTTATATCGAGGAACTTAGGAAGGCCGCGAAGTATCTGGGCATTCATTCGGAGCTAACAAAGGGCGGACGAGCAATTCGCTTTCGCGATGAAGATGTTGATGCTGCGAGTGGCGAAGCAAAATCGAAATGTCAACACAGAGACTTTGATGACGCGCATCTCATCGGACTGCAGGTTGTTTCGAGGGCTGCAATTATAGTATCCCATGACAAGAGGGCATATCCTTTTCTTAAGCGGAAGAATCTATATCCCAAGAACCACGAACGACCCAAGATTTATTGTAAGAAACAACACTCAAAGCTCTTGAATCGATAGATGACATGCATCTTACATAACATCCGCAACCAAACTAGTACCATGCACACCTGCCTCCTCGCCCTCGCCTGTCTCGTCACCGCTACCGCCTTTGCCGCTGAGCTTCCTGCCATCCCTGCGCAGGCGATTGCGAAGAAGAAGGAGCTGCTTTTCTCCGATGACTTCGCGGGGGCGGAACTGGGGAAGGCCTGGGCCATCGTGGTGCCGACTTTTTCCGTCGAGAACGGGACGCTGAAGGGGACGCAGATGCGGTTCGATGCTCCGGCGGTGGAGGCCACGGCGGACGCGAAGGCGAAGCCGGCGGTGAAGGGGCATCAGGCGGTGATCGGGACGGACGTGCCGACGAAGGACAGCGTGATCGAGTTCCGCTTCAAGCTCGGGGGCGCGCAGTCGGTCACGGCGGAGTATGACGACCGGAAGTTCAACGGCTCGCACTACGGGCACATCTGCATGGCACGCATCTCGGCGACATCCGTCATCCTCGTGGACCAGAAGGGTCTCGCGGTGGCCCGGCCCGCCGGTGCGACCGTCGAGCCGCCCACGCCAGCCGGACGGCACAATGTCACCTTCCCGGTGCAGCTCGATACGGAGAACTGGCACACATTCATGCTGGAGACGGTCCGCGACGCGATGCGCGCGTCGGTGGATGGAAAAGCGGTCGCGTATTTGCAATCGCCCGGCATCGCGCACGCGACGAAGTCGAAGGTGGAATTCGGCTGCATGGGGAAGGATGGGTTCCTCGACGACCTCAAGATCTGGAACGCGGAGCCAAGCGGGGCGAAGTAGAGCGGCTCACGAAAAAGCGTGGCCGTTTTTTTCAAGGAGCAGGGGCGCCCTCGCCCCAAGTTGACTCTCGGGGCGAGGGCGCCCCGGCTCCTTGTTGCCTATCGGGGCGAGGGCGCCCGAGCTCCTTTTGCGTCCTGCCGGAGGATGCGGCGGACTTGCTCGATGGCTTCGGCGTTCTGGTGCGCGCTGTGGCCGGAGGGGACGATGCTCTCGGTCTTTGCGCCGTCGAGGTGGCTGCTCCAGTAGGGGACGAAGCCGTCGCTGCTCACGGGCTTGGTGCGGTCCCTGTTGCCGCCTTTCCCGCGGTCTCCCATGATGGAGTGAAAGGGGATGCCGGGGACGGCGGGGAGCGCATTGATGGCCTGCACGAAGCGATTGCTCGGCGTGAGGGTGGCGATACTATTTGGCATGAGGCCGAGCTGCATGGCGGCGGTGTCGAGGGTGGTGAGGCGGCGGGTCTCCTCGGTGATGCGGAGCATGTACTCGGGCATTTTCACGAGGTGCGAGCCGAGACGGCCGATCCAGCCGGCGGCAAGGTCGCTGCCGCGGTGCGGTGAGGCGATGTAGATGACGCTGGCGATCTCGGGGCGGTGGCGGAAGATGAGGGCGTCGGTGAGGATCTTCTGCGACCAGGGGGAGAGGGTGAGCTTGCCGGGCGGTGTCTGGAAGTAGGCGTTCCAGAGTTTCATCCCACTATCGGTAATCATCGTGCGGCTAATGATGCCGCCCATGCTGTGGCCGATGAGGATTTCCCTTTTGTGGTCGGGGTATAGGTAATCAATGGCATCGAGGTGCTCGCGCATGATGGCTGCGGAGTGGGGATAGGGATAGCCGCTGGGGTAGCTATAGAACCAGAATTGATAGCGCTGGCGGATGGTGGCGTCGCCGCGCATGGCATTGATGAGGGGCACCCAGGTGGCGGGGGAGTCTAGGAGGCCGTGGACGCAGATGACGGGGATTTTCGCGGGGTCGTAAGGCTGGAGGCGTGCGATGCGCGCGGTCTGGGAATATTTGCCGGGTCGCAGGAGGCGCTCGAGGCCGAAGAGGAAGGGCTTTTCCTTCGACAGCGCGAGGGCGAGCGGCGCGGTGAAGTCCGCAGCGAGCGGGAAGCTGCGCCCTTCCAGCTTCACGTGCTCGATGGCGAGCGGGTCCTCGGTGGTGAGGGTGCAGCGGCGTCCGTCGAAGCGGAGCAGGCCCGTCATCCCATAGTAGGTGCGCTTGTTTTGCCCGAGGCGCTCGGCGCGGCTGAAGTCGCGCCCGCGGCCGATGACGACGAGCGGTGCGCCGAGGCCGTCCTTCTTTGTGTGGGTGCGGACGTAGCTGCCGCGGAAGTGGTGGCGGTCGGCGGGGAGCATCTCGACTTTGTCGGGCTCCATCTCGGCGTGCGAGCCATTGCGGAAGGTGAGCAGCCATTCGCCGTCGCCGCCATGCGCGTGCACGGGTGCGTCCCATGGGCGGAGCTTGGTTTCGCCGATGAGGTCGAAGATGCGGGCTACTGCAAAATTGTATTCGATGCGCGCCTTTGTGTCATCAGGGGTGGCGCGCAGGCGGCGATTCGCCGCGGCGGCGCAATCGAGGCTCCGGCCAAGCACCGTCTCGGGGCGTGCGTGCGTGGCGAGCGCGTGGGAGAGGGCCTTGCCTTCGGGGGTGCCGGGATCGAGGTGCGGGCGCTTCTTCCGCACGAGGCTGTAAGGCGAGCAGCCGGTGAGCGCCACGCTGAGCGCGAAGACTAATGCCAGGAGCCGGGGCATGGGTTTCAGTGGCATGTTAGCTTCCGGGTGGTTCCTATTCTTATTCATAATCCCAATCCCGTTGCGGGAGCGGACATGGGATCAGGAATAAGAGGGGGGACCGTTCACTCATGCCTTCTTCACGAAGCAGGCCTTCAGCTTTACGCCGATGCCGTCCACCCTGCAGTCCACCTCATGGTCGCCGTCCACGAGGCGGATGGGCTTGGACTTTGAGCCGCCCTTGAGCACCTGCGAGCCGCCGAGCCTCAGGTCTTTGATGAGCACGACGCAGTCACCATCCGCGAGCACGTTGCCGTGCGCGTCCTTCACCAAGCGCGGGCCATCGGGCACTTCGGCGGCTGCTTCGCGGGGCCACTCATGGCCGCACGTCACACATTCCCAATGGTCGGAATGCTCCAGCACATCTTCCATCTCGCACATCGGGCAGGCAGGGTTGCTCATAGCGCTTCAGCGTAAGCGGGTTCCGGCCCGGGACTCAACCGCGCACTTGCTGCGCGCGATTCTGCGTGCGTGGACGCGTTCGGCGAGGATGGGCTCATCGGGTTTGTGGTGAAAGTTTCCCCTTGATGCACAAGGATGAATCCGTCCTCCTCTTTGGATGAAACTCCGCCCCTTCACACTTGCGTTCCTCCTTTCCCTCACGGCCATCCTCCCCAGCCCGGCGGATGAAGCGAAGCTTGCGCCGCTTTTCAATGGCAAGGATCTCGCAGGCTTCAAGGCGGACGACGCGAAGCCGTTTTGGCGCGTGGAGGATGGCGTGCTGATCGGCGAGAATGATGCGGCGAAGAAGGGCAACTACCTTTGGACCGAGAAGGATTACAGGGACTTCGTGATCGAATTCGACGTGCGGTGGAAGGGCACGCCGCCGCGCGGGGTGGATACGGGCATCGAGATGCGCAAGCCGAACATCCAGCTCCAGCTCGGCATCTCCGGCAGCCTGAAGGTGGACATGTCCGGCTCGTGGTACACCGGGGGCAAGGAGAAGTATCCCGAGGCCGGCCAGGCGAAGGAGGCGAGGACGCTCATGAAACCCGAAGGCGAATGGAACCATTTCCGCCTTCAGGCGAAGGGCGACACCTTCACCTGCTGGATCAACGGCAAGAAGGCTTCCGAATACACCGACGCGAAATTTTCCGGCCCTGGCCCGCTCGGCATCCAAATCCACCCCGGCGTGGAAATGAAGTGCGAGTATCGCAACGTGAAGATCGCGGAGCTGTAGGAGCGGGCGCTTTTGAAAAAGGGTGCGCACGCATCGGGAGGCTCGTGGACCGAACCGGCCTTCCGGCGTTCACTCGCTCAGTCTTTGCGGAAGCACCAGGAGCGGTAGGAGAGTTCGCCTTTCTGAATGGCGACATAGACGCGCGAGCCGGGGACGCCAGCGAAGTCGCGGCCGAGCGAGTGCATGAAGCGGGGGAGGCGTTCGCGGATGAGCTTGAGGCTGCGTTCGGCGTTGCAGTCCATGCCTTTGAGGACGTTCGCGCCGATGTCGCGCGTCTGCACGACCTTCAGCGGCGCGGCGGCGATGTCGCGATCCCACGCGGCGAAGTCCGGGCGGAACCGGAAGTCCGCGTAGAGGAAGGCTCCACCGGGGCGCAGCACGCGTGCGACTTCGCGGAGGAACTGCGGAAAATCGGGGTAGCAGTGGGAGGCTTCGACATTGATGACGGCGTCGAACGAGCAATCGGGGAAGGGGAGTTTTTGCGCGTCGCCTTGCACGAACTTCAGGCCGGGCACGGCGGCGTGGCGCTGCTGGCAAAAGGCGATGCCGGTGGGATTCAGGTCGAGCCCGGTGTAGCTGGTCGGCGGCATGCGGCGTGAAATCCATGATGCGCCGCCGCCGTGTCCGCAGCTCACTTCGAGTACGTCCCGTCCGCGCAATTCCACCTGCGAGGCGACGTGGTGATAGAGCTGGATGCAGGCTCGATTGGGTTCGTCCGCGGGATCGAGCGGGATGCCGACGGGCGGTTCGGTCTCGAAGGCGTAGTTTAGAAACAGCACCTCATCGCCGCGCAGCCGACGCGTGAGGAAGGGATACCACATGCGCCAGATGGCCTTGCGGATGAAGCCGATGTTGAGAAGCCGTTCGAGGATGGACATGGGCCTTGGTGTGGATGCCTCGGACGGCTAGCGGCGCTTGCGGATGAGCATGATTTCATTGCCCTCCGGGTCCACGCACATCGCGAGGTGAGGAGGCTCGCCGTCCTCGGGCTCGGGTTCGCGCGTGAGCTGTCCGCCAGCGGCGACAATTTCCCCAGCGCCTGCGATGACATCGGGCACTTGGAAACTGATGCCGGTCCAGGTGCGCTTGCCCTCGCCGCCACTGTGGATGCCGATGACGCTGCCGCAGATGGAGACTTCGCTGATGATGTCATTCTGCTTCAGCACCGTGCCGCCGAAGACTTTCGTGTAAAAGTCCACCGCGCGTTTCATCTCCGCAGCCCAGATCACATACTTGAGTCGTTCGACGTTCATCCGCCGTGTGTGACACAATCCGCCGCACGGCAACAGGGAATCCTGCGCAGGCTGCGATCAGTGCTTCGCGGCGATCTCGGTGCGGGCCTTGTCGATGACGGACTTCAGCGTGATTTCCTTGCCGCCTTGCGTGGCGCTCTGGGCGGCGGCTTCCATGAATGCGTAAAGTTCCAGCGTTTCGTCGGTGCTCACGGGTACCTTGCCGGTGCGGAACATGGCGATGATTTCCGCGAGCAGGACGTCGTAGCTATCGTAGGCGCCAATGGGGGCCTCGCCTTTCTCGCCGACCGCTTTGCCGCCGTAGCTTTTGCCATGCTGGTCGTCCGTGAAGATGCCCGTGCGACCGCCACTCCACTTGCCGGTGACTTCAAATTTGCCATCCGAAATGAGGGTGCTGCTCACGGATTCGCACCCGGTGCCCATGACGGTGAAGAGCGCTTCGCAGCCATGCACAGCGTACCAGTAGAGCGGTGAATGCGTGGCTTCGCGCGTCGCCGGGCTGATCGTCTCCGCGTGCGTGACCTTGCCGATGGAGCCGCTGCGTACCGCTTGAGTGGATTTTGAAAAGCGCAGCGAGGAGGAGCAAAATGCAGGGACGCCGGATTGATTGATGAGATCGAGAATGCGGATGGTGTCAGCGAGGTCGCCGGCGATTGGCTTGTCGATGAAGACGGGCTTCTTCGCGGCGAGCACAGGCTTGATTTGTTCGAGATGCACGCGGCCATCGTTGGATTCGAGGAAGACGACATCCACGCGCTTCAGCAGTTCGTCGATGGAATCCACGATCTCCACGCCCATCTCCTTCACCTTCGCCGTGTATTCCGGCACGCGCTTCGTGCTGCTCTCGATGTCCTTGCTGCCTTGCGGATATGCGGCGACGACTTTTACGCCCGCGATTTTTTCTGCGTCTTCAGGTTTCTTGGGGCCCTTGTTGAGCGACTGTGTGAAGGCAATGACGTGTGAGGTATCGAGGCCGATGATGCCGGCGCGCAGCGGTTCCCGGTCGGCGGAAAATGCAACGGGCGACAGTGCGAGAAGAGCGGAGAGGACGAAGGGGAATTTCATGTTCACAGCACTACCCGCCTCGCGAGGGAGGCGTTAGGGATTGTTCGTCATCACCCCTGTGATGGGGCGCGAAAATTATCCGTAGCGCAGCGCCTCGATCGGTGCGATGCGGCTCGCACGCCATGCGGGATAGATGCCGCTGAAGACGCCGATGAGAACGGCAAATGCGAAGCTGAGCAGTACGCTTGCCGCCTGGATCACGGGCAGGCTCGCGCCGTCGGTGGTGAATTTGATGAGGTGCGTCATGCCGAGCGCAGCGACGAGACCGAGGAAGCCGCCGATGATTCCGACCACGGTACTTTCGACGAGGATCTGAGTGAAGATGTGGCTGGCCTTTGCGCCAATGGCGCGGCGCACTCCGATCTCTCGGATGCGTTCGGTGATGCTCGCGAGCATGATATTCGTGATGCCGATGCCGCCGACAATGAGGCTGATGCCCGCGATGAGCCCGCCGGTGAGGCGAGTGTTGCGCGCGGTCTTCTCGATGCTCTCGGCGAGTTCCTGGCGGGTGTCGAAAGTGAAATCCTCCACGCCCCGGTGATTGGCCAGCAGGAGCCCAGAGCATTCCTCGATCGCATCCTGCACATGCTCGGGATCCGATGCCTGAATGGTGAGCCCATCGACTTTCGTGATGGGGCCCTGGTCGGTCGTGCCGACCACATTCGCTGCGCGATACTCGTAGTAGAAAGTGTCGAACGGAATGACGACCGCGCTGTTTTTCGTGGTGTATGGGTTGTAGGATTTGCCGCTCTTCGATCGGGGGAGCGCCATTTTTTTACCCTTCAGCCGGGCGGAACGCGCGTCGTCGCTTTCGTAATACTGGAAGATGCCGATGATCTTGAACGGCTTCCCGCCGATGAGGATGTTTTCGCCGAGCGGCTTCGAGTTTGGCCTCTCCGGCCAGAGCTGCTCGATGATGCGCGTGCCGATGACGCAGACAGCCCGGCCTTCGTCGAGATCGACCTGCGAGATGTTGCGCCCGTATTCGACGATATGGCGATTGATGGTCACAAAGTCGGGCCACACGCCGTAGATGTATGCGCGGAATTTTTCGCCGGCGCGCTGGAGCGGCGCATACTGCTGATACCAGGGCGTGACGTGGCTCACGTGCTTCGCCGCGGCCTGGATGAGTTCTGCATCGTCCACCGTGCGGCCGGGGGAAGTATCGGTGAGGAGGAGTTGCTCCTGCGGCACTTCCTGAGCGATGACATTGATGCGCTCCACGCCGCCCATCTGAGTCATGTATTCGCGCGAGGCCTTCGCCATTCCGTCCGTGAGGGCAAAAGTGGAGAGCAAGCTCGCGACTCCAAGGATGACGCCGAGCATCGTGAGGAAGCTGCGGAATTTGTGCGACCAGATTTCCCGGAGGCCGACGGCGAGGCTGTTCCAGAAGTTCATACTGTTGGCCGCTGGCGGATGCCGCTTTGAATTCCTGCTGCGCGGTTCACGATTTTCCCGTCGCGGATTTCGATGCGGCGCGGCGCGTTGTCGGCGATTTCAGCGTCGTGCGTGACCAGCACGATCGTCCTGCCCTGCTCGCTGAGCTCGCGGAAAAGCTGCAGGATGCTCGCGCCGGTACTGGAGTCGAGGTTGCCGGTGGGTTCGTCGGCGAAAATGATCCGCGGATCGTTCACGAGCGCACGTGCGATTGCCACACGCTGCATCTGTCCGCCGGAGAGCTGGAGCGGGGTGTTCTTCGCCCGGTTCATCAGGCCCACGCGCTCGACTGCGGCTATGGCACGGTCGCGGCGCTCCTTTTTCGAGACGCCGGAATAGATCATCGGCAGCTCCACGTTTTCGAGCACGGTGAATTTGCCGAGCAGATTGAATGACTGGAACACGAACCCAATTTTGGCGTTCCGCATTTCCGCCAGCCGACCGTCGGATGCATGCGAGACATCGACGCCGTCGATCACCACCTTGCCAGTCGTCGGGATGTCGAGGCATCCGAGCAGATGCATGAGCGTGCTTTTGCCACTGCCGCTCGGGCCGATGATCGCAGCGTATTCACCCTGCTCGATGGTCAGGTTGATGCCGTCCAGTGCCCGGATTTCCTGGTCTCCGACGCGGTAACGCTTCGTGACATCAGTCAGCTCGATCAGAGCCATCTAGCCGCGCTTCAGGGTGCGTTCCGGTTCCGTGAGCAGGATTTCCTCGCCGAGCTGCAGCCCCTGCAAAACTTGCGCGTTCTCGGTATTCGAGACGCCGATTTTCACGGGGCGCTTTTCCGTCTTCATGCCCTTGCGGACATAGACTACGCGCGAGTTCCCGGAGCCCTTGAATACCGCGGAGACCGGCACCACGAATGCATCCGACGCACGCGCGATCGGGATGGTCATCTGCACCGTCATGCCCGGTCGCATCCGAGCCACCACTTTCTTGATGGATGCCCGCACGGTGAATCCCTTGATGCCGTTCCGGATCGTCGCGATGGGCGCGATGAAAATAATGTCCGCCTGCATTTCCGCGTCCTTCAGCGATTCCGCGAGCAGCTTTACCTCCTGCTTCAGAGCGAGCTTCGAAACGTCCACCTGATTCACGTGCGTCTCGACGATCAGCTTTGAGAGGTTTGCGATGCTCATGAGGGTCGTGCCGCTGTTCACGCTGGCCGCTGCGATGGCCACCTGGCCCTCCACCACTGGGACGGTGAGCACTGTGCCATCCGTCGGCGCGAGCACCTTGGTCTTCGTGAGCTTGTCCTGCACGAGTTGCATGCGCTTTTCAGATTTCGTCAGGCTGTTGCGAGCGAGATCCAGTTCGGAGGAGAGATTGTCATACGTCTCCTGGCTGATCAGTTTGCTCTCGAAGAGATCTTTTGCCCGTTCGAAGTTCCGCTCCGTTTTCGTCACCGAGAGAGTCGCGCCATCGATTTCCGTCTTCGCCGAGTCCATCTCGCTGAGGATATCCGTGTCGTCGATTTCCACCAGGAGATCGCCCGCCTTCACCGTGTCGCCCGGCTCCACGTGCAAAGCCTTCACGCGCCCGCCCACCTCGGTCTTCACATCGAGTTGCGTGTCCGGCATCACGTCGCCGCTGACCTGAATCGAAAAATCAATGTCCTTCTTCTCCACGACCGCCGTCGGCACGTCAGACATCTCCGCCGATTCAGCCTTTTTGAAAAGACCAAACCAATCGCGCGATTTTGCAAACCAGCCACCGCCCGCGAGGGCCGCGATGACTGCCAGGGTGAGAAATTTCTTCATTGCCGGATGGGCTGTTTATTTGAGGGTGAAAGTGGACGTGCGACTGCTGGCTTCTAGAAGCCCTCCCGTCCCACATTTCTTAGGGAATGTCTTGCGCAAAAAGCCGCTAAAAATCAGCGCCGGAAGGGTGTTCCTTTTGGAGAGCCTCAGTTGCAAAGGGAAGGCCTTCACGATGTTGCCAGGATTCCTCGCCTCGTTTCACAGCGCAAATGATCACCTCCGCTGTCCCAGTGGATTCACCGTGGGGTCACCCCATGCACATCGGCATGGTTTCACCGCAGGTGCGCATCAATTTCCGCGTGCGGTGGTCGATGGATCCATCTCGTGCCAGCGTCGGATGGTGTCGTAGCCCCGACTGGAGACATCGGGAAAATCCTTCGCCGATGCATACACCTGCACGATCACCTGCTGTGCAGGCGTGATATTCAGAAAGGTGATGCTCTCCTGCACCTCCCCGGTGGCAGTGACGTAGCTGAAGATAAACCGATGGCTCTGCCAGCCATTGATCGGCCATGGATTCTTCACCTGATCCACGAGGGTGATCTTCGTTGAGGCTTGAGGCAGCATCTTGCGGGCGGCCTCCTCGTATTGGCCGAGCGTATCGGGGCCAAACTTGGTCTCTGTGCTGAAAGACGAAGGACGCAGTCTCATCTCCCCCTGCTTGAACCTCGTGAACTTGAAGAGTGAGCCGTCCTCGTAAGGCGTCAGCTCGGTCTCCATGTCCAGCGTCAGCGAGTATTTTTTTCCTCCGTCCGCAAAATATGGGCGGCGGATGATGATTCCGTCCGCCACCGTATTGATGAAGGTCGGCGTCAGGTCCAGTGCTGTAGCTGATAGCGCACCGGCGAGAAGTAGAAGGCTGAGGGATAATTTCATGGGATGGGCTTCTGAAACTAGAACTTCGACCACGAACCGCGCGAATAGACGACTACGTTGAGACTTCCAGGAGGAGCTTTGGTCGAAAAATTGTTGTCAAAGTTCCAACGGCGGGTCGGCGGGACGTAGATATTGCCCGTATCCCATTTGCCTGTGAAAGTGGCGCTCTGGAAAAGCTCCACCATGGAACCATAGTAGGTGCAAGTCTTGCTGGTCCAGTTCTCCATGAACCGCGGAAAATTGTTCCCTCCGCCAGAGTAACCATACTGTGAACCCGAAGACGGCGTATAGCCCGACGGCATGAATCCCGCCATGATGGCCGTGTTGTACGTTGTGTTGCTTGCATTGCGGCTGCTCACACTTGAAGACGAATTGGAGTCGTTCCAATTGTTCGACAGGAACATCACCGCATCGCCAAGGACGGCTGATGATTTGCGTGTGTATCCGGAGACGTTGGGGCTGTCGGTATTGCTCGAGTTGCCAGTGGCGTTCGCAGGGACACTGGAACTGGGGACTGATGCACTGGTGCCTGTATTGTAGTCACCCTGAATATAGACCGGGTTCTGGCTGCCAATCGTCAGACCATTGTCCGGAAGGATGCCGCCATTCTTGAGCCTGATCGTCTTTGGATTCGGAGACGGGCTCGTACCGGAGGTGGTCACCGGGGTGTTATCCACGATATAGATGACTCCATTGAATCCCGATGAGCTGAGCGCATTGAGTGCCGGCGTGAGAGTGGAGACATCAATGTTTGCCACATCAGCAGACTTGCCCTCACGCTGATCGTAGATGGTGGTCTTGCCAGTGAAGGAACTCTTGATCGCGGCGAGTTGTGCCGTCGTCGCAGTGGTGCCGCTTTGTGCGGTGACTGTTGCGGTCGTACCGTTGATGCTCATCACGATTCCCGCCGTATTCGATATCCGGCGGGCGGCGATTTCCGGTGGGTCCGTGTAGCCGGCGACCGGCTGTTCGATGATTTCCCGGTAGCCGTCGTTGTTGGGATTCGTGTCCGAAGTGCTGAAAGTGGAGCTCATGGATACGCCCATCGGCTGGGCCGTGGGAACCTGAGTGACCTGAGTCGAAGCACCGTTCGGATATGTAGGGGCGACGTCATTGGACCAAGAACTCCAACTTGAAGCTCCCGGCGGCGCGGAATTTGTGACGTAGCTGCCCGAGTATGAGCAATTGCCAGTGAAAGTCAGTGTCCCCGTGGATGCGCAGCTTGCGTAAAAATTCGAGTTGGTGTGGACCAGTCCGCCGATGATCATGTTGGCGGGTTTGTAAAATTCCAAGTTGTCCTGAAAGAAGTACATCGTCTGGAACATCGGGACTTCCACATATTGAAAGCGGCGCCGTACACCAGCCGTCTGCTCACTGCCCAGTTGTCCCACGGATTTCACTTTGGCGCTTACAAGATAGCCATAGGAATAGCCCCGCCATCCCGGATAGTTGGACAAATTGACCACCGTCGGAACGGCTGCCGCAGACGGAGCGCCATACGCATCGGTCGCGGTGATCGCCAGCGGGCCGTTGTTTGCAACCGTGTCATATTGGAATCCGGCCATCAGTGGCGCGGTGACATTGCTGCTCGCTGCAGTGGTTGTGATTGCGCCGTTGGATTTAAAGAGCCGCTGTTTCCAGACGCCGAAGCCATATTCCACCGCAGCTTCTGCAGCCCGCTGGGTGCCGATATAGCCAGTGGCCCGGTTGCCCATGCGACTGGCGGCATTTGTCGCCACGAAAGTCACGCCGACCAGTGCGGTCACCACGGCGACGACAATGAGAGAGGCAACAAGGGTGCTTCCACGCCGCATTTCCGGAGGCGCGAGCCGTGAGGTGAGAGGGCGAATGCGGGGGCAGGCGTCCAGGAGGGGAGTTTGTGATGGGTTCATGACTGTCAGATGGTTGATTAGTTTGAAGGACGAAGCCGCGATGCGAGCACTGTGTTGAGGCGGACAAATGTGTTGAAATTGTAGGCCTGCTTATTCGAGAGATAGGTACTAAACTCAGTGGAACGGGCAAACAGGCTGGCACGGACGATTTTGTCGTTTCCGAGCGTGTCGATCGAGAATGGTGTGGTTTCTCCCGTGACGGCGCTTAGCTGATTCGAGATCAATGCATAGTTGGCAGAATCGGATATCGAAGGCACGGGCTCGAAATTCTTATAGAAGCGGAATTCTGACTGGTCTCCGTTGGGCACCACCAGAAATGCCTCGCGATGAACCAGCGTGGCTGTCCTCACTTCGGGAGACGTCCATCCGATCGTCGTCCCGAGGGCCGCAGTGAGGGTGATGGTGATCGGCTGGCGCTGAGCGCTGGCGTCGATGGTGCCCGGCGTGCTTGTGGCGACGAGGGCCCGAACATTGCCGGCTGGATTGCTGATCAGCAGGGCGTCCCCTGGTAGCGGCAGCGGTGGTGATGCCAGGGCGGCAGTGGAGCGGGTGATTGTCAGAGTGGTGGTGCTTGAAGGAAGTCCGCTTCCGCTTGAATTGGTGACCACGTAGGGGTCTCCGAGATAGCGATCGTAATACAGGCCGGCGGCCGCAGATGTGACGGCTGCATTGCCGGTGGTGTCGATGAGCACGGGCCTGCTGTTCGCCTGCTGGAGGTTGTTATTGAGACGATCCAGGGTGCTTCGCAGATTTGTATGCGAATGCACGATCGACATGTTCTTTGCGTAGAGAACCATGGCGCTCGTCATGAAGCTGTAAGTGACGTAGGACAAAATGACGCCCACACCCATGTAGACAATCATTTCCACGAGTGTCATGGCGGAGCGCTTTCGGTGTGTATGTAAAGGTCGCATATTAGTCATCCCTGCTTCGGATTGTGCTCATCGAGAGAGATTGGGGGCGGCCCCGGTAGGTGTATTGCACTGTGAATGTGACCTTCCGGATGTCGGCGTTGTCCGCGTTGGCAACTGCTTCGACTGTGCGGTTGAGGGTGCCGCTGGCGACGACGGCGGTTCCGTTGTCCTGAACGGAAATCTGGACCGTGTTGTCAAAGCCGCCATCGTCGTCGTATGCTGCGCCGTTGGCTGCTGTGATGGCGAGAATGGCCGGGACGGTGGACTGGGTGAAGGTGCTGGCCAAAGCAGTGTCAATGTTCCGCTGGAGAACGGCGCGTGCTCCCGTCAGTACACGCGAAGCCGCTGCGAGTCGGTTGGCGATCAGCAGCGCATGCGAGGTCCCGACGATGACCATGGCGAGGACGGCGGCTGCGACCATGGATTCTGCGAGCATCACGCCTTTGCATTTCCGCAGGCGACTCAGCTTTTTGAACTGGGATGGCGTCCTTGTCGCTCGGGTTTCGCCTGAAGGCTTTGCGTTGAGAATTGGGTGGATCACGGTGAATGGATTATGGAAATTAGCATTTCGCGTGCCGCTCCGAGGGCCGGACTTTGCGAAATATTCGTGATTGTTGCTTCGGTTGGTGGCTGAAGTCTGCGGGATCGCGCTCATGAATGTTCCACGGAGCGTTTTATTCTACCGCGACGGGACCACCATTCGCGGTGACTGTTTACGATTGACCATTCCCATATCTGGTGGTTTAGACGCCGTATCAGCCCTTTCCCGACACAACCCCATGTATTGTCCCAAGTGCAGTAGTCTTGAAGACAAGGTGATTGATTCGCGCCTGTCGAAAGACGGACGAAGCATCCGTCGGCGCCGCGAATGCCTCCAATGCAACCAGCGGTTTACGACGTACGAAGAAATCGAGCGGTCGGAGTTGCGCGTGGCAAAACGGGACGGGCGAAGCGAGCCTTTCGACAAGGAGAAGCTGCTCGCCGGCATGCTCAAGGCTTGCGAGAAGCGCCCGGTGGGAGTCGCGGTACTGGAAAAAGTATCCGACGAAATCATGCATGAACTGCAGATGGAATTCCGTCGCGAAGTGCCCAGTCATGTGATCGGTGCCAAGGTGATGCTGGCGCTGCATGAGACGGATGAGGTCGCCTATGTGCGCTACGCGAGTGTGTACCGCCACTTTCAGGATATTGGAGAATTCATCCACGAGATCCAGAAGCTGGAAAGGCAGCCGCGAAAGGGGAGCGGCCAGCCGGAACTTTTCAAATGATCGCCTTTCGCGATGCGCTCCCACTCATCGTGATGCGCGATCGGCGCGCGATGGCTTTTGACCGGGAGTGGCTCACTCGAGTCCTCGCCGTGTCTGCGCACCGTGCCGGGCATGCGGATTGGTCGCTGGCACCGCATGTCGCGGAAAGTGTGCAGGAATGGATGGGAACGCTCCATGATTACACGACGATGCCGGTGGAGTCCTTCACGCGCGCAGTGCGGGAGGCGCTGAAGGCAATCGGCTTCGCTGAAATCGGTGCATGCTTCGAGGCAGCCGCGCCTTTTGCGCGCATCTCGCTGGTGGAGATCGCCCGGCAGGCGGGGAACGGTTTTGAGCTCGCATTCTTCAACGCGCTCGAGTCCCAACTGCGCGAAGTGGTTCGGACGGGCGGGAGCTATTGTGAACTGCACAGCCTGGAGCAGTGTGTGAAAGTGCTTCGGCAACACAAATACTGGAGCAGTTCGTGTGACGATCTGCGCGCCGAAATCGTTGCCTTTGCTCGCGACCACTCCTCGCAGGCTTTCGCTGAAAAAGCCACTGGCTCCGGGCACGGCCTTTTCCTCCACGTAGCATGACTGTCTTTGAAAAAATCGCCGCCGGTGAGATCCCCGCAAAAATTGTCCATGAGGCGGATGACTTCATCGCGTTCCACGACATCCATGCCCAGGCTCCCGTCCACGTCCTCATCATTCCGCGCAAGTGCATCCCGCGGCTCGCCGAGGCGGATGCCGGACATGCGGATTTGCTCGGGCGGATGCTTCTCGCCACGAGGGAGATCGCGGCGAAGCTCGGTGTGCTGGAAACCGGCTACCGCATTGTGATTAACAACGGACGCGACGCCGGCGAGAGCGTGCCGCATCTCCACATGCACCTCCTCGCGGGGCGGGCTCTCGCTTGGCCTCCGGGTTGATTTGCCGGGCGCATCCCTTCCCTGAATGCTTCCATAGTTTCGCTGGACGGGATGTTCTTTTTTGAAGTTGCGGACGTTCGCGGCTTGCGTCGCTTTTTCCCAAACCTCAGCTTTGCACTGAATGAACCTAGATCCCTCCCACATTCTTCCCCCGATCGCCGCGGTCGCATTCTTTGGTGCACGCATGTCGGAGGTGTTCACGAAACGTGATGTCGTTGCGGGGAAGGTTCGGGAGAATGTGACGTTCCTGCTGTTTATGCTCTGTGGGATACTGATTCTCGTTGGCGGGATCGCAGAATACTTTCTCCGTGGGCTGGTGCTTTGGTGGCCTACTTTTGTGGTGGGTTGTGTATCTTCGCTCGCTTCGTTTGCGATCCGGCGTGCGGCGATCCGCGGCTTGGGGAAATTCTGGAGCCTGCACGTCGAGATGCGCGAAGGTCACGAGTTTGTGACCAGCGGCCCTTTTGCGTACGCACGGCATCCGGTATATTTCTCGATGATTCTGGAACTCCTCGGCATCGGGCTCGTCCTGAATGCCTGGATTGCGCTGCTCGTCGTGTTTTTGATTTTTACACCCACGCTGATTGCCCGAGTGCGCATCGAGGAACGTGCCTTGCTTGAGAAGTTCGGTGATGCGTACCAAGCCTATATGCAAACCGTGCCGGCGATCATCCCCACCATTGCAGGGTGGAGGAGGTCATGATTCCTGAGCACCCAAGGCGGGTCGTCATCACGGGGCTGGGAGTGGTCGCCCCGAATGGCTCGGAGCTAGGCGAGTTTTGGGACAGCATCCGATTGTGTCGAAGCGCCGCTGGTCCGCTCACCCGATTTGATGCGAAGGACTCGCCTGTCCAAATCGCGTGCGAAGTCCGGGATTTTGATCCGGATGATTACATGGACCACAAGGTGGCCAAGCGGCTGGATCGCTCCATTCACTTTGGGGTGGTCGCGGCCATCAAGGCTGTGAAGGATGCCGGTTTGAAAATCAGTGAAATGAACCCAAGTCGGGTCGGTTCAGTGGAGGGGACTTCTGTCGCCCACCTTACAGCGGCCGCGAATGCGGAGTCCGCATTTCAACAGCGGGGCTTCAAGGGGATAAGCATGTTTCAAATGCTGAATGGCTATACGGGCGGCGGAAGCAGTGAAGTGGCTGCGCAACTTGGCATCAAAGGCCATGCGGTCACACTCAGCAGCGGCAGTGCGAGTGGAAACGATGTGATGGGATACGCGGCGATGATGATTCGCGATGACGAGGCCGATGTGATGGTCGTCGGTGGAGCCGAGGCACCCATTCAGCCGCTGGTCTGGGGAGCCTTCTGCCAGAGCAGGGTGATGACCCGGGCGACCGGCGATCCGGCTGCTGCGATGAAGCCTTTTGATGTTTCAAGGAGCGGATTTATTCTCGGCGAGGGGGCAGGGTTCCTCATTATGGAGGAACTTGGACATGCAATTTCAAGAGGGGCCCGGATTTACGCGGAGGTCATCGCGCACGGCAGGGCGTGCGAGGCATATCACCCCGTGGCGCCAGAGCCCGGTGGAGCCGGGGTCATCGGTGCGATTCAGTCCGCCTTGAAGCGCGGACGCACCGAGATTTCTGAGATCGACTATATCAATTGTCATGGCACGGCAACGGAAGCAAATGACCTTGTAGAGTCGCGCGCGATTAAAAGTGTATTTGGAAAATATGCCCGCCGCCTCGCGTGTTCCTCGACGAAGCCGATCACGGGCCACACCATGGCTGCCGCTGGTGCGATTGAAACGATAGTCACCACCCTTTCCGTATTCCATCAGGTCATACCTCCGACGATGAATTTGGATGTCCCGGATCCGGAGTGCGACCTTGATTTCGTGCCGCGCATAGCCCGTCCTTATCCCATTCGGATGGCATTGAATCTCAGCAGCGGATTCGGAGGAAAGAATTCCTGCCTCGTTCTGAAGCGTTGGTCACCCAGGGAACGATGAATTTCTTCAAATACGCACCCCTGTTCGGAGCGGTATTTAATTTCGCATTGTCGTTTTTTGTTCTAGGGAGTGATAGGAAGTCTCGATTAAACCAGATATTTTTTGTCTGGGGCATCTGCATTGGAATTTGGAATGCGGGCACATTCGCACTATTTCAGTCGCATTCTCCTGCAGAAGCCCAACTGGCTGCAAATTTGATGCAGTACGGTGTCATATTTCTGCCGGTTACGATGCTCCATTTGACGCTGGAGTTGTGCGGGCACAAGGCGAGGGGAGTGCTGGTTCTCCTGTATTTGTGCCATGCAGCCTTGGCTGTGATGAATGCGAAGGGCCTATTTATCAGCGGTGTCCGCAAACTTGATTACGCGTATTATTCAATAGCAGGGCTTGGTTTTAAAATATATTGCGTGCTGTTCACGCAAACTTGGATCTCCTTGATCATCCTATGGAGGAAGAGGTCTTTGCTCAGTCCTGCAAATCGGGCTAGATTTAACGGCATTGCAGCGGCCCAGACCGGTATCCTCATTCTTGGTTGCAACGACCTGCTTCCGATTCTCATGCATGACACGTATCCTTGGACGAATATTCGTGTTCTTCCGTGGGGCAGTCTCGCCGCGGCCGCTTACGGGGTGATGGTTGCCTATTCGGTCTTTCAACATCAGCTCCTCGACGTCCGTGTGGCACTGGGGCGTTCATCCGCGCGTTTTGTCAGGTTCTTTTTCCTCTTCCTGATCGCAAGCTTGCTGGAGCTGACGGTTGCAGTGCTTGCGCCTAAGGAGCAGTTTAGCACGTTCGCTTTGATGAGTTCGGTCGCGGTGATTCTGGTTGCGACGCTGATCACCTCCGCTTTTTTTCCGAAGCTGATTGGGAGTGCTTCGGAAAAGATTGAGCGGAAACTTTTGGGGGATCATTTTGAATACGAGGACAAAATCCGCGCATTCATTGAGCGAAGCCGCTGGCATACGGACCTTGAGGCGCTGGTGGTTGATCTTCACACGCAGCTCGTCAATTCCCTCGGTCTGCGTGGCTATTCGCTGGTCCTGCGTGATGAGACGAATCGCGCGTTCACGGTTGCGCGTTCCCATCCCAGCGATACTGCCGCCCAACTCCCCGAACTTGGGACTGATTCACCGTTTTTCCAATATTTCCTCAAGACGGAAAAGACATTCCTCTCACTCGCCCCACGCTACATTCATGGCAATCATCCAGTGGAGAGCGCCGCGAGGGAGCAGATCAAGGTTCTGTCTGGAGTGTTTGCATTCCCTTTTCTGCTTGGCCAACAGCCACTTGGGCTTCTGGTGGTCGATGAAAAGGCGAATGGAAGACCCTTCACAAAGACAGATATTCAGCTTTTGGCTGAAATTACAGCAAATATAGTGCTTGTAATAAATCAGGTTTCTCTTAAAGACCAATTGTTTCAAGCGAAAGAACTCGAATTACTCGGACGTATGTCTCAAGGGATGGCCCACGATCTCAACAACCTGACGACGCCAGTCTGGACTCTGCTTCAGCTATTGAACGAAGGCGTCTCTGCTGAGACCCTGCGGACGGACCTCGCGCCAGTGGCCATGCGCAATATCCAGACAATGCGGGAATACATCCGCGAGGCGCTTTTCTTTTCCGAAAATCTCCGGCCTGATTTCCAGATGGGCCGTCTTGATACGCTTGTGCAGGAAGTCGTCGAACTCGCACGGGAGAACAAGCGCAAGGGCAAGGAAATCATCTACACACTCCAGCTTTCCGGAGAGATTTATGTGGAAATCGACCGGGTTCTGATTCGGCGCCTGCTCAGCAACGTCCTCGCAAATGCGGTGGACGCCTCACAACCCAAGGGCCGCATCGACATCGACATCATCCGCCTGATGAAGACCGATGCGGATCGGGATTGGTACCGCGTGCGGATCACCGATCATGGCAGCGGGATCGCATCGGAAAATATCCACCGCATTTTCCAGCCGTATTTTACGACGAAGAAAACTGGCGATGAGGATCGCGGCTTCGGTCTCGGTCTCGCGATCTGCCGCAAGATCGCCACGCTGCATGGAGGCAGCCTCGTGCTTTCCAGCGAACTCGGTAAGGGCACTGTCGTGAGCCTTGACCTTCCCAGCCGCTACGTGGCGGTGAAGGCGCCACGCACATCCTCGATCTCGAAAGTGAATAACTGACGGAATGCACACCCTCCTCGTCATCACTGCACAAGCCACATTTGCCGCCTCCATTGAGGCAGCGATGGATCGTGGTGCGTACCGAGTGATCACGAAAGAAGATGCGACCAGTGCCGCATCGCTACTGGGGCGCAATGCGGTGGACGCGATCATCCTCGACTTGGAGAATTCGAACGCGGTTGCCACCCGCTCCATCGTCGAAATCCGTTCCCTCGATCCTGACTGCCCGCTCATTGTTTACGGTGGAATCGGTGCAGGTTCATGGGAAGAGGAGGCTTACCTCCTTGGCTCGGCGCATGTGCTGGAAAAGCCGGTCCGCTCTCGGCTGCTGCAATATCTCCTCGGACGATGCCTTTCCGCGAATGCGCCATTCGGTGACGCTCCCGCACCTGTCGTGTCAGCCCCTTCAGTCGTCCATGGTTCTCCATACATGTCGCGCCGCGGTCTCGATGAACTGCGGCATTTTTCATCCCTGTTGGTCCACAGCCTCAATGTCCGCGAGTTGGTCCGTGATGCCGTCCAGCAACTCCGCGAAGCCCTCGGCGTGAACCGTGCCGCAGTGTTCCTTCGCAAGGCTAGCGCGCTGACCACGGATGGTGCGCCTTCCAGTGACGATCAATGGCTGCGGCCAGCGCATACCATTGGGCACGATCCTGCCCTCATCGAACATTTCCCACTGAGCCTCTCCACCGGTCTCGGACGGCATCTGACGAAGCATGGCCGCATCCTCCGGGCGGACAGCGCCGAGGTCCGTGGCGATCGCGAGATCAGCCGCGAGTTTCACACTCTTGGCAGCGCGATCGCACTTCCGATCAATGACCGCGAGGCCCTCGTCGGCACGCTGCTGCTCGATGAGCGCATCACCGGCGGCACCTTTTCCGATGAGGAACTCGCGCAGCTCTTCCATTGGCTCGAAGAGCTCGGTGTTGCGATCCGCAATTGCTGGCGTCACGAGCAGCTCGCTGCCACGCACGGGCTCATCGACGACATCCTCGGCGGTCTCGGCAACGGTTGCATTGTCGTCGGGTCAAACTGCGGCATCCTCCATGCGAATCCCGCTGCGCTCCGCCTGATCGCCCCGGAGCGCACTGCTTCGCGGCAGCTCGATTTCGCAGAGATCCCTCAGCAGATCGGCAGCCTGATTTTCCAAGTGATCCAGAGCGGCACGCAGGCACCGCCATTCAAATGGGTGCCGCCGGCGCGGGCAGATATCTCCTGCCGTGTCACCATTCACCCCTTCACCGTTGGCAACAGCCTGCGCCCGAATGCGGCGCTGCTGGTTCTCGATGACATCACCGAGCACGAACGCGCCACGCGTCTCGAAATCGAGGCAGGCAAGCTCCGCCTCGTCCGCCAGATGTCGTGGCACCTTGCGCATGAGATCGGCAATGCCGTGACGCCCGTCTCCACGATGCAGCAGCTCCTCGACATCCAGGGCGAGGATGCCGATGTGCGCAAGGAACTCAGCGGTGTGCTCGGCAGCAGCGTGAAGCGCATCATGCGGCTCACGCAGCAGATGACTTTTCTCAGCCGCGACTGGGATGGAAAATCCGGCGATACGGTGAAACTCACCGATCTCATCGAAGGCGCATGCCTCGACGCCAGCAGCTACCAGCCCGCAAAAGGGAAGGTGACGCTGAACATGGAGAAATCGAAGACCGTCTGGAAAATCAACGGTGACACGAAGGCTCTCCGCCACGCATTCGTCGAACTGATCATCAACGCACTGCAGGCGAATCCTGAGAATCCGACCATCACGATCCGCATTGCAGATGCTTCCACTGCGGGCAAACCCTGCGTCGCCGTCGAGTTTCAGGACACGGGCACAGGATTCACACGGGAAGTCGCGGAGCGAATCGGTGAACCTTTTCAAAGCACGCGCAGCGTAGGCCTCGGCCTCGGCCTCTCCGTCTCGCGCAAGATCATCGAGAGTCACCGCGGGCATATTGAGATTCCGCATCCCGACAAGGCCCCGGGCATCATCCGCGTCACGCTCCCATTGCCAGAGACTGCCGGGAACTGACAGGGCGCGATACGGCGTTACTTTGCCTGCTTGAAAGCGAAGAGCTTGGTCTCCGTTCGCACATAGAGCGTGTCATCCACGATGGCCGGGGTCGCGGCCACGCGCTCACCGAAGTCTGCGCGCGAAATTACCTCCGCCTTGTCGCCAGCGTTCAGGGTTGCCGCCTTGCCGTTTAGATTGATGAGGTAGATGTGGCCATTCGCCGCGACGGGGGATGCGTAAAATGAGCCCTCCATGCCAAGGCGTTGCTGCTCGTATTTCGCCTCGCCGGTCGCCGCGTCGAAGCACGATGCGAGTCCGCCATCCTTCACCATGAAGATGGTGCCGCGATAAAGGAGCGCACTTGGCACATAGGGCAGGCCCTTCTTTTTCTCCCATGCAATATGCGTCTCAGTGATGTCGCCGCTGCCGCCCGGTTTCACCGCGACGAGGCGGTTCTTCCCTTGCTTCAAGTAGCCGAGCATCCCGTCCCATTCGTCTCGCGTGATGAAGCCGTCCTTGTTCGTGTCATTTGCGGAAAAGAAACCTTTCAGGAAACTGTTCTCGGATTCCTCCTTCGAGAGCTTTCCGTCGCCGTTGGCGTCGGCTTTCAGCAGATCATCAAAGCTCGGCATCGGTTCGCCGGAGCCTGCAGGCGACCAGCCCGCGAGGTACAGCAGCTTGCCGTCGGTGATTGGTGAGCCGCAGTTCACAGCGGAAAGTTCACGAATGATCCAGCGCTCAGAGCCGTTGCTCGGGTCGTAGGCCTTCATGGCGAGTCCGCCGGGTGCGACGAGTTCCTTCACGCCGTCGTGCTCCCAAACGATTGGAGTCGAGTAACCCGTGGCCATCGCAGGGCGTGCGGTCTTCCAGAGCTGTTTGCCCGTGGCGGCATCCACTGCGAGCACCGCCGAGTCCGACTTCAGATCGCGGACGAGGATCACACGTCCATCAGCGATGATGGGCGAAGTCCCGCTGCCAAAATCATTGTTCGTCTCCGCGACGGGCAGCGCGTGACGCCAGAGTTCCTTGCCTTCGAAATCGTATGCGATGAGCCCGCATGAACCAAAATACACGACCACGCGCTCGCCATCCGTCGCCGGCGTGGAGGCCGCGGGATTGCCCTGGCCTTCGAGGAATGCCTCGATCTTTTCCGCGCCCGCATCACGCCGCCAAAGCTCTTCGCCAGTCGCGCGGTCGAGGCACAGCGTCCACAGCTTTCCTCCGTCGAAGGCCGTCAGAAAAATTCGCGCACCCCAGACGCACGGGGAAGAAGGCCCGGACGGCGTGTTCACTTTCCACAGCACGTTTTTATCAGGGCCAAATTCCACCGGCGGCTTTTCCGAGTCCGCCACACCCGAGCCCGCGGGTCCACGGAAGCGCGGCCAGTTTGCATCTCCGGCAAAGGTGGAAACTGCGGTGAGCAATGAGACGGCGGCGACAAGTGTTTTCATCGCCAAGCTTGTGCCACTCTTGTGCATTTCCCGCCAGTGAAGAACTTGTGGCAGCGCACAGCGCCGGCCTTCGTTTTCGGGACTCATTCGCTTAAGATTTTTCCGCGCCGAAGAATCTATTTTTCTTTAGCGGATACAGCGCTGCGATTACCCGTGGTTACCATGAAAGCGTTGCTTCTTCCCCTGTGTGTCCTCGTCTCATCCGGTTGCGCATTTGCCGATGATATCGGCCTGCGCCTGCGCCTCGGCATCCATGACAAGGAGGCCACGGACTGGAGCGGCACGATCACGGTCGCACCGGGCAAGGTGACACTGATCAGTGGCTGGCGTTTCGCGCAGCAGGACAAGGCGGACGGCACGGCCGGTTGGAGTTGCCGCACGCATCCAGCCGCCCTCGACCAGCGCCGTTCGAACAATCCCAAGCAGCAACAAAAGCGCGCAGCCGCGACTGCACTCCCGATGTCCGACACGGGCGTGCTCATTTCACTCGCGGATGTCACCGAGGATTCGCAGGTCACGGTGAAGACGGCGAACGGCGAAATCGCGTTCAAGCTCGCCGATGCGCCGCTCGGAAAAATCCTGGAGCAACTCGGTGGTGCAGCGGAGATCGAGCGGACCGCCGCTGCGATGCCATTCGTGAGCGATGCGAAGACGGACGACGATTTCCCGAGCGCAGCCGTCGCGCCCGATGGTGCCGTGTGGGCAGCTTGGCAGAGCTACACGCCGGGCCTCGATCGTTCGGAACGTGCAAAAAGTTACGACAAGGAACCCGCCGAGATGGCCTCGCTGGCAAAAGCCCCCGGCGGAGATCAGCTCTGGCTGCGCAGTGTGAAAGGTGCGGCCGCCGAACCGGTCGCGATCACCGCGCCGGGCCGCGACATTTACAAGAGCGCCGTCGCCGTGGACGGGAAGGGGACTGTGTGGGTCTTCTGGTCGGAGAACTCTGGCTACAAGGCGTTTCCCGAAAATGGAAAGCCAAACTTCGACATCTGGGCGCGCTCGCTGAAGGAGGGGAAACTCAGTGTGCCGGTTCGCATTTCGGATTCGCTTGAGAGCGACGTATGGCCCGTGGCCGCGACGGATGCGGGCGGCAGCGTGTGGGTCGCGTGGCAGGGTGCGCGCGAGAGGACGTTCCGCATTTTGGAGCGGCATCAGACCGCGGACGGATGGAGCAAGGAACGTCAGGTGAGCACGCAGAAAGGAAACTGCTGGGCACCTGCGATAGCGGCGAACGCGATGAGCAAAGCTGGTGGGATCGCAATCGGGTGGGACACTTACGACAAGGGTGACTACGACGTGTGGGTACGCGAATTTTGGCCTGTGATGCAGAACGCTGGCGATATCTCCAAAGGAGGTGCGCGGCCTGTCGCAAACTCAGCCGACTACGAGGCGCGCCCCGCGATGACTTACGATCGCGACGGCGCGCTGTGGGTTTCGTGGGAGAAGAGCGGGCCGACGTGGGGCAAGGACTGGGGCGCGTATGCGAAGGACAAGGGCATCGGGCTTTATCGTGACCGGCAGATTGGCCTCGCGATTTTGAAGGATGGAAAATGGATGCAGCCTGCGGCGGGCTTCGAGTCCGCGCTGCCCGGCGCGGTGAAGCGGAAGAACCAGAAAAACGTCCGCGTGCCCGCCATCGAGCCCGGCGGCGAATCGCGCAAGGCTGGCGAGGAGGCGGAGGCGGCGAAAAATTTCGCGCACAACAATCTCGCGCGAATCGTCACCGACAGCACGGGACGCGTATGGCTCTTCGCGCGCGCCCGACAGAACGACTTCCGTTCGCCGCTAGGTTCGCTGTGGTTGAACTGGGCGAGCTACTACGAGGGCGATCATTGGGTCGGGCCGATTCTCGTGCCGCATTCGGACAACCTGCTCTACAACACACCAGTCGTACTCGCACCACAGCAGGGTGGCCTCGTGATTTTGCACAGCAGCGACCACCGGCAGGATCGCCACGTCACTCGCAAAGGAGCCGGTGCGGGAGGAGGCAACACCTCGCTCGACGCCGTGAATGATCCCTTCGACAACGATCTCTACGTGAGTCACCTGAGCGCGCCCGCGCTGTCGCAGTCCGCGAAGCTCATCGCTTCAAAGAATCCGCCTGCCGAAAAATCCGAGCCTTCGCCAGCGACGGTGATTGAGCGTGAGGATATCGCCCGCTGCCGCGACTACCGTGCAAATGTCGGCGGCAAGGAGCTGCAAATCCTGCGTGGTGAATTCCACCGCCACACCGAAATATCCGGTGACGGTGGCAACGACGGCCCGCTGGAGGACATGTGGCGCTATGCCGTGGATGTCGCGAAGATGGATTGGCTCGGCTGCGGCGATCACGACAACGGCGGTGGCCGCGAATACCCGTGGTGGCTTACGCAAAAGACGACAGATGCCTTCTTCCTGCCGGGCGCATTTGACCCGATGTACACCTATGAGCGCTCCGTGCGCTATCCCGAGGGACACCGCAATGTCGTCTTCGCGCGCCGCGGCATCCGCACGCTCCCGCGCCTGCCGAAGACCGAGGAGGCCACGCCCGGCAACGCGCCGGACACGCAGATGCTCTACAAATACCTGCGCCTTTTCGACGGCGTCTGCGCCTCGCACACGAGCGCGACCGACATGGGGACCGACTGGCGCGATTGGGACGTCGAGCGCGAGCCAATGGTCGAGATCTACCAGGGCGCGCGGCAAAACTACGAGCGCCCCGGCGCTCCTCGCTGCCCCACCGAGGACGACTCCATCGGCGGTTGGAGGCCGAAAGGGTTCGTGAATCTCGCGCTGCTGAAGGGCTACAAGTTCAGCTTTGAAAGCAGCAGCGATCACGGCAGCACGCACATCAGCTACGCGATGATTTTCGCTGAAGAGAACACGCGCGAAGGCATCGTCGCAGCGATGAAAAAGCGTCACACCTACGCCGCGACGGACAACATCATCGCCGACTACCGCTGCACCTCCGGCGGGAAAGAGCACATGATGGGCGACGAATTTTCCACGAGCGAACCGCCCGCCCTGCGAATCCACCTCGAAGGCACCGCGCCATTTTCAAAAGTCGTGTTCGTGAAGGACGACGTCGAAGTCTTCACCGCGGCGCCGGGCGAGGCGAAGTGCGACGTGAAGTGGACCGACCCAGAGCCGAAGGCGGGCACGAGCTACTACTATGTGCGCGGTGAACAGAAGAACGGTGAAATCGTCTGGGCTTCGCCGATGTGGATCACATTCCAACCGCCAAAATGAACCGCAACGGCAGGGCGCACTCGCCGAGTGCGCCCAAATTGCGCGGCACTTTGTCGCGATGGTTGCGTGAGCGACTCGAATCCCTCGTCGAGTTTGCGCGTGGCTTCCTGACAAAAGTCGCGGCGAGCCCGGCGATCGTGCCTTGCTTGGTTTTCGTCCTCGCTGCGGTGACACACGCCCACACCACCGACACGAGTTACGCCCGCGTCCGCATCTTCGACAACCGGCTCGAAATTCGCCTCACGCTCGACATCTTCACACTCCAGCGGATTGTTCCGGACCTAGATGCGAATCACGATGGCACCCTGAGTCGCGACGAACTGCGCCAGGCTGCGCCCGCGATCCGGAAATTCCTTCGCTCACATGTCGGCATCGAACTGAATGAGTCCGCATCGGATCTCGGCGATGCAAAGGATCCCTTTTGGCCGCTCGATGCCGCGGATACCATCCCCGGCGCCGCCTGGCATACGAACGAAGCCCTTGTCTCCTTCGGCTTCGACAAATCGCTCGTCTCACCGCCTAAGAGCGTTGCGCTGCTTTTCGACGTCTTTGCGACACTCGGCGAACGGCACAGCGTGCTTGGAGTCTTCGAATACCGGGGCCATTCCACCGAAGCTGTATTCACAGTTGCCGAGCCGGATTATCTTTTCGATGTAGCTTACGCAGAGCCGGGCAGCAAAGGCGAAGCTGCCACCGATTCGGGCGAGGTGAAGCAGGGCGCATCGTATCGCAGCAATGCGGATGATTCCCCCGTCTGGTCATACTTCAAGAAGGGCATCGAGCACATCCTCACGGGCTACGACCATCTCTGCTTTCTGCTGGCGCTGCTCGTCGTCAGCCGTCTGCGTCCGCTGATCGTGATCATCTCATCATTCACGATCGCGCACAGCATCACGCTTTTGCTCGCGGCATTCGAGGTGGTGAGGCTCCCGTCGCGATTCATCGAATGTTCGATCGCCGTCACGATTATCTATGTCGGCGTGGAAAACATCTGCCGCACAAAATTCGCGCACCGCTGGATGCTCACGTTTTTCTTCGGCCTCATCCACGGCTTCGGTTTCGCAAACTCGCTCGAACCGCAGGAGCTTCCGGTGCAGGCCAAGGCGAAATGCCTGCTCGTGTTCAACCTTGGCGTGGAGGCCGGGCAATTGGCCGTAGTGCTCGTGCTGTTGCCGCTTTCACTGGCTCTCGCAAAATGGCGACATGGCAGTGTGGCGAAGATTGCGATCAGCGCCGTCGTCGTAATGCTGGGCCTGGCGTGGTTTCTCGATCGCGTGTTCGCGCTCGGCTGGATGCCGTTCTGATATTTTTCCGCTAATGCAGTGTGCCTGCTTTCACTGTCGTCATGCGCGAGGGATCGAGATGCTTTTTCACGGCTGCATTGACCTGTTCGGCGGTCAGCGTGCGGACCTGTGACGGGAATTGATCGAGCCATGCGATATCGAGCCCGCGTTCAGCGCAACGCAGCAGTTGCTCTGCGAGGCCGTGCGAAGTTTCCAGTGTGATTGTGAACTGCCCCGCTGCCGCGCTCTTGCGGTATTCGAGCTCATCGGCGGTCACGCCCTTCTCCCACCAGGACTGAAGCTCGCGGCGTGTGCTTGCGAGGCCGCGGTCGAGCAGCACGGGTGAAAATGTCGCCTTCGTGAACCACGCGCCGGCGCGGAATGCATCTGCGGCGAGAGTGGCGCCGATCCCATACGTGAGGCCTTCGCGGTCGCGCACGTTGCCGACTAGCCGGCTCGTGAATCCGCGTCCGAGGATTCCTGTGGCGATATTCACCGCGAGCCAGTCGGGGTCGCTCGCACGCAGGCCACTGGCCTGGCCGATGATCACACTCACACTCGATTTATCCGGGAGCTGAACAATTTTTTCTCCGCCAGATGCGGAGGTTGATTCGGCGGACTTCGGTGCGCGGCCGCCTTTCCAGCCGTCGAATGCCTTTGCGATCTCCAATTTGAACGATGAAGGATCAATGTCGCCAGTGGCGACGAGGTGCATTCCATCGGGGCCGTAATTGGCAGCGTGAAATGCACGCAGGTCCGCCAGCTTCACCTTTTGAATCGCCGAGATGAGTTCCGCAATTCCAGCGCGGCGCGATGGATGGCCTGCGGGGAAAATCGCCTGCGAAAACGCGATGGCAGCCTGCTCGTCGGTGTCCTCCAGCGTCTGCTGTGCTTCGGCGACGAGTTGCTTCTTTGCCTTCATGAGTTCCGATGCGACGAACGCAGGGATGCGGAGCTGTTCCGCCAGCAGCGAAACGACGGACGAAACATCCTTGCGCAGGAGCTTTGCCTCAAATTCCACAGTGTCTGCGTTCACCTTGAAGTGCATGACGACGCCCGCTTTTTCGAGCATGTCCGCGATGGCAAACTGATCGTGCTTCTGCGTCCCGCGCTGGATCATTGATGCGGCAAGATGCGCGAGCGCGGGATTGGCCTGCGCATTTTCGCCAGCGGCCAGGCTCCCGTGGATTGTCACCACGTCCTTCACACCGGTGCGGCAGAGCAGCAGATCCAGACCCGCAGTTTTTGCGCGAACGACGCTAGTCGCATAGTTTGTGGAAGCGGGCGGGGGCAGGGGATGCTCGGGTGCTTTCGCTGGGATGACTTCTTTCAGCTTCGGCTTCTCGTCAGCCTGTTTCTTTTCGGCACTTGCGGCGGCTTCAGTCGATGGGATGAACCAGCCGGTGACGCTGCGATTCTCGATGAAGTAAGCATTCGCAACACGACGGACATCGGCAGCGGTGACCGCGCTGAATTTTTCTCCGAGCGAGACATAAAGCGTCCAGTCTCCGACGGCGATGGCCTCGTTGATTTGCTCGGCTTGCGCAAATGATCCGTCGTTCGTGTAGGCGCGTTCGGCGAGGAGCTTGGCGACGGCCGTCTGCACTTCCGCGGCAGTCACGCCACTTTTCTTGATTCGTTCGATCTCGACGATGACTGAATGCTCGGCTGCTTCGTGTTTCGTGCCGGGAGTGAGTTCCGCAGCGGTGACGTGGAGCGATGGATCATGGTTGAAGCTGAGCTGTCCGCTCACATCGCTGGTGAGATTTTTGTCCGTCAGCGCACGGTAGCATCGGCTGGTCTTGCCGTGTGTAAGGATGGCACTGAGCACCTGTACTGCAGGCCAGTCTGGATGTGTGGCCTGCGGGATTTTATGCGCGATGGCCACGACTCCGAGTTCGCCGCCGCGTTTCACGATCGTCCTGCGCGGGCCGGTCTGTTCGGGTTCTTCGGTGTAGATTTGCGGGATCGGATGAGGGGCTTTTGGAATTGCGCCGTATTGCTTCTGAATCTGTGCGAGTGCCGCTGCCGCCTCGAATTCGCCGATGACGGTGACCGTCGCGTTGTTTGGCCAATAAAAGGTGTCGTAAAATTCCCGCAGCTTCGCGATCGGCACTTTCTCGATGTCGCTGCGCCAGCCGATGGTGTCGTGGTGATAGGGGTGGGCGTGGAATGCCGCGCACCACAGTTCCTTTTCGAGCGCATTGCGCGGCTCATTCTCGCCGCGTTCAAATTCGTTGCGCACTACGACCATCTCGGGCCGCCGGTCGTCCTCGCGGAGCGCCAGATTGCGCATGCGATCCGCCTCAACTTCGACGAGCAGTGGGAGCGCGTTCGATGGCACGGTGGCGAAGTAATTGGTGCGGTCGAGCCACGTCGTGGCATTCGTCTCCGCGCCGACGCGTTCGAGGACCTGATCGAAGCCAGTGCCTTTGCTCCGGTCGTATTTCTCGGTACCCTTGAACATGAGGTGCTCGAGCAGATGGGTCGCGCCTGTCGTCCCCGTGACTTCATTCCGCGAGCCGACGCGATAGGTGACCATAAAGGTGACCACCGGTGCGGATTTTTCCGGCAGGAGGAGGATTTGGAGACCGTTCGAGTCGAGGCGATATTCCGAGATTGCACCGACTTTGCGGACGAAGGGGACACCGGCGATTTGTGCGGGTTTGTCTTCTGCGGAAAATGCGGGGGCGGCCATGGCGAATGCGAGTGCGGGGATGAGGAGCTTCATGCGATGCAGTCCCGCAATGTGTGCGCGTGCCATGCATCATGCACGCGCAATGTCGAACCGGTGCCTCTGTGCCGTCTCAGCCGTCTGGAAACGGTGGCGGCCGATCAGCGAATGAACCGATGCGGACCGGGGAGATAGTCGATGCCCCGCACGTGGTGGTTCTCACGGTAGATGGGGTATGGGCGGCTGTATCCGTAGTAGAATGGGTCGTAAGGATACCCGTAGCCGTAGCCGTAAGGGTATCCATACGGGTACCCATAAGGCCCGACCCACCCACTCACGTAGGGCCGGCGATATTGATCCTCGAAGCTCTTGCTGGCATTCGTTGCCGCTGTGATTACGGTCTCGCTGACGCCTGCTTTCCGCAGTTGCCGAATGATGTCCTTGTCCACCACATAGTCCACGCCAGCACGGTCGAGTTGGCGGAGCGCGATGCCGTCATTCACTCGGCGGCGCTTCAGCTCGATGATGTCCGCAGGACTGAGGCGGCCTGAATGTTCGAGCTTGCGGAGAAGCTCCGGGGAGAGACCCGCGGCACGGGCTTCGACAAGCTGCTCCTTGGTCTGCGTGGCGCAGCCGGCGAGGAGCAGCACGGCGGAAAGGAATGCGATGAGTGGGGTTTTCATGGGTAAATGATGGCACCTCGGTGATGGATGCGCAATCGAGTGAGACGTGGTTTGCCGGAGACTATTCAGAAAAATTCCGCGCATATCACTGCCGTTCGTATTCGCCCTTGCTGGTGCGCTTATAGATTTTGAAACCAGCCTTCTTGGCGTCGGTCACTGAGAGCGGCTTTGTGAGCTTGGGCGAATTCACTCCGGTGATGATTCGGCGCACGGGCTTTCTGCAAAGCGGGCATGACTTGCAAGGCTCGCGATTGAGCGGTTGCTGCAGCTCGAAGCTGCCGCCGCAGATTTTGCATTCCCCGTCGCAAAGTTCGTACACGTAGATGGGCATCGCTGGATCATGTCACATCCCGGGCCTGGCGTCATGTCCCTGATTGAGTGAGGAACCTTTTCTGTCTGGCGGGGTTGCATGTGCCGCGCAATCGCTGACATTTCCCACACCCCAGCTTCATGAAATCCCCAAACTCCCGCCTTTCCCTCGTCGTTGGTCTCGGCTGGTTTGCTACCGCAGCCATCGCGTTTTGCGTCGGGCGGATTGGTGCGCCGAATCCGGGAAATCAGCAAGCCTCGCACATTGCGGAACACACCAGTGGCAGCGACCGCGGCGAAGCTGGGTTGCCTTCAGGCCCGGACGTGATCGGGACAAAGGGGCAGTTTACGATGGGTGAGGGCGATGGCCCGCTCACCGTGGCGCGTATCACGAACGGCCAGCCGCTCGAAAAATGGATCAAGAATCTCATGGAGCAGCAGGACAGCCTGGTGCGGATGAATGGCCTGGTGCGGTTGCTCGATGCCGTGCGGAATCCCGAGGATCTGAAAATTGTGCTCGGTGCGATCAATCTCAGGGGCGACCGCGGCTTCGGGCGCGGCGCGCGGTTCACTGAATACTCGATGGTTTTGGAGAAATTCGCGCAACTCGATCCGAAGGAGGCCATCGGCTACGTGAACAGCAAGGGTCGGGAGGAAAAATGGATCGGCACCAGCGCTGTGATGCAGACTTGGGCACGGACGGATCCCTCAGGGGCCATCGCTTGGGCGCAGGCAAATGGGAAAGAGAAAGACGAGCCGCAAGGCGGACCTGGTGGAGGACCACCCGGATTCACAATGTCGCCGCTCTCGATCGTCCTTTCACAACTGGCGCGCACCGACCTCGATCGCACCATCAGCGTCGCTGCGACGGAGACCTTTGATCGCCGCAGCCGAACACTCGATACGATCGCCACGGAACTGATCAGTCAGCGCGGCCTGGAAGGCGCACGCAGCGCCCTCGATGGCATGGCCACAGGCTCCCTGCGCGACGGATTGGCCATGCAGCTTGCGGGGAAATTTGCGGAAAAGGATGCTCCTTCCGCTGCCTCTTGGGCGCTCGCATTGCCGGAAGGCGATGCAAAATCGAGGGCACTGGCCGACACAATCGGAGAGTGGGCGAAAAAGGACGCCGGCGCCGCCGGCGCATTCATGACGAAGCTCCCCGCGACGCCCGAAGCGGACCGAAGCCGCGAAAGCTATGCCAGCGCGGTTGCACAAAAGGATCCGCAGGGTGCGCTGGCGTGGGCCGGTGCAATCACTGACAAGGATCGGCAGCAGCGAGCCGTGGAAAATGTGGTGCGGACGTGGGTGAAGCAGGATGCCCCTGCGGCAAAGGCTTGGATAGCGCAGAGCAGCCTGCCCGATGAAGTGAAGACGCGTATCCAGGCACCGAGCAGGGGAGGCGGATTCACGCGTGGTCGCGGACCTGGGAACTGACCGGAGTCGGCATGGGATCGAAGGGTGGGCGCGTTTAAGAATGTGCTTCGCGTCGGCATCGTTTTTTAGTTTCAGTATGCACAGCAATGCCTGACACACCCAAACCACCCGATGTGCGAAAGCATCGCATGGGACGGCTGTGGGCAGTGATTTGGCGGACAGGTGTCAAATACGTGGAAACGGATGGGGAGCAACACGCCGCTTCGTTCGCGTACTACGCTCTTTTTTCACTCCTGCCGCTGCTCGTCCTCCTTATTGCCCTGGGTACTCGCTTTCTCGGTGACCAGGTTCAGGCCACAAATCAGATTTTCGATCTGCTTTCGCAATACATCGTCGTGGACTTGGGTAGCGCGGATCAGGTGCGGGCGACGGTGGGTGGATTCCTGCGTTCACGGCTGGGTTCCGGGCTCATTTCGTTTGTGATTCTCACATGGACATCCCTGCGCTTTTTCCATTCGCTCGTCCGCGCCGTGAACAGCGCATGGGGCACCCATGAGTATAGCTGGTGGCGGCTTCCTTTGAAAAACCTGCTGATGGTCACAGTGCTGGCCAGCGCGCTGCTGATCGGGCTTCTTGTGCCGGCGATTCTGAATGGCTTCGAGAAATACTACAGCATCCACCGGGATGCATTCGCCTTTGATTTTGGCCTCGGTGGTTGGGTCGTGAAGACCGCGCGCAGCCTTCTTCCACCGCTTCTGCTGTCGTACAGCCTCATCCTTTTCTACAAATTTGCGCCCCAGCGGAAGACGATCATCCGTGAGGTCTGGATCGAAGCGCTCCTCGTCACTGCGGCGCTCGGAGGGTTGCAAAAGCTGTTCGTGGTCTATGCGGGAAAGGTCACGAATTTCAATGTGCTCTACGGAACTTTCGGCAGTGTGGTGGCGTTGCTTCTGTGGATCTACCTTACGGGCACCGTGATCATCATTGGCGGCTGTGCCAGCGCGGCGAGAAGCGAGGTGGCAAGAGGGGTTTCCGAACAAGTTGCGAGCGACGCCTTGTAATCTGCAGTGGATTCGCATTTGATAAACATTCCGCTGCGCGCAGCGGGGCACGAAACCACCCAGCACCGCCACCAGAAGCAAAGATGCCAATCACGAATCGCCCGATAAAAGTTCTGCTCATTGAAGACAATAAAGAGCATGCGGAACTCCTTGGGCGGTTGCTCGGGTTTGCGGAGTATCCGAAATTCACTGTCACCACAGCGACCTCGCTTGCGACGGGTCTCGCTGCGCTGGGGCGTTCCATGCCCGACATTGTGTTGCTGGATCTGAGCCTGCCCGACAGCAACGGAGCGGAGACTTTCCGCCGTGCAAATGTCGCTGCGCCGAGTTTGCCAATCGTGATTCTCAGCGGCGTGTCGGACGTTACGCTGGCCATCGAGATGGTGCAGGCGGGTGCGCAGGATTACCTGGTGAAAGGGCATGTCGACATGCACCTGCTGCTGCGTTCGATCCAGTATGCGATCGAGCGGAAGCTCGGGCAGGTGGCCGCCCAGCAGCTCAATGCCGAACTCGAATCCCGTGTGAAGGAGCGGACTGCTGAGATGGCCGCGATCAATGAGCATCTCAAGAGCGAGATCGCCGAGCGCGGTCAGGCAGAAGAGCAGCTCGCAAACACGAATCGACAACTCACGGTGGCACTCGCGGAATTGCGCGGCGTCCAGCGGAGCCGCGCTGCCTCGGAGCGTTCCGGTTCGGCGTCGCGGGAGATCGAGGAGGCTTTCAAGCGCATTCAACAGCACGCAGAACTGCTCCTTCACGCGCCTGCTTTGATGGCCAGTCCGGAGAAAGTGACGGAGCATCTCCAACAGGTCGCGTCCGCCGCAGATGCTGGAAGAAAAGCTCTGAGAAAGCCGGCTAGCGGACCAGAGATAGCTGCGGCTGAGGCGGAGCCCACCGCTCCCGTAGTGCATGAGAAGGTGGTGCTCGATTCGCTGATCGATAGCGTAATCACGCTGTGCACGCCGAATTCCTCCGAGCCATCCGGCGCCGTCGCACCGAAGGTCGTATTTGAACGCAAGATGGACAAGGCGGCGGAAATCATGGGCGATCCGATCCAGCTCCGCGAAATGCTGGCGCATCTGGTTCGAAATTCGATGAATGCGATTCCTCGTCGGGGAAAAGTAATCGTCGGCTCCGAGAGGCAGGGGGATTCCGCCGTGCTATTCGTGCAGGACGACGGACTCGGAGTTACGGAGGCAGTGCGCAGGCGCCTGCTGGATCCTAGCAATGCAGTGGATCGTGCGGATGGCTGGCCCAGCGGCTATGGAGTGATCCACGAGGTGGTCGCGCGACATGGCGCAAAGTTGGAGATCGAAAGTCGCAAGGGTCTCGGCACCACCGTGAAGGTGATTTTTCCTCCGGCGAAATCGGGTGAAGTGAAGGGGTCCATGCGGCGTGTGCTCGTGGTGGATGACGATGCGCTCGTGCGCGAGGTCATCAGCGCATACCTCTCGGAAGACGGCTACACGGTGGCGCTCGCGGTGAATGGCCGCGAAGGGCTGGAGAAATTCAGCGCAGGGGAATTCGACATCGTGCTGACGGACCGCTCCATGCCGGAGATGGAAGGGGACGAGCTCGCGCGCGAAATTAAGAAAATTCGTCCGAACGTGCCGGTGATCCTAGTCACGGGATTTGGCGACATCATGGCGGCGACGGGCGACAAGCCCGAGGGCGTGGATGTCATCATGAGCAAGCCCTTCACGATGGCGGGCCTGCAAAATACGCTCGCGAAATTTCGCTAGCTGCGCGCGCCGTCCGGCTAGTTGCGGAAGCCGAAGCGCTTTCCGATCGCGAGGCATTCTTCGAGCGGCTTCAGGCCACCGGTGCAGGTTTCCTCGCTGAGATTCGCCGCAGCCGCACACACTCCGTAGCGGAGTTGTTCCGCGACCGATACGCCGTCGTGCCATCCGAGTAGCACGCCTGCGCCGAAGGCATCGCCAGCACCCGCCGCGCCCTTCACATAGCCATCGGGGAGTTTCACCGAGGCATGCTCGGTCCAATCTCCGCTGCGCCCGAGCGCGCAGCCGCCTTCTGGATAGTGAACCACGACTCGTTCGCGGACGCCTTGATCAATCAGCATCTGCATCGCCTCGCGGAGTCGGATGAGGTCAATTTTTTCGCCCTGCCGGACGTGGACCCCGGTGCAACGACCGGCTTCGAATTCATTCATGATGCAGTAGTCCACGTATTTCAACGCAGGCATGACGACCTTTGCAAAGCGATCGCTGTCCTCGCTCACGCAATCGACCGATGTCTTCAGACCCGCCGCCTGCGCCTTTGCCAGCACCTCGGCGGCGACGGTCCCGTGCGTGGCGCTGGGAGCATCGAGCTTGTCGAGCAGCAGCAGGTAGCCGAGGTGGAAAATGCGCGCAGTCGTGGTGCCGAAATCAAAGTGCGATGCGTCGAGCAGCGCATTCGCTCCGCGTGCGTGGAAAAATGTGCGGCGGCCGGTATCCTTCACCGTCATCACGTCGGTGAAACTGGTCGGCGCCTCGGCGGTTTTCTTCAGGTGCGAACAATCAATTCCGTGTTTTGCACAAAGGTCGAGAATCCACCGGCCGTTGTCGTCATCGCCGACGAGGCCGGAACCGCTGAGCGGGAATTTCGCGCCGAGCAGCGAGATATCCATGAGGATGTTGAACGGGGAACCGCCCGAGCCTTTCGCAGTGCTGTAAATGTTCGCGAGCGTGTCCTGCTGCGGCCATACGTCTATGATCTTCACGGCATCTACGATCCAGTTGCCGCCTGCCATGATTCCATTTCGGGGTGTATTCATTGGGATATCGTCGGGAAAATTGAAGGCGGACAGAGGCCATGAAGCGTGCGGAAATGTCGAGTGCAAGCTGCCCCAAATTTGCAGCGCCTTACGTTCCCCCTTGCCATCGCCCTCCCGTCCTCTGGTAAAGAGGAGGCATGAGCGCGCCCGAAAAACATCCGACCATCACTGTCGGCGAATTTTACACGCGCCACTCTGAGTCTCTGCAGATGAAGGTGCTCACAGACGAAGGCGTGGGCTTTCAACGCAGAATCCGCGAGCCCACCGTGAACCGTCCCGGCCTCGCTCTGTGCGGCTTTTTTTCCTACTTTGCGGAAAAGCGCATCCAGGTGCTCGGGTCCGCGGAACTTTCGTATTTGAAAAGCCTCTCGGACAAGGAGGCGAAGCAACGCTGCGCAGCGATGTGTGAGCAACCGATCCCGTGCCTCATCGTCGCGCGCCAGTATCGCGTGCCGGAGGAATTGATTTCGATGGCAAAGGAAAATGGCGTCGCGATTTTTTCCACTCCGATGGTGACGATGCGCTTCATCAATGCCGCAACGCTCGCGCTCGAATACGACTTTGCACCGCGCAAGAGTGAGTATGGCAGCATGGTGGACATCCAGGGCATGGGCGTGCTCGTGCGCGGATCGAGTGGCATCGGAAAAAGCGAGTGCGTCATCGGCCTCATTGAGCGCGGTTATTCCCTCGTGAGCGATGACATGACGCACTATCGCGCCGTCGAGGGCAGGAATCTTATGGGCACGAGTTCGGAACTCACGCGCAATTACATGGAGGTCCGCGGCCTCGGCGTGATCAATGTCACGGCGATTTTCGGCATCGGCGCAGTGCGGCGGGAAAAGCGGCTCGACCTCGTCGTCACGCTCAAGGAGTGGTCTGAGATCGAGGACATCGATCGCACCGGGCTGGAGAGCGAGTATTATGAGATCTTGGAGCTTTTCATCCCGCACGTGACGATACCCGTGCGCCCCGGACGCGACATCGCGCGGCTCGTGGAAGTCGCTGCGCTGGACCAAAAGCTCAAAAGCATCGGCCATAGCAGCGCAATGGAATTTAATGAGCGCCTTCTTGCATCCATGCAGAAAAAGAAAAAGGATAGTTAAATGGGCCTTTTGAGTCGCAACGCAGGAACCAAAGTCGCAAGGGAAGCCGAGATCATCAACAAACTCGGCCTCCATGCGCGTCCTTGTGCCAAATTCGTAAAGCTCGCCAATACTTTCAAATGCGAGGTCTGGGTTGGCAAGGATGCTGACACGGTGAATGGAAAAAGCATCATGGGTCTCATGATGCTGGCTGCCGGGAATGGGAGCAAACTGATGCTCACTTGCGAGGGGACGGATGCCGAGGTGGCACTCGCCGCGATCGAAAAGCTGATTCTTTCAAAATTCGATGAAGACTGAACGGCGATTCCAGGGAGTCGGGGTATCACCCGGTATTGCCCGCGGAATCGCCTTCGTTCACCGGCCTGATGATGACCCGCCTCCGCGGAAGGTCACCGCAGGTGAAAGTGAGCGCGAGGTGGAGCGGCTGCGCGATGCGCTCTGCACGACACGCAAGCAAATCGTAGAGCTGCAGGAACGCGTGGAAAAATCGCTCGGTGCGAAGGATGCGGCAATTTTCGAGGCGCACGCCATGGTCGTAGAGGACGGCGTGATGATCGACGAAGTCGAGAAACTCATCCGCCGTGAATCGTGCAACGCGGAGCATGCCTTTCATACCGTTGTTCACCGCTACATTCGCACGCTCGGCGAGATGGAGGATCCCTACCTGAGGGAGCGCGCTGTGGACATTCACGATGTGGGCCGCCGTGTGATTCACAATCTTCTGGGACGCGAACCTGCCGCACTCGGTGGACTCGATGCTCCGCGGATCGTCATCGCACACAATCTCACTCCAAGTGACACCGTGCAGGTCACACGCGAATTTTTCCTCGGGTTTGCGACTGAAGTCGGCGGGAAAACGTCGCACACCGCCATCATGGCGCGTTCGCTGAACATCCCCGCAGTCGTCGGCCTCCATGGGAAACTCACGGAGATCGAGTCTGGTGCGGAGGTGCTTTTGGACGGCTACGGCGGACTGCTGATCGTCAATCCGAGTCAGCAGACACTTTTTGAATACGGCGCAGTCGAAACACGCCGCAAAGAAATCGAGGAGCAGCTTACCGGCCTGCGGGATACGGAGGCGAATCTGCGCGACGGCATGCATGTCGTTCTTTCGGCCAATATTGAGCAGTCCGAGGACATCGTGCAGGCACTTGCGAGCGGTGCCGAAGGTGTGGGCCTGTTTCGCACCGAATTCCTCTATTTCAATCGCGACGATCTTCCCGCAGAGGAGGAACAGTTCGCGGCGTATCGCCGCGTCGTGGAGGTTGCCAGGGACGCTCACGTCATCATCCGCACTCTGGATCTCGGTGGTGACAAACTTCACGAGCAGCTTCACGCAGATCGTGAAGACAATCCCTTTCTCGGCTGGCGAGCGATCCGCGTATGCCTTGAGCGACGCGACCTTTTCAAGGTGCAGCTCCGGGCGATTCTGCGGGCGAGTGCATTTGGAAAGGTGAAGATCATGTTTCCGATGATCTCCGGTCTTCCCGAATTGCGTGATGCGAAGGCGGTGCTCGAGGAATGCCGCGCCGAATTGCGGACGGAGCAGGCTGCTTTCGACGAAGCCGTCGAGGTCGGAATGATGATCGAGGTGCCGAGCGCCGCGATGATTGCGGATCTGCTCGCGAAGGAAGTCGCGTTCTTCAGCCTCGGTACAAACGACCTCGTGCAATACACGACCGCTGTGGATCGGACGAATGAGCGGATCGCGCATCTCTACGAGCCCACACACCCGGGAGTGCTGCGGCTGATCAAGATGACCGTGGATGCCGCGCATGCTGCGGGAATCCACGTGGGCGTATGTGGCGAAATGGGTGGAGATATTTCAGTCACGCCGCTCCTCATCGGCCTCGGAGTGCATGAACTTAGTTGCGGAGCCGCAGTCATCCCGCGCGTGAAGCGGGCCATCCGCTCGCTTTCTCTCGATGCGTGCAGGGCTCTGGCAGATTCGGCGCTAAAGGCCGACACCGGTGCTGCGGTTCTCGCGCTCTGCGAGGAAGTCACGCGCATGCATTATCCCGAGCTTCTCTGATTTCAAAATCGGAGCCCGTGGCGAGCCTTGCATGGAATCGTCCGCCTCTATGGAGCGAGAAGAGGCAGCATGATCCCGGAAGCCGATGGAATCATGCCTGCATCCGGCACTTGCTTGCACGCACTCGGAATCGGTGGAGGGCAGGAAAGTGAAGGGTCCTCCTTTTCAGCCAGAAGGCCGATGTCCCGGTTCACACGCTTCGACTGATGCTGGAGATCGTCAGCGGAGCGCAGGATGGTCGCCTGCAGATTGAAAGGCGTCTGCCGTGCATCGCGTTGGGAGGCAAGTGATGCGCGCAGGGTGTGCAATCCGGAGAGGATGTTCTCACAGGTCGCCGCGGCGTAAGCGTCTGCAAGCCGTGTCGCAAATGAAGTGGGCTTGGTTGGAAAGCGATCGCGGATCGCATTTCCCCATTGGTTTTCAAACTCTGCGCGGCTGTTTGCCTTCAGGCGTTTTTCTTTTTCAAGCGGTGCAATATCGCGACTGGCATCGGTGCCGAAAAGGCGCGCCCGAACCTTTGCCTTGCTGCGAAAAAGGAGCCAGTCAGTGAACTTTTTCCGCACCGGAATGGTCTCCTTGTTCAGAGACATCTTGTATGCGGCGAGTTCCTCCTCTGCCAGCGAGTTGGAGAGCGCGCGTTCACCGCATCCGCGTGGTGAGAATCCCGAGACCTTCAAATCCACGACCATGTCGGCAGAAAGGTGGAGACCCGCGTGAACGGTGCGCGAGAGCCGTTCGAGTCGCGCCCGGCTCTCCTCGGCGAGTGAGCGTGCGGTGTCGGTGAGCGCGGGATTCCACTGCAAGTGGGGCAGTGCGGCGAGGCTGTCTTTTCCAGTCATCCATCGAGTGAATCCCTGCCGGATTTCCTCGCGCAGTTGGGCCGTCTTCGCCGTCACCGCATCCTCGGAGCCCGTGCGCATCTCTTCGCGCAATGGCTGGAATAGCGCGTTCCAATCCGCCTGCAGCAAGGACTCTGTTGCGGCAATTTGTGCGTTGAGCGCGAGGATTTCCGCGCCGAGTGCGTCCTGCCGCGAGCGCAGGGACGTCACTTCCTCGTTTGACATCACCGCATGCATCTCGTCGCAAAGTGTGCGGGACTGCCGCAGGCTGTCGCGGATGAATTCACGCGTGTAGTCGCTGCTGTTCAGATACTCCATCAGGTCGTGTTGGAATGCCTCGAACGCAGGAAAAGTCGTCCCATCGCCTGCCGAGTGCGAGAGCCGCGAAGCCGCCGCATTCAGCAGGTCCACCGCGTAAAGTCGGACGCGTCCTGCATCGTGCGCCGTGCGCAGCGGCCCGGCCATCGACAGCGTGCGGAATGCCTCCAGCACCCGCTCGGGATTCTCGCTTTCGGCACTCCTGCGCAGACTGCCGTCCGGCGCGAGGTCGCGCTTGCCCGAGTCCACATTCACAACGATGAAAATGCGGCTGAACAAGCCAAGCAACTGATTGAACTCCGCGAAGACCTGTTCAAGGAAAAGGTTGTCGGTCTTCACCACGAAAACCGCGCACGCCGCGCCGTCGCGAAATTCGCGAGTAAGCATGTCATAGCCGAAATTCATCCGGCTGTAGAGCCCCGGAGTGTCCACGAGGATCATCGCCGATTCGCCGAGCGAGGGCACGGGCATCTTGATGTCCACACGGCGGATCGCCTCCGGAAAATTAGTGCCCGGCTCGAAGCTTTCGCCGCGTTCCTCCGCGGTGCGGATTCGGTCCGCAAGAACAGGATGCGCGTCTTCCACCACGGCCTTGAGTTCCACGCCGCTGGCGAGAACGGTCTCACGGCCATTGTATCGCATCAGCGAGTAGCGCGTGGTTTGTGAGTCCTGCACGAATACGAGGCACGGATACCCCGGCAGCGAAGTCACCTCGCTCACGTATGCTCCGCTGATGGCATTCATGAGCGTGCTCTTGCCACTTTTCAGCGGACCGAAAATGAGAAGGTATGCATTCTGACTGTCGAGTTTGTCCGTCAGGGAGCGCAGACGGGCGCGCAAATCATTCAGTGTTACAAGCGAACCTTTCAGCACGCCACCGCCACGCTCGAACTGTGTCGTAGCCTTCAGAATCGCCTCGGGCAGCGTGCCCAAACTTTGCGAACATACCGTGCAGAACTGGTGGATTTCACTCTTCATCGCTTCGGAGCGTTTATTGTTTTTGTAATCAGGTCAACGCGCCCTTGAGCGGATCCGCAAAACTCTTTATTTCAGATGTCCTGATTGGATTATCCGGCATCCGCTCCGATGCGACGGATGGTCGTAAAGTCGCGGCTTAATTCCGCGCGGAAATCGGGGTGTGCAATGGAGATTAGCGCCGTGCCTCTTTCCCGCAGCGTCATGCCGTGGAGATTCACTGCGCCGAATTCTGTCACGACCCAATGCACATGTCCGCGCGTGGTCACGACGCCCGCGCCGGGTTTCAGCATTGGCACGATCCGCGAGATGGTGCCGCCAGTGGCTGTGGAGGGCATTGCGATGATTGGCTTTCCGCCCCGAGAAAGCGCCGCGCCGCGGATGAAATCCATCTGCCCGCCGATGCCTGAGAAAATGCGATGGCCGATGCTGTCAGCACAGACCTGTCCGGTGAGGTCGATTTCGATCGCCGAGTTCACAGCGACGAGCTTGTCGAGTTTTCGGAGCAGGCCTGTATCGTTTGTACGATCGCATGGGTGAAATTCCACCGCTGGGTTGTCGCGCACAAAATCGAACACGTGGCGGGTGCCGTTCACGAAGCTTGTGACGATGCGGTTCGGGTGAATCGCCTTCAGCCGATTCGTGATCGCGCCGGTGGCGTAGAGATCGACCAGCCCATCGGAGAACATCTCGGTGTGAATCCCAAGATCGCGCTTTTCCGCGAGACGTGCGAGCACCGCATCAGGAATAGCGCCGATGCCGAGTTGCAGGGTGGAGCCATCTTCCACGAGTTCCGCGATCAGTTGTCCGATGCGTGCGTGGGCGTCCGTCACGGTCTCTCGAGGATGCTCTGCGAGCGGACGATCGGTGTGGATGAATGAGGATACGCGATCGAATGAGACGAGTGACGCGCCATGTGTGCGCGGCATCTGCTCGTTGATTTCAGCGATGATGATTTTTGCCGAATCCGCAGCCGCGCGGGCTGCGTCCACCGACGTGCCGAGCGAGCACCAGCCGTGTGCATCTGGCGGCGAAAGTTGGAGCAGCGCGGCGTCGAGCGGGATCTGTCTGGTTTGAAAAAGAGCCGGGATATCCGAGAGGAAAATCGGGATGAAATCCGCGCGGTCTTCCTCGATGGGCTTGCGCTGGGCTGCCCCGGTGAAAAATGAAATCGAGCGATACCGAGCGGAATGTTCCGGCTCGGTGAATGCCGTAGGTCCTCCGAGATGCAGGTGATACAGCCGCACTTCTTCCAGGTCTTTCCGGCGCACCATGGCCTCAAGGAGCGGTGTGGGGGTCGCGCATGCTCCATGCACAAAAACCCGCATGGCGCTGCGGAGCAATCCCACGGCATCGTCGGGAGAAACGGCGCGGCTGGGCCATCCGGCATTGCTCGGAATTGAATGGGAAATCGGGGGCATGATTTTGGGTGGAGTGGCTGAAAGTGCGACGCCCGTGCTGTGCGCGGCAAATCATTTCCCCTCATGCAAAGGAGGAGCGCCTGTGTGAGCGGAGTCTTGACCCGGTGAATGCGTGAGCGCAGGAGTGATGGGTGCGAGTTCAACGCCACATATTCCTTGCGGCATGAAGCCGCGGGATCTGCTCAAGTTGGCAGGGGGTCTTTTCGACGACCGAAAGCATCCTGATATCGATGCCGATCAGGAGCAAAGGTGGCTCGCGTACCTTGCCGCTGCGAAGAAGCGCTGCCTCGATTACCGCGAGCTGCGCTACTGCGAGTCATGCCATCACTCGATGCACGCTTTTGTCTCTTTCTGTGAAAGGTGCGGCAACGCCACGGAGCCGCTGCCGGCGGTGTTCGCGGTCGAATACGCGATTGCGGCATTTCCCGACCTCGTGAAGTCGCGCGAGGATTTCGACAAGCTGATCGCCTAGGAAAGGAATGCACCCGCCGCGCTGCGGAACCAGCCGGGCCGCTGTGGCGAGAGTGAGATGTTGATCTGCTTGGTCTCAAGATATTCTTCGAGCCCGTACGTGCCGAGTTCGCGCCCCCATCCGCTCTGCTTGTAGCCGCCCCATGGTGCCTCGTTGAACGTGGGGTGGTAGCTGTTCAGCCACGTGATGCCCGCGCGGAGTTGCTTCAGCACGCGCAGCCCCTTCGCGCCGTCGCGCGTGAAGACTCCGCCGGCAAGCCCGTATGGCGTGTCGTTCGCGAGATGCACCGCTTCCTCCTCGGTGTCGAAGAGCTGCACGCATTGTACCGGGCCGAAGATTTCCTCCCGCACGATCCGCATGTCCGGCCGCGTCTCGGCAAAAATCGTCGGAGCGACAAAGTTGCCCCGCGCATGCGATGCATCGGAGAGCCGTTGGCCACCGCAGAGAAGTTGTGCGCCTTCGGATTTGCCAAGATCGATATAGCCGAGCACGCGCTCCATGTGCTCGCGCGTGATGAGTGGACCCATCTCTGTCTCCGGCGCGAGTCCGTCGCCGACCACGATATTGCGGGACGCGGCTGCAAGCTGTGGGAGAAAGTTCTTCGCGATCTTCCGTTCGAGGATCAGGCGCGAACCTGCGCTGCACACTTCGCCTTGCCCTGCGAAAATTGCGAACATCGCGAATTCCATTGCGATATCGAGATCGGCATCGGCAAAGACGATGCATGGCGATTTTCCTCCGAGTTCGAGTGTCACCTTTTTGATGTTCCCGGCAGCGGCTGTGATGATCTTGCGCCCGGTCGCAGTGCCGCCGGTGAATGCGATTTTGTCCACGAGATGCGACTCGGCTAGGGACTGGCCCACAGTCCCGCCTGGTCCCGTGAGAAGCTGTGCGGAGCCTGATGGAAAGCCTGCCTCTGCGATCAGTTCAAAAAGTCGGATGGCAGTCAGCGGTGTGGCTTCCGCGGGTTTCAGGATGCAGCAGTTTCCGGCTGCGAGGCCGGGTGCGAGTTTCCATGCGGCCATCAGCAGCGGGAAATTCCAAGGGATGATCTGCGCGCATACGCCGATGGGTTCGCGCACGACCATCGTCTGCATTGCCGCATCCGGCGTTTCAAAAGTCTGCCCGAGAGGCTTTGTGATGAGTCCTCCGTAGTATCGGAAGCAGTTTGCCGCATCCGCCACATCGTATTTCGCCTCGCGCAGAGGCTTGCCGTTGTTGCGTGTCTCCAGCGTTGCGAGTGCTTCGGCATTCGTGTCGATCAATTCCCCGAGTTTGAAAAGATACATGGCGCGTTCCTGTGCGCGCATCTTTGGCCATGAGCCGGTGTCGAATGCGCGGCGGGCGTGAGCGATTGCGATTTTTGCATCGGCATTGGAGCCATCGGCAACCAGCGCGATTGGCTCGTTGTCTGCCGGATTGATGATCGTTCGGATGCCGCCCTCCACCGCCTGCACCCACTCACCTCCGAGAAACATGGGGTGTGTTTTCATGCTCCGAATATCCTGCGGCATGCCGCGATTCGCAAGAGGTGGCAGTCTTGCCGTGCGCTTGCCATTTTCGCTGCGTGTCGGTTCCGTTCGGGATCCATGTTCGCGCAAACTGCTTACCAATGGCTCATCGTCGGAGCCCTCGTGATGATTCTCGCGAACATCCTCGCGAATCTCCGAGTGTTCGACGGATTGAGTCGTGCCCAACCGCCGCCGAATCCACCGCGGGTCTCCATTCTTGTGCCTGCTAGAAATGAGCAGCGCAGCATCGGAGAATGCGTCGGCTCGCTGTTGCAGCAGGACTACCCGAACTGCGAAGTCATCGTGCTGGACGATCATTCGGACGATGGCACAGGCACGATCGTGGAGGGGCTTTTTGCAGACGCAAAAAAGGAAGGCTCGAACCTCACGATGAGGCTCCTCACAGGTGAGCCGCTTCCTGCAAAGTGGACGGGAAAAAACTGGGCCTGCCATCAACTGTCGCAAGCGGCGCGTGGAGATTTTCTTTTCTTCACCGATGCCGATACAAGGCACGCAGCAGGAACGGTGACCGCCGCTGTGGCATACGCGCTGCAAAACCGTGCGGGGCTCGTTTCCGCGTGGCCGCGATTGGAGACTTTGACCCTCGGCGAAAAACTGATCGTGCCTGTGATCGTCCTCATTGGACTCGCATGCTGTCCGCTGTGGCTGCAGCGCTGGATGCAGGAAAGGCCTGAGCGCGCAGCAGGGCGCGACGTGCGCGGCCTCGGCGTAGCAAATGGGCAGTTCATGTTTTTCACGCGCCGCGCCTATGCGCGCATCGGCGGGCATGAGGCAGTCCGTGCGCATGTGGTCGAAGACGTGACGCTGGGCCGTGAAGTTGCTGCGCTGATGCAAGAGGGCGAGCGGTTGTTCAACTGTCATGCACTCGATTTTTCCACGGTGCGGATGTACCGGTCGTTCGGCGAAACGTGGGAGGGTTTTACGAAAAACGTGCGCGCAGCGTTTGACGATCGAGGCATGCTCTTCTGGATGTTTGGCTGTGCGCAGGCCGCCGTCTTCTTCTGGCCTTTCATTGCGATCTTCGTGGTGCCTGCGCCCCTTCGCTGGGTGGTGGGATTGCAGATCGCGATCATCATTTTCATCCGGATTTTGCTCGCCGCGCGTTTTCGAACGAGTCGGCTCGGGGCTTTGCTGCATCCGCTTGGAGTGCTGCTGATGATGTTGATCGGGCTGAACAGTTGGCGCCTTTCCATCGGTCGCGGCGTGGTCTGGAAGGGCCGCACATACAAGCCGGAGATCTGAACGCACTCACTCGACGTGAGCGATCTGTCGGGCGCGAATTGCGCGCCTCACGAGCGTGGCTCTTGCAATTTCGCCGGATTCCGCCCAATTTGCGGAAGATGCAATTGACCTTGCTGAAATCAAAACTCCACCGAGCAACCGTCACCGGAGCGAGCGTGGATTACCAGGGAAGCATGACGATTTCCGAGGACATCGCGGAAACTGTGGGCCTCCTGCGTTATGAGCGCATCCTCGTGAGCAACATGGCGAATGGAGCCCGTTTTGAGACCTATGTCATCTACGGGCCGCGCGGCACCGGCGTCATCGAATTGAACGGTGCGACCGCGCACCTCGGCAGCATCGGAGATCGGCTCACAATTATGAATTTCGCCCAAATGACACCGGAAGAGGCCGCGCACCACCGGCCGCGCGTTGCCATTTTGGATGAATCCAACAACATCGTCCGTTCCGAAGCAGGGGTGCTGTCCCGCTTTGAAGAAATGTTCGCCTGAGTGGCGAACTGCGGTCGGGCCGCGTGATTTATCTGCCATGAAAGACATCCTGCTCCAACCATTCGCCCTCGGCTTTTACGTGGGCTGCATTTTCCTGATCATCGCGCTCTATCATCAGATCCGTCTGAAAATGGAGCATGCTCGCTATCGCCGCATGCTCAGCGACAAGATGGAAATTGATGCTGCATCGGTATCGAAGCAGAAGGGGGAGCTCGAAGCGTTGCGCAAGGAGAACGAGAATCTGAGGGTGAAAGTGCAGGCTCTCAGCGGGCAGCCGGAGCAAAAAATGGCACGCGATCTCGAAGTGTTTTCCCGTGCGGAAAAGAAGATGACCGTGGCTGCTCCGGGATTTGCCTCGCCGTGGGAACAGGCCAAGCAGGCTGCGTGGCAGGAACTCGGCGATGAGGAGAGCGGCAAGGCTGCACCTCGCACGTTATTCCAGCGCTTTTTCGGCGGAGCCTCGGAGCCCACGCGGGCGATCACTCAGTCCTCGGAAGCAGCGGAGCAAACTTCGCCTTCGGGAAACTAGGCATTCGTGTGCGGCGGACGTTCCTCGTCCGCATCGATGTAGTCGAACATCGTCTGGATGTCGTCGCGTGAGGAAAGTCCGCTCTCTGCCTTGCGCTGCACGAGTCGCTCGCTCGCCACGTCGTTCCAGCCGCGCTTGCGCATGAATTCATTCCAGACGTAGGCATCCTGCTCGTCGAATTGCCGACCGCATGCGCGGCACCAAGCGAGCATCTCATCGTCGGAGGTGCCGCCCTTCACGTGCTCGACGATCTCGGTGTAAGGCACGCCGAGAAACTGCACGCACGTCTTGTCGAAGCCTTCGCCAAGATTCGCCTGAAGGTCGGGGTGAAGCTCACCGCGCTGATGCAGACGGATCTTGTCGAGCATCCGGCCGAAATAGACGAGGCTGCCGACTTTATCGTGTGGACTGCGAATACCGGGGACTTTCATGAATCGGATGTACGAAGCGGGAAGCGACTGCGCACGTGAAAAAGCCGGCCTGCGTCCGCGTCGGAAAACTCGCTGTCAGTTATTCTCCGGAAGACCTTCCTTGTGGCCGAGATTTTTCACCGGCGCGAAAATGGCCTGCACTTCCGCGAGCAGTTCCCGGTCGATCGGTTCCGCGGCCCATTTCGCCCAATTGCGGATGTTGTTCGGGTTCGCGCTGCCGCTCACCGTCGTCGCGATATCGGGGTTCTCGATGGAGAATTGCAGCGCGATTTTTGCGATGTCGCTTCCACGTTTTGCGCACAGCGCAGCAGCTTCGCGCGCAGCAGCTTTTACGCTCTCCGGTTCTTTCAGCCAGGCGGGCAGGGGAGCATTTGTGAGCAGCCGGGCGGAGAAGGGGCCGGCATTCATCGCGCCGACACCTTTTGCTTTCAAATAGGGCACCATCTCATCGGCGAAGCGCGTATTTTGCAGCGTGTATTGGTTGTAGCTCAGCACGCAGTCCACGTCCGTCTGGTCGAGGATGAATTTGAAGGCCTTCATCGGATACCCGCTGAAGCCGATGAACTTTACCTTGCCGGCCTGCTGCGCTTTCCGCAGCGCAGGAATGGTCTCATCCACGATCTGCTGCATCGGCACAAACTCGATGTCGTGGCACAGCACGATGTCGAGATGATCCGTGCCGAGGCGATGCAGTGACACATCCACGCTCTCAGCCACGCGCTTCGCGGAAAAGTCGAAGTGCGTGAGGTCATAGCGACCGAGCTTCGTGCAAAGCGTGTAGCTGTCGCGGGGCGCACCGCGCAGCGCATAGCCGAGCAGCACCTCGCTCATGCCGCGTCCGTAAAATGGTGACGTGTCGATGAAGTTCAGCCCGCATTCGAGCGCCACGTGGACGCTCTTCATCACTTCATCGAGTGTGACATTTCGAAACTCCGCCCCGAGCGACGATGCGCCGAAGCTGAGGATGGGAAGTTGGAGTCCGGTTTTGCCGAGGGTGCGTGTTTGCATGGGATTCAGGCTGAAGTTCAAAATGGGCTTTCACTCTTTCATCCAGAACAAAATGCGGAATCGAACTGCGCTGCATGAATTTCGTGAAGGATTTCGACGGCCAGCGGGCGCAGTTTGCAGGTCGCGATTCTTTTGACTGGCGCTCTTTCGTGCTGGCGGCATGTTCGCCGCCCGCGTCCTTTTCTCAGCAAGAAGGCGCAGCCAAAATCATCACCCAATCACGAGCAATTTTATGAGCGAATCAACGAACAAGGTCAGCAACGTCCCCGCCGACGTCCAAATTCACGGATCCATCAAATTCGGCGGCGAGATGACTTTCGCCGGCACACTCACCGGCGGCAATATCAAGGGACCGACGCTCACGGTCGGCCCTGAGGCGGACATCACCGGCAATATCGAGAGCGACACATGCACCATCGGTGCGAGCGTGAAGGGCAATGTCATCGTCTCCGGCAAATGCGACCTGAAGGCCACTGCCGTGCTGATCGGCGACCTGACCACCAGCCGTCTCGTGATGGCAGAAGGCGCTACGTTTGTCGGCAAGGCAAACATCACGCCGGGGAAGGGGAATCCTTCTGCGGGCGGTGCCAAAGCCTAGGCTCTGGGGAATCCTTCGCACGAAGGATCCACTTGGGGCGAAAGTGACATCCGTTTTGATGCGGCGCGATGAAGTGCCGTTTGCGGTGAGCTGAGGATTCGGCCACACTCCACGCTCATGCCGGACATCGTCCTCGCCACGCTGAATGCCAAATACATTCACGCATCCTTCGGTCTTCGCTATCTCATGGCGAATCTCGGTGGACTGCGCGAGCGCGCGTGCTTGGCGGAATTCCACATCAATCAGACGCCGCTCGAAATCACCGAGGCCATCCTTTTGCACGAGCCGCGCATCGTCGGCTTCGGCGTGTATATCTGGAATGTGGAGCAGACCACCGAGGTCGTCGGGCTGCTGAAGCGCATCCGCCCGGAGTTGATTGTCATCCTTGGCGGGCCTGAGGTTTCGTACGAGACTGACGGGCAGGAAATTGTAGCGCTCGCAGACCATGTGATCACCGGTGAGGCGGACGTGAAATTTGCAGAAGTCTGTCAGCAGCTTCTTGAAGGCGGAGTATCGAATTCGGAAGCCGGAGCGGACGAGGCAGCGAAGAAGTCCGTCATCCCGAAAGTAATCCCCGCCGAACTTCCCGCCCTCGCGCAACTCGCATCCCCGTACGATTTTTACACCGACGAAGACCTTGCGCATCGCGTCGTGTATGTCGAAGCGTCTCGCGGCTGTCCGTTCACGTGCGAGTTCTGCCTCTCCTCGCTCGATCTCCCGGTGCGGGCATTTCCGCTCGATGCTTTCCTTCTTTCCATGCAGCGGCTCCTTGATCGCGGCGCGACGCAGTTCAAGTTCGTGGACCGCACCTTCAATCTCCATCTCCCCACGAGCATGGGCATCCTTCAGTTCTTCCTAGACCGCTGGCGCGACGGGCTCTTCCTGCACTTCGAGATGGTCCCGGACCGACTGCCGGAGCAACTCCGCGCACTCATCATAAAATTTCCGCCGGGCGCTGTGCAATTCGAGGTCGGCATCCAGACTTTTGATGATGCGGTCTCGAAAAATATCAGCCGCCGGCAGAACCTCGAACGCCTCGCCGACAACCTCCGCTTCCTCCGCGAGGAAACCGGCGTGCATGTCCATGCGGACCTAATCGTCGGCCTGCCGGGCGAGGGGATGGAAAGTTTTGGCCGCGGCTTCGACCGCCTCGTCGCGCTCGGCCCGCAGGAAATCCAGATCGGCATTCTCAAGCGACTGCGCGGCACACCGATCATACGGCACGACGCCGAATTCGCGATGCGCTACTCGCCTCATCCGCCTTACGAAATCCTCGCCACGCGCGACATCAGTTTCCCCGACATGCAGCGCATGCGCCGCTTCGCCCGCTACTGGGACATCGTGGCGAATAGCGGCCATTTCACCACCACGCTGCCGATGCTGTGGGATTGCGGATTGGACGAAACGCCCAACGAACTTGGAACGCAAAGCGCGGAAATCGAAACCGGCGAGGACGTGGAAAATTCAAAATTCAAAATTCAAAATTCAGCATTCAACGCGTTCCTCCGCTTCAGCGACTGGCTCCACGCCACCCTGCGCCGCACGCACCAGATCGCCCTCCAGTCCATCGCGCAGGGCCTCTTTGATTTCCTCACGGGTGAAAATGGCGCGGATCGCGCGACCGTCGCCGCCGCGCTGCAAGCCGACTGGCGCCGCACCCCCGGCCGCGAAGCCCTGTCCCTCCGGGGAGTGCCAGCAGCCCCCACACCCCTGAAGCCCGCAGCCATCCGTAGTGCCCGCAGGCAGGCTAGGCATACACAAACTGGTTAAAGAGTTGCCGTATTCATTATTCAAAACTTTTACCGAAAGAGCAGGTGCCGCGTTGTCGGAATCGGATAGGCCCCGCGCCGACGAGCGATCAGGGCGTTAGCAATCGGTAAAAGCGTCTGCTCAAGGTTTCCGTTTCCGGATCTTCGTACATGAAGCTGCGGCTGGGGCCGATGGTTATTGTTCCGATTGGAGCCCACGTGAAGGTGTCAGGCGATGCGCTTAGGACGTAGTTGTGTCCGGGAACGCCGAACATACCGATGAGGGCACGGCGGTTCGCCAGCCGCTTCATGGCGATCGCGCTCGCAGGATTTCCAGGTGGCGGCGCGAGAAAACTGCGAATACTTCCGAAGATCGGCTCAGGAGTCCCGGTGAAGGTAGCTTTTACCCGGTAAAAATAGATGGTGCTCGGAGTGAGGGCGCTAGCGGCAAGAGAGACGGATACGTCTGAGCTGCCATTGGGAGCAATTGTATTCAGGGTTTCATGGGCTCCACTGAGATTCTCATCGGTGCCGTATTCAAACGTCACGTTCATGGCCCCGTCATTGTGGGGGCTTGCGGTTGCTTGAAGCGTCGCGCCCGTTGCGGAAATGTCAGTCAAGTCGCCAGTTGTTACGGTGCCTGCCCGGAGGTAGTGCGGCTCAAAGGTGGATACTGGCAATCCGTTGGTGCGAGTGACGCTCATGCTGTATAGCCGCCCCGCCAGAGCAATGTAGGGATACTGATCCCGCTGAAATTCAAATGTCACCCACATGGGAGGTTCGTCTTCACTGTAGGTGGCGACCGCGCATCTGGGGCCGAGCAACGCAGTCCCATGGTACATGACTGGCGATTGGTATATGTGCTGGAATGCGGCCAACTGGTATGGCGCAACGGATTTTACCAACGCCGTCACGGTCAGCCGTTCGCCGATGGCTGCTTGTTGGAAAACAGGAAACCACGCCAATTGCGGATAGGAGATGAACTTTCCGTACCGGTCAGAGGTCACTGAAACTGCTATGTCAGAGTTGACCGTGCTCAGATCCTGCACATCGGGGGAAAAGATGATTGGCGCGGTGTCTGCAAGGGTAGACCAGGAATAGGCAGACGCACCGGGGAAGGAGGTATGCCCGATCCGTGGGGTCGCTCCATCCATGAAATGAATTGCGGTCCCGACTGGCAGGGGACTGCTCCTCCGAATGCGGCTGATCACCTCAGCCGATGAAGCCTCGACCGGGATGGGAATGCCCGCCGACGCGCAAATGAGCCCCAATGCCACTCGATGGGCGGCAGTATTCGGATGGATGAAATCCCCGGAGACCTGTCCTGTTTGCGAATTATAGACTGCAGAGGAATAGTAGTTCGCGACATAGCGCTGGACGTCTGAGTCAACGGTCGCCCCTTGCCAGTCCACGGTGAAGACGTGCGCATTATCACGCGCCATCTGCAAGAAATACTCATATTGCGACTGGTAGATGGCATGATCCGGATCACTGGGGAGCGAAAGGTGGCCGCCCATTTCAGCGATCAGGATCAGCGGGCAGCGTCCGCGGGTGGAATCCACCATTTCGTTCACATGCGTCTTCCATGTCTCAAAGCCAGGGTTAAACCCTCCGTGGTCGTTCACCGGCCCGCTCCAGACGACCAAGTCGATATCCTGCCTGCGGAAAAATGCGGCGGTGCCAACGCCCGGCTGAGTGGGAATTCCGGGAATCGATTGGCCCGCGCCAGGATAGTTATTATAGACATGCTCCAAGCCTGTGCCGCCGAGTGTGCCATCAATCACGGCTATGCCCGGCAGGCCCTGTTCCCAGAATACACGTTCGAGGTAGATGTTTCCACTGGACGGAGGGGAAAAGGTAAGCGTATGCACACCGAGAGGCACTTGGAATGTGGCTTTTACGCTGAGTTGCTGCACTCCTTGGCAGTCAAGGATTCCCAGCGGGGAGCCATCCAAAAGAACCTGAGCAAGTCCGCCGTCGGATTCCTTCGAGTACTCGATGATGATGGTCGAGCCATAGATCGTCAGAGGCAAGGCTTGGGAGGAGGTGTTCCCTCGCAACCTCACCAGAGATGGGCCGCTGTACGGTTGCTTGTACCAACCTGAGGACGGCAGATCCCAGCTCCCTCCGAGCACTCCCATGCGTTGCACGTTCGAACGGGCGTCTCCGTAAAGCGCCATCAGTTCACTGACGAAAAGCTGGTTGCTGGAGAAGCCTGCGATCGCAATGGATGTCCCTCCCATCATGATGCGGACGGTCCGAGTCTTTGCTTGCGACAGAACTGGTGCGAGCAACTGTGCCAGGGACTTTTCAGTGGGCGTAGCAATTGCATTTGAGCCAAACGGTGCCGCGGTGGCTATGCAGAATGCCAATGCGAACGCGAGTTTGCGGAAGAGGAGGAGTTTCACAGCCAACTCCATAGCAGTTGCCTGTTCGTGGCCAAGTGAACTTGGAGTAATCTGTAAAACGAATGAAAGGCATTGGCCTGTCGTTGCGCATGAAGCTTGAAAGAAGGGATGCGATTAAACTTTCGATCCCGCTGCGGCTTCGTGTAGGAGCAGTCTAATTCCGCACGACCTGCAGTCGTATGAATCCACCAGCGTTGATTGGGACCGAGGCAGTCTCGCAAACACTATTGATCTTTCTTTGAAATTGCGGACAGGGGTGAGGGAAGGAAAACACAGCCATGTCAGAAATCAGCAAGTTCGGTCGGCGCTACGACCGTGAGTTGAAAGAAAAAGCCGTGGCGCTCGTGCTTGGTGGACGCAGCCAGGACGAAGTGTCCCGGGATCTGAGCGTGTCGGCCTGGTCGCTGGGTGAATGGCTCAGGAAAGCCAGGGCCGGCCACGTTCCGACTCAGGCAGCCACCCTCGATGCCGAGAGCAGTGAGCAGCGCGAGCTGCGGCGGCGGCGGCAGGAAAATGAATATCTGCGCGGCCAGCGTGAATCGAGCGGAGCGGGATAGACTGCCGCAGGCAGCCCGAAGGGTGCGCGCGGAGGCGCGCATCAAATCCTAAAAAAAGCCTTGGGCATCTGTGCGGTCCAATCGAGCGGAGCGAGATAGCCAAAGGGCGGAGCCTTTGCCCGAAGGGCAGCGCCGGAGGGCGCCGGCAGATGCCCCGCAAGGCTTCACGGTGATGGAAAAGCTCCACGCCAATTACCCGGTGAGTGCCTTGGCCGATGCGCTCGAAGTCAGCCGGAGCGGGTTTTACTCGCACCGGCACAAGCCCGCC
>JBBRPQ010000031.1:0-60795 GCA_038227825.1 Chthoniobacterales bacterium
AGGTGTTCCTCCGGGAGATCCACGGAGAGTTCCTCATACGGCTCCTGCAGATCACCTTTTGCATCGCGCTTGAAAATCACCTCAGGGCGAGACACGAGCAGCTCGAAGCCTTCGCGGCGCATCTGCTCCACGAGGATCGCGATCTGCATTTCACCGCGGGCCTTGATTTCAAAGTGGCCGGCGACGTCCGTCTCCGCGACTTGCAGCGAGACGTTGGTCCGCGTCTCCTTGAAGAGGCGCTCCTTCACCTGGCGCGCGGTGAGGAGAGAGCCTTCGCGGCCGGCGAGCGGGCCGTCGTTGATGCAAATCTTCATCGTGATCGTCGGCGGATCGATATCGATGAAGTGCAGCGGCTCACGCTCTTCGCTGTCGGTGAGCGTCTCGCCGATGAAGATGTCCTCAAAGCCCGCGATGCCCACGATGTCGCCCGCTTCGGACTCGGGGATTTCCACTTTCTTCAGGCCTTCGTGACCGAAGAGCGCGGTCACTTTTGCCTTGGAAGGCTTCCCGTCGGTTTTGAGGCAGACGAGCGTGTCGCCGACCTTGACCTTGCCGCTCACGATGCGCCCGAAGGCGATACGGCCGAGGTATTCGCTGTAGTCGAGGTTCGCCACGCAGAACTGGAAATAGGGCTCGGCACCGATTTTTGGCGGCGGGATTTTGTCCACGATAGTCTGGTAAAGCGGCTCCATCGTGTCGCTCTCGTCCGTCAGATGAATCTTCGCAAAGCCCTGCTTCGCGCTTGCGTACACGATAGGAAAATCGAGCTGCTCGTCGTTCGCGTGGAGTTCGAGGAAAAGCTCGAACACCTGATCGAGCACCTTGTGCGGCTCGGCATTCTCGCGGTCGATCTTGTTGATCACCACCATCGGCTTCGCGCCATTTTCCAGTGCCTTCTTGAGCACAAATTTCGTCTGCGCCTGCGGGCCGTCATGCGCGTCCACGACGAGCAGCACGCCGTCAATCATCTTCATGATGCGCTCCACCTCGCCGCCGAAGTCCGCATGGCCGGGGGTGTCCACGATGTTGATGTGGTAGTCCTTCCAGCGGAACGCCGCGTTCTTCGCCTTGATGGTGATGCCCTTTTCGCGCTCGAGGTCCATGGAGTCCATGATGCGCTCCTCGCTCGCCTTGGCTTCGTTTGCGCGGAACGTGCCGGCCTGCTTGAGCAGGCAGTCCACGAGCGTGGTCTTGCCATGATCAACGTGTGCAATGATGGCGATGTTTCTGATATTTTGCTGTGACATAAATTTGGTTCTCCCGGAAAAAAGGGGGCGGAATATGGCAGCTTTCCGCACGGTGGCAAGGGGCGTGAATGGGTCAATTGCGTTACGCCCGCATTTCCGTCACTCCATGAAAACGAGGGAATAGCCGCGAATCCAAAGTGAGTTTCACTGCTGGAATCAGCGGAGCTGCCGACGCTGCCGACGCAGCAAATCCTCCGCTCAATCCACGAATTCGATGATACCGAATTTTTCCGGTGTGTGGAAATTCGGGCGCATCGGTGGGGACCAGGCCGTCAGTTCGCGCGGCACACTGCCATCGCGGGATGGACGATCGATGCGATAGAAATTCGCCCGCCAGTGCGAGCCAGCGACAGGCGGTGCGTTGGTCACGCTCACAAATGGAATCGCCATTTCAACTGTCCAACCGTTCGGATGCATTCGCACCAGCGTGCGGAGTCCATCGCAATCCCACGCGATGTCACCTTTGTAGCCGCTGCGATTTTTGCGAAGCACGAGATCGAGTACGGTGCCGAGCGGGTTCACCTCGATCTCAAAGTAACTCTGCGAATCGTTGGCTGGGTCGAGGAATACCTCGACGACTTCCTCCTCATATAGGTTCGCGTCGCGCTTTGTCATGGTGGCCCACGCGTGGGTATCGTGTATGTGAAAGAGCAGCCGCCATTCGGTGTCATTCCAGAGCGCACGGACTTCGGTGCTTTGCTTCGGAGTGTGGCCAGTGACTGCATCGGAAAGTCGGATCGGTTCCAGTCCATTCCATGGTGAAGCTGCGGCGTTTGCGGTCAGTTCACCGAGCGTGCCACGTTTGCATTTCAATGTGGGAATCATTGCGCCCACAATATGCGTTTGCCGTGAAGTGTTGCTAGGACGTCGAGTTTTCCGCTCGCGAAGCGTGCGATCAAAGTGGAATCGGGAATTCGTTTCACCACACCGGCGCGGCGGAGAAGCTTCCATGCACCGGTCGATGCTGCGTCCCATGCCTCGGCCAGTGTGACGCCTGTCATTGCGACGTAGCGCTCCACTGCTTCGCGCATGGTGATGGCTGCACCAGCGAGATTCGGGCTGCCGGGTTGGCGCGCGACGCGGTCCTTCCCGATTTCGATCACGAGGTCACCGATCGTATAGCGCCCGCTGGGAGCGCCAGCCGCGGCCATCGCATCCGTCACTAGGACGATTTTCTCCGCACCCTTCACGCATCGGAAAAGCCGCAGGATTTCGCGCGGTAGATGGGCCCCATCCGGAATGACACTCGCGGCAAGTCGGTCCTCCGAAAGTTGCGCGAGCAGCGGATTCGTGTGCCTGTGCATCATCTGCGGACAGCCATTGCCGAGATGAGTGCTCATGAGCGCACCAGCTTCGCAGGCTCGTGCAATCGTCGCGGCATCCGCCATCGTGTGGCCAATCGCAGGCAGGACGTTTTCCTTTCGCAATTGGCGGATGAACGCAATCGCGCCATCGACTTCCGGAGCGACCGTCACGAGCGCGATCCTTTCCTCTGCGGCACGCTGCCATCCGCGCCAGAGCGTCTTACTCACACCGCAAACGTGCGCGAGCGGATGCGCGCCACGGGCACCGTCCTGAGGGCTGATGAATGGGCCTTCCAAATGAAATCCCGCCACGGTCGCCGCGACATTTGCGTCGCTATCAATGGCGGCGGTGAGCCTTTGAAAAAGCATCGCGAGTCGTTCGGGTGATGCCGTGATGAGCGTTGGAAGCACGTGCGCGCAGCCGTCGCGCCACATGGCGCGGATTCCATCGGCCATGTCCTCGGCAGTCGTGTCCGGGTGATTGAAATCCACGCCAGCGTATCCATTGCATTGCAAGTCGAGCAGGCCGGGGCCGAAGAATAGATCCGTCTTCGCGTTCACTCGCCGCCTTCCGATTACTCGCCCGCCGCCGAACGTGAACTCAAACGTCTCCGCTGTGTGGACGTTCTTAGCGATGATGATGAGGGGCTTCGGTGCGGATTTTCTCATTGGCAAAAACTGGAAACTGCGGGAGCGAAATGCGAGGTCAGGATGTATGCTTCAGTGAGGGGTGATGCTGGAGATTTGAAAGTATGCCGGAGTGAGCGGCGGCAGTTCAGGGATGAGAAATCCGCCGGTAGCGAGGTCGTCCGATTGTCGTCGTAACGGTGAGAGGCCACCGACGCGATCCTCGAAGCTGAGGACGCCCTTCATTGATGCAAGCGACGTGCGGGCTTCGTCGCTGAGCATGACGCGCACATTTCTGAATACTTCGCTACGGTGGAGATTCACCACGACGAGAAATGGTGAGTGCTCCGGTGCTGCCACTCGCAAATAGGCATACAGCCAATGTCCACTCGCAGATTCGCCAGCGAGGCGGCCAAAATCTGGATTCCAGATATTGGCCCCATTCAGCGAAAAGAATGCCCCATCGCGAAATGCAGGCGACGCGATGGCCGCGAGCAGTCTGCCGTAGAATGAGCGGAGCGCCCGCTGCGCATCGGAGAGTCGTGCTCCGTCGTAGCGATGACCGTTCACCCATTTCGCAAACTCCGGCATGGACCAATAATCAAAGATGCTCGTGCGTGCGTCATCGCCGCCAAACCCTTCGGCAGCGTCAGCCGGTTCGCCGACTTCTTGGCCATGATAAAGGCACACCGGGCCGCGCGATATTCCGAAGAGCACGCCACATACTGCGCGGCCGACCTCCATGCCGACCCCGCCCCATTGTCCGCGTCCTGCGAGCCGCACTTCATCGTGGTTTTCGCCGTAGCGAAGTGCGCTGGAAAAGAATTCGGGGTGCTGCGCGGCGAGCGTGTGATCGAGGTCATTCGCCCACGCAGGACCGTCGTAGATTCGCTTCAGCGCTTTATACGAAGGGTCGTCGTAGGTGGCATCAAAACCTGCGTATAGCAGTGTGCTCAGAACACCGGATTCGCGCTGCGCCGGATCGGCGGACTCCACGCGCATCGGATCGTTTTCATATGCCTCAGCGAAAAAGCAGGTCTGCGGCTGCCTCTGCCGAGCGCGCGTGATGGCCCATGCCCAAAATTCCGGAGGCACCATGTGCGCCATGTCGCAACGAAATCCATCCACACCGAGGGCCTGCCAATGGGCGAGCACCGCATCCATCTTCAGCCAAGTGTCGGGCAGCGGCGCGTCGGGATGCCCTGCATGTGGGAAAGAGCGTGCGCCAGTGGTAAAGTCGTGACCGTAGTTGAGCTTCACTGTCTCATACCAATCGTGGATGGATGGGGACCAAGTCGCGGCGTTGTTTCCAGTCACTCGGCCTTCTTTGATCTCATCGGGGAAGAAGCCGTCGCCCGCATCGAGCGCAAGACATGTGGGGCTGATGCGTTTGCCATTTTCCACAGTCGGGAGACGAAGTGGTGGCCCACCACCGTGCGAGTCTTGCTGAAGCCAAAAGAAATTGTTCTGCGGTGAAAAAAAACGGGAGCGGTCATCGTTCGCTCCAAAATTTACAAGTGCCGATGCGTGGCAGCGCGCGACATGATTCGCCACGAAGTCGATGATCACGCGCAAGCCATTGGCATGTGTGCGCGCAATCAGTGCTGAAAACTCGTTCATGCGTTCCCCAGGATCTGTCGCGTAGTCGGGGCAGACGTCTGCGCAATCCTTGATTGCATACGGCGAGCCAGCGAGGCCTTTCAGTAGATCGGCATCATCGGCGGGCTTGCCGATTCCGCTCCAGTCGGTCGCAGTCGCTTGCGCAGGGACGCCTGTGAGCCAGACGTGGGTAATGTGCAATTCGTCCCGCAAAGCACGCAGCGCGATGTCCGTGATGTCGGCGAATTTTCCGACGCCGTTTTCCACGAGTGTGCCGTTCGGTTTCCGTGTCTCGTTGGTGTTTCCGAAGAGGCGCGGCAAGAGTTGGTAGATGCGGGGGCGCTCCATGCCTGAGCGTTTTACCTGCTAATCCCAGAGGTGGTCGAGCGCGCGTGTGATGGCGGTGAAAATGAAATCAATCTCCTCGTGCGAAATAGTCAGCGGCGGAGCGATGGCAATGAGGTCGCGGATGCCTCGGACAATCACCCCCTCATCGCGCACCAGCTTCGAGGCTTTGATGCCAAGCGCCGATGTCGGAGTGAGTGCGGATTTACCACCGCGCGGGACGAGTTCCAGAGCCCCGATGAGCTGGCAGCCGCGGACTTCCGCCACAGCAGGGTGCTGTGCGAAGGATTGGAGCTTCTGCTGAAAATACGGACCGACATCATCGCGCACACGTTCGACGAGATGCTCAGTTTCGATCAGCGCGATATTCGCAAGCGCCACTGCGCACGGTACCGGATGGCCGCTGTAGGTGAAGCCGTGGGCGAGATAGCCACCGTGCATGAGCACGTCTGCGATTTCATCCGCGACCATCGTCGCGCCGAGCGGGAGGTAGCCGCTGGTGAGTCCTTTCGCGAGACACATGAGGTCGGGGTCGAGATCCCATATGTCGCTGCCGAACCACGCGCCGAGCCGTCCGAATGCGGTAATCACTTCATCGGCCACGAACAGGATGCCATGATGGCGAGCCAGTGCCCGGAGTTTCGAGAGATAGCCCGGCGGCGGGACGATGACGCCGCCCGCCCCTTGGATTGGCTCGGCAAAAATCGCGGCGATGGTTCCGGGTCCTTCTCGCTCGATCAGGCGGGTCGTTTCGTCGATGCACCAGTCCGCGTAGGCATCGGGATCCGATTCGCGATTCGCCGCATATGCATGGGGTGCCGGAGCGTGGAAAAACCCCGGCAGCGGCAGGTCGAATGGCGTCTGGCAGCTTGGCAGCCCGGTCATGCTCGCGGTGGCGAGCGTCACGCCGTGATAGGCAAATTCGCGTGTGATGATTTTCGCGCGCTTCGGCTGCCCCTTCAGTTTCCAATACGCGCGAATCAGTTTCAGCGCGGTCTCATTCGCCTCGCTTCCGCTGTTGCTGAACATCGCGTGGTTCAGCCGGCGCGGCGCGAGTGCGGCGAGCTTTGCGGCAAGCTCGATGGCGGGTTCTGTCGTCGTATTGAAAAACGACGGGTAGTAACAGAGTCGCTCCATCTGCTTCGTCGCGGACTCGATGATTTCGCGGCGTCCGTAGCCGACATTCACGCACCACAGGCCGGCGAGCCCATCGAGCAGGCGGCGTCCGTTCTGGTCGTGCAGCCAGACGCCTTTCCCGTCTGCGATGATTTGTGTGCCTGCCGCGTGCATCTCGTCGTGATTCGTGAACGGATGAAGGTGATGTTCCGAATCGAGCCTCTGAAGTGGGGACAGCGTGCTCATGTCACAATATACACGCGGAACGCCGTGCGTCCAACGACGTGGCGGGTGCCTGTCTTGACGAAGACTGCATGCCTTCTACGGTGGCGCACCATGAAACTCCTCCCGATCGCATTTCTCCTCAGCGCCGCGATTCTGTGTGCCGATGAGCCTGATTCGATGGCGCGTGGAGAACGTATTTTTCAGCAGACCTGCATTGTGTGTCATCAGGCAACGGGGCAGGGGGCACCGCCGGTCTTTCCGCCACTTGCGGGTTCGGATTGGATCAAGGCGAACCGCGAACGCGCAATCCGCGCGCTTTGCGAAGGGCTGAGCGGACCGATTCGCGTGAATGGCGCGGACTACAACAACCAGATGCCGGTGCAGCCGCTCGATGATCGTGGCGTGGCGGATGTGTTGACTTACGTCTTTTCCTCGTGGGGGAACACGGAGAAAGCCGTCGTGCCTGATGAGGTGGCAAAAGTGAGGAGCAAGTCGAAATTTCCCACGTATGAGATGCTTCTCCGAGCGCATGCATTTGCGCCGCTGCCCGCTGCGCCCCGTGGAATGAAGCTTCGCGAAGTCGTGCAACTCACCGACTTTGCCACGAGACTCGCGGGACCGGATCGCAATGGCGCCATCTACGTGCTCGGGCAAAAGGGCGCGGTGTGGAAACTCGATGTGGCGAACGGGATTCTCGCGCCGCTGGTGCAGGCAGCCGACTACGTGAAGCCCGCGAACGCGGACATCTCTGCGCTCGGTCTCGCGCTTGCTCCCGATGGCCGCCTCATGCTCACGACGAATCGCGGCTTCAATGACGGCGGTCCGCACAAGATGAACGAGATCGTGATTTTCCGCAGCAGCACTCCTGTGAGTGAGGGTGAGGCGAAGATGGAACCGTGGTTCACGCACCGCTATCCCTTTGGTGTCGGGCCATTCAATCACGGTGTGTCGCATCTCGCTTTCGGCCCGGATGGAATGCTGTACGTGAGCAGCGGTTCGCGCACGGATGGCGGTGAGGGCGGCACTGCGCCGGGCATATTCACCGGAGGCGAAGTGGAGACGACGGCGTGCATGTGGCGGCTCGAACCGAACTTGGCAACGCCGGAGATCGAAGTGTATGCGCGCGGGTTGCGGAATGCGTATGGCTTCGCTTGGGATCCGACTGGCAACCTCTTCTCCGTCACGAATGGCCCGGACATCAATGCACCCGAGGAGATGGATTCCATCGAGCGCGGGAAGCACTACGGTTTCCCATTTCAGTTCAGTAACTGGCCACTCGAACCGCATCCATATCCCCACACACCGGTGCCGCCGACTGGGATGAAATTCACGATGCCCGTGAAGAACATCGGTCCCGCGGGTGGTGGAATTGCAGGCGGACTTTGGACATTCGATCCTCACAGCTCGCCTGCAGGCATGACATGGTGTGGTGATGATTTTCCCGAGCCGCTGCGGAATGGATTCCTCGTCACCCGATTTGGAAACCTGCTCGGCGAGAGCCGCACTGGTATCGCGGAAGACATCGGTTTTGACGTGCTATCAGTCCATCCACGGAGGGATGACGATGGCTCATGGTCTGCGCGAACGGAGAGCGTTTTTCAAAAGCTCGGTCGCCCGATTGATGTTCTGAACATCGGCAAAGGCCGCGTGCTGATTCTCGAATACACTCGCACGAGCAGTTTCAAAGACGGCTTGGGCTGGCTCCCCGGACGCATTTTGGAACTGAGCACAGAGCGCTGAATGGTCGCAGCGTTTCGCCCTTGCATCGCTTTGTGCCGTCCGCGGAGAGTGCCGCTTCATGAATCCGCAAAAGCCATTCCTAGGCCTGTTGCAACGACGCCAGTGCATCGTGCCGACGTGGCGCGGATGGGTGCTGCTTCTCTTGGCTCTCGGTATTGCGGTTCGGATCGTGATGGGCGGGCTTTACGGATTTCTGGCCGTCCACGATCCGCAGCCCGGCGGCACACTCGTCATCGAGGGCTGGTCGTCGGACTATGTCATAGAGGGAGCGGTGGATGATTTTCGCAAGACGCACTACGAACGAATCTGCCTGACCGGTGGGCCGATCGAATTCGGCAATGCGATGAGTGAACACAGGACTTATGCGGAATACGCGAAGGCTCTTTGCTTAAAGCTGGGATTGCCTGTCGAGGCGTTGAACGCCGTGCCCGCACCTGGCGTAGAAAAGGATCGCAGCTATGCATCTGCGCGTGCTCTCGCGCAGTGGTTGAGGGAGCACGGCATCACGGACGGGAAAATCAACATCGCTGGGAATGGCGCGCATTCGCGTCGCACTCGGTTGGTTTATGAAAAGGCGTTCGGGCCGGACTCGAAAATCGGCATCAGCAATGTGGAGGAGCGCACCTTTGATCCGAAGCGCTGGTGGGCATCGAGTCAGGGATTCCGGGTCGTTCTCGATGAGACGATTGCCTACGTTTACGCGCGGCTATTTTTCTCACCTCCCAAATCATGAATCGAGGCTGGATCAGCTTTGCAGAATTTGAGGCGTTCGGAAATGCGGGCACGGATGCTCACCGGATGTTTTCCTGCGCAGACGGCTGGGTGGAGCGTCTCGCCGATGATGTGCTCATCTCGCATAAAACCGATGCGGCCCTGGATGCGATACGAGAGTCGCTCGCGGAGTGGAGCGCCGTGAACTGTTGGCAGCCGCGCCGCGTTTTTGGAAAACTGCTGCCGAAGCAAAACGAGGATCGCGATCCGCCTTTGCTCCTGAGCGGCGACACCGCATTGCCGTTGCTCGGTGAGGTGCGGGAAAATGGAATCCGCTACGGGCTGGATTTTGCCGCCGGTTATTCCGCGGGCCTCTTTCTCGATCAGCGGATGAATCGTGCGCTCATGCGGCGTGCCGCGCCGAGACGGATGCTGAACACCTTTTCCTACACCTGTTCATTCAGTGTGGTCGCGGCGATGGCGGGCGCGGAGACCGTGAGCATCGATCTCTCAAAAAAATCGCTGGATCGCGGACGCGCGAACTTCGGACTGAACGGACTCGATGAAAACGCCGGGCACAAGTTTATCGCGGATGATGTGCTTGAGGTGTTGCCGCGGCTTTCGCGGCGCGGGGAGAAGTTCGACGCCATCGTGCTAGACCCGCCGACATTTTCGCGCGGCAACAAGGGGCGCCGGTGGCATGTGGAGCAACATCTCGAAGATCTCGTGCTGGCTGCGATGGAGGTGGCTGCGCCGTCGTCGCGCATTCTTGTCTCCACAAATTGCACGACGCTCCAGCAGGGCGATCTGGAGCGTGTCGCGCGGTTCGCGCTGAAATTTCACCGCAGGGCAGGTGACCTACAGCGGGAGCCGCAGCCGGTGGATTTTCCACCCGGTCATGGCGCGAGGACGCTCTGGATTTTGCTCCGCGGCTGAGCGGTTGCTCAACGGGAGTGCATCGCAACGTCGAGGAATACCGCGAGCACGAACACCAGGCTGACGAATGCGTTGCTCTGGAAGAATGCGCGATTGATTCCCTTCACATCCAGTGTGCGCGCGCTCCGGTGCTCGAACGCGAGTGCAGCAGTGACGATGATGAGACACCCAAAATAGATGCCCCCAAGATTCGAGAGCCATCCGAAGGCGATGAGGGCGGGGAGCATGATCCAGTGCAATGCACTTGCGATGGAGAGGCAGCGCGGGATGCCGAATTTTACGACGAGGGAATGCAGTCCCTCCGCGCGATCAAAGTCGTGATCCTGCGTGGCATAGATGATGTCGAATCCTGCGACCCACAGCAGCACAGCGAGTGCGAGCACGAGGGGCGGGAGCGCAAAGTGACCGCGCACTGCGAGCCATGCGCCGACGGGTGCGACGGAGAGCGCGAGGCCTAGGAAAAAGTGGCTGCCGTGCGTGAAGCGTTTCGTGAGCGAGTAGAGGAAGATGATGGCTAGCGCGACGGGAGAGAGCCAGAAGCAGAGCGGATTCAGGAACACCGTGGTGCCGATGAATCCGGCAGCGCTGAGCGTGAGCAGCGTGAAGGCCGCCGGTTTCGCCAGCAGCTTGTGGCGGCCTGCGGTGCGCGGGTTGCGCTGGTCGATTTCCCAATCGGCCAGCCGATTGAACACCATCGCTGCGGTGCGCGCGAAGACCATCGCGAGCAGAATCAGCCCGCATAGCTTCCATCCGGGAAATCCGTCGGCAGCCACGACCATCGAGCCGAGCGCGAAGGGCATCGCGAATACCGTGTGCGAGAAGCGGATGAACCGCAGCGCGTCGGCGAGCATCTACGGACGCTCTTCGCGGCTGCGTCCGTCATCCGTCTCGTCGAACATCGCAGCGAGCCGGTCGTCCACCCGGAGATCGATCAGCTTCCACGTGTCCGCGGGCTTGTAGAAATAGAAGCGCCAGCGCAGCGGGAACTCCTTGCCGAGCGAGAGCATCGTGTAACTGACGAGGCGGCTGCCAACGTTCTTTTTCACGACGGAATCATAACCGAGGATCGGACCGAAAACCGAGATCGCCTCCTTCGTCTTTGCCTTCAGCGTTTTTACATCTTCGGCGCGCTCGGCGATTTTTGTGCCTCGCGTGAGTTGATCGTACGCTTGGTCCACCTCCTTGCGCTGGAGGTAGGAAAAAAAGCGGGCGATGATTTTCTCCGGCGCATCCGTGTCTGCCGGGGCGGGTTCCACCTCGGTGGATCCGCTGGGTTTTGCGACGACGGCGGGGACGGCATTCTGTGCGTATGCCGCCGTGCAAAGCAGGGTGCTGGCGAGGAGGGTCTGGAATATTTTCATGCGAATAGGGCTTCGAGTTTTGTGTGCGCTGATTCCACTATCGGAGCGCCATGCGCGAAGGTCATGACTTGGAAATCACAAGACAACAGTTTTCTGAGGGAGTTCCGGTTTTGAACAGGATCGGTGCAGTATTTTTCAGGCAAGAGGCGGAGTCCCTCGGGGGGAAGATGGATCACTGCGTCACCGATGCATGCGATGCCGTTCCCGACGAGGGCGATTTCACCCGGACCGGCTCCGGGGATGGCGATGATCCGCATGTCGCCGGGAGCCATCTCTCCGTCGGCCAGTGTTTCATCAGGGACAATATCTAGTCCATCGGCATCCGGAGCGGCATAGACTTTCACCCCCAAGCGCGCGCGGAAGATCGCTGCGGCGCGCGTGTGGTTTCCATTCGTGAGGAGGATCGCGGCGGGCTTGCGTCCGAAGAGAAGTCTCGCGAGAGCGGATTCGGACAGCTCGATCGGGTCCACAAAAATCAGTCCCGCATTCGTGTCGATTGAGCACGAGGACAGATCGCATTTCACCGACGGCTCGTATGCCTGCCATGTGAAGAGCGATGGCGCGGGCGTTTGAAAGTCTGCTGCGATTGCCAATGGTAACCTCCGTGCCGTCGAAAAAATGTGATTCGTGTTCAGTCTTCGTCGCCGATGTATTCCTTGTTCAATAGCGCTCCATCGGCGGCCACTTCGATGCGATATTTCCGTTTACCGATCTTTGCCTCACCGATGTAACGGGTCTTTTGTTCGACCAGTTCGATCTCGCTGATGACTCCGGCTCCGGCCTCGCGTTGCATTGCCTCCCGAACAATTGCCGGGAGCGTTTCGATTCGCATCATGCGTGGGCCGCTGTCGCCGGTTTCGAGGCGCTTTCGCAGCAATCGACCGGACGCATCGAGCGCGAGTTCGTAACGCAGGTCACCGGTCTGGATTCCGACGACGTAGGTCGTGCCGTCGGATTCATTGACCTTCCGAAACTCGCAAACCTTGCCGGTGTCGCCTTTCTCCCGGGCGATGATTGCCTGGACGGAGGAGGGGATCTCGATGGTGAGCTTTCCGTCGTCCTCGGCGAGAGACGTCGCAGCGAGCGTCAGGATGAGCAGGGAAGGGAGGAGATTCATGTCGCTTGGATTGCCAGCGAGCAGGCGGTGCGTCAACCGCGTGCGGCAAGCTGATCTGCCTTTTCAAAATGCCGCGTCTTCATGCCCCACAATATGAAAGCCGCGCCGATGCCGTACATGAATAGCGAGAGGAACTGTCCGGCGGAGAACGGGCCGAATGACCATGCGGGATCGGGCTCGCGGAACATTTCCCCGATGATCCGCATGGTCGCGTAGAGGATGAAGAAGGATCCCGTGAGCACGCCGCGCGGCACACGGCAGCGTGTGCGCATGAACCACAGCACGGAGAACATGAGCGCGCCTTCGAGCAGCGCCTCGTAGATCTGCGACGGGTGGCGCGGCGTGAGGGATTCGCGCAGCACGCGATTCGTTTCCTCGGCACGCGGGATATTCTCCACGATCTCGATGACGGGCATTCCGAGCGCGGACTCCACCTTCGGGCCGATCACTGCACGGCCGATTTCCATGTCGAGAAGCTCGCGCGGGAACTGCACGGCCCACGCGACGTCCGCAGGCTTTCCGATGAGTTCGCCATTGATGAAATTTGCGCAGCGCACGAGGAAGAGGCCCGTCGTCGCGACGACGCAGAGCGTGTCGCCGATGCTGGTCCACGAGAGCTTCCATCGTCTTGAGAGCACGAAGGTCACGAGCACAAGACCGAGGATGCCGCCGTGCGCAGACATGCCGCCTTTCCACACCTCCAGCATCCACCACGGGTTCTCGTGCGGTTCCTTGATTCCGTAAAAAAAGATCCAGCCGACGCGCCCTCCGAGGAGCACGCCGAAGAGGCCGCACCACGTGATGAAGTCGGCGATTTTGTCCGGCTTCACCTCGGAGTAGCCGCGTTCCGCGAGACGGCGGTAGAGCCAGAACCCGACGAGCGCGGAGAGCACGTAGGACAGGCCGTACCAGCGCGGGCCGAATTCCCCGATGCGAAAGACGAACGGGCCGAGTGAATGAAGATAGGTGGCGAGCACACAGGGCTTCTGCCACAGGGCGGCGGTGCCTGTCAGTGACTTTACAAGCGACTTTGCGCACCCGAAGTGCGAACCGGCTTTTACGTCAACTTCAGTCCCATCGGTGCGGCGGGCTGGGTGGCGGGTGGAGCCACTTTGAGCGGGATGGCGGCAGGCTGAGCTGCGGCACCGAGCGCCCAAGCCTTCGGGACGGGCGCGGGCGCGGCTTCCTTCTTCTCGTGCTCGTCGGTGTGCTTGAGCGTGAAGGAATGGGCTGCATCCGCGTCGTCGCCCATGGTCTTTTTCAGGCGGTCGAGAGCCTGGCGCATCTTGGTCTTGTTCACCGAGAGGAGCATCGCTGTCTCCTCGGTGATGCTCTTTTCCTCATAGGACTTGCAGAGGCTTTGCTCAAAGGTGCACCAGCCTTCGTTACTGGACTGCGTGATGATGTCGTGAAGATTGCGGACTTCACTTTCGCCGAGCTGGACTGCCTCACGCGAACGCATGTTGCTGCCCATGATCTCGGGGATCATCACGCGACCGCCGCCGATCTTGGGCGCGAGACGCTGGCTCACGATCCATCGCAGCGTTTCACCGAGTCGTTCGCGCACCTGGCTTTCCTCCTCCTTGCTGAACATGCCAAGCACGCGATTGATGGATTGTGCGGCGCTGATCGTGTGGAGGGTGGAAAATACCACGTGTCCCGTCTCTGCGGCGGTGAGTGCGATCTCCATCGTCTCTCGATCGCGGATTTCGCCGACGAGGATCACTTTTGGCGCCTGCCGCAGCGCTGCACGGAGGCCCATCGCGAAGCTTGAGAAATCCTTGCCCATTTCACGCTGGCAGAAGGTGGCCTGCTTGTGCGGGTGCATGAATTCCACGGGATCCTCGAGCGTGACGATGTGCATCGGGTGATGTTCGTTGAGTCCGTTTAGCATCGCGGCGAGCGTGGTCGTCTTGCCGCTGCCCGTGGCACCGGTGACGAAGACGAGGCCGGTTTTTTCCGTGATGATCCGTTGGAATACGGGCGGGAGCTTCAAGTCCTCCATCGAAGGAATCTTCGTGTTCAATTTGCGGAGCACCATCGCGAAGGTGCCCTTCTGCTTGAAGACGTTCACACGGAACCGCGCGAGGCCCTCGACCGAGTAGCTGCAATCGCACGAGCCGGTGTTGCGGAGATCGTCGATGAGGCGCTGGCCATTGCCGACCAGCGAACGGGCGAGCCCCTCGGTGTCCTTCGCGGTAAAGGTGGGGGAAAAGCGGGTTCCTTCAACCGGCATCAGCTTGCCGAAATTTTCCACCTGCGGCGGACGACCGACCATGAAAAACAGATCACTGACGCCTTCGCCGAGTGAGAGCATTTTGCGAAGAAGGTCGTCGATCGGAATCGCCTGTGCGGCAAAGACAGGGGACACGAGATCACCGATGGAGGAAGCGGATTGCACGGGCGCGGGTTCGAAGGCTTCGTCGGCAGCTTCAGCTTCGGCTGACGTGGATTGATTTGCATTCCGATGCACCAAAGCGGCGATGTTTCCGATTGGTTGCTTGTTGAGGGCGTCTTGAGTTCCGTTTGTCTGATATAGGGCCATAGTGTGGCCTGGAGACATTGCAGGTTCCGTGCCTTTTCTACCTGTTACCAATGCTGGATATGCCGGGACCGGAACTAATCACGCCATCAAATGCGAAAGTTCCCCGAACTGCTGAGAGCATGTTGGAAAAGTGGCTCACGCAAAGTCGCAAAGCCGCAAGGGAGGAGGCTTTCACGAAGGAATCTTTGCGCCTTTGCGCCTTTGCGTGAGAATCCTCCGGGACTTCTTTGACACGCTCCAAAGGGCAGAATTCTAACGTGATCGGTGCGCCACCGCTTGAAAGTTGGCGCTGATGGATACCTCCACTTTGGCATCCTTGCGACATCCTGAGAAAAGTGGTTGCCAACGGGACTTCGACCGCTACCTTCCGCGCCCCATGCCAAGATCCATAGCACGTCGCAAGACGAAAAAATCGGCTGCGAAGCGGTTCAAAGTGACCGCCACCGGCAAGATCATGCGCCGTAAGCCGGGCCTTCGCCACCTCGCCTCGAGCAAGAGCTCGAAGCGCAAGCGCAAGCTCGGCAAAGACGGTCAAGTCCACTCAACCATGGTGGACCGTATCAAAGAGTGCCTGCCGTTCGCGTAAGCGGACGCGCGCACGCTTAGGCGAGCGCAGCACATCGGTTCGGGCGCCTGTCTTCCCATCGCGGAAGACCATCCGGCAGGCGAGGCAGCCCGGCCATTTCACCACAAACCCAAACAGCCAGCCGGGCACCTAAACCAAGACCATGCCAAGAGCCACTAATGCTCCCGCGTCGCGCGAGCGCCGCAAAAAAGTCCTCGATGCCGCCAAAGGCTTCCGGGGTCGCCGTTCCAAACTGTTCCGCTACGCGAAGAACGCCGTGATGAAAGCCCAATACTGGGCGTTCCGCGACCGCAAGACGCGCAAGCGCATGTTTGGCAAACTCTGGAACCAGCGCATCAACGCCGCCGCACGCGCGAACGGCCTCACGTACAGCCGATTCATGGAAGGCATCAAGGCCGCCGGAATCACGCTCGACCGCAAGGTCATCTCCGGCCTCGCCTACGAGGACGAAGCTGCCTTCAAGGTGCTCGTTGAAAAAGCCAAGGCCGCCCTCGCCAGCAAGCCTGGTGTGACGCTGCCGAAGGCCGCGTAACCAGAAACTCCAACCTCTTTCAAAAACCCCGGATGTCCTCGTGGCGTCCGGGGTTTTTTGTTGGGACTCACGCGCAGGGCAGGGTGAATTTCACAAGGTAGAATTTCACGCCGCGGCCAGCGGCAGGCACGTTCGGTCGTGGTTCAATTTGGAGTCTGGCTGCTGCTTCCTCTTGGTCCTGCTCGTGCTTTTGCTCGCGCAAGCTGAGGCGACGAGAGCAGGAGCACGAGCAGGACAAAGACCGAAGATTTCACCAACTAATCCATCACCGGCTCCCGGCACGCATTTTCACATTCCTCCAGCGATGACTTGCCTGCCTTTTTCCTCTCTGCCACCATTCCAGACATGAGCACGCTGGCTGCCACCTACAAGTTCACCGGGAAGGACTTCTGCCACCTCTACGAGACCGGCCTTTTCCAATCGAAGGATCGCATCGAACTGCTCAACGGGGAAATCATCATCATGCAAGCCATCGGCTCCCGCCACGCCCAGGCCGTCTCCAATTTCACCGCCTACCTCGGTGAGCAGGCGCGCCGCCGTTTCAAAGTTTCCCCGCAAAATCCCGTCGAGCTTGAGCGATACTCCATGCCCCAGCCTGATCTCACGCTCATTCCCTGGAGCTGGCGCTCTGCCTGTGGCCATCCGACGCCCGCCGAAGTCTTCCTCATCATCGAGGTCGCCGACAGCTCGCTGGCCTACGACCGCGAGGAAAAGCGCCGCGCCTACGCCTCCACCGGCATTCGCGAATTCTGGCTGCTGAACCTCATGGACGACGCGCTGGAAATCTACCGCCAGCCCGAAGGCGACGCATATCGCGAGCAACTCGTCGTCCCCGCCGAAGGCACCGCCACCCCGCTCGCCTTCCCGGACGTCACCATCACCCTTGCAGACATCCTCCCGCCACGATGAGCCTAGAATAATCAGTCCGTCCCTTGCTTCGACCGCCGATGAATCAAATAATCAGTCTGTCCCTTGTTCCATTTAATTCCATCTAGATTCACGTGGTGCAAGCGGTCTTAGGTTGGATCGCGATTGGAATCATCAGTATTATTTTGCGTTTTGATCGTCGGGGCGGTCATCTTGATCCCTCCAGTTTTCCGGCGCGCGCCATTTGTGAAATGCGCGCTTGAAGATGGAGCGCCGCTGCCAGGCCTCGGCGGATTCCACAATTTTCGACAGTCTCACTTTAATGCGCTTCCCTTGCGCTTTCACCTCTTTGATGCGTTTCAAAAAGGCTTCGTAGTCCGACGGGTTTTTCATGCCCGCCAGTGTCGCCGACTGTTTTACATAAAAGTCGTTCAGCACCTGATGCTGCCGCCGCAGGGTTGCGAGTTCAATCTCGATAGTTTTCTTAGCCGCGATCTTTTCCAATTCAGCGCCGCGCGTTTCATAATAGGGAGCTAGGGCTGTGAAGTTCTCCGGGGAGAGCCATTCTGCGGCGAGTGCAGGAAGTTGCCCCTTGATGAGGACACCGAGACCATATCCATTTCTGAACTCTCTGGTTTCATGCTGCTTTTTCAATTCCTCCCAGAGCTTCCAGACGCCAAAATTAGAATGATCCAGTGACGAATGGATTTTGATATCGTGGAACAACACAACGCCGCCATCGCGAACCAGCGGAAACCAAGTGAGAAAATCCTGCCGCGCATTCTCATAGGAATGGAATCCGTCGATATGAAGAAGATCAATCGTGCTTGGACCGAACTCAAGCGCGGCGGCGGCAAACTCTGACCTCATCAGGTAGGCGAATGACTGATAATGCTCCATGCAATGCTGTTGCACCATCTCAAACACATGGAAGCCCGCCGGACCAGTCTGGGCATCGCCCTTCCAGTGATCCACCGCATAGCATGTGGTGTTAATTCGTTCCTCTTGAACAGCCTGACAGAAAGTGAAAAAGGAATCACCCATCCATGTGCCCAGCTCGACGATATTTTGCGGTCTGAGCATGGCCACCAAGTCATAAGCGAAGGGAAGGTGCCGCACCCAAGCGGACTGCCCAGAGAGATGTCGGGGTGAAAAGCGGAAGCTTGGGAGATGCATGGTCTCAGGATAATTCAGGGGATTGGAAGAGTGGGATGCCCCTGCATGGAATGTTTGGGACCTGAAACATTTCGCATCTTTTCAATGACCATCAGGCTGTCATAAAAATGCAACCCCGTGACTGACCTGGAAAATCCGTCCGGTGCTAATTCAGGATCGCGCGAATGCCAGGCATTGAGGCGATCTAAAAGGCTCTTGGCGAATTCGATGCAAGTTCCCGATTGCTTCCAGCCACCGCCATACTCGGGCCAATAGCTCGTATGTAAATCTTCGATCAGATAAACTCCATCAGCGGCCACAGCATCGAACATCTCATGGAAAGTTGTGAGTTGCTGATTCATTGTGTGCCCACCGTCATCAATCAGAATGTCCACCCCACCAAATCGTTGGCGTAATTCTTTCAAGAAAACTGGATCACTCTGATCTCCGATAATCACTTCCGTTTTTCCACTCGCGTGCATGGCGCAGTCTGGATTGATGTCCACGCCGATGATTCTGGCCAGGGGTCCAAAGTAATCACGCCACATCTTCAATGATCCGCCATGTGAAACACCGAACTCCAGCAGACAGACATTTGTGTTCCGATAGCGGGCGAAGTGATGATGGTAGATGTCGAAGTAGTGATGCCATTTGTGAACCATTGGCCCCGTATTCGTTCGGAAGAACTGCCACAGCGGATTGGATGCGGTAGGTTGCGGCAGCACCTTCATGGACATGGGCGCCAGTGAAGCACGAGCGCTTTTCACAGGACCTCGAGCATCCACAGGCGGCACAAAAGTGTGAACGATTTGCGGTCTGGCCACCGCGGTGAATGCCTCAAGAAAGGCCGCATAATCTGTTTCACCGATCAGGGGTTTGATTTTCCCGAATAGATAAACGGGGTCGTTCACGATTCTAGGAAATGAGACCAGCGTATGCGGAATGTCCCACTTGGCGAGGGCGACAAATAGTTCATGAAAATTCATGGCCAGCTCGGACTCCTGATCCTCAGGCCTGTCCACACCAGTGAGACCACCGGGTATGGGTTGAACTGACGAAGTTGTTCGCGATTGAACATCTCTTCGGCTCTCAGCCGCCGCAAACAGATCACGAACGGGGACTATTACATGATCGTTAGCAATGCCACCACCCGCCATGATGCTATCCAGTTGCCCACATAAGAATGGGCTTTTTACAATGTAAGGCGCACCCGCTTGCCGGATATCCCATTCCATGCCTGCATCACAGTTCGGATGCACCGATGATGAGGTATCGGCAAAACCGGTGTCGAGTCGCAGTTGCGTCAGTAACTGCACCAGAAATGTGGTGCCGCACCTTCCCGTTCCGGTAATAATCAGATGGCGTTTCATGGATTTCTCACTTCCTGCTTGGAATTGTTTGCTGTGGCCACATCTTTTGCAGCATCGAGGGGAACGATGGACAGACTGATTATTTGAAACGTTCCGGCGCTTGAGCTTCGCGTGTGAGCCGCGCTGGTTTCCCCGCCAAGGAACAAGGGACCAAGGAACAAGGGACAGACTGATTAGTTGACAATTATCCCGCCCTCGCTGGCCTCCGCCGCATGAAACGCATCCTCCTTTTCCTTCTCCTCACCGCCCACGTCCTCTTCGCGAAGACGCCGGGGATTTATCCGAACAGCAGGCTGACGCCCGGCGTGGTCGCGGCGGTGACGCAGGCGGAGGTGCTGAGGGTCGGTTACACAGTGGATGCGCGGCATGTGACCAATAGGACGAAGTGGGAGGTGCTCGTGCGCTACCAGTTGGCGAAGGGCGCATTTGAGCAGAAGCAGCTCTCGGCGGTGCTCCGGCTGTATGAGATCGATCACTTCATCTCGCTGGAACTCGGCGGAGCGAACGACATCAAGAACCTCTGGCCGGAGCCGTATGCCGTGCTCGTGAAGGGCGAGAAGCTCGGCGCGCGGCAGAAGGACGTGTTGGAGACCGGCCTTCACCGGATGATGAAGAACGGGGTGCTGTCGCTGAAGGAAGTGCAGGCAATCATCCGCAAGGACTGGGTGCGGGCGTATCACGAGATGAAGGCGAAGCAGCCCATCACGGTGCCGCGGACGCCGTAGCGGGAAAAATCGGCGTAGAACGAGGGCCGGGGCTGACTATCCGCATTGAGCCAGCCGCGCGCTTACAAAGTCACCGTTTGCAGTCCGAACGCGGGTGCGGCGGCGATCATGTGCCGGTCGCTGGTGTGAATGGTCGTGCAGCCTTGCTTCGCCGCACAGGTGAGGTGGAGCGCGTCGGAGGCGCGGAGGAAGGTGGTGGGCGGGAGTGCGCAGAAGCGTTGCTCGGAGAGGCGGAGCAGGGTGTCATCCACCGGATGACACTGCCACAGGCCGCTGGCGCAATCGGCCTCGAACTGGTCGCAGAGCAGGTGAAAGCCGCTCCCATCCACGATGCTCGCGCAGCTTCCGGTGAAAGACGGCGACGACTTCCGCCTTGCCAATGAGCAGGCAACTCACGCTGGCGTGGCTTTGGGGAAGGCGATGACGTTCGCGCTGTCCGGCTCGGCGAGGTAGGACTTCGCGAGGTAGCAGGCGTCGAAGTAGATCATCGCCCGTCGCGCATCTCGGAGATGATCTGAGTGCTGTCGGTGCCGCCGGAGAGTCTGGACTGGAGTTCCGCAAAGCCCGGCAGCAGCTTGCGGGTGAGGAATGGATTTTCCGTATTCGAGACGCGCACGGGGACGATTTTGGCCACGGCCCGGCCATTGCCGGTGAGGACGATGGGTTCCTGCTCGGTGGCCTTGCGCACCCAGGCGGCGGTGTGCTCGTGCAGTTCGCTGATGGAGATGGCGGTCATGGGGTGAAAGTGTGGCGCAGGGACATCGGCGATGCTAGCTGCCGGCGGGCTTGCGGGAACCGGGGACAGGCTGATCATTGAAGCGGTGAACGACCGGCCTTGCCGGAGGTCTTTGATCAACTGTGGATCACGAGTTCGATCTCCTCGGGGAGATTGCTGGCGACGCGCTCGATGACGTTGCCTTTCAGCAGCCGTGCCATGGTCGCTCGGTGGGAGGAGCCGAGCATGACGAGGTCCACGCCGAGCGTCGCGGCGATGTCCACGATGGTGGACGCGGGGTCGGTGGAGGAGGTGTAGATGGGCTGGACGCAGACGCCGGTTTCCTCGCCGAGCTTGAGCATGAGGGTCATGATCGCGCTGGCCTGCGGGTCGTCCTGCCAGCGGGCGCGGCGCTGGGTTTGCGCGCCGCCGAGGAGGACGGCGATCTCGCGCATGTAGAGGACGCAGAGGACGGCCTTGTGGAGGTGGGCTTCGTTGAGGGCGTATTTGAGGACGGGGGTGACGCCGCGGGCGCAGACGAGGATTTTCCGGCCTTCCACGAGGGCACGCGGGCGGAGGCGCTCGATGGTTTCGGCAGAGACCATCTCGGCCATCTCCTTGGCGACGGTGACGGTGGCGAGGCCGCTGGCCTTGTGCGAGAGGGAGCGGAGCCAGAAGCCGATGCCGAGGACGATGACGACGAAAAACAGGGCGAGGTGCTTTTCATACGCGAGTGAAATCTCGACGCAGAAGAGGACGAAGAAGGTGAGGCCGAAGAGTGCGCGCTCCCAGATTTTCAGCGCGAGGTTTTTGTTAAAGGTGCAGGAGCCGAGGTTCACCGTGATCGCGCCGACGACGCCGATGGCGTAGAGTTCGCCGAGGGTTTGGAGCGCCTTATCCGGCTCGGTGTAGGTGATGAGCAGCACGATGCACGGGAGCACGGTGGCGACGATGAGCGGGAGCTTCGGCACGCCGTGGCGGTTCAGGGCGAGGAAGGGGCGGGGCATTTCGCCGTCGCGCGCGAGAGTGTAGAGCATGCCGATGAGGGCGGCGATGGCGGTGTTCACGGCGCTGAGCAGCAGCAGGCCGACGACGATGCCGGTGACGATGCCCATCACGACGCCCGCGCCGTGGCCGAAGGCCTTCGTGGCGAATTCCTCGCCGAGCACGCGCAGAACGTGCGAGCTGTCCTCGGTGAGGCGGTCGATCATCGTCTGCTCCGGGAAGAACGCCGAGTGGCTCCATTTCCAGAGCGACATGGTCGCCCAGCCGAGGAGTATGGTGCCGCCGACGACTTCGAGTGCGACGGGCAGGATGGCGCGGCGTGCCTCGCGACCGACCTGCGGCTTTTCCAAAGTGGAGCCGGGGTCGAGCTTCAGCACGCCGGTAAGGCTCGCGATGGCCTCGACGCCGCTCAGTGCGAGAATGGAACTCACGAATGATCCCCAGGCGTGGGCTTTGGTGTGCCCTGCGGGAAATGGTGCGAGGTCTGTCGTGAAATGCGGCACGGCGAGTGCGATGAGCACGATGACGAGCAGCACCATCGGCACGGCGAGCGCGACGGCGAGGCCACCGCTGTGCCGCGGGCCGAAGGAATTCAGGACGCCGAAGGCGACGACGGCGATCATCGTGAGGCCGGGCACCCAGACGTTCGGCATATTGGGGAAAAAATACTTCAGCGCATCGTAGCCGCTGAGCGAGGCGGTGACGGTGAGATCTGCGATGAGGAGCAGTGCGCCGATGACGGCGAGCGTGCGGCCCTGCGAACGGGCGGCGGAGTACACGCCGCCGCCGTCGGGGAAGTGTTTGCAGACGATGAGGTAGTTCAGCCCGACGAGGCCGGTGATGAGCGAGACGGCGACGATCGTGTGCAGCGATGCAAACTGCATCGCGAGGAAAGCGTACCCGATGACGTAGGCCTTCGACGTTCCCCAGTCGCCGTAGAGGAGCGCGGCGGCGCGCTTCCAGTCGAGATTGCGGGGGCGTGTGACGTCAGTGGTCGGTCCCATATTTCAAATGCAAATGCGAATGACAGTCTTTCGGCGGAAGGCCGAGCCTCAGAGCGCGATGGACTGAGGATTTGGCGAGCCAGAAGGGCCGGGGGCGGACCCGATTCGGGGAGCGGCAACGGGCTGCCCGGTTGAAGTTTCGGTTTTCAAGATTTGGAGCGGCAGAGAAGAAACCGGGAACCTCGAAATGGGAAGGATAAGTTTTTCCCGGCCAGAGCGAGGAGGGGGGATGCATAGCCGGTGCTTTGAAGTTTGGGACAAGGGTGGGCGAGTTTTCCGCAAATATGTCTGTTGCCACGAAAAGGTGGTGTGGTTCACATTCAGAACGCTCGATGCACCGTCGCTGAAAAGCGGCGGCGCAGGCATCAACATCAACCCAACCCCAAATAAGCAAATGAAACGCATCATCACCACTCTCGCCGCGCTGGCATTCAGCGTCATGTTCATCCAGGCCGCTGATACGCCTGCGGCCCCTGCAGCCCCGGCGGCTCCAGCCGCTGGCGAAAAGAAGAAGCACGATCCGGAAGCGGCATGGGCCAAACTTTCCGGCGGCAAGGAATCCGTCACGAAGGAAGAGTTCACCGCCCACGCCAAAAAGCCCGAGGCCAAGACCAAGGCTGAGGAGCAGTTCGACAAGAAGGACACGAACAAGGACGGCAAGCTCACGAAGGAAGAGTACATGGCCAAGGGCGGCAAGAAGAACAAGTAAGCCCTTTCCTCTGTAATTTTCAGCGCCGCATCCGCGAAAGTGGGTGCGGCGCTTTCGTTTTGCAAAGTGATGCGGATCAGTCGGGGATTTCGAGTTGTGCCCTGCTGTAAAGGGCGGCATTGCCTCCGATTCCGACACGGTCGCCCCGCATTTCACAATGCAGGGTGCCGCCACGGCGCGAGAGTTGGCGTGCGGTGAGCCGCTTTTTTCCAAGCTTTTCCGCCCAATACGGGATGAGTGTGCAATGTGCGGAGCCCGTCACAGGGTCCTCCAGGATGCCAGCACGCGGTGCGAAAAACCGTGAGACAAAATCCACTTCACTGCCACGGGCGGTGGCGATGATCCCGAGGCATTCGAGCGTGGCAAGCTGGGCAAAATCCGGATTGAGCGAGCTGACTTCTTCCCCGCTTTTGAGCACTGCGAGGAAGTCGCGGCTTTTCAATACTTCATTCGGGATGTGCCCGAGGCCACCGATGAGCCCCGCTGGCGCGCAACACGGCTCGCCGGGGCGGGCTGGGAAATCCATCATCACCGCGCCCTCCGTGAAGGTCGTGCAAAGCTCGCCGCTTGCAGTTTGAAAGCGGAGTTCCACTCCAGTGTGGCCGATCTCCGTGAAAATCACGAATGCCGCTGCGAGCGTGGCATGGCCGCACAGGTCCACCTCGACAGTCGGAGTGAACCAGCGCAGTGCCCAGTCGCTGCCTCCGCCGACGAGGAATGCAGTCTCAGAGAGATTGTTCTCAGCAGCAATATTTTGAAGCAGGGAATCCGGCACCCATCGGTCGAGCAGGCAGACGCCTGCGGGATTGCCGCTGAATGGGCGCTTCGTGAATGCATCCACATGGAAATAGGGAACTCTCATTTCGCGGAGTTTTGCAGAGCATGGCAGGAGAGCAATGGCGGCGTTTTTTTGCGTGATGGACGGGTGATTCGCGATGCGGCAGCGTCCCTTCTCATGGAATGGATAAACGACGATTTTACACTCACCGATGATCCCGATCGGATTGATTTTGCAGAGCTGTGCTCGCTGCTCTGGGGGACGTATTGGGCTGAGGCGCGCGGTCGGGAGGTGATCGAGCGCAGCGTGCGGCGTTCCCTTTCCTTCGCATTGCTCCACGACGGAAAGCTCGGCGGCTTTGCGCGCGTGGTCACGGATGCGGCGACGGTTGGGTACTTGTGTGATTTTGTGATCGGGAAGGATCACCGCGGGCACGGTATCGGGCAGTGGATGCTCGGAAAAATCCTCGATCACCCCGACCTCCGCGGTTGCCGGATCGATCTGTTCACGAAGGACGCGCAGGACTTTTACCGCCCGTTCGGCTTTGGTCCCCACAAGTTCACTTCCATGGTGCGCTATCCGAAGGGCGAAAGCCGCGATGAGAGCGAGGCATAGGGGCTGACGAGGGCGGAGATTGCAATTCTCAGCGACCCCGCTAGCGTGCCTTCTTAACTCAACAACCAACACACAAATTCTATGGGTCTTCTAGATGGTCTCCTCAGCTCGCTCCTCGGTGGGCTCAACAATAATCAACAAAGCGGCCTGATGAGCGCGGTTTCCGGCCTCGTCACCGGCAACGGCGGGATCGGCGGGCTGATGCAAAAATTCGGGGGGCACGGCCTCGGTGACCTCGTGAAAGGTTGGGTAAGCACCGGCCCGAATCCACCCGCGACTGCGCAAAACATCGAACAGGTTTTCGGTGCAGATCAGCTCAAGCAGATCGCATCACAGACCGGGGTCGACCCGAGTCAAGTGTCTGGTCAGATCGCCCAGATTCTCCCGCAACTTGTGGATAAACTCACTCCGCATGGGCAACCCGTCGAGGGTAACGCATTGCAGGGCGGACTCGCCTCGCTTTTGCAGGGCGGACTGGGAAAGCTCTTCGGGCAGCACTGAAACACCACGCGATAGGCGCGCAAACCGCAGTGTGTCCCGCCTAGGATGCACTGCGCCGGATTTGCTTCTTCAATTGACACCATGGCCATGACTTTTGCACCCCGCGAAAATGCGGAACTTCTCGAAGAGACCTATCAGCGCTGGCTGAAGGATCCAGATTCCATCGAGGCCTCGCTTCGCGGATTCTGCGAGGGCTTTCATCTCGGTTACGCGAAATTCGAGGACAGTGCGCCACGCATGAACGGCTCCGTAGCCGTTCCGCAGATGAAAGGTGACGCGTCTCTCCAGACGCGAGTGGACGGGCTCGTGTATGCCTATCGCACGCTTGGGCACACCCTGGCGTGGACGAACCCTCTCGGGACTCAGCGCCCGCAGAATGATCTCCTGAGTCTCCGCGAACTTGGCTTTTCCGAGAAGGACCTGGATCTCACTGTTTCCTCGAAATATTTCCTCGGTGGCGAGCCAGTGAAGCTGCGCGATCTGCTGGCGAAGCTGGAGTCCATCTATTGCGACGACATCGGCTTCGAGTTCATGCACATCACGAATCCCCGTGTGCGGAACTGGCTCCGCGAGCGCATCGAAAACCGCTCACAATGGAGCGTCGATAAAGTGACGAAGACTCGGATGCTGCGCCACATCCACGAGACCGAGGCATTTGAAAAGTTTCTCCATACGGTCGCATACAAGGGGCAAAAGCGCTTCAGCATTGAGGGCGGCGAATCCCTCATTTCCGCACTCGATGCAGTGCTGGAAAATTGCCCGCGCCTCGGCGTCGAAGAAATCACGATGGGTATGGCGCACCGGGGGCGACTCGCAGTGATTGTGCAATTTTTGCGGAAACCTTACGGCCTCATGTTCCGTGAGTTTGATCCGAATTTCGTTCCCGATTCCGTGTACGGGGATGGCGATGTAAAATACCATCTCGGATACGTGAACGACCGGGAAGTCTTGCCCACGGGGAAAAAAATCGAAGTTCGACTGAGTGCAAACCCGAGCCATCTCGAAGCGGTGAATCCGGTGGTCATCGGGATGACGCGCGCACGCCAGCGCCACCGTGGCGATGTGGTGGAGCGCTCGAAGGTTGTCCCGATTTTGGTCCACGGCGATGCGGCGATGGCCGGGCAGGGGGTCGTCGCGGAAGTGCTGAATATGTCGCAACTGCAAGGCTACCGAGTCGGCGGCACGATTCATATCGTTACCAATAATCAGATCGGCTTCACCACGCTGCCAGCGGATGCGCGTTCGTCACAGTATTGCACGGACGTCGCAAAAATGGTCGAGGCACCTGTCTTTCATGTGAATGGCGACAATCCGCTCGCTGTTCGCTTCTGCACGGAACTCGCATTTGAATTTCGTCAGACGTTCAAGCGCGACGCAGTCGTGGATCTCGTGTGCTACCGCCGCCACGGTCATAACGAGACGGACGAGCCCGCATTCACAAGCCCGGATATGTACCGCGAGATTTCCTCTCATCCGCAGGTCGGGAAAGTCTTTATGGATCGGCTCACGGCTGACGGCGTGCTCACCGAGGAAGCCGCGATGGCTGAGCAGAAAAAGATTTGGGCACTTCTGGAGCAGGAACTCGCCGCCGCGCAGGCCGCACCGAAAGACAACAAGCAGGGCCACGAGAAAAAGCTCGCGAGGCTTGAGGGCAGCACCTTCGTCAATCAGCCGATGTATTCGCACGACGTCGTGGATACGTCGGTCCCGAAGGACGTGCTGGGAAAAATCATCGCAGGCATCACGACAGTGCCCGAAGGATTCAACATTCATCCGCGCGTGAAAACCTTCGTGCTCGACAAGCGCAGGCAGGCCTTTGATCGCGGCGAAGGATTCGACTGGGCGACCGCCGAGGCCCTCGCTTGGGGCTCGCTTTTGCTGGAGGGAAAACATGTGCGCCTGAGCGGGCAAGACGTCCGTCGCGGGACATTCAGTCAGCGCCATGCGTATTATTACGACATGAACACCCGTGAGCGCTGGTGCCCGCTCGATGGGATTGCGCCAGGGAATCAGGGTAAAATTTGCATCTACAATTCACTGCTCAGCGAGGCCGCAGTTCTCGGATTCGACTACGGCTATTCGCTGAATTTTGAAAACATGCTCTGCCAGTGGGAGGCTCAGTTCGGCGACTTCGTAAATGGGGCACAGGTGATCATCGACCAGTTCATCGCCAGCGCGGAAAGCAAATGGCAGAGGCCGAGCGGCATCGTGCTTCTGCTGCCGCATGGCTATGAAGGCCAGGGGCCCGAGCATTCCAGCGCAAGGCTCGAACGCTTCCTGCAGCTCTGCGCTGAGGAAAATATGCAAGTCGCAAACCTCACGACTTCCGCGCAATATTTTCACATTCTGCGCAGGCAGATGATGCGTGGTTTCCGCAAGCCGCTCGTGCTGATGACACCGAAATCCATGCTTCGTCTCGATGCAGCGACCTCGAAGCTAACGGATTTTACGGAAGGTCGTTTCCGTGAGGTATTCGACGGGACGGAGTGCCTGAACAGCAAGCCGGAGGACGTGACGCGGATCATTTTCAGCTCCGGAAAAGTGTTCCACGATTTGATCAAATTCCGCGACGAAAACCAAATCAGCCGCACGGCATTTGTGCGTGTGGAGCAGCTCTACCCGCTGCACGAGACTGCGATCCGGGACGCTATCGCGAAGTATCCGAAGTCGAAGAAATTCGTTTGGTGCCAGGAGGAGCCCGAGAACATGGGCGCATGGCGGTATATCGCGCCACACTTGCGGCATATCGCCGGACAAAGCCCATTTTATGCTGGTCGCGATGAGGGGGCCAGCACCGCTGTGGGATCGAAAAAGGTGAGCGACCTCGAACAGGCGCAACTCGTGCGCAGGGCCTTCGAGGTGTGAATCGCGACGCCACGAACCGCTTGTCACCGCAGCGCTGATGCTGCATTGCTCTGAATCCAATCCAACGAGAAGTCCATGAGTCTTGAAGTCAAAATCCCAGCAGTCGGTGAATCGGTAACGAGCGGCTTGATCTCCGCGTGGCTGAAAAATGAGGGCGACAGCGTGAGCAAAGGTGATGCGCTGCTCACTCTGGAAACGGACAAGGTCTCGACCGAGATTACTGCCGACGCCGCCGGCACGCTTCGCATCAAAGCGCAGGCCGGAGCTGAGGTGAAAATTGGTGAAGTGGTCGCTGTGATTGAGGATCCCGCACCCGGCTCGACTGCTGCAACCAAGCCCGCTGCCGAAAAATCACCCGAGGCCAAACCTTCGACCAAAGCCGCGAAGACCGATGTCGCACCTGCTCCTGCGCCTGTGCCCATCGCGTCGGCGGTGACGAGTATCGCAGCGGCGGCGAGCACTGCTGCCAGCGCTGCGGTTGCCGCGGCGAATCAATCGCTGGCCGTCATTTCGGAGAACGTCGCGCCGGGCGGCGAGGAACGGGTGACGCGCAAGAAGCTGTCGCCGCTTCGCCGGAAAATCGCCGCGCAGCTTGTGATGGCGCAGCACACCGCCGCGATTCTCACGACATTCAACGAGGCCGACATGTCGGCGGTGATGACTCTGCGCAAGGCGATGGGTGAAGACTTCCAGAAGCAGCACGGCATCAAGCTCGGCTTCATGTCGTTTTTCATCAAAGCCGTCGTCGCCGCGCTGAAGGCGGTGCCGCAGGTGAACGTGCGCGTGGAGGGTGATGACCTCGTGCAAAATCATTTCTATGACATCGGTGTCGCAGTGGGCACCGAGCGCGGGCTGATGGTGCCCGTCGTCCGCGATGCGCATCGCAAGTCCTTCGCCGAAATCGAACGCGATCTCGTTGGGTACGCTGTGAAAGCGCGTGAGGGAAAAATCGGAATCGCGGATTTGTCCGGCGGTGTTTTCACGATCAGCAATGGCGGCATCTACGGCAGCCTGCTGAGCACGCCGATCCTGAATCCGCCGCAGAGTGGCATCCTCGGTATGCACAAGATTCAGGAACGTCCCATCGTTCTGGACGGAGCGATCGCCATTCGCCCCATGATGTATCTTGCGATGAGCTACGACCACCGGGTCGTGGACGGGCGCGAAGCCGTGACCTTCCTCGTGCGCGTGAAGGAAGCCATCGAGCAACCGTCGCGATTGCTGTTGGAAGTATGACCCGCGCGCATCCCGCGCGATGAAAGACCCCGCCCGCCTCGCAGTGGCGCTGCAATGCGCGACATCGGCGTTACTCGCGGAATTGAATGCAGCCGGACACTGGACTGGGGAGCTTTCGAGCAGCGCACTTTCCACCGCGACCGCAGTCGTGGCGCTGACAAAAGTGGATGCAATGCGGCATGCAAAACTCATCGGCGACGGGCTGCGATGGCTCGCTGAAAATGTGAATGCGGACGGCGGATGGGGCGACACGACGCTCAGCAAATCAAACATCTCCACGACAGCATTGTGCTGGGCGGCATTCGGCGCGGCGAATGCCGACAGCGATTTTCCTTCCGTCGTTGCAAATGCCGAACAGTGGCTCCGCACAGCGTGTGGGGAATCGGAACAGAGCGTCCCGCTGGGTCCGACGATTTCGGATTCGAGTGGCGCAGGCGACTCATGGCGCACCGAGCAACTCCCGGCGGCCATCGCCCACCGTTACGGAAAGGACCGCACATTTTCCGTCCCGATTCTCATGACGCTCGCCATTTCCGGGCGTCTTGGAGCGCAAGGCTGGCACTTGATTCCAAAGCTGCCCTTCGAGCTTGCCGCAGTATCGCACAGATTCTGGGGCGCGCTGCGCCTGCCGGTGGTGAGCTACGCTTTGCCGGCGCTGATCGCCATCGGCCAAGCGATCCATCACCATGCGCCGACTCGGAATCCGGTCACGCGCCTGTTGCGCAGTCTGACTCGGAAGAAGACGCTGCGAGTGCTGGAGACGCTCCAGCCTCCGAATGGTGGGTTTCTGGAAGCGACGCCGCTTACTTCATTTGTCGCGATGAGTTTGGCGTCGATGGGATTTGCTTCCCACATTGTCGCGCAGAAAGGCGCGAAATTTCTCACGGCTTCCGTCCGGCCAGATGGAAGTTGGCCGATCGATACGAATCTCGCGACATGGACTACGACGCTTGCGATTAAGGCGCTTTCCCATCAGCCCGGCGCTCTTCCCCTAGAGACCGCAGCGGTCTTGCGCCGATGGCTGCTCGGGCAACAATGGACCCACGAACATCCGTACACGCACGCGGCACCCGGCGGATGGGCATGGACGGATCTGCCCGGTGGTGTGCCGGATGCGGACGACACGGCGGGCGTGCTCCTTGCGCTGAATCACCTTGGCCCGATTGACGGTGCGACACACACCGCTGCGCTCGCTGGCGTGTATTGGCTCCGTGGTTTGCAAAATCGCGACGGGGGCATTCCTACGTTCTGTCGTGGATGGGGAGCGCTGCACTTCGATCGCAGCTCACAAGATCTCACGGCGCACGCCCTTCGTGCGTGGAATGCTTGGCGCACGGAGGTGGCCCCGAGGGAGCGCCTCGCGCTGGTGCGCGCCATGAGTCGCGGGCTCGGCTATCTCATGCGGACGCAGCGTGAGGACGGCGCGTGGATCCCGCTGTGGTTTGGAAATGAGCACGCGCCGCAGGATGAAAACCCGCTCTACGGCACGGCACACGTCGTCACCGCACTGCGCGAACTTCACGAATCGGGCATGATGCCCGCAATGGCACCGGCTGCGCGCGGCGCGGCTTGGATTGCGTCGTCTCAAAATGAGGATGGCGGATGGGGCGGAGTGCGGGGCGCTTCATCGAGCGTGGAGGAGACTGCGCTCGCCGTCGAAGCGCTTGCGGGGACTTCTCATGCGGAAAGTGTGGAGCGCGGGATCGAATGGCTCATCGTGCGCGTCGAATCCGGGAGGTGGCGGGAGCCTGCCCCGATCGGGTTTTACTTTGCGCGGCTCTGGTACTATGAACGGCTCTATCCGCTTATTTGGACGGTGTCGGCACTCGGGCGTTTCAGTCGAGTAGCGAGAGGCTGGAGCAAAAAGGATATCTAGTTTCGGAGTCTGGGGCGAAAGGGGGCTTCGGCGTCAGAATTGTTTCGGAGCCAGCTTTTGCATGCAGCCGTAAAGGGCTTGCGCGGGGTCCATAGTTTACAATCCGCGCAAGTTGCATACTTTAAGCTCATAGGGGTCGACAAGATCCCGCCCGTGACCAAAACAAATCTGATTTTGATCGCAGTAGCGCTCAGCGTGAGCGCAACAAACAAGGGAGCTTTTGCCTCTGATTTCAGGAAGGATGTCCTGCCGGTGCTGGAAAAATATTGCCTGAGCTGCCACGACGACACGGCAAAAGGTGGCGTCAATCTTGAGGCTCTTTCGAAGGATGATGCCTTCTGGCGCGAGCCGAAGACATGGGAGAAGACCCTGAACGCGATCCGCGATGCGTCGATGCCTCCGGCGAAAAAGGAGCAGCCTAAGCCTGAAGAGCGCACGCTCGTGGCCGCATGGCTGTCTGCGGCGCTCGACAATCCCGATCCCGAAAAAGTGCCGAGTGACGTCGGGCGCAGCGTGCTGCGACGCCTCAGCCGATTGGAATACAATAATACCGTGCGCGACCTGCTCGGCGTGGACTCCCATCCTGCGGACCGCTTTCCGCCAGATGGGGGCGGGGGCGGGGGATTTGACAACAACGCTTCGACCCTTTTCGTCCCGCCGATCCTGATGGAGAAGTATCTCATCGCGGCGAGCGAAATCGTGGAGGCGGCAAAACCGGATCTGATTTTTCACATCCGACCGCGGGACGGAAATGATGAGCACGCCGCAGCCCGTGAAAATCTCGCGTGGCTGGCGAGCCGCGCATTCCGCCGGCCTGTGACGGACGATGAGATCGAAGGAGAGATGACGCTTTTCGACACGATGCGCCAGCGAGGCGAGAAATGGGATGATGCAATGCGCCACAGCGCACGTGCGCTCCTCGTCTCCCCGTCGTTCCTATATCGCACCGAGCAGGATCATCCCGGCTTCGGGGCACAGCAGGTGAGCGATTGGGAATTGGCCGTGCGGCTCAGCTATTTTCTCTGGTCCACGATGCCTGATGATCCGCTGTTCGCGCTGGCTCGCGAGGGAAAGCTGTCGGAGCCCGCGACGTTCGAGGCGCAAGTGCGGCGCATGCTCAAGGATCCGAAGGCACGGACGCTCGCGGAAAATTTTGCAAGCCAGTGGCTGCGGACGCGCGAGATATGGTCGGCTGATCGGCCTGCCAATGAAACGCAACCAGAGTTCACCGCCGCCCTACGCGAGGCAATGGCGGAGGAGCCGCTGGTGTTTTTTCAGGCGATGCTGCGCGAAAACCGCCCACTCACGGAATGCCTCGATGCCGACTACACCTTTGTGAATGCCGAACTCGCAAAATTCTACGGGATCGAAGGTGTCCAAGGCGACGGCTTCCAGCGTGTTGCCCTTTCAGATCCCAATCGCGGCGGCGTAGTCACCATGGCGGGCGTGCTCACGCTCACGAGCTATCCGCGTCGCAGCAGCCCCGTGCTGCGGGGTAAGTGGATCATGGAGGAAATCCTCGGATCGCCGCCGCCACCAGCGCCGCCGATGATCAAGACCCTGCCGACTTCCGACAAGGGTCGGAATGGGCTCACGTTCCGCCAGCAGCTTGAGGTCCACCGCAATCGGGCGGAGTGCGCGTCGTGCCACAAGACGATGGATCAGCTCGGCTTTGGCCTGGAGAATTTCAGCCCGGTCGGTTCGTGGCGTGACACGGTTGCCAATCTTCCCGTCGATGCCTCGGGAGAACTTCCCGATGGCAGCAAGTTCACCGGCGCGATCGAACTGAAGCGGCTGCTCGTCGAGCGTCGGGATGAATTCACGCGGAACATCGCTGAACGGATGTTCAGCTACGCCATGGGCCGTGGAGTCGAGCAGACGGACTGGCTCGCCATCCGGCAGATCGCGCGCGCAGTCGCGCGGGACGGATATCGCTCGCAGAGCCTTGTTTTGGAAATTGCACGCAGCATGCCGTTCCAATTTCGCAGACCCGCCGAAGTGCAGGCAACCGTATCCACCCCATGAAAACGAACATCACTCGTCGCACCATGCTGAAGGGAGTCGGCGCGCTCCTCGCGCTTCCCGTGCTCGAAGCCATGCTCCCGGCATCTACCGCGCAGGCGCGTCTGCCCGTGCGCATGGCACACCTTTATATGCCGAATGGAGTGCATCCAGACATGTGGACGCCATGCGGGACGGGCGGCGGCTTCGATCTGTCGCCGACACTCTCTCCGCTCGCAAATGTAAAGGACGAAATCCTGGTGCTCAGCGAGCTGTGGAATCCAGCGAGCAATGTCGGTGACGGCCACTACGTAAAAACGGGCGGCTACCTGACCAGCACGACGATCACTCACACGACTGGCGACGAGCTGAATAGCAACGGCATCTCGATGGATCAGGTCGCCGCAAAACGGATCGGCAACCTGACGCCGCTGCCTTCGCTGGAGCTGGGCATCGAGCCTCCGGCGACCGGCGTGGATACAAACGTCGGTTACACACAGCTCTACGGCGCACACATCTCGTGGAGCCAGCCGACCACTCCGCTTGCAAAGGAAATCAACCCGAAGCTCGCCTTTGATCGCCTTTTCCGTCCGAAGCCAGTCACAAACCGTGAAGCTGCTGAGATCGCCGCGACACGCGACCGTAGCGTGCTCGATCTCGTCGCTGCGGATGCAAGGCGCCTTCACCAGAAACTCGGCTCCGGAGATCGCGCAAAGCTTGAGGAGTATCTCGAAAGTGTCCGCGCCGTGGAGCGCCGCATCGAATGGGATGCAAGGCGGCAAAGTGAAACTGCGATGTCCGACCCCGATGCTCGCGCCGCGGTGGACGAACTTGGCCGGAGGATTGATGCCTACTCCGATCCCGCAAGGCTGAGTGAGCGGGCTGGCGATCACACGGAGCAAACGCGCCTGATGCTCGACCTCATGGCGCTTGCATTCTGGACAGACACCACACGCATTTCGACGTTCATGTTTGGCAATGCGGTGAGCGGACGCAGCTTTGCATTCTTGGGCGGTGGAATCGGCGGCCATCACGAGACGTCGCATCATGAAAACAAGGCTGAAAAACTCGCGCACTACCAGCGTATCAACCAGTGGCACATTGAGCAGTACGCCTACTTTATCGAGAAGCTGCGCAGCATCCGCGAAGGCACCGGCACGCTGCTGGACCAGTGTATGATCGTCTTCGGCGCAGGCATGCGGGACGGCAATGCGCACAGCCCCAAAAATCTCCCAGTCATCCTCGCCGGCCGCGGCGGCGGCACCATCGAGACAGGCCGCCATATCGTCCACGAGCCCGGCACACCGCTTGCCAATCTCTGGCACTCGATGCTCAACCGCGTCGGTGCACCCGTGGAGCGTTTCGCCGACAGCACTGGCGAGTTGAAGGGGCTGGATGACTCCCACTTCAGCGGCGCGGCTTAGTCAGCGTACGCAATCTCGCTGTGAAAAGTGGCCGTCATTTTTCGCTGCCTGCGACTACGGCGTCTTCGCGGTACATGTCCGCATTACTGCCTTCAAATTCCGCCTTCAGTCGCACGCGGAAGCTGCTGAGATCGATCAGTTCCCAGTGCGTGAATTTCACGTCCGCGCCGGTCTTCTCATGTTCGATACCGACGATGAGATGGTATGCATCGTCGTTCACTTTGTTCGTCTCTCGCTTCGGCGTGAAATAGAACGTCCGCAGCGAACTCCGTCGGCTGCCTTTTGCGTAGAGCTTCGGATCGAGGTAGAAGATGCGGCCGGTCGCCTTGTCCACGAGTCGGAGGTCGGGATAGCCGCTGCGTTGGCTGTGGCCCGCGCTGGTCTTCGGCACCGTGCACTCGAAGCCTTCAATGCCGCGCAAATTCTCCATGATGGAGTCCTCGAAAAACTTGCTCATCTCATTCACGCGCTTCTGTTTTTTTGCAGGGCTGCCTGTGGTGTTCATTTCCGCAAGCACGGTATCGAGCGCCGCGGCAATTTTTTTCAAAACTCGCGCTGTTTCAGCATCCTTGCGATCCACGGGGATGACGCGCTTCCCGCTCGTGGCGCTGATGACATCAGAAAACAAAATGCCTTTCAGTGAAGCATCCTCATCCAGGAGCCACGGAATGAGCTGGCGGACGGCGCTCGGCTTCTCTTCCGCAAATACGACGCTTCCAAATGTGAGGATGAAGAAGAGCAGGGGACGCATGAGAGAGGAATAGCACTGCGGTTTGAAAAATCGAGTCGCCTTCACGGGCTATGAGATGTTGATGGCTCGGTCGATCATCGCGAGCGCTTGTGAGAGCGTCTCCTCGTCGCGCGCGTGGATGGTGAGCAGCGGCGTGTCCTTTTGGACGCTCGTCCCGACTTTCGCGATGCCGGAGATTCCGACTGCAAAATCGATGGCATCGCTCGCCTTCGCACGCCCTGCGCCGAGTGCGATGCATGCTCTTCCGATATGCCCGGCGCACATCGCGGTGAGAAGACCGTCGCGCTCGGCGTTCACGACGCGGTGGATCGGTGCGGCCTGGATTTCGAGGATGCGCTCGGTGTCACTGGCGCGACCGCCCTGTGCTTCGACGAGTTGGATCCATTTGCGCCATGCGGTGCCGTCAGCGAGCCACTTTGCGAGTTGTGCGCGCGGGACGTTGGCGACGCGTTCTGCGAGATCGAGCGTGAGCTTTACGAGGTCGGCGGGGCCTCGGCCTTGCAGGGTCTCGACGGATTCCCAGACTTCGAGTGCGTTGCCGGCGGTGTGCCCGAGCGGTTCATCCATCGGTGTGAGGATGGCCTCAGTTTTTACGCCACATTCACGGCCCGTGGCGCAAAGAGCGGCGGAGAGCGTCTCGGCATCGGCGCGATTTTGCATGAAGGCACCGCTGCCGAATTTCACATCGAGCACGAGGCGGTCGAGGGACTCGGCGAGCTTCTTCGACATGATGCTCGCGACGATGAGCGGGATGCTCGGGACGGTCGCCGTCACATCGCGCAATGCGTAGAGCTTCTTATCCGCAGGGCAGAGATTCGAAGTCTGTCCGATCATCGCCACGCCGATGCGCGCGAGCTGCGCCGCTGTTTCCTCCTCGGTGAGACCCACGCGAAAGCCGGGAATGCTCTCAAGTTTATCGAGCGTACCGCCAGTGATGCCGAGGCCGCGCCCGCTGATCATCGGCACCCATAGGTCGTCGCATGCAAGAAGGGGCGCGAGGATGAGCGAGACCTTGTCGCCGATGCCGCCGGTGCTGTGCTTATCCACCTTCGGTGGTGAACCGGCGGGATGCTTCAGCACATTGCCGCTGTGCATCATCGCCTTCGTGAGTGCGCCAGTCTCCGCTGCGGTCATGCCTTTGAAATACACCGCCATCGCCCACGCCGCAGCTTGGTAGTCCGGCACTTCACCGCTGGTGTAGCCGCGGATGAATTCGGCGATTTCCTCCGTGCTGAGTTCGCGGCCATCACGCTTTTTTTCGATGAAGGTGGGGATGTGCATGATTCAGTGGATGGGAAGAAAGCTGCGGGCGCTTGGCCACGCAGGGAGTGCGAAGAACTCCGCGAGCGTCGCGGCTACATCGGCGAAGGTCTTGCGGGTGCCGAGGGCATTCGCTTTTCCGCCGTGCAGGACGAGGAGCGGCACTTCTTCGCGCGTGTGGTCACTGCCGCGCCAAGTCGGATCGTTCCCGTGGTCGGCGGTGATGATGACGAGGTCTTCGGGTTTCACGGATGATAGGAAACTGGGGAGCCACGCGTCGAATTCCCGCAGTGCGTTCGCATATCCAGGGACGTTGCGGCGGTGACCGAAGAGCGTGTCGAAGTCCACGAGGTTTGCGAAGAGCAGTCCGTCGAGTCGCGGCCACTCGCGGGCGATGGCGGCCATGCCTTCAGCGTTCGAGGTGGTGGGTGTGCTCGCGGTGATGCCGCTGTTTGCGAAGATGTCGCTGATTTTCCCGATGCCGTGTACGGTCGTGCCGCGCTCGGCGATTGCATTCAGGACGGTGCGCGGCGGGAGCATGGCGTAGTCGTGGCGTCCGGCGGTGCGTATGAATGCGCCAGGCTCGCCGGTGAATGGGCGTGCGATGATGCGACCGATTCGCGCAGCGTCGCAGTGGCGTCGAGCGATTTTGCAAATCTCGTAGAGGCGCGCGAGGGGCACGATGGATTCGTGCGCGGCAATTTGCAGCACGCTGTCGGCGCTCGTGTAAAGGATCAGCTTGCCGGTGCGCAGATGCTCGGGACCGAGTTCGTCGAGGACGACGGTGCCGCTGCTTGGATAGTTGCCGATAAATTCCACTCCAGCCTCGCGCTCGATCGCATAAACAAGCGGATCGGGAAATTTCTCGAAAACCGTGAATGGCTGCTCCAGCACCGCTCCCGCAATTTCCCAATGTCCGGTCGTCGTGTCTTTGCCCATGCTGCGTTCTCGCATCCGTCCCCAGGATGCCGATGGCTGCGGGCCAGTGTGGTGCGGAGCCTGGCCGCTCATTGCCGCGCGGAGACCGAGTCGTTCGAGATTTGGCAGGATGAACCCCGGTGTCTGCTCGTAGATGTGGCCGAGCGTGTCAGCGCCTTCATCGCCATAGGCGGCCGCATCCGGCGCACTGCCGCAGCCGACGCTATCCAGAATGAGTAGGAGGGAACGCATTTCCGGCAGGTTGCGATTTTGCTTCGTAGTGCGCCGAGCTTTTCTTTTCCCGCCATTGCGTCTATGGCTATTACACGATGCAGAAAAACGACCGTATTTTTGTGGCAGGCCATGGAGGGCTCGCTGGTGGTGCAATCCTTCGCGAACTTCAGCGAGCAGGCTATTCGGATATCATCACGCGACGTTCGCGTGAGTTGAATCTGCGCGACCGGGAGGCCACGCGTGCGTTCTTCGAGGCGGAGCGTCCGAAGGTTGTGGCGGTGGCTGCGGCGAAGGTGGGCGGCATCAAGGCGAACAACGATTTTCCAGTGGAGTTCCTGCTGTGGAATTTGCAAATCCAGAATAATATCATCGAGGCTGCGGCGGACTTCGGCGTGGAGAAGTTGCTCTTCCTCGGCAGCTCGTGCATCTATCCGAAATTCGCGAAGCAGCCCATCGCAGAGAGCGAACTGCTCACCGGTGCGCTGGAGCCGACGAATGAGGCGTATGCCATCTCAAAAATCGCGGGCATCAAACTCTGCCAGGCTTATGCGCGGCAGTTTGGAAAGAAGTTCATCTCCGCGATGCCGACGAATCTTTACGGCCCGGGCGATAATTTCGATCTGAACAATTCACACGTTCTCCCCGCGCTGCTGCGGAAGGTGCACGAAGCGAAACTCGCAGGCGCGAAGGAAGTGGTCGTCTGGGGCACGGGTACTCCGCGCCGGGAATTCCTGCATGTGGAGGATCTTGCCGCTGCGTGTCGTTTCCTCATGGAGACTCACGACGATCCAGAGCTGATCAACGTGGGCTATGGCGACGACGTGACGATCCGCGAGCTGGCCGAGGCCGTTTGCGAAGCCGTGGGATTTTCGGGGGCGCTGGCCTTTGATACAACGAAGCCGGACGGTACGCCGCGCAAGCTGATGGACAGCACGCGGCTTCTTTCGCTCGGATGGAAGCCGCAGATCAGCCTCGAGGAAGGCATCCGGCAGACCTACGCGTGGTATCTTTCCAAAGGCCCCGGAGCGCCGGGCGCGAAGTAGGAAGTGCGCCAAGGAAAGACTTGCTGCGGCAAAGCCCCTAAGACAAACGGGGCACCCGCATTCACCCACCCACAGATTATCTCCCACATGAAACGCTCCTCCTTCCTCGCCATCGTCATCGCAGCCTCACTCGGTCTTCCCGGCTTTGCCGCAGATGCGCCAAAGCCTCTCAAGGTCCTGCTTATCACTGGCGGATGCTGCCATGATTACAAGGTGCAGAAGGACATTTTGAAAAAGGGCATCGAGGAGCGTGCGAACGTCGTCGTTGAGATCATCTGGGCGTCGAAGACTGAGGAAAAAGACGGTGTGACCACCATCGTCAATGACGGGGGCACGAAGCCGGCGCTGCCGATTTACGGGAACCCGGATTATGCGAAGGGATTCGATGTCGTGATCCACGACGAGTGCGCAGCGGGCATCAGCGACACGGCGATCATCGCCGGTGTGCTCAAGCCGCACCTCGACGGCATCCCCGGCGTGAATCTCCACTGCGCGATGCACTGCTACCGTTTCGGTGAATTCCAGAAGCCGGTCGCAGTCGGTGCAGACAATGCGCACTGGTATGAGTATCTCGGCCTGCAGTCCACCGGCCACGGCCCGCAGGAGCCGATCGCGATCACTTTCACTGCCAAGGACTCGCCCATCGTGAAGGGCTTTGCAGACTGGACGACGATCAAGGAGGAACTCTACAACAACATCCAGATCCTCGGTGGCAAGGAACTCGCGAAGGGCAAGCAGACGCAGAAGAGCAAGGATGGCACGACGAAGGACGCCGAGACTATCATCGCGTGGACGAACGAATACGGCCCGAAGAAGACCCGCGTCTTTTCGACAACCATCGGACACAACAATGCGACGGTGGAAGATGCACGCTACCTCGATCTCGTGACGCGCGGATTGCTCTGGAGCGCCGGAAAACTGAACGACGACGGCACCCCGGCAAAGGGCTACGGCCCCGGTGGAAAATAGTCGCCCCGGATCACGGGCACGCTGCTGGAGCGCGCCCTCTACATTTTAGCGATCAGCGAGGCTTCAGTACGGAGTCGATCCATGCGTAGGCTTGCTCGCGGATTTCCGGAGGAAAATCGTGCGGACAATCGGGATGCAGCACGCGGAGGTTTTCCGCAGCGTTCCGCATGGAAAAAACCGGCATCGCTGCTTGGGCGATGCGGTCCACGCTTTGCCATTTGAAATTCAAATCGCCCACCGGCGCGCTGATGAGCACGCGGCGGGGTGCGAGCGCGCCGATCAGCTCATGGAAGTCGAAAGGGATTTCCGCGAGGCGTCCTTTGAAGGCCGCGAGGCGCGGCATGTAGCGGTCCTGGCACCAACCTTTGCCGGGCTCCCACACTGATGGATTGCCTCCGTAGTAATCGAGATAAGAATCCAGCCCGCAACTTGACACGACGACTTTGATGCGTTCGTCGAAGACCGCCGTATAGACAGAATTGTGGCCACCGAGTGAATGTCCGATTGCGCCGTATTTGCCGGGCTGCACGAAGGGGAGGGAGTCGAGCAGGTCGAGTCCGCGGATATTGTCCCAGATCGCCTTCATCGTACCGCTCCCGTATCCGAGTGCCTTCAAGTCGGGCTGGTAGTCGGCGAGCTGCGGGTAGGCGGGCGCGAGTGTGACATACCCGCGTTTTGCCAGTTCACATGCATACGCGCGATTGGCCCGGTGCCCCTCCTCGACGATCGTTCGATTGCCGACGACATTGTCCGTGCCGTGAAGACACAGCACTGCGGGGAACTTTGCCTTTCCTGCGAGTGCCGCTTTCGGGATCAAAAGGTAGGCGTGCGCGCGGCTGTCTGGTTCGCTGGCGTAGGTGATCTTGCGGCGGATGTGATCGCCGCAGTCCGTTTCCTCCTCGGTTTTCAAGTCCAGTGCGCAGCGCTTTTCGGGGCCGGGCAAGGGGCCCATCACGGACTGCATCCCGCGCAGAATTTCGGCGCGGCGTATCTCCCAGTCCCTCTCATTTTGCACCCGTTGCACCGTTCCGTCGCTTGCGCGGAATGTCAGAAGGTCATCGCGATCGAGCCGCTGCGGCTTCTCTGAATCAGTCGCGGCGAAACTGCCTGCGATGGCGAGGAACAGAACGGGAAGGATCTTCAAAAGCATGGGGATGGCATGTGGATTCTATTTGCCGCTGCGCTGAAAACCGGCAGGGATGATCTTCTTCACGGCACTGATGATGAGTTCCTCGACTTGGGGCGCGAGCTGTGTCGGGCGATCGTAGTAAAGCATCGCGCCGGCGGCCTCGTAGCCGCCTTCCTTCAGCACGCGTAGCGACGGGATGTAGCACGGCACGTCATTGGAATACGCGTTCACCCATAGTCGCGCGCCGTCGAAGTCGCGCTTCAGTCGCAGGCTGTAATCGACGACTACTTCCCCTGCGAGGAAGACCATCGCGAGATCCTTGCCGAAGCTCCATGTCTGCACGACATACGGCACCTCCGTCGCGAGCTTTTCCCCGCGGTCGAGCCGCTCGATCTGTTTCCTCGCGTGGTAGGCGTTTGATCCCTTGTCGGCCACGCGCTTTTCAAATTCCCCGCGCGTCGGCAGCGTGTCGAGTGGCAGCGCGAGGCGCTTCATGCTGCACGCGAGCGCTGGGGAAAGTGGATGCATCACGCCGCGAACCACGCGTGCGGCCTCGGTAGCGAGTGAATGGCCGTGCTGATTCGCGAGTTCGTAAGTGCCGCGCGGGTTTGGATTCTGGTCGCCCGCACAGCCGAGCGCGGTGAGCGAAATTGCACCTGGGAATTCCTTCTCGATCTCTGCCTGTGCGCAGCCTGCCCAGTCGCCGTGGATGCGATTGAAGCCCGTCGTCGTGCAGTGGCACGCATAGCCGGTGAGCACGGCGATGATTTTGCCATCCGGCCCCGTCACGCGCAGCACAGGGAGTGCATGGTCCGTGGGGCCTTCGGCGTAGGGCTTGTTGGCGTATCCGGTTGGGGTGGGGAACCGCCGGTTCATCGCAAAGCGGACTTCGCCGTTTGCCCATGCGAGGTCGCATTTGCCCGCGGATGCGATGGCGGAAAGCGCGACCTGCTCCAGCTTGTCGGTGGTTTCGCGAGTGTAGCGCGCGATTCGTTCTGCATGCTCGGCGGGAATGTCTGCGCCGAAGAGCGTGGAGAGCGCTCCGCCGAGCATGGGGGCGGAGTGCGTGTGGCTGGAGCATACGGCGATGCATTCATCGGGCACGCCCGCCTTCGCCTTCAGGCGGCGCGCGACCTCATCGCGCACGTGGCCGGGCACTGCGCAATTATCCACCGTGAGAATCACTGCGAAGGGTCCATCAGCGACACGCATGGCGAGCGCCTTTGCAAAGATGTGCTGCTCGACGCCCTCATACTCCGTCTTGCGCGAACCGTAGCCGCTGAGTCGCACCGGGTAGTCTGGAGTGATGTCCACTTTTGCAGCGCCTCCGATCCAGCTCGGCTCTGCAGCACGGAGCGGCAGGAGTGCGGATACGAATGCGATGCAGAGGAGGAGGCGGGGAAGGTGGAGTGGTTTCATGGGGAGATGTCAGACGCGGTGATGCACGTGCAGGCCGCGCTGTTCTCATTCAACCACCCGATGCCGCAGATGTTGGCGCCATTTTCTGCACTCCGGCGGCGAAATTTTGCATTTCGTCGGGACCGGAAAGTTTCGTCAGCTTGCGAGTGAGCGTCCCATGCGGCACTGCGTTGAAGCCGCACAAAAATCGCACGGGTAGATTTCAGGCTTCGCTCAAAGCTGCGGCTTCACCTCACGATGGCTGCGCCGCTTGAAATTGAGCTTGCCGCCGAAATTGCCCGTCTCACGCCAGCCGATGTAAAAGCGCCCGTGGCTCCCTTCATAGGAAATGAAGGGCAGGGGGCAGAAGCGCGCGCGGGTGAAGGCCCAGTTCCACCCTCCGTCGGGGGCGAAAACATGCGTGGGATGCCTCCCCGTGCGCCTGGTATCCTTGTCGGTCACGCCGATCACGTAGTGCGTGAAATTGTGCATCGGGTTCCGCATCTGCCACATCGTGCGCCGATCCGATTTGCCGGGCCGATACCAGTCGGGCGGAGAGGGGTCGTCGATGTTTCCAAAGCTCCAGAGCGGATTCCACTTTTGCACCGCACGAATCGGCGGCGTGTGGACTCTGCCGGGCCGTGAGACTGTTTCCGCGCCGGACACAGCGCAGGTGAGAAGGAGGATGCCGAGGGAAATGGCGGAGTGCTGCATAATTCGCGCGCAAGCTAGCACGACTCCGCGATTTCGCAGCCCGACCGTTCCGGAAGTTCACCGGGGCGGCGGGCCGGGCTGGCCGTCGGGGCGGCCATTGGGAGTTCCATCCGGCTGGCCGGGACCTCTACCGCCTTGGCGGCCGAACGGCGAGAAGGCGTCGCGGTATTCGTCGGGCGTGAGTTTTCCGTCGCCGTTTTTGTCGAGCTTCCTGAGAGCCTTCGCAGCGCCATCGAGTTCCTGCGCGTCGATCACACCGTCGCCGTTGGCATCGAGCGTGCGGATGATGATAGACGGGGGGAATGCGCCCGGCATTCCGCCTTGCGCGCCGGGGCCGCCGCCTGGCCCACCGGGGCCGCCGGGAAAGGGGCCATTTTTCCCGAAGCTCTCATCGGGCGTGCCGCGCCAGCCGCGGGGGATGAATGGGAACTGCGTGGTGACATGATAGTGGTAGATGCCCTTGGGATGCGAGGGCGTCGGCGCCACGTGACCGTTGATCTCATCGAGATCGCCGCAGTCCTTTTCAAATTCCCAGTCCTCTGTGAAGCGCCCGTCGTAGTTGCCGCCCGGTCCATTTGCCTGCGCGGGCCGTGCGCCGCTCCTGAGTCGCCAGCTAGCCTTCATGGGCTTGCCCGCGCCGCCGTCCGTGCCGCTGCCGCAGTTCGCCGTGAAGAGTTCATAGCCATCCGCCGCCCATCCGAGCAGGAGCATTTTCCCTTCGTCGCTGCCGAGCTTTTGCACGAGGCCCACGGGCGTCGCGTGGTAATGGTAGGCGCCCGTCGGCTGCACGTGCGCATTGTGCTCATCGAGCCCGAGATCGAGGAACCCCGTGTGCGCCTCGTAGCGCCAGCCGGAAGAGCGATCATTGTTCCAGGTTTCCGCCGTGCCGGGCTCGAAAGGCACGCCATTCACAGCGACCGCGAAGAACCATCCCCCGCGATGCACCGGCGCGGGCGCGACTTGGGGCTTCAGCGCCATGCGGAATGTGTAGTCCTGCGGCGAAGCCATGTTCGGATTCCCGCGTCTCGGGAATTCACCGGGCGCGTGGTCCGGCCAGCCGTTCGATTTGAGGATGCGAAAGTCGCCTTCGGTCGTGATGCTCACACGGTTCTCCCGTTTCGCATTCGGGTCCGCGCCGGGGCGGTTCGATCTCCCGCCCCGCGGGCCTCCCTGCGGACGATCCCCACCGGGCGCTCCCGGCTGAGGGGGACGCTGCGCGCAAAGCATCGCGCCGACGGTGAGCAGCAGCAGCGCGATGCTGCCACGGAGGAAATGGGGTGGGCGTTTCAGGGATTGGGCAGGCATCGGAGCAGCGAGTGTGTGATTTATTTCATAACCCACTCCCGGCACTGAAGGCATCCGGATTTACCAGACCTTCACAATTCTCCCAAACGGTCCGTGAAACTTCCTGGCTTCCACGTCTCTGCACGCGGAGGCGCACGCGATCCCTGCAAATTTTCCTGATGATTTGCTCGCATCCGAGTTTGCCACTCTTGCAGTTTCATCCCGTCACATGACCTCACACCTCTCTCTCCGCCGTCTCACTCAAGCTGTCGCCGCCGCGCTCGCGCTTCCCATCGCGGCATCCGCAGCCGATGCGCCGAAGCCCGCTGCCGAGACTCCGCTCATGACGAGCAAGTCTTCGCCACGCATCCTCGATGTGGATGTGCCGCTGAAGGGCGCGAAGGAACTCCTCCTCGTCGTCTCTGACGAAGGTGACAAGGCGTGCGACTGGGCCGACTGGCTGGAGCCAAAGCTCATCATGGCGGACGGCAGCGTGAAGGATCTCACGTCGCTGAAATGGAAGGACGCCAAGACCGGCTCGGGAAAAGTCAACATCGGCAAAAACGCGATGGGTGGCGAACTGCTCGTGGACAAAAAGGCGTTTGCGAGCGGCTTCGGCACGCATGCGACTTCGCTCATTGCGTTCGACCTTCCCGCGGGCGTGGAGCGTTTCACGGCAAAGGTCGCGATCGACGATGGCGGCATGATGCGTGCCGGAACCGCGAGCAGTGCCTCGGTGAAATTTCAGGTTTTCACATCGGCGGAGTCGATGATGGCGTCTGCCGCGAAAGCGCCGAAGGCCAGCCTCACGGACGGCCCGACTCTGGTGCCCACGGACATGTTTGCCGTGCCGGAGGGATTCGAGATCACGGTGTGGGCGACTTCGCCGATGCTGAACAATCCGACGAACATGGACTTCGACGCCCAGGGCCGGCTCTACGTGACCGAGGGCGTGAACTACCGCAGCAAGGCGGGCCGCCGCGAGGCAGGCGACCGGGTCGTGATTCTCGAAGACACCACGGGCTCCGGGCGCGCGGATAAAAGCACCGTCTTTGTGCAGGACACGAATCTCGCCGCGCCGCTCGGCATCGCGGTGCTGGGGGATAAGGTGATCGTCTCGCAGCCGCCGGACCTGCTCGTGTACACCGATGTGAATGGAGACGGGAAATACGACCCCGCCGTGGACAAACGCGAGGTGCTGCTCACCGGCTTCAATGGCCGCCAGCACGATCACAGCCTGCACAGCGTCACCGCGGGGCCGGATGGGCTGTGGTATTTCAATCACGCGAATACCGGCGCGCAGTTCACGGACAAATCCGGCAAGACCTTCCGCATGGGCAGCCCGTATGTGCATGCCAATGGCAAGCAGGTCGTGGATCCGAGCACCATCGCGGGCATGAAGAGCGACGACGGCAATGTGTGGATCGGCGGCTTCACCGCGCGGATGAATCCCGACGGCACCAACGTGAAGATCCTGGGACACAATTACCGCAACAGCTTCGAGCAGACGGTGACTTCCCTCGGCGACCTCTTCCAGAGCGACAACGACGATCCGCCAGCCTGCCGCGTCGCGGCGATCCTGGAAGGCGGCAACGCGGGCTTTGCGTCCGCCGACGGCAAGCGCTCGTGGGGCGCGGACAAACGCCCCGGCCAGACGACGCCCATCGCGGAGTGGCGCCAGGAAGACCCCGGCACGATGCCGGCGGGCGATGTCTATGGCGGCGGTTCGCCGACCGGCGTGGCCTTTTATGAAAATGGCGCGCTCGGCGAGAAATGGAACGGCCTGCTCCTCGCGTGCGAAGCGGGAAAGAACGTCGTCTTTGGCTACCTCCCGAGGCCGGACGGCGCGGGCTGGAAGCTGGAGCGCTTCGACTTCCTCACGTCGAACAAGGAGAAGGAATGGGCAGGCTCGGACTTCCTCGGCGGCGGCACGAGCGTGACGAATGAACTCAAGACGCTCTTCCGCCCGAGCGACGTCTGCGTCGGTCCCGATGGCGCGATCTACGTCGCCGATTGGTTCGACCCCGGCGTGGGCGGCCACGCGACGCGCGATGACCGCTTCACCGGCACCATCTACCGCATCGCGCCAAAGGGCTTCCGCTCCGTGATTCCGAAGATCGATCTCACGACCACCGAGGGCCAGCTCGCCGCGCTGAAGAGCCCCGCGGTGAATGTGCGCAACAGCGGCTTCACGCGCCTGAAGGCGCAGGGCGCAAAGGCGGTGCCCGCAGTAGCGGCATTGCTCGAAGACAAGAATCCCTACCTCGCCGCGCGCGCCGTGTGGCTGCTCGCGCAGATGGGCGATGAGGGCATGGCAAAAGTCACGCCGCTGCTGCAATCGCAGGACGCCACCGTGCGACTCGTCGCCTACCGCGCGCTGCGCACGGTGAATCACGACTTGCTCGCGATGGCCGCAAAAATGTCCGCCGACGAATCCGCCGCCGTGCGCCGCGAGGTCGCCCTTTCATTGCGCGAGATCCCCGCAGGGCAGAGCGCGGAGATCCTCGTGAAGCTCGCGAGGCAGTTCGACGGCAAGGACCGCGCCTATCTCGAAGCCCTCGGCCTCGGCAGCACGCACAAGGAAGCCGAAGTGTTTGCCGCCATTGCCAAAGCCATGAGCAGCCCCGCTGAGTCGTGGAGCGAAGCCTTCGCATGGCTCGCATGGCGCTTCCACCAGCCCGGCTCGGTGGATGGCTTCAAGACCCGCATCCTCGACACGAAGCTCAGCCCCGATCAGCGCAAGCTCATGCTCACCGCCCTCGCCTTTGTCCCCACGCGCGAAGCGGCCGGCGCGATGATGGAGGTCGCGCACTCGAAGGATTTCCCCATGAAGGATCTCGCGCTGTGGTGGCTGCTGAATCGCAAGGGGAATGACTGGCAGCACTTCGATGTCGAGGCCGGCATGAAGGCACTCGGACTGTATGATCCCGACAAGGTGAAGCTCATCGCCGTCGAGATGCCCGCCGTCCCCGCGGATGCGCCCAAGCTCCCGACTTTCACCGAAATCGCCAAGCTCAAGGGCGACGCGAAGAACGGCCAGAACGCCATCGCCGTCTGCTACATGTGCCATCACGTCGGCACGAACGGCGTGGACTTCGGCCCCGACCTCAGCACCTTCGGCAAGCAGCAGACCACCGAGATCCTCGTGCAGGCCATCACCGAGCCGAGCGCCACGATTTCGCACGGCTTCGAGGGCAGCGAAGTGATGACCAGGGAAGGGCTCACCATCACCGGCATGATCCTCAGCAGCGGCGACCCGCTCATCATCAAGTGCATGGGCGGCCTCGTGCAGACGGTCCCGAAGGCGCGCATCAAGTACGTGAAAAAGATGACCAAGTCGCTGATGTACGAGCCTTCGCAACTCGGCCTCACCCCGCAAGGCATCGCCGACATCGTCGCGTATCTGAAGAGCCTGTAGCCCGCGGAGCCGCGCGACCCTGCCTTCGCCCTGCGTCCGGCATGGATGCCGGGCGCGGCATGCTGGAAGAGTGCGCCCCCATTTCCCGTCGTGCTTCGTGCGCGGCTCGACATGCGGTGCAGTTGGTTACCACACTCCAGGCATGAAATTTCTCCCCGCAATTTTTTCCTCAGCGGTTTCATTTGTTGCGGCTGTTTCCATTTCATCCGCAGCCGATGCCATCCCCGCCACGAGCGCGGATGGGCGGGTGCTGAATCTTGGGTTTGAGGACGGGACGCTGCGGGACTGGACGGCGGTGGGCGATGCTTTTGAAAAGCAGCCGGTGAAGGGGGAGATCGATCAGACTCGGCTGTATGGGAAAGGGCGCGTGTCGAATCGCAAGGGGGAGTATTGGATGGGCGGATACGAGGTTCAGCTCAACGACAAGGGCAAGGGCGCGCTTACTTCCGTGGAGTTCAAGGTCACGCAGCCTTGGGCGAGCTTTCTGGTGGGCGGCGGGGCGCTGCCGGGGACGCGCGTGGAGATCGTGACGAAGGACGATGGGAAGGTGATTCACACGGCGCGCGGCGTGAACGATGAGCGGATGGCGCAGTCGGTGGTGGATTTGCGGAAGTTCGAGAAGCGCGAGATTTTCATCCGCATCGTGGACGAGGAGACGGCGGGGTGGGGGCATGTGAATTTCGACGACTTCATCTTCCATGCGGAGGAGCCGAAGTTTCCCGCCGACCAGCTCGCGAAGAAGCCGGGGGACAAGAGCGATCCGAATTTGAAACCCGACGCGATCGAGTATGCCGGCATCCCGGCGGAAAAGGCGGCGCAGGTCGCGACGGTGCCGGAGGGCTATGAGCTGAAGGTCTTCGCCGCGGAGCCGGACATCGTGAATCCGATCGCGTTCTGCCTGGACGACCGCGCGCGCGTGTGGGTCGTCGAGGGCATGACGTATCCGCAGCGCGCGAAGACCGAGCCGGGCGCGCCCGAGTGGCTCGGCGGCAAGGATCGCATCCTCGTCTTCGAGGACACGGACGGAGACGGGCATTTCGACAAGCGCACCGTTTTCATGGAGGGGCTGAATCTCGTGAGCGGCATCGAGGTCGGCTTCGGCGGAGTATTCGTCGGCGCGGCACCGAATCTCATTTTCATCCCCGTGGAAAATTGGGACGACCCGAAGCCGGGCAAGGTGGAGGTGCTGCTGAACGGCTGGGGCGGCAACGACACGCACGAGACGCTGAACACTTTCCACTGGGGGCCGGATGGCTGGCTCTACGGCTGCCACGGCGTCTTCACGCACAGCCTCGTCGGCAAGCCGGGCGCGCCGATGCCGGGAGAGGCGAAAAATGAGCCGGATGAAAATGCGATCAAGCAACTGCGCGATGAACTCGCGGCGATGGAGAAGGAGATGCAGACCGGGGAGGAGGAAATGCATGCCTTTCAAAAGCAGAACAACATCGGCTTTCTCCGAGAAGACGCGAATGCAGCCGCCAGGTATGTTTTGAAGCTCAATGTTCAAATGGACGTTGCGTTCAAGGAATTGGAAGCGCCTGCGCCCAAGCAGAACATTCCAGCGGAGAAAACACGGAGCGACGCACTGCGAATTCAAATCGAGAACCTAAAGCAAACAAGGGACACTTGGGAGGCCAAGGCGCTGGATCTGAATCAGCGGATTGCAGGGTGGGACACGATTCGCGCGAAGATCGAGAGAACCAAGGTGCAGATGGCTCGCGTGAGCAGTTTGGCTGTGCCGGTAAAGGTGGAGCAGAAACCCGCCGCGCCGCGCGTGGCTTTGAATGCGGGCATCTGGCGCTACCAGCCGCAGCGGCGGGAATTCGAGGTGTTCGCGCACGGCACGAGCAACCCGTGGGGGATGGATTGGAATGCGGACGGCGATCTCTTTGCCGAGGCGTGCGTGATTCCGCACCTCTTCCACATCATCCAGGGCGCGCGCTACCAGCGGCAGGCCGGGCAGCATTTCGATCCGCACACTTACGACGACATCAAGACCATCGCCGACCACCGCCATTACCTCGGCGCGACGCCGCACAGCGGCAACGGCAAGAGCGACACTGCGGGTGGCGGCCACGCGCACGCGGGCCTTTGCATCCCGCAGCACCCGAGCTGGCCCGACGGCATCCGCGGCAATGTGCTGATGAACAACATCCACGGCGCGCGCATCAACATGGACGTGCTGGAGCGGAAAGGCAGCGGCTACGTCGCGCACCACGGCGCGGACTTCATCAATTTCCACGACAAGGCCAGCCAGATCGTGGACCTCCGCGAAGGCCCCGACGGGACGCTGTTCATGATTGACTGGTATGACCTGAACCAATGCCACAACCCCCGCCGCGAGGCGCACGACTACACGACGGGGAGGATTTTCCGGCTGGGGAGGAAGGGGCAGATCGTGAAGGCGGTGAACTTGGGGCAAATGGAAACGCCTGCGCTTTTCCAAATCGCGCTGTTCGGTGAAGTGTGGGAAGCGCGGCATGCGTTGCGATTGCTCATTGAGAGGAAGCCGGAAGTGTCTGAGCTGAAAACGGCGGTAAAATCGGTTCCGAAATTTCAGAAAGATGCCAACGGAGAATATCCGATGGAGCACCTCAGAGCTCTGGCGCGTGCGGCGGATTCCATTTGCGTGCTATCTCCTGATGGCTCCGAGGAACCATCAGAGCCGCTTCGCACGCTATCGCCCAACACCCGCCACAACCTTATCACATCGGTCTCACAGCGTGTTAAAGATCGCGAACAATGGCTGGGTTCGTTTCAAGAATTTGCAAATGCACCGACTTCTCCACGCGTCCGCCTCGCGCTCGCGAGCGCGTGCCAGCGGCTGACGGTCGAGCAGCGCAAGCCCATCGTCCTCGCGCTGCTCGCGCACGGGGAGGACGCGGACGACGCGAATCTCCCGCTGATGGATTGGTATGCCGCCGAACCCATCGTCGCCGCCGATCCCGCCTGGGCCGCCGAAGCCCTCGCCGCCTGCAAGATCCCCAAGGTCGCCGAGTTCATCGCGCGCCGGATGTCGGAGAAATAGGAATCGCTACGCGTCAATGCCGTTGGACACGTTTTCAGAATGTGTTTGACCGCTCTTTATGCTCATTAGATAAAAACGCTCATGCAATTCCTCCCATTATTCCTGGTAGCCATGCTTGCAATCGTGCCTGGAGCTGCAGCGCAAAACGAAAAGAAGACCGACAGTGCGGTGGTTGAGATTGACAAGAAAACCGCTGATTCGATCAAGACCTACACGGTGCAGCAGTTTGTCGCCACAGCCGAAGGGTTAGCTGTGGTGGAGGGACAGATCATCCGGCTCAAATTCGGTTCCCGCGGTTCCATTTATCAAAGCAATGGAGAGTCCCGGTGCGAGATCCGCGATGTCCATGTTAACAACCAGCATGATCGGCCATACACCTATGTGATTGTTCCTACCGAGGGTCTCAAATGGTTCAGCCGCGTGCCGGCGGACTATTATGGCAAGACCCTTCAGACCGTTTTCGGACGGGTGGTGAAAAAGGGAACTTCGCGAGATCTTCAGCTTCTTGGCCATGACCTTCAAAGTGATGCCAAGGGAGCAAAAATCGTCTGGCCCAAGTAGGTGTTTCGGCCCGGGATTGTGACTGGTGAATGCGCGTCGTTCGCAACCAGTCACCGTTCACCACTCACCCGTCGCAACCTTTTCTCGCAATACCCGCAGGGGTCGCTAGCGTCCGCCTCTCGAATGCCACTCGTTCGGACATGGCCGCTGCGGTAAAAGGCAGCATCTTTGGAAAGTTCCGGCGCAGCCTCCTTTATCTGGCGGCGGTATTCTGCGTCGCCGTCTCGGGCTACCTCATCTATGGGTGGAATCTTATTGATTCGGTGTACATGGTCGTCATCACCATGTTTGGCGTGGGCTATGGCGAGGTGCGTCCGATTGTTACGGTGGGCGGGAAAATTTTCACCATGCTCGTCATCGTCGGCGGCACCAGTGCCGTCGTCTTCGTCATCGGTGAAGTCATCCGTTTCATCACAGAAGGAGAAATCATGAAAGCCATCGGAGAACTCAAGAAGAGCAAGCAAGTGGAAGTCGTCAGGGAGCACGCCATCATCTGCGGCTACGGGCGCATCGGGCAGATTCTCGCGCATGAACTGAGCGCGGCAAAGTTCCCGTTCGTCGTCGTGGATCTCGATGATGCGCGGCTCGCGCTGGCGGAGGAAAGCGGCTACCTCTTTGTGAAAGGCAGCGCCACTGAGGAGGAGACGCTGCAGCGCGCGCACATCGAGCGCGCCGTGGTCCTCGCGACGGTGCTGCCGCAGGATACGCTGAATGTCTTCATCACCCTCACCGCGCGGAATCTGAACCGCAACCTGCGCATCATCGCACGCGGCGAGCAGCCTTCGACCGAGAAGAAACTCCGGCAGGCCGGTGCCGATGAAGTCGTGCTCCCGGCGAACATCGGCGGCACGCGGATCGCCCACAGCATCACGCGTCCTGCCACGATGAAATTCCTCGGTGATAACCGCGGCCTCGTGAGCGAGGAACTGAAGCACCTCGGCGTGGAGCTCGATGAGCTGCGCCTGCACAAGCATACGCATCTTGCCGGCAAGACCGTCCTCGAACTTCAAAACATGTCCGACGGCCATCTGCTGGTCGTCGCGCTGCTCCGTGCCGATGGCAGTGTCCTGCGTTCCGGCTTCCTCGAAGAGGAGCTGCACGAGGGCGATGCGGTGATCATCATTGGCCGGGTCCACGCACTCCCGGCGGCGATCCGCGGCGAGGTGGATCGCGAGGAAATCGTGTAGGGAGCTGCTGCATATGGCCCGCAAAACATGCGAAAGGACGCGAAAGCGAATGAACGGTTTGGTGGCATCACTGGAAACGAATTCTCTTTTCTCGATGTTTCGCGCCTTTCGCGGGTCCGCCTCTTGAATCAGTGGTTCCGGGGCTCGGCCAACCTGTTTGTGCCGGAAGAGCGGCGGCTCCTTGACCTTGGCGCGCCTGCTGCTTTTGCTCCGCCCGCATCCTCGTGATGCAGCCCAACCATGCCAGCCCTCGAAATCTACCCCGCGCTCTTCGCCGTGTTCGCCTTTTTTCTTGGCGCGAGCATCGGGTCGTTCCTGAATGTGTGCATCTACCGGATGCCGCTCGGCATATCCGTGAACAAGCCGAAGCGCAGCTTCTGCCCACACTGCAAGTACCAGATCCCGTGGCACGCGAATCTCCCGCTTGTGACGTGGATCGTACAACGCGGGAAGTGCGGGAACTGCGGCGCGCCGATCGCCGCGCGCTACGTGCTCGTCGAGCTGCTCACCGGCCTGCTTTTCCTCGGCGCGTGGTGGCGCGTGATGCATTCGCCGCTCGGCTTGCTGCCCGGCGCGTGGGTGATGGTGCTGCCGCTGTTCACCTTCATCGCGCTGCTCATCGTGGCGACGTTCATTGATTTCGAGCACTACATCATCCCGGATGAAATCACGATCGGCGGCGCGGTCGTGGGCGTGCTTTTCAGCGCGGCGATCCCGGTGCTCCAGGACAAAATCGGTGACGCGGGTTTCGGTGAAAACTTTCTCCCGGCGATCACATTTCTGCACGACCCGACGAGCCACGTCTGGGGCCTCGTGATGTCGCTGCTCGGCGCCGCCGCAGGCTTTGGCCTGCTGTGGCTCGTGAGTGTGCTGGGGAAGATGGCCTTTGGCAAAAAGACGCTGCAATGGGACGAGCCGCGCGCCTTTACTTGGAAGATCGAGGGTGAGCGCGCGAAGATGATCATCGCCGGAGAAGACATGTGGTGGGACGAGCTTTTCTCGACGGAGAAGGACTGGATGGTGATGGACTGCGCGCGGCTGGAACTCGATGGCAAGGTGTATGAAAACATCGAGGTGCGGTCACAATACGAGCGGATGGAAATCGGGGGCGAATCATTCGATCTGAATGTGGTGAAGGAATTTTCCGGCAGCGTTCGTCGGATTTCGTTTAAGCGCGATGCGATGGGATTTGGGGACGTAAAGTTCATGGCGTGCATCGGTGCGTTCCTCGGCTGGAAGGCGATCCTTTTTACCGTGATGGCCGCATCGGTCATCGGTGCGCTCATCGGCGGGCTCACGATCGTGATCGGTCGGCGCGAGTGGTCTGCGAAAATCCCCTTTGGTCCCTATCTTTCGCTCGGCGCGCTGCTGTGGATTTTCTGCGGGCCGGAGCTGCTCACGCTCTGGGTGAATTTCTCGATGGGCGGCGTGGAATAATCCCTTAGCCGCCGACGGAAGGAGGCGGGCACTTTGTCCACGACGACGGCGCAGATCGCCAAGCGCCTTCGGATTCATCGGCCTTGTTAGTTCATGGCAGCCGGCTTCACGTCATCCGTATGCCGCCTTTTTGATCAGCCTGCCTCCTTCCGTCGGCGGCTACGGGAGTTTGGCACGAGCCGTTCAGTCCCGGCCCATCACCTCGGCGAGTCGCTGGGTCTCGGATTCCATCGCATCGCTGTCATTGGAGATTTTGAGCGGTTCGAGGAATTCCAGCGTGAGCCGTGAGAAGGGCTTCGGAATCCAGAGCGCGTCCCATTTTTTGCCGATGCGCCAGAAGCGTGTGAACCCGACTTTCACCGGCACGATGCATACCTCGGCATGACCCGCGAGATGGATGATGCCGGGTGCGATGGAGTAGTTCGGCCCGCGCGGGCCGTCGGGTGTGATCACGATGTCGTTGCCTTCACCGATGGCGCGCGAGAGTTCCAGCAATGCCGCCGCACCGCGCCGTGAACTGGAGCCGCGCACTGCACCGAGTGTGAAGCGCCGCGCCATGGCTGCGAGCCAGCCGCCGTCCTTGCTCGCGCTGGTGAGCACTTTCACCGGGAGGAAGCGTTTTCGTGCGCGCCAGTCTGCGAGGATGGAGCCGAGCAGACGGTTGTGCCAGATGCAGAGGATCACCGGGCGTTTGCGGCTGCGGTCGTAGAAGGTGCCGCCGTCGTGCCATTTCACGCGCAGGGTCAGTGCGAGGAGCTTCAGCGCGGCACCGCAGAGGAGCGACACGAGCGTCTGGAGGAGCGTGATTTTTTGGGCGTTGGCGGGTTTGGACACAGTTGAAAAATGAGGCTCGTTGGCCGCGCGCATTTTTCGCGGCGCGACTGATGACTGGCTAATGCTTAGCGATTACCCTTCACTCCCTACCACTCCAAAAGCCGCGCATGAATCTCACCCGCCGTCCCCGCCGTCTCCGCGCTACACCGCAAATCCGCGCCCTCGTCCGCGAGGGTTCGCTGTCGGCGGATGACTTGATCCTCCCGCTTTTCGTCTCGGAGAAAGTGAAGGGCCGCGCGCCCGTAGCCTCGATGCCCGGCGTGGCGCAGCTCGACGAAGATGCGCTGCTCGCCGAGGCGCGCGGTGCGTTCGAGGCGGGGGTGAAGGCGGTGCTGCTCTTCGGGATTCCCAAGGTCCGCGATGAAAAGGCGACGCAGGCTTACGACGAAAATGGCGTGGTGCAGCGTGCAGTGCGTCGGCTGAAAAGTGAGCTGCCGGCGCTCGTCGTGATGACCGACGTGTGCCTCTGCGAATACATGAGCCACGGGCATTGCGGCATCACGGAATTCCACGGCGATGTGGCGCACGTCCACAACGATGCGAGCGTGGAGCTGCTCGTGAAGACCGCACTCTCGCACGCGAAGGCCGGCGCGGATGTCGTCGCGCCGAGCGACATGATGGACGGGCGCATCGGAGCGATCCGCACTGCACTTGATGCGGCGGGTTTTGAAGACACGATCCTCATGAGCTACGCGGCGAAATTCGCATCAGCATTTTACGGCCCCTTCCGCGATGCTGCGGAAAGTGCGCCGCAATCCGGCGACCGCCGCGCCTACCAGATGGATGCGGCGAATGCGCGCGAGGCATTGCGCGAGGTGGAGCTCGATATCGCCGAGGGCGCGGACATCGTGATGGTGAAACCCGGCTTGCCGTATCTCGATCTCGTCTGGCGCATCAAGGAGCGCTTCGGCCTGCCGACCGCCGTCTATAATGTGAGCGGCGAATACGCGATGCTGAAGGCCGCTGCCGCGAACGGCTGGCTCGACGAGAAGGCGTGCGTGCTCGAACAGATGACCGCCTTCAAGCGGGCCGGAGCGGACCTGATCATCACTTACTGGGCGCGACAGTGTGCGGAGTGGCTGAGGCCGGTGTGATGACATTCGGATCGTGCCTCCCGCGGCTGACCGAGGCGATGGAATCAAGGAAGCGATACGTTTGGCAACGTGAGCCGGTACAGGAAAATGCGACGATCTGCGAAAGCGTTTGCGGCGAGCGGACGTTTGTGGAAATGATGACAAACACATGGCGACGATTGCCGAAAAACTGATTCCCACGTCACTGCGGCCCATTTTTGAAAAAGTGCGCGACGGCCAGCGCATCTCGGACGCCGAATGTCTGGGACTCTACCACTCGGACGATCTGAACGCGATTGGCATGATTGCGAACGTGCTCCGGGAGCGGAAGAACGGGAATGTCGGCACCTACATCCACAACCTTTACGTCAACTATTCGAACCACTGTCTGCTGCGCTGCCAGTTCTGCGCATTCGGTGCGCGCAAAAATGAAGAGCACGCATTCGAGTTGAGCATTGAAGAAATCGAGCGCCGCGTGAAGGCCGGGCTCGAAATGGGCATCACGGAAATCCACATGGTCGGCGGCCTCCACCCGACGCTGAAGCCCGAGTGGTATCTGGAATTGATCACGCGGCTGCGCGCCCTCGATCCCGCACTTTACATCAAGGCATTTACGGCCGTGGAGGTCCGCCACCTCGCCGATCGTGTTTTCAAAATCAGCCTCAAGGACATGCTGTCGCGCCTGCGTGATGCTGGACTCGGCGCGATTACCGGCGGCGGTGCTGAGATTTTCGATCAGGGAATCCGCGACCAAATCTGCCGCGGCAAGGAGACAGCGGATGAATGGGCCGAGGTCCATCGCACTTGGCATGAGATGGGGATGCGCAGCACGGCGACGATGCTTTTTGCGCACGTCGAGACATTTGAACATCGCGTGGATCACCTGCGCCGCCTGCGCGAATTGCAGGACATCACGAGCGGCTTCGCGGGATTCATCCCGTTTGCATTCGAGAGTGAAAATGCGCGACCTGAGCTGCGCCATATCCAGCACGCGACGGCATTCGAGCAGCTCAAGAATCTCGCGATCAGCCGCATCTACCTCGATAACTTTGACCACATCACCGCATATTGGGTGAGTCTCGGACTGCCGCTTGCATCGCTCGCGATGAACTACGGCGTGGACGACTTGCACGGCACGATCATGGAGGAGAAAATCTTCCACATGGCCGGTGCCACGACGCCGACCCTCCAGACGGTGAATGCGCTCGAAAAGGCAATTACTGAAGCGGGCCGCACGCCGATGCAGCGTGACACATGGTACCGTCGGATCGAGAGCACGTGGGAGAAGCGTTCGCCCACGATGCGTGTCGGAGCGGAAGTGCAGGCTGAGCCTGCCTGCGCGTGAGCAGCGGCGATCCGTGGCTTGCATTGCGCAGCCTGCGCATCGGTTGCGTAAAGTATCTCAATTCGCGGCCACTCATCTGCGGCTACGACGGGCCGGTTGTTTTCGATCACCCGTCGTCGCTCGCGAGACTGCTTGCTGCGGGCGCACTTGATGCCGCGCTCGTGCCGGTTTTTGAAGCGGTGCGCGATCCCCGTTACCGAATCGTGGACGGTGTCGCCGTGGGGTGCGATGGCCCCGTGTTCAGTGTGTTCCTCGCGTATCGCGGCGCATTGCGCGACGTGCGTTCTGTCGCGCTCGATCCCGCGTCGATGAGTTCCGCAAACCTGCTGCGCGTGCTGCTCGCGGAATTTCACGGCGTGCATCCGGAGTTCGGCGCGAGTGGTGATGCGCAATTGCTGATTGGAAATCAGGCCATCGAATTTCGCCAAGCGGAGGAGGGGATATCCGATTGGAAGTTCTTCGACCTTGGCGAGGAGTGGAAGCGGAGCACGGGTCTCCCATTTGTCTTCGCCGTCTGGGCTTTGCGCAGCGCAGTGAAAGACTCCCATGCAGTCGCCGATGCCTTCCGAGGGCTGAAGGTCGCAGGCTGCGCGCGCATCCCTGAGCTCATCGACGGCGAAGATTTTGGCGATGTGGAAATGCGCCGCCGCTACCTCACGGAATGGCTGCGCTTCGACATCGGCGGTCCGGGCCGCGAGGCCATCGCGCTCTATCGCAAGCTGCTCGCGAAGCACGGGCTCATCGCAAGTGATTCCGTTCCGCTGGAATTCGTCTAGCAGTCCAGTGCGGCATCGCTGCTCCGGGCATTGACGCCACACCCGCGTTTCTAAACTCTCATCTTCTCCATGGCCGAAATCGTCTGCTTCGGCGAAGTCATGCTTCGCCTGACCACCCCGCACTTTTCCACGCTCGCCGATGCAATGTCGCTCGACGTGACCTTCGGCGGCGCTGAGGCCAATGTCGCCGTGCAGCTCGCGCAGTTCGGACGCGATTCCGCATTCGTTTCGCGCTTGCCGGAGAATGGACTCGGGGAACGCTGCATCGCCGATTTGCGCGGGCGCGGGGTGGACACCCGTGCCGTGCTGCGCGGCGGTGAGCGCATCGGCGTTTACTTCTTGGAGCCCGGCGTCGGGCAGCGTCCGGGGAAAGTCACCTATGACCGCGCGCATGCGAGCATCACGGAGATGAAGCCCGGCATGGTCGATTGGGACGCGGTGCTCGACGGCGCAAAATGGTTTCACTGGAGCGGTATCACCCCTGCGCTCGGCGCGGGATGCGCGGCACTTTGCGAGGAAGCGTGCGCCGCTGCGAAGAAGCGCGGCATCACCGTGAGTTTCGATGTGAACTTCCGCGCAAAGCTCTGGACCCGCGAAGCCGCCGCCGCCGCGCTGCGTCCGCTCATGCGCCACGTGGATGTCTGCATCGCCGGTGAAAGCGACGCCGTGGACATCCTCGGAGTTGCCGCGCAGTCGGGCGATGAAGAGGAGCGCCTTCCCGCGACTGCACGCGCGCTCGCGGAGATGCACGGCTGCCGCACCGTGGCGATGACCTGTCGTGCGGGCGATAGCGCCACGCACACCACTTTCCGTGCGATGCTGCACAGCGGCGGCGCGTCCGCATTTTCACGACGCCATGAAATCACCGTCGTCGATCGTGTCGGCACCGGGGACAGCTTTACCGGCGGCCTCATCCACGCGCTGCTGCGCGGCGATGAACCTGCGCGCGCGATTGAATTTGCCGCCGCCACCGCAGCATGGAAGCACACGATCCACGGCGACTGGAATCGCGGCAGCGTCGCGGAGATCGAGGCGCTCGCAGCCGGCACCGGCGGGGGGCGCATCGGTCGCTGAGTTGAAAAATCCACCCATGGTCGGGGGAATCCGAGGAATTCCCCTTCAAGCATTGACGAGGCGGGGCCGCGCCCCTTTCATTCGCCGTTCTTTCTCCAGGCAATCACAAGAACACATACAGAAAACAAAATGATCAAAATCGGTATCAATGGATTTGGCCGCATCGGCCGCCTCGTCTTTCGTGCAATCTGCGACCAGGGCCTGCTTGGAAAAGAAATCCAAGTCGTCGCCGTGAACGACCTCGTTCCCGCGGACAACCTCGCCTACCTCGTGAAGTACGACTCCACGCAGGGCAAGGCCAAGGAGGAAGTCTTCAGCAAAAAGAGCAGCCCCGATGTGGCTGAGGACGACATCCTCGTCGTGGACGGCCAGGAGATCAAATGCCTCGCCGTGAAGGAAGGCCCAGCCGCACTTCCGTGGAAAGCACTCGGCGTGGACATCGTCATCGAGAGCACCGGCCTCTTCGTGGACGCGGAAAAGGCCAAGGGCCACATCACCGCAGGCGCGAAGAAAGTCATCATCAGCGCTCCGGGCAAGAATGAGGACATCACCGTCGTCATGGGCGTGAACCACACGAACTACGACCCCGCGAAGCACCACATCATTTCCAACGCGAGCTGCACCACAAACTGCCTCGCGCCAGTCGTCCACGTTCTGCTGAAGGAAGGCTTCGGCGTCGAGGAAGGCATCATGACCACCGTCCACAGCTACACCGCCACGCAGAAGACCGTGGACGGCCCGAGCAAGAAGGACTGGAAGGGTGGACGCAGCGCCGCCATCAATATCATCCCGAGCAGCACCGGCGCGGCGAAGGCCGTGAGCCTCGTCTGCCCCGAGGTGAAGGGCAAGCTCACCGGCATGGCCTTCCGCGTCCCGACGCCGACCGTCTCGGTCGTGGACCTCACCTTCAAGACCGCGAAGGAGACGACCTACGAGGAGATTTGCGCCGCCATGAAGAAGGCGAGCGAGACGTATCTCAAGGGCATCCTCGGCTACACCACGGACGAAGTCGTGAGCAGCGACTTCATCCACGATCCGCGCAGCTCGATCTTCGACGGCGGCAGCGGCGTGGGGCTGAACAGCAAGTTCTTCAAGCTCGTGAGCTGGTATGACAACGAATGGGGCTACAGCAACCGCTGCGTGGACCTCGTGAAATACATCGTGAGCAAGGGCCTGTAAGCCCGCCCGCGCCGCATCCTCGCGGCGAAAGCTTCCGCAAAACGCCGGACGTGCATCACGCGCGTCCGGCGTTCTTTTTGCAAAGTGGTCCCGGGCAAAGCCCCGGAGAGGTGTCGCGCCCAGGGCTGATCACGAAAGTGGGCGAGCTCCCTCCGATAATGGAAGCACTCACTCCGACAATGGAAGCACTCACTCCGACAGTGGAAGCACGCACTCCGACAATGGAAGCACGCACTCCGACAGTGGAAGCACTCACTCCGGCAATGGAAGCACGCACTCCGACAATGGAAGCACGCACTCCGGCAATGGAAGCACGCACTCCGGCAATGGAAGCACTCACTCCGGC